>JBALVQ010000016.1:0-72042 GCA_036960915.1 Amphritea sp.
CAGCATAGCTGCACGAAGTGCACTGCACTTCTATGCGCCTTCGTGGCACACAATCGTCTGCAAAACTAAAGTCCTGAATACTATCCATAGCAGGTGAGCCAGCAGTACCCTGATCGCCTGCATTCCAAACGAAGATATCATCATCGTCACCGCCGGTCAGGATGTCGTTACCGGCACCGCCGGTCAGGATGTCGTTGCCTTCACCGCCTTGCAGCTGATCATCGCCCGCTCCGCCATACAGGGTAACCGCGGTATCGGTCGCGGTTACCGTGATGCTCGCCGTATCGTTGGCGCCGGTGATGCTGATGCTTTGGGTCTCCACCGCCGTGCCATCGGCCGAGGTGAAGGTGATGGTGTCGCTCAGGCTGGCGCCCGCTATCAGCGCATCAACCGTGGCATTGCTGTTGTCCAGGGTGTAGGTCCAGTTGCCACTGGCGTCCACCGTCACCGTGCCGTAGCTCGCAGTGCTGCTCAACAGGACGTTCTCGCCGCTATCCACATCGCTCACCGCGACCGTGCCGCTGGCCGTGGCGTTGCCGGCATCGTCTTCGGTCACCGCGGTATCGGTCGCGGTTACCGTGATGCTTGCGCTATCGTTGGCGCCGGTGATGCTGATGCTTTGGGTCTCCACCGCCGTGCCATCGGCCGAGGTGAAGGTGATGGTATCGCTCAGGCTGGCGCCCGCTATCAGCGCATCAACCGTGGCGTTGGCGTTGTCCAGGGTGTAGGTCCAGTTGCCGCTGGCGTCCACCGTCACGCTGCCGTAGCTCGCGGTGCTGCTCAACAGGACGTTCTCGCCGCTAACCGACACTTCGACGGGTATTTCGTTATTCATGAGTCCCTTCCCCCCTGGCAATTAACATCATTATCCGCTTACTTTTTACAGGCCTAATTCTAACTAGATGAGCCTTAAGATAAAATTAACGGATAATACAATATCTACTTAAAACAAGCACTTCTCTTTAAGCTGGTTTTGTCAGTTAACTTTCTCATTATCTCGTCTTTATTAGAACGATACAGCACACCAATTTGGGTATGTTTTCGGTGCATTTATGGCTTTTTTTATCATTTTTATGCGGAGATGGTTTTCTTTATTAACCTCACTTTATCAAGCATCCTGAATATTTCTGCCTTATCAAGTCTCTATCTGGTCAACTAAATTTGGCACGGCTTAAGATTCAAACCAGGACTTTCGTTCGGAGTCATTTGGGCTTAAGCCGCTGTTATGTTATTGGGTCTGATTTGGCGGTAATACCCAACGATGTGATCAATATATTTAACGTTAATGCCAATAAATAACGACCCAAAAAACATGCACTAAAGACCCAACATCCAACTTTAGCCAACCTGCAAGCCCTTTACTTCCTTTATTTTTCTCTCTAATCCTTTACCTATAGCACCACAATCAAAGCCTCATAACCTGCTGACTTAAAAATAAACACTTCAGTTTCAAGCGCATTTCATTGGCCTTTTCAGAGCTAGTATATAAATTCCGTATAGCGCTATGCATATAATAGATTGCATACAATATACTTTCTGCACTACATTGTTTATCCGACATCAGTCACCGGCAATCACAGCGACAGACACAAGCTTTGGTCGTCAGTAGGTCACTAGCAATAATAAAAACAGAGGCTACAAACATGAAAAAACGACTGGCGACATCCCTCCTGGTTACAGCAGTTTTACTCGGTGGACATGCTCACGCAGCCAAAACCCTGGTTTACTGTTCAGAGGGAAGTCCGGAAATATTTAACCCTGCACTGGTTACATCCGGTACCACTATGGATGCCACATCCCGACAGATTTATAACCGCCTGGCTGAGTTCAGGATTGGCACCACCGACATCATACCGGGCCTGTCAGAAAGCTGGTCAGTCAGCGACGACGGCAAGGAATACACCTTTTCCCTGCGAAAAGGAGTCAAGTTCCATGCCACCAAGTACTTCACCCCCTCGCGTGACTTTAATTCCGATGATGTCCTCTTTACCTTTAACCGCCAGCTGAAAAAAGATCATCCCTACCATACCGTCAATGGGGGAACCTACGAGTACTTTGAAGGTATGGACATGGCCAATCTGATCAAAGAGATCGTCAAGGTCGATGACTACACCGTCAAGTTTGTGCTTAACCGCGTTGAATCACCTTTTATCGCCAACCTTGCCATGGATTTTGCCTCTGTCACCTCGGCTGAATACGCTGAACAACAGATACAGGCAGGTAACAAGGAAGCCTATGACCATCTGCCGGTAGGCACCGGCCCCTTCCAGTTTGTCGGCTACAAAAAGGACGCCATCATTCGCTACAGCGCCAACCCGGATTTTTTTCGCGGCAAGGCTCCGATCGATAAGCTGATATTCGCGATTACCCCGGATTCAACGGTCCGATTCCAGAAGCTGAAGGCCGGTGAATGCCATGTGACATTGAACCCTAACCCAAATGACCTGGATGAAATGAAGCAGACCGAGGGTCTGACAGTCATGCAGCAGGAGGGACTGAATGTTGGATATCTGGCCTATAACACAACCAAAGCACCGTTCGATAACCCGGATATACGCCGTGCGCTGAATATGGCTATCAATAAGCAAGCCATCATTGAGTCAGTCTTTAACGGCGTCGCCAAAGTTGCAGTAAACCCGATTCCACCGACAATCTGGTCGTACAACAACGCAACGGTCGATGATAGATACGACCCTGTTGCGGCCAAAAAATTGATAGAAAAAGCGGGTATCTCTAACCTTAAAACCAATATCTGGGCGATGCCGGTACAGCGTCCTTATAACCCTAACGCCCGGCGCATGGCGGAACTGATCCAGGCTGACTGGAAAAAAGTCGGTGTCGACGCTGAAATCGTTACCTACGAATGGGGCGAGTATCTCAAACGCTCTAACAATGGTGAGCACGACACGGTACTACTGGGCTGGACTGGCGATAACGGTGACCCGGATAACTTTTTGAGCGTATTACTGAGTTGCGCAGCGGCAGAAGCCGG
This sequence comes from Amphritea sp., assembly GCA_036960915.1. Classification (GTDB taxonomy): domain Bacteria; phylum Pseudomonadota; class Gammaproteobacteria; order Pseudomonadales; family Balneatricaceae; genus Amphritea. The sequence continues at coordinate 2,993 of JBALVQ010000016.1, forward strand.
TGCCAACCGTGCGCGCTGGTGTGATAAAGAGTTTGACGATCTGCTGCAACAGGCCAAGCAATCTTCAGATGTTGCTGAGCGCACCCGCTTATACGAGCAAGCTCAACTGATCTTTAAGAAGAAAGCGCCCTGGGCCACCATCGCTCACTCGATCGTGTCCCAACCGATTCGTAATGAAGTGAAAAACTTCAAGATTGATCCACTAGGCGGTAACTACTTCTACGGCGTGGATATCGTGAACTAACCGTTCAGGAACTGCTCGATCTGAATGCAATCCCGCAATGGCATGAGTCGCCATTGCGGGACCTTCAGCAAGCGACCTTAGAACCTACGAAAAAGAACCTCCGAAATAGTACCTCCGGGAATATCCACAGAAACGAAGGTTATCCTTATGTTTGATTTTTTACTGCGCCGACTGCTGATGCTAGTCCCCACATTTATTGGCGTAACCCTGGCCGCATTTGCCTTTATCCGTCTCATCCCTGGCGACCCCATTCTGGTTATGGCAGGAGAGCGCGGCGTGTCGGCAGAGCGCTATGCGGAACTGGCTACACGCTTTGGCTATGATCAGCCTCTTTATATCCAGTATTTTGACTATCTCACCGGCCTGCTACAGGGAGACTTTGGCATCTCGCTGGTTTCCAAGCAGCCGGTGTTGAATGAGTTTTTCTCGCTATTTCCAGCCACCATCGAACTCTCGGTTTGCGCCCTGATATTCGCGCTGGTTATCGGCATCCCCGCTGGCGTGATCGCTGCGGTAAAACGCGGAACTATTTTTGATCACGGCCTGATGACTATTTCACTGGCCGGTTTCTCGATGCCTATCTTCTGGTGGGCTCTTCTGTTGATCGTCTTCTTTTCAGGCACCCTGGGGTGGACACCGGTATCCGGCCGCCTAAGTGTGGAGTACTGGGTGGATGGCGTAACCGGCTTCATGCTGATCGATAGCCTGCTCGGTGATGAGGATGGCGCCTTCCTGTCGGCATTACACCATCTGATTCTGCCAACAATCGCCCTGGGGACAATTCCGATGGCGGTATTTGCCCGCCAAACACGTTCGGCAATGCTCGAAGTGCTGGGCGAAGATTATATCAAAACGGCTCGCGCCAAGGGCTTAAGCCCGTACCGGGTGATTGTAAAACATGCGCTACGTAATGCTTTAATACCGGTTGTCACCGTCATTGGCCTGTCGGTCGGTGTACTGCTGGCGGGAGCCATTTTAACGGAAACTATTTTCTCCTGGCCGGGTATCGGAAAATGGATGGTCGACTCAGTATTTCGGCGTGACTACCCGGTTATTCAGGCAGGCCTCGTGTTAATTGCCGGCATTGTGATGCTGGTAAATCTGAGTGTAGACCTGTGCTACAACATTATCGATCCGCGCATCAGTCAGCAGAGGTCAAAGCTATGAATACCCTAACAGCTTCACATCAGCCCAGCGGGCTGCAGGCCCAACTGAGCAACTTTTGGAAACAGTTCAAACTACACAAAGGCGCGCTGACGGGTCTTTACTTTATTGCTGTCATTCTGCTGCTAGCCCTGTTTGCTGACTTCGTAACGCTGCATTCTCCGACTGAGCAGTTCCGTGATCATCTGCTGCAACCACCCGTCTGGCAGGCGGGAGGCAGTTGGGAGTTTATGCTTGGCACCGATGCGGTTGGCCGCGATCAGCTCTCGCGGCTTATTTTTGGCGCACGTTACTCCTTCTACATCGGTTTTATTGTGATCGGTATCTCATTGTCCACCGGCATTCTGTTTGGCTTAATGGCCGCCTATTACAGAGGCTTCGCCGAAAGCCTGATAATGCGGGTTATGGATATCATATTAGCCTTCCCCAGCCTGTTGCTGGCCCTTGTTCTGGTGGCAATACTGGGCCCCAGCCTGACCAACGCCATGGTGGCTATCGCCATCACCTACATGCCGCATTTTGTTCGCATCACCCGGGCTCAGGCCATGTCCGAACTCAGTAAGGATTATGTATCCGCAAGCCGTACCATGGGTGCCGGTGCCGGACGCCTGATGTGCATCAATGTACTGCCTAACTGTGTTGCTCCCTTGATTGTGCAAGCAACGCTTAGCTTTTCAACCGCCATCCTGGATGCCGCAGCGCTTGGTTTTCTCGGTATGGGTGCCCAACCGCCAGCGCCAGAATGGGGCACAATGCTCGCGGATTCACGGGAATTCATGCTCAGTGCCTGGTGGCTAATCACCCTGCCCGGTCTCACCATTCTCGCCACCGTACTTTCCATTAACCTGGTCGGTGACGGACTACGTGATGCGCTTGATCCAAAAATGAAACGATCTGCATAAGCCTCAGGACAGAATAAGGAAAGAATTTATGACACATAAACAAGCAGTCCTGCGCATCAAAGACCTGGATATCTGCTTACCCAAAGGCGCAGACCGTCCCCTGGCCGTTGAGAATATTAACTTCGAGGTATTCCCCGGTGAAATCCTCTGCATCGTCGGGGAATCGGGATCGGGGAAGTCCATGTCCTCCAACGCCATCATGGGATTACTGCCACCACCACACGTCAAGGTGGTGCGCGGCAGCATTGAATTGGAAGGTCAAAACCTGCTTTCGCTAAATGAAAGCCAAATGCAGAAGATACGTGGTAGCCGGGTCGGCATGATTTTTCAGGAACCGATGACCGCCCTGAATCCGGTGATGAAAGTCGGTGATCAGCTGGAAGAAGTCTTACTGGCTCATCGCCATTATAGTCAGGCAGAGCGTAAGGCCAGAATCATCGAGATGCTCAAAGATGTCGGTTTGCCAGACCCCGAGATTATCGGTGACAGTTATCCTTTCGCGCTGTCAGGCGGGCAACGCCAACGGGTGATGATTTCGATGGCGCTGGCACTCGAGCCAGCCGTACTAATCGCCGATGAGCCAACCACCGCACTGGACGTAACTACCCAGGCACAGATCCTGAAGCTGATTAAAGACCTGCAACATAGCCATGCTATGGGGGTGATATTTATCACCCACGATTTTGGCGTGGTCGCCGAGATAGCAGATCGGGTCATCGTGATGCAGGAAGGCAGAATAGTTGAACAGGGCAGCGCCCAACAAGTGCTGAACGACCCACAACATCCGTACACCCAAAAACTGATTGCCGCGATACCGACACTACAAACCCGGGATGTCAGCCAGAGTGAGCCTGAAACCGTAGTCAGCGTGCGCAATCTGTGTAAAACCTACACCAGCAAAGCCGGTTTCTGGGGAAAACCGGGCCGTACCGTCTACGCCTCAAAAAATATCTCATTTGATATTAGAAAAGGCGAAACACTGGGTCTGGTGGGTGAATCAGGCTCGGGGAAATCCACCGTGGGACGTTCAATCATCCGCCTGCACAGCTCCGACAGCGGTGAAGTCATATTCAACGGCCAGAACATTCTGAGCCTCAACGATAAACAGATCATGCCGGTACGACGCCGCATTCAGATGATCTTTCAGGATCCATATGCTTCACTTAACCCGCGGCGAAAAGTTGGCGACATCATTGCCGAGGGACCGGTGATTCATGGCGAAAGCAAGCAACAGGCTTATGCACAGGCCGGCAAACTGTTACAGCTGGTCGGTCTCGATAAATCCGTATTGAAACGCTATCCCCATGAATTTTCCGGTGGCCAACGCCAGCGTATCGGTATCGCCCGCGCCCTTGCCATGGAGCCACAACTGCTGATTGCCGATGAAGCGGTATCCGCGCTGGATGTTTCCGTACAGGCGCAAGTATTAGAACTACTGGATGAGATCAAGGACAAGATGCAGCTGGCGATGCTGTTTGTCACCCATGACCTGCGCGTCGCGGCAAAAATCTGTGACCGGATTGCCGTAATGAAGCAGGGTGAGATTGTTGAATACGGCACCACGGAAGAAGTATTTGGAGCCCCCAAACATGACTACACAAAGCTGCTGCTGGAAGCAATTCCAGGCAAAAGCTGGGATAAGCAGGAAGCAGCGCCTGCCAATAACGAACGGCTGGCCACTGCACTGTAACCAGCCACGACAATCAGGCGTGGTAACCAGACAAAGAACATAGCCAGAACAGCAGGCTATATACGAATACGAGGTGATTCATGACAATCGGAATTGGCGGCTCCTGCGCAGCTCAGGAGCTAGCAAAGTTAAGTAATATGACAGCGGATGTTCAGCCTGTAGCGCTAGCAGAATACCAGCAACGCATTGCACGCGCCCAGCGCCTGATGCAGCAACACAATATCGCTGCAATCTATCTAAATGCAGGCACTAATCTTTACTATTTTACCGGTACCCGCTGGCCTGCCAGTGAACGTTTAGTCGGCGCCCTGCTCCCTGCCGAAGGTGAGATTATCTATATCGCGCCTTACTTTGAGCTCAATACACTGCGTTTGTATATGCAGGTGCAGGGGAACGTTGCAACATGGCATGAACATGAGTGCCCCTATGCCCTGTGTATCGAAACGCTGCAACAGATGGACATCCCCAGCGGCAACCTGGGTATTGATGAATCCACCGCATTTTTTATCAGCCACGGTCTTGATAGCCAGACAGATCGATTCCAGCTGGTCAGTGCAAAAGATGTCACTGCAGGCTGTCGGGCCATAAAGTCCACGACTGAAATTGCCTTGATGCAGCGCGCCAAAGACATGACCCTGGAGGTGCAGAAAGCCACCGCCCGGATTCTGAGGGAAGGAATCAGTACCCTCGAAGTCAGCGATTTTATCGATCAGGCCCACCGCAAAGTCGGCGCTGCCAAGGGCTCCTACTTCTGTATCGTGCTGTTTGGTCGCGACTCATCATTCCCTCATGGCGTAAAACAGCCAAAACAACTTGCAGCCGATGATGTCGTGCTGATCGATACCGGTTGTCAGGTTGAAGGTTATATCTCTGACATTACGCGCAGCTATGTTTTTGGCACACCTAACAACCGTCAACGGGAGATGTGGGCAATAGAAAAAGCCGCTCAGGAACACGCCTTTCAGGCTACCCGGATTGGCCAACCCTGTGCAGTGGTAGACATAGCCGCCAGAGAATACCTGGCCAGCCAGGGAATGGGGCCGGAATACCAGACGCCTGGCTGTCCGCATCGCACCGGTCACGGTATCGGCCTGGACATCCATGAATGGCCTTACCTGGTTAAAAGTAATCAGACACCGCTGGCTGCAGGCATGTGTTTCTCCAATGAGCCCATGCTGGTTATACCCGATGAGTTCGGTATTCGCCTGGAAGATCACTTCTACATGACAGACCAGGGACCCAAATGGTTTACCCAACCGTCCCATTCAATTGATGACCCATTCGGCTATGAAGCCTGAGCATCATCAGGATGGCGCTTGATGCGTCATCCTGAAACGCAGCAAAAACACAGATAGAACGGCATTAGATCGAGCGGGGAAAATCTGTAAGAATTGGTGGAGAAAATATACAATCAGTGCAGTTGTCGGCGCTTTCAAATGATACAATTGCGCCGACACTCGATTTAAACAACTATTTTCTACAATTATCACAGCAACTACCGGTCACAGATTCTATGAGCAAAGGAACAGCAGCAGTTTATAAAACACGTACCGAAATGGTTGCGGATATTCTGCGCGAGAAAATTCTGTCCGGTGAGATTGTCGCTGGCGAGCCATTGCGACAGGACGCTATAGCCAAAGAGTTTAATGTTAGTCGTATCCCGGTTAGAGAAGCACTACTGCAGCTTGAAGCCCAGGGACTGGTAAATTTTGAAGCACACAAAGGTGCTACTGCCACGGAGCTGTCACCGGCTAAAATTCACGAATTGTTCGAACTGCGGGCGCTGGTCGAGTGTCATGTACTGGAAAATTCGATCGACAATATGACCGAAGAGGATTTCGAAACCACCGAGAAAATCCTGCATGCATTCGAAGAAACCGTGGAAAGCGGCACCCAGGTTGAAACCTGGAGTGATCTGAATTATTCCCTCCATGAAGCCCTCTACAAGCCGGCTGACATGCCCCAGGCAATGGAAATAATTAAAAGCCTTAACATCAAAGCTGACCGCTATATTCGGATGCAGCTATTGTTTACCACCGGTATTGATAAAGCCGACCAGGAACATAAAGAAATTCTCACCCTGTGTCGCCAGCGCGACAAAAAAGCAGCAACAGCATTGCTAGAGAAGCATATTCTCGAAGCCGGCCAGGCCATCCATGATCTGCTGATTGAACAACAAAAGAAGTTTGCCTGAAACCTTATTCTAAATTGACGGTTTCAAACTGATTGTTTGCCGCTGTGATAGAAGCCCCACATCGCAATAAGTGTTACCAGCCCCCCTGCCAACTGCAGCCCGGACATGACTTCTCCGAGTATCAGGTATCCTGCAACCATGGTGATGACCGGCTGCAGTAATACATAGTTAACCACCGCATTAATACCGTGCCGATTAATCAGCTGATACCACAGCCAATAGGCGAGTATCGATGAGCATGACACAACGTAAACCAGCGACATCACACTGTTGCTGGTAAATTGCTCTGCCACCGAGAGCTCTGCCGGATTGAACCAGTACCCGAGCAGGCATAATGGTGCACTGATAAATCCTATCCAGAACTGTAAGGTCAGTAGCGGCAAATTACTCAGGTTACGAATCTTCAGATTACCGACCGCCCACATGAGTACACAAAACAGAATAAGCAACGCGCCAGCCTTAATATCCACAGCTCCTTGCAGCAAGGTTGGAACAATTGCCCCTAAACCCGCAATAATCACCGCAACCATCTGCAACAAGCGTAGCCGTTCATTAAGAAATATAAATGCCAACAGTGACGATAGCGGAGCGCCTAGCAGCAAGATCAGTCCGGCGACGACGCTATCAACGTAGCTTAAGCCAATGCTTAATACGCAAAAATGGCCAATCCCCATTATCATCGCTAAACCAATCACCTGACCGATAGCCTCCCGCGGTATCCGCAGGAAAGGCAGTAACAGCAGACTCAACAGGGTGAATCGCATAGCGGTGAAAAGTAGCGGTGCCATATCGGTCACGCCAATTTTCATGACCACCACATTCAGGCCCCAGATGAAAACCACCAGCAGCGCCGCTAGTGTCGGTTTTGAAATCAGATCCATGACGACCAAAAAACTCCAGAAAACTCAGTATATGGAGGACAGCCTTATCCGGTGCGGTTCATTCTTCTACCCAATGGCCAAAGCACTTCGTGGGCCACGCTGAACGCTTCGCGGGGCATGCAAACCAGCAACCTACGGATTGCCGCTCTGAACCGCACCAACGGATTAACGCTACGCACCTTCCCTTATAAAACAGAACCCGATGCCTGCTGATAGCTTTCATAACAGCGGATAGCCGCAGCCAGGTCTTCCAGCGATGCGCCTACCGATTTAAACAGCGTTATTTCATCTTCAGAGCAACGCCCGGGATGATCGCCTCGCGTCAGCTCGGCAAGCTCAGCGATTATATTATCGCTATTGAAAGTCCCATTGTGTATCGGAATCAATAGATCACCACCTTCGGCCAATACACCATCACGCGTATCGACAAATACTGATGCCATACTCACCAGGGCATCGTCGGTTTCACGCATAGTGGGCTTGAAAGCTCCAACCAGATCGATATGGGTGCCCGGTTGCACCCATTCACCAAGCACCAGTGGTTCTTCAGACATGGTTGCGCAACTGACGATATCCGCCCAGCGTACCCCCTCCTCCAGGGAGTTCACCACTGTTGCATTGAAACCTGCCGCCCGATAATGAGCAGCCGTCTGTTCGGATTTCTCCAGGGTGCGAGACCATACCTGAATTTCCGTAATCGGGCGTACCTTAGCGTGTGCCAGCCCCAGGCTCATCGCCATCCGGCCACTCCCCACTATCAGCAATTTACTGGCATCTTCACGACTCAGATAGCGGGCAGCCAATGCTGAGGCTCCTGCTGTACGGCGGGCGGTGAGCTCACCGGCATCCATAAAGGCTAACGGCGCCCCCGTAGCACCGTCCATCAGCAGATAGCCGCCCATAATCGAAGGCAGATTCTTAAGGCTGTTGTCCGGATACACATTCACCAGCTTCAGGCCCGCATACTGTCCGGCTGTCCAGGCAGGCATTATCAACATGGTGGCATCGGCCTGACCGGGCAATTGCATGGTATGGTGATGGCGTACAGGGGCTTCACAACCGCTGGTAAACATCGCCTGCAAGGCATCAATGATGCTATCCCAGCCGAGATGCTGCCGTACTTCTTCAGCGTTAATAAACTGCATTCCTGTCCCCTGAAAAGTAACCCTTACAAAATAATGACCTGAATCTGCGTTCTATTTACAGACGTCTACTTACCGAGCTCTACTTACCATACTTCTATTTAACGACTTCTATTTATTAAAAACGGGCCAGGTATCTGCCACCCGGTAACCTTGCGGCCATGGATCGGTAGGGTCCACCGTATGTTGATGCGTCCCGGTTATCCAGGCGCGCCCGGAAATCAGCGGATAAATCGCATCACGGTCACCTACTCGGGTCATGCTGTCGATACTGCAATTAAAGCGAGAGCCTATCACCGACTCACCGATAAAACGATCACCAACTTTCAGCATGCCTTTAGCCTGCAGCAGTGCCATCCGCGCGGAACAACCAGTACCGGTTGGAGAACGGTCCAGTTTACCCGGCTGAATAGCTACCGCATTACGGCCCAGCCAGATACCGTTTTCCTGTTCCAGCGGCGCCGCAATCTGACAAAAGGAGATGTGCTTCCAGTCAGGGTTTTCCGGATGCTGAAAGCCCAACTGTTCATTAGCGGCATTGGTGATTTTGATGCCTGTCTCAGCAATTTCACGCGCCTCATCCGGGGTAATAGCAAAGCCCAATTGCTTGGCATCCACAATGACAAAGCTGTCGCCGCCATAAGCGGTATCGACGCTCAGTGTGCCAATGCCACTCACCTCAATGGTAGCATCCATCTTATCCACAAACGAAGGGACGTTGCGCACCGTCACCTGCTTCACCTTGCCATTTTCGCACTGCGCCACCACATCGATCAGCCCGCCAGGTGGCTCCAGCGTCATCCGGGTTTCGGGCTCCTGCATCGGGATTATCCCGGTTTCCAACAAGACAGTTGAAACACAGATGCTGTTAGACCCGGACATCGGTGGAGTATCTTCCGGCTCCATAATAATCCAGCCCATTTGTGCCAATGGGTTCTTCGCCGGCACTAACAGGTTAACATGCCGAAAAACGCCACCACGGGGCTCATTCAGGACAATATTACGCAACGTCTGATCATTCGCTATCCAGCGTGACTGTTGCCACACAGTCTCTCCCGGTGGCGGCGCAACACCGCCTACGATGACATCCCCAACCTCGCCTTCTGCGTGGCAACTGACCACGTGAATCACTTTATGTGCATGCACTGTAATTTCTCCTAAATCTATTCCACAGGGAGTGCCGGGATATCAGCAGCTTTTAAACTTCAGCAGCCGCGCTTCCACCTGTTTCGAACTATCGGTGATTGATAGCCCTCCCAATGCCGTACAGCGCAATTCATGAGAGATGCTTTTACCGACGCTAAAATGGGTGGCCACGACCTCATCAAAAGTCACTACCGGATCGTAGCTGGCCAACGCCATATTGGTGCAGGATACGGCGTTGGATGCAGCCATGACGTTACGCCCCAGACAAGGGGCTTCCACCCGGTTCCCGATCGGATCACAGATCATGCCCAGTGAATTTTGCAGTGCCAGCGATGCTGCTGTTATTGCCTGCTGCAGAGTTCCGCCTGCCAAAGTCACCAGGCCCGCAGCCGCCATCGATGAACCCGCGCCACATTCAGCCTGGCAACCACCGACTTCAGCGGCAAAAGATGAATGCTCGGAAATAAAAATACCGATAACACCCGCGGCTAGCATGGCCTTGACCACGTCATCTTCCGACTTGTCCATCACCTTGGCCGCCCCCAGTAAGCTCCCCGGCAAGGCTCCGCAAGAACCCGCTGTGGGTGCAGCCACTATCACGCCCAGGGAGCTTTTTACCTCCATCATCGCGCTAACATACATCACGATTGTATTCAGCAGATCGCTTTTGAGCAGTGTATCGGCTTGCATGCATTCTCTGAAGCCAACCGACTGGCACGGCAAAATGCGATCGTCATATTGAGTGCCACGCAGGCCGGCCTGGATAGAGTTATCCATGGTACGCACGATTGCGCGCATTCTTTCCAATACCTCATCTTCCGGGATATCACCTCGGGCACTCTCGTAACGAACTGCTAGCTGCCACAGCTCCAGATCCTCGGCATGCCCCATGGCCAGAAGTTCATCACAATACAGAAACGGTACTTCGACATGCTTACGCGACAACACCGGTAATACAGGCTGCAAATAGCGGACGCAACTAATCCCCTCGCTACTTTCAATATGGCTGATCTCAGTCTGACTGAAGCTATGACGGCTTTTTAACTCGATAAAACAGCGGTCTGACTGGTGGCGCTCGATAAAGTCATATTCCAGACCATCCGGTAGCGCCTGCTCAAGCGTCTGCCAGTCGTTGCCACTATTGCCAAAAACAAGCAGTTCATGAAAATCACCATAGATCTCTACAGCGGCGCCATCAATCTCCTGTACTTCGATCATGCCGCCGCCGGTCGAGATCGCCGTCATACTATGCTGGCTATGCTCATTGGCAATTTTTATGCGATAAGTATTTGGATGCAGAGCACCATAGTCCAGGTAATTTACCTGAATTTTGATGCCTGAATCGGCTATGCCCTGACGGTACTTCATCATCCGCTCATCGTCTGCCTGCCAGCCCAGTAAGCCGCCGTACAAGCCCATATCGGTGCCCTGGCTTTCATGGGTCGTCACCAATGAACCATTGGGATCATAATCAATGACCACATCGCTGATTTCAGCGCTGATCAGATCACGCAGTAACAAACCAATGCGACAGGCAGCGGCGCTATGGGAACTTGAAGGCCCCCGCATTACCGGGCCGATCACGTCATTAAAGATACTCGATATAGCCATAGGTCACCTGTTAATTGTCTAAACCTTACTTCTCATCGAAGCCTAAGCCCCCGGAGCTTAAGTCCTAAGTCCTTAGAACATAGCTCTGGGAATGCCCCGGGGGTTGGCTATAATCTGTTATATCAAAGTGATTATTCGCTGAGATCGAGCCAGATTGTTTTGGTCTCGGTATATTGATCGTGCGCCTGCAGAGAGTTATCACGGCCACCAAAACCTGACAGCTTATAGCCACCAAACGGGGTGCTGATATCCCCTTCGCCATAGCAATTGACCGACACGGTTCCGGCCTGCAGTTTGCGCGCAAAACGCTGCGCCTTAACGCCGCTGGATGTATAGAGAGAGGCCTGCAAGCCGTAGCAAGTGTCATTCGCTATCTCCAGAGCCTGCTCATCAGAATCGGCACTGATAATCGCAAACACCGGACCGAAGATCTCTTCCCGGGCAATGGTCATATCCGGGGTAACATCATCGAATAACGTCGGTGCTACAAACAGGCCGTCACCAATAACAACCGGCTCGCCACCCGCCAGTAAGGTTGCGCCTTCAGCCTTGCCTTTCGAGATGTAATGGACAATCTTGTCATACTGCTCACGGCTGACAATCGCACCCAGCGCATTGGCAGGATCTAACGGATCACCGGTTTTCCATTCACCCATCGCCAGTAGAATTTTTTCTGTCAGCTCAGCTTTAACATCCTTGTGCACGATTACCCGAGAATTAGCGGTGCAGTTCTGTCCCATATTCCAGAGTGCAGCATAGACAATATGCTCGGCTGCACTATCCAGGTTATCCGCATCAGCAAGTACCACTGAAGGGTTTTTACCACCGCATTCCAAGACGATTTTCTTGAGGTTACTTTGCGCTGAAAACTCGAGGAACTTACGACCAATTTCGGTCGATCCGGTAAAAGAAACCACCTGCACATCATCATGTAAGCCCAGTGCCTGGCCTGCTTCATGACCGTAACCAGGCAACACATTCATTACCCCGGCAGGAATACCGGCTTCTAATGCCAGTTCAGCTAAACGCAGGGTGGTCATGCTGGTTTGTTCCGCCGGTTTAATCACTACACTGTTACCGGTCGCCAGCGCCGGTCCTAGCTTCCAGGCCACCATCATTAATGGGAAATTCCACGGCAACACACAGGCCACCACACCTAAGGGTTCACGTACAATCATACCGACCGCATCAGTACCGGAAGGCGACAACTGGTCATACATCTTATCGGCAGCTTCGGCGTGCCATTCGATACAATGGATGGTCTCTGGCAGATCGGTTAGTTCACATTCACGAATCGGCTTACCGCTTTCCAGGCTTTCCATAACCGCCAGTTCACGACTATTCTGGCGGATCAGATCCGCCAGTTTCAGCATGATTTTCTTGCGTTCAGTGGGGTGCATGTTGGCCCACTCCCCCGCTTCGAATGTGGCTTTGGCATTCGCCACCGCAACGTTAACATCGTCCGCATTACAGGCGGCAATCTGGGCAATAGTTTCGCCGGTAGCCGGGTTAACTGTTGGCATAGTGTTGCCCGACAACGCCGGCACAAACTGACCATTAATATAAGACTGAACAGGTAAATTCAGGCTACCTGCGATATCCCGGTATTCGCTAAGTGTGAGTAAATCTGACATGGCTAGAGCCTCTCTGATTGTCAGTTAAATTAGGTGACCATTAAACTAGGTGGCCATAAAGTAAACGGTCATGAAATTAGTCGGCCTTAATGGAGTGGCCATAAAATATTGCTTGATGAGAGCCCGTCCCGATGGCAGCTTAACTGCAGCATAATCCACACAGGCTGCCTCGGGATGGGCAATGCAGCTATCTGATAATCAGCGTACGTTGCTCAAGAATTGCTGGGTACGCTCTCTTTGCGGGTCATTGATTAACTGTTGTGCAGGACCGATCTCTTCGATGATCCCCTGATGAAAGAATGCCACCCGATCAGAGACATCCCGCGCGAAGCTGATTTCGTGGGTCACCACAATCATTGTCATCCCCTCGTCCCTTAGCAGACGAAGCGTGTCGAGAACCTCGCCGACCAGCTCAGGGTCCAGCGCCGAGGTAACCTCATCAAACAACATATAATCAGGTTCCATCGCCAACGCACGGGCGATCGCCAGGCGCTGCTGCTGACCACCGGACATTTTGGTCGGATAAACATCCAGCTTATCGCCCAGGCCAACATGTTTGAGTTGCTGCTCGGCAATGCTGTAGGCTTCCTCTTTGGATTTACCCAGCACCAGCTTTGGCGCCAGCGCCACATTGTCCAGCACGGTTAAATGCGGAAACGAATTCCACTGCTGGAACACCATACCGATATTGCGACGCAGCTCATTCAGATTGGTTTTATCAGCATGCACATCAATGCCGTCGACCAGTATTTGTCCGCCCTGTATCTTTTCCAGCGCATTGATGCAATACAGCATGGTTGATTTACCGGATCCGCTGGCCCCGATCACGCTGATCACTTCGCCCTTTTTAACGCTCAGATCGATGCCTTTTAAAACCGTCAGATCGCCAAACTTCTTTTCGACATTTTTTAACTCAATCATACTGCCACCTCTGTTCCAGCTTGGCTGTCATCTTTGAAATAGGGTAAGAAAGGGCAAAATAAAATACGCCCACGATAGTCAGGATAATGAATGGTTCCTGGGTACGGGTGACCAATATCTGCGAGGCCCGCAGTAGCTCGATATAACCCAGCACAGAGACCAGGGCCGAGTCTTTCAACACCCCCAGTGCAACACCGGTCCAGGCTGGCAATACCGCCCGTAAACCGACAGGAAAAACCACATAGCGAATATCCTGCCAATAGGTCATGCCGAGCGATCTGGCGGCATTTCGCATGGACTCAGGTACCGCTTCGATACCACCGCGTGCAACCTGTGCCACTAAAGCGGCAGTATAAAAAATCAGCACAATGGTACCCGCTGCAAACGGCCCCACCGGTAACCCCAAAATGGGGAAAAAGTTAAAAAACAGCAGCAGCTGAATAATCAACGGAACACTGCGAAACACATCAAGCACCGATCCCAAAGTCATATTTGCCCAGCGCGATACGCTCAGCGCCCAACCAAACACACACCCCAGTACGGTACCCACCGAAATGGCGATGACTGAAATCAGCAAGGTGCCTCCCGCACCTTTGGCCAAATACCATAAGTCGCTGATTTGAAATCCGCTAAAGAACTGAATTGCACTTGCTTCAGTAGACATATATTTACACCTCTAATAACGGAACAGTTTTCTGCTCAGCAGGAAGGAGGTACCCAATACGATTTTAACTATCAGGTAGTAGAAAACAGCCGCTGCCAGGAAGAACTCAAACAACCGGAAGGTATCCGAAGCCAGGAACTGCGTTTCACCTGATAACTCACGGAAACCAACCAACATCCCTAGCGAACTCATCAGTACTGCCCAAATCAGCTGATTGGTAAGCGGGTAATACACCAAACGAAACACTTGTGGGATCACAATACGCAGATACGCTTGAGGTGCCGTCATGCCTAAACAGCGGGCGGCTTTAATTTGAGTCTCGGGGATCGCCTGAAAGCCGCCGCGAAAGTTTTCCGCCAGATAGCCTGCATTGTTGAACGACAAACCACACAATACGATCAGGAAAGGCGACAGATGCACACCAAACGCACCCAGGCCAAAACCAAAGAAAAACAGTTGCAGTAACGCCGGCGTATTTCGGGCAATTTCGACCCACAGCGTAGCAAACAGATAGAGTGGGCGGTTGCCGTGTAGACGTAACAACGCCAGGCCCAGGCCCAGTACAATGCCGATTATCATCGATAACGCGGCGACTTCCAAAGTCGTCACTGCCGCATCCATTAGATCGGGTAGCGCCTTCATTACGGGTCGCCAGTGGAATGTGTAATCCATATCAATACCTATTAATAGTGCTGCCGGTACTGCTCTACTGAGCAGCACCGGCAAGATGAAATTAATACAGTACGTTTGGAATACGCAGCTCAGGTGCCTGGCCACCTACATAGGTGCCCCATAGCTCCTGGTAACGGCCGGAGCGAACTTGATGGGTAACAAACAGGTTCAGGTAGTTCAGCCAGCCCTGATCTTTACGCGGACCAACCACAGAAGTGTAGTCAGTAGTCCATGGCATACGCGGACCTACGTTCAATGCATCAAACTGCTGCACCACCGGCTTAACCGCCGTATTGGTAGTCAGGCCGGCATCCGCCTTACCCTGTGCAACCGCAAGGAATACCTCGTTTTCACTTTGGTAGCCTTGATACAGATCCTCGGTACCCCACTCTTTAGCAAGCTTGAGGAACTCTTTCTCAGGCAAGGTGCCAACCGCTGCGGCTATCCGCTTACCTTTCATGTCTTCGACCGTCTTAATACCGGAATCTTCACGCACGACGGCTTGCGAGTAATACACGGCATAAGGGATAGTAAAACCGACAGAAATCGCACGTTTCAGGGAATCTGAAGTACCGCCAAATACAACGTCTGCACGATTATTTACTATTGCGGGTAAACGTTCGGCCCAGGTTACCGGCAAAATTTCTGCTTCAACATCCAGCGCCTTTGCCAGATCATTACAGTATTCAACATCGAAGCCTGCCGGTTCGTTGTTGGCATCACGATAGCCAATTGGCGGGAAGTCCAGCACCACGCCACAGCGCAAGGTGCCGTCACTTATGACGTCATCCAACTTGTCCGCTTGTGCTGAAGCACCGTATCCCAGTGCAATGACAGTACCCATCGCTATTGATGCCAGATGTTTTGTAAATGTCTTCATGTCTCTATTCCTATTATTGTATTGAGATGTGACATATAAGGGGTTCAACACCCCTTAAAAACTGTAAAACACTATTTACTGTTTCTTATTTCTTTTGTTGTTTCTTTTAGTATTTCTTTAACCGACTTATTTTATAGAGGCTGTTAGTGCCGCAATGAAGTCCGCTTTATCCTCTTCACTGATTGGTAACAGAGGCGCGCGCACTTCGCCGACCGGCATACCCATATGGGCGCAGCCCAGTTTGGCTTTCTGGTTATAATCAGATGCTTCCTGATTTTTGATAACAGGCAGGATGCGTTGCATGATGTTGCGCAAGGTTACGTAATCACCGTTTTTACCTGCTTCGACAATCTGCACATGATCTTCCGGCAGATAGTTAGCAGCACCACCGATCCAGGAACGTACACCCCAGAACATGTAATCTGCCGCCTGGTCATCGGAACCGCAGATAACTTCAAAATTATCCATACCAGCATTGATCAGGCTCAACGCACGGCTAAAGTCGCCACTGCTTTCCTTGATGCCGACAATATTCTTGTCTTCACTCAGCTCAATCACCGCTTCAACGCTGATCTCAACGCCCGAGCGTCCCGGGAAGTTGTACATAATGATCGGCATGTCAGCTTCGGCACTCACTGTCTTATAGTGCTGAATAATTTCAGCTTCCTGCGGCAAACAATAGATTGGCGGCGCCAGCATCAACGCCTGATAGCCAAGCTCTTTTGCTTCTTCTGCCTTCTCCACAGAACCCGCCGTATGCGTATCGTTAACGCCGGCAATCAGTAGCGCCTGATCACCAACGCGATCGGCAATATAGGCCATGACACTGCGACGTTCGTCACCGACAAACGCGTAATATTCACCGGTAGTACCGCAAGCGACAACACCGCGAACACCCGCCTTGATCAAATGATCGAGCAGCTTACCCAGCGCGCTGTAATCCACCTTTCCTTCACTATCGAAGGGTGTAACTACAGGAACCAAAACGCCTTCTAAATTCATAATCTTTCCTCAATTTCAAACCAGGTTGTTCAAGGGCTTGTTCGCAGGTTCCAAAATCATTGCCTGAGAACTAACGCAAATATTCCGATCTTCACTTGCTTAAGAGGCTCTTAAACTATTCAACAAACAGAGCATCAACGGTGCTATTTCGGCATCGCTTAAACAGCGAACGAAAATCACTATAGTGCAGGTGAATATTTTATACAATATATAATATTCGAATATTTTCATGTGATTTTTGACTCGTTAACATTTCAGTTGGGGGGGATTTATTGCCGCAACGATGCGGTTTAACAGGGCAATACCTAGCCCGATAAGCAGGCACTGCAAGGTAAAAACGGTGGATCAGCAGACAAATTGACAGACTTCACTTCATAAATTAAATATTGTATAAAGTATGCAGATTGTAAAAATTAACACCGATACCCGGTGCAAAATAAGAATCTAATTGCAGGTAGTTAAGTATGAGAGAAGGCACATTTTTCTGTATCGATGCCCACACATGCGGCAATCCGGTCCGCCTGGTGGCCGGTGGTTATCCGGAATTGACGGGCGAAACAATGAGTCAGAAGCGGCAGTTTTTTCTGCAGAATTTTGACTGGATCCGACAAGCACTGATGTTTGAACCCCGCGGCCATTCCATGATGTCCGGCGCTATCGTTTACCCACCCTGTTCAGCAGAAGCCGATGCCTCGATCCTGTTCATCGAAACCAGCGGCTGCCTGCCAATGTGCGGCCACGGCACTATCGGTACCGTCACTGCAGCCATTGAAAATGCCATCATTCGGCCGCGCATCCCCGGTCAACTGATCCTTGATGTTCCGGCCGGACAGATCCGCATCGAATACCAGCAAAACGGCGCCAAAGTGGAGAAAGTCAGGATATTCAATATCCCCTCCTACCTGGCCCATACCGAAGTGGCTGTTAACGTGCCCGAGCTGGGAGAGCTGATCGTCGATATCTCCTATGGCGGAAACTTTTACGCCATTGTCGACCCGCAGAAGAACTTTGCCGGTCTGGAGCATTTCAGCGTCGATCAGATATTGCACTTAAGCCCGATCGTACGCCGCATAGTGGATGAAGCCGTCGAGTGTGTTCATCCTGATGACCCTACCGTCTCTGGCGTATCCCATGTCCTGTGGACCGGCACACCAACCCAACAGGGAGCGCATGCCCGCAATGCCGTATTTTACGGCAATAGAGCCATAGACCGCTCACCTTGTGGCACCGGGACCAGTGCCCGAATGGCGCAGTGGTTCGCTAAAGGGAAGCTCAATGTCGGCGACGATTTTGTTCATGAGAGTATTATCGGTAGCCTGTTTGAAGGTCGCATCGAAGCGGCAACAAGCGTCGGTGATCAACCCGCCATTATGCCCAGCGTTCAGGGCTGGGCACGAGTCTATGGGCATAACACCATCTGGGTCGACAGTGAGGACCCCTATGCACACGGCTTCGAAGTGAAGTAGAAAAATGGCTGGAGGCACTCCCACGAGTGCCTCCTCTCATCCCTACTGCAGTTATTTTTCCCTCCGCTCCTTCTCTCTACGAGACAAAAATCCTTTATGAACAAACAATCCGGTTTCATCTATAAAACACGCACCCAGATGGTTACTGATAGCCTGCGGGATAAGATCCTCAGCGGTAAAATTGTCGCCGGTGAAGCCCTTCGCCAGGATGCGATTGCCAAACAATTCAATGTCAGTCGTATTCCGGTGAGAGAAGCGTTATTGCAGCTTGAGGCACAGGGGCTGGTGCTGTTTGAGGCACACAAAGGGGCCACCGCCACAGAGCTATCGCCAGTCAAGATTCACGAGCTGTTCGAACTGCGGGCGCTGCTGGAATGCCACGTCCTGGAGAATGCTATCGACAATATGAGCGAAGAGGATTTCGCAGCCACCAGCAAGATCTTGCATGCATTTGAAGAAGCAGTGGAAAGTGGCACGCGGGTAGAGACCTGGAGTGACCTTAATTACGCCCTGCATGCTGCCCTCTATAAGCCTGCCAACATGCCCCAGGCGATGCAGATAATACACAGCCTGAACATCAAATCTGACCGCTATATTCGGATGCAGCTGCTGCTCACCACAGGCATTGATAAAGCCGAACAGGAGCACAGCGAAATTCTCGCCTTATGTCACCAGCGGAATAAGGCTGCAGCATCTGCATTACTCAGAAAGCACATTCTGGAAGCGGGCCAGGCCATTCATGATCTGCTGATTCAACAGCAATCCAAACTGGATTGATAATCCTAAATTTAAAACAGTAATAGCCTTTTCATGTAGAACGTCTCAGCTACGAACTCTTAAATCCGCATAGGCATCGATGCTAAAAGCGCTTATGCAATTGTACCGATGCAAATCAATAAAAGCCTCGATGGTTAAGCGCCACGATCAGTTTAGGCTTGCATCGACCTCACATCACTGTATATTTTATACAATATATGAATTTATCTGGGAGTGATCGATGCAAACTACGCAGGATATTATCGTGATCGGCGGCGGCGTGATCGGCACCAGCTGCGCACTGGCGCTACAACAAGCGGGCCACCAGGTATTAATGCTGGAACGTGAAGCACCCGGTGCTGGAGCCTCATCGGGTAATGCCGGGCACATTGCCACCGAGCAGGTGTTTCCACTGGCATCCACCGATATCCTTTTACAGTTACCAAAAATGCTGGCGGATCCCCTTGGACCGTTGAGCATCGACTGGCGCTACCTACCTCAGATCACCCCCTGGATGCTGCAGCTGGTCAATAATATGCGACCCACCGCCAACAAACTCAGCGCTGCAGCACTATCAACACTGAATCGTGCCAGCCTGTGTGCATGGCGGGATATGCTGGGCTCGATTGACCGAACTGACCTGCTGCAACAGAAGGGCTCCCTGCTCGCCTATGAAAAACCGGCAACCAAAGCCAGCCTGCTCAAACACATGGAGAAGCTTGGCGTCTATGATGTACCCGTGACGCATATCGATGGTGCCGAGTTGCATGAACGGGTGCCGGTATTGAGTCCACATCTGCAGGGCGCACTGGAGTTCCCGGCCACCGGCCATGTCACCGACCCGCTTAAGTTGGTTGAAGCATTATTTGCAGCAGCCCAGCAGCGGGGCATGAAATACTCCCAGGCTGATGTTATTGATGGACGCCTCACCGATGACGGCGTTGAACTGGTAACAAATAACGGCACACTGCGCTGCCAGCGTGTATTAATCGCCAACGGCGCCTATGCCAAGCCTCTGGTGCGTGCATTAACCGGTGTGAAGGTACCTCTGGAAACCGAACGCGGCTATCACCTGATGCTCCCCCACGAGCAAGATACATTACCCCTGGCTATCAGCTCAGCTGAACGTCGTTTTATCATGACGCCCTTGCAAGGCGGCTTGCGACTAGCCGGTACCGTCGAATTCGCAGCGCTGGATAGAGAAGCCAATATGAAGCGCGCGCATATGCTTAAGCAACACGCCCAGGCACTATTCAATCGTCCTCTGAATACTGAGAACGCCGAACCCTGGATGGGACGCAGGCCTTCGCTGCCAGATTCACTTCCTGTCATCGACCGTAGCGGACCTAAAGGTGAAGTTTTATTAGCCTTCGGGCATCAGCACCTGGGGCTAACACAGGCGGCACTCACCGCCCAGCTGATTGTGCAACTCTATCGTGGCGAGGAGACGTCGTTTGACCTTGATCCCTACCGCCTGGCACGGTTCGGGAGTTGAAAGTTACAGCAGGGCTCTCTGACAGTTTCTAAAAACCAGCAATGACACGGGCTTAACTATGTTTAGGTCTATGGTTTCAGGTCTATGGTTTCAGGTCTATGGTGTATATTATTTTGGGGGATAGCTCTGATTGGGCTAGCTTGAGGTATTCCTTTTGAGCCTTTAGGGTTGCCTGTGATCAGCCCGTTGCGCCTCACCTTCTCCCTGAATTCTTTAGCGCTGCAAATTCTCTTACGCCCGTCACGCGGATTATGCTTTGAGATATTGAACAGCCCTTAGATATCGTCTTTGCTTACCAGGCTGAACTTAATGATCGACTTATATACGTTGAAGTGATCTGCAGGTAATCGATCATCTGGGAGCCCACTACCCTGGGTAGTGCGATGCAGGTTTCAGATGTGTGTAAAAAAGTAAGTCAGGCGCTGGGTGGGTCGGTTTAACATGACGCCAGTTATAGCAAGCGCATACAACATGTCTGCGAAAAGCTGGTCGATTCATAATGTTCATGTGGACTCCCTCTCATTGATTAGCTTTTCACTTCTAATCTGGCACATAGATGCCCGCCGGAGGGGGAGTCCATCTTATTTCCCCTAGGCTCCCATCATTGTATCCGGCAGAAGAGTGGCGATTTCAGGCACCAGCACCAGCAACAAAATCATCAGGGCCATGGCAAACCAGAATGGCCAGATTCCTCGAAATATCTCCCCCATAGGTACTTCAGGAGCGATTCCCTTCACGATAAAGACATTGAGACCAACTGGCGGTGAGATCATTCCCATCTCGAGCACGATCACAACAATGATGCCAAACCAGATCGGATCCCACCCCATGTTGACCACCAGAGGCATGACCACTGGCAGGGTCAGCACCAGCATAGCGATACCTTCCAGGAAGGTACCCAGCACCATATAGGTAAGGATGATGATCAGCAAAATACCGTACTCACCGATCGGCAGATTAGTGAGGAAGCTGACCAGATTGGCAGGCACTGCGGTGAGTGCCATAAAGGGTATAAAGACGAAGGCACCGATCAGGATCAGAAACACCGTGGAGGTGGTTTTCATGCTATCCAGAATTACTTTCTCAATATTCCTCAGTGTCAGGGCCCTGCGCCAGCTGCTCATCAGCAGCATTAGAAATGCGCCGACACCTGCTGCCTCTACCGGTGTGAAAATACCGGAATACATACCACCTATAGTGATGAACACTACCCCCAGAATCGGTGCGGCACGCCACAGCGATTGCCAGCGCTCCTGTTGCGATGCTCTCGGGCCGGCCGGGCCTGCCTCAGGGTTCCTGAAAGTGGTATACCAGATCGCTCCGATGAACAGCAGAGTCAGCAAAATACCTGGCAGAATACCCGCCATAAACAGGCGTCCGATAGACTGATCTGTCAACACCGCGTAGATGATCATGCCGCCGGAAGGCGGAATCAGAAAGCCCAGTGTGCCACCCGCTGCAACAGCACCGGTAGAGAGGGAGTTAGCATAGTTGAACCGCTTCATCTCCGGCAAAGCTACCCGCCCCATGGTCACGGCGGACGCCAGGGAGGATCCGGAAAGCGCAGCAAAACCGGCACAAGCAGCTACAGTTGCTGAAGCCAGGCCGCCTTTTCGGTGCCCCATCCAACTGTAGGCTGCGCCGAACAGGTCACTACTCATGCCGGAGACACCCGCGAGATTCCCCATCAATATAAACAATGGAATAACGATAAGATTGTATTCCGTAGCGACCTGCATCGCCTCGCCGGACAATGACGACAAACCGGGCATCAGCCCGTTGATAAGAACTGTTCCCACCAGGCCGACCAGAAGCATGGAAAGGGCTACCGGCATGCGTATAGCCAGTAAGGTAAATAGTGAGCCAAGGCCCAGAACGCCAACTGCTGTTTCAGTCATAAAATGCTTCCACTGTTAGCTGTTAAGTCGGTTAATTACACCCCGGGTCACCAAAAGCAGCGACTCAGCCAGCAACACAATGGCATATAGAGCCATGCCTGCCGCCAGGATGTAATAAAAATTTTCGTAGGAGATAAGCAGTAGTTGGCTGGCCTCACCATACATTGAGGACATCTGGCCATTTTCGATCAACCGCCAGACAAGCACACCAACCAACACAAAACTGGCCAGCCGCACAGCCAATAATGACCAGCGGGCAAAATGACGGTTCATTTTGTGTTCAAAAATTTCGATTTCAATATGGGCGCCGCTACGCCCGCCAAACGCTGTGGAGAAGGCTACGATGAGAAGCAGCGTTAGCTTTAATAGATCCTGTGCGCCAAAAATAGGATCGTTAAAGATATAACGCATAATTACGTCAAGTACCGTCAGCCCCATTAGGAACAGAAGAGATAAACCTCCACCAATCAGGGTGAACCATTTAATTATGCCATCGAGACGATCAAGCCAACGGATCCGGGATATCGTTGTATTTCCCATATTAGACTCCTGAGGAAAGAAACGGTCCCTTGCGAAAAAAGGGACCGCTTAATATGCGAAGAAATATTACGAGTTGATATCGTTATAGACTTCTTCAGGATTGCTCAGTCCCTGAGCTTTCATATTTTCAAACACCTTAGGTAATGCACCTTCAACGGCGGAATCCATACGTTTGCGCTCTTGCGGTGAAACGGTAATCCATTCGAATTTGTCAGGATTCTGTTTCATCATTTCCAATGACTTAGCATCAATGTCATCGAAGCTTTTAGCCCCGCGCAACGACAACGCTTCCCCTGCCAGCTCATCGATGATCGCCCGATGACGCTCTGGCAAATGGCTGTAGGAGTTCTTATTCATCGCCAGGAAGAAAGCCGTATGGGCTACCGGAATATTGTCGATCCAATATTTGGAAACATCCCATAGATTCCAGGGTGGGACCATATTATTTGGCGTTGCGGTGATGGCATCGACAGTCCCGGTGGAAAGCGCAGTATAAAACTCAGTAACCGGCAACTGGACAGGCACTGCTTCCATCGCCTCAACAATCGGTGTAGTCATTGCGCCGTAAGGAACGTACTTCAACCCCTTGATATCTTCCAGGGTGCGAATCGGTTTTTCCTTACTGGCCAGGCCAATACCGGCAACGGTCCACAGTCCAAGTAGCTTGACGTTTTTGTACTCAGGAGCCAGATGCTTGTCGTAAACATTCCACAGCCGCTGGGTGCTCTGCTTGGCATTTTGCGACTTGCCCGGTGGGATAATCATCATGGTTTTCTGAAACACCTTCGGCGTATAGGCCGGCAGACCAAAGGTGATATCGGCAACCCCTTCCAGTACCCGCTTGTATTGCTGCACCGGGCCTGCGCCAAGCTGACCTGAAGGGTAAATTTTAACCGTCAGTTCGCCATTGCTGCGTGCCTCTACTTCATTGGCAAACCAGGTAAACAGATTCTTATGGAGGTGGTGCTGAGGCGGTATAAAAGTCGCCAGTTTAAGCTCTGCTGCTGATGCCAGGGGGGCGCCCAGCGTAGCAGTGACAGCAGTGGCAATAGCCAGGTTATGTAGTTTTTTTATTATTTTCATTGATTACTCTCGTTATTGTTATTTAGACACAGCATTTAACGTTTTTTGGGCACAAATGTACTCCGTGCTATTCACGAGATTTCGCTATCCCGCAAAGAACTCTTTTAGAAAAAAATGATTTTTATGGCGCTACAAAGGTAATTATTGAAGCCGACTTCTTATCCATTAATTACTTTGCTCAACTGACCCGTTAGCAGAATCTGTGATTATCATCGCAGCAGCCTTTTGATTAAGCGTTATGACTTAGCATTACAGGTCGCTGCTTACATCTTCAATAAGGTCGTTTTTCTTCAATACGGCGTAAATTTTCTTGCTGGTTTTGCCTAGTGTATGAACATCGCCCAGACTAGGCGTTTCATTCTGCTCAAGCCTGTATTCCCACTCTTCCAGTTCCGTATCAAGATACTCAATTAACTTCTTCGGACAGCCGGTACAGGGGCCGTCACATAATTGTGCCGGTGGGATATCAAACGGAATAATTTCTCTAACCTGCCCAATCAAGTTGTTCATAGCTATTGATGTACCGGGCTTCATAGGCTTAAGTTCCTCGTCACAAAATTAATTACGTACTGATGGTTTGTTCCTTTCCTGGGGAGTGCCACGCAAGTGACGCTCCTTAATGCGGCTAACAACCAGTGGCCAACTGATCAATAGTGATACAGGTTTGCAAAATCCTGTTCATGGCTAAGAGTTTTCTTGATATATGTCTAGTATCCAGTCTTAAGAATATTCAATAAACCAAGATGTTCTCATAATATTCATCGAAAAATTCGATAGGTAATCTGGCTGCTGTTTAATACTTATCAGTGCCACCCAAAAAAAAGCCTCTTTCTCAAAATGAGAAGAGGCTTGAGTCATGGAACAGCCATGAAGAAAAAAACAGTAGCTAGTAACAAGTTGCTAGTGGTGGAGAGGGTTAACCCTTCAACCATGTACGACTCGCCTGTACTTTTAGCCACTAGCAACTAACTGCTAGCGACTGAGGGGCGTAGCCCCTTACATCACCATGCGACGTACGTCGCTTAGCAGCTGGTTCAGATACGTCAGGAATTTACCCGCATCGCTGCCATTAATGGCGCGATGATCATAAGACAGGCACAGTGGCAGCATCTTACGGGGTTCGAATTCCTTACCGTTCCAGCGCGGCTCGATATCTGCTTTAGAGATACCCAGGATAGCCACTTCAGGTGCGTTAACGATTGGTGTAAAGCCTGTACCACCGATTCCGCCCAGGCTGGAGATTGTGAAACAAGCACCCTGCATTTCGGCTGGCTTAAGCTTGCGATCTTTCGCTTTACCTGCCAGTTCAACTGCATCGCGGGACAGCTCGTAGATGCTCTTCTTATCTGCATCCTTGATAACCGGTACCATCAGACCGTTAGGCGTATCAACCGCCATACCGATGTTGACGTACTTCTTGTAGACGATGTGCTCGCCATCAGCGTGCAGTGACGCGTTAAACTTCGGATGCGCTTTCAGGGCAACCGCAATCGCCTTAAGCATGAATGGCAGCGGAGTCAGCTTAACCCCTTGACGGGCAGCCTCTTCCTTCATCTCTGCACGGAATTTCTCCAGATCGGTGATATCCGCTTTGTCGAACTGGGTTACGTGCGGGATGTTCAACCAGCAGCGAGACATGTTGTTACGCGTCAGCTTGTGGATCTTGCTCATTTTCACAAGTTCAATTTCACCAAACTGACTGAAATCGACTTCTGGAACCGCAGGAATACCGGAACCACCGGTTACGGCTGCTGGCGCAGGCTTCTCGGCCAGTTGCTTCAGCGAGGTCTTCACGTATGCCTGAACATCTTCTTTCAGGACACGATTACGAGGACCCGTGCCTTTAACCAGTGCCAGATCAACACCAAACTCACGGGCAATCGCACGCACAGCAGGACCTGCGTGAACCGCCTTGTTCTTCTTCTCCAGCGCTTCACGATCAACACCTTTAGCAGGTGCCGGCGCGGCCGCTGGAGCAGGAGTTGCAGGCGCAACAGGTGCCGGTGCTGCTGCACCGCCTGTTACTTCCAGCGTCATCAGCAGATCGCCTTCGTTAACCTGGCTACCTTCCTGAATCTTCATGGATTGAACCACACCGGCTTTCGGTGCAGGCACTTCCATGGAAGCCTTGTCGGTTTCCAGTACGATCAGGGAATCACCTTCTGCAACGCTATCGCCATCCTTCACCAGGACTTCAACCACATCGACATCGGTCACACCGCTCAGCTCAGGCACCAGCACATCTTCAACACCTCCGACAGTCGATACTGCGGTAGTCGATACTGCGGCAGCCGGTGCTGCAGCAACCGGAGCCGCTGGAGCAGCTACTGCGGCACCATCGGAGACTTCCAGATCACACAGGTGATCACCTTCGTTGATGGTATCGCCTTCATTGATGTTGATGGCAACGACCACGCCGCCTTTTGGCGCAGGTACTTCCATCGATGCCTTATCGGTCTCAAGGACAATCAGGGAATCGCCTTCTTCAATGCGGTCGCCGGCTTTAACCAGCACTTCAACCACATCAACATCGGTAGCACCACTGAGATCCGGCACCATGATCTGTTCAACAGCGCTAGCTGCCGGAGCCGCTGCAGCTACTGGAGCGGGTGCAGCTGCCGCAACTGGAGCCGCAGGCGCTTCTTTTTCAGGAGCTGCTGCGCTAGCAGCATCGGTTGCCAGCACGAGGATAGCCTGGCCTTCGTTACATGTACCCTCTTCTTCAACCAGAATTTCTATCACCGTACCCGCGTGGGTTGAGGGTACTTCCATCGACGCTTTATCCGTTTCCAGGACAATTAAAGAGTCACCTTCAGCGATGGTATCGCCAATCGCTACACACACTTCAACGATGTCTACGTCTGTAGCGCCACCAATATCAGGCACCGTAATGTTTACATTACTCACGTTGTTATCCTCTCTTACTCGCAAAAGTTCAGCTTCGGCTTACACAGTCCAGGGGGCTGGTTTTTCCGGGTTAACACCAAACTTCTGCATCGCTTTGGTCACTACAGACTTTTCTACCTTGCCGTCTTCTGCCAATGCAGACAGTGCAGCGACAGTAACGTAGTAACGATCCACTTCGAAGAACTCACGCAACTTGGTGCGCGAATCAGAGCGTCCAAAGCCATCAGTACCCAGTACTGTGTAAGTGCCAGGGATATATGCGCGAAGCTGTTCTGCATACATACGCATGTAGTCAGTTGTCGCGATAACCGGACCTTCTCGATCCTGCAGACACTCCTGCACATGGGATCTGCGTGGCTGCTGTTCAGGATGCAACATGTTCCAGCGTGCGACGTTCTGGGCATCCCGGGTCAGCTCATTGATAGAAGTTGCGCTCCAGATATCAGCTTCAACACCGTACTCATCACGCAGGATATCGGCGGCTGCAATCACTTCACGCAGGATGGCACCACAGCCCATTAGCTGTACTTTATTGGCAGATGCCTTACCTTCCTGCAGAAGGTACAGACCTTTGATGATGCTTTCCTCTGCACCAACAGGCATCGCCGGGTGAGTGTAGTTTTCATTCAAGGTGGTGATGTAGTAGAACCGGTTCTCTTTATTCTGATACATACGCTTCAGACCGTCCTGCACAATGACTGCCATCTCATAGCTGAAGGTAGGATCGTAAGAGACACAGTTCGGAATCATCTGCGCCATTAGGTGGGAGTGACCATCCTGGTGCTGCAGGCCTTCACCTTGCAGTGTCGAACGCCCTGATGTCGCACCGATCAGGAAACCACGGGCCTGCATATCACCTGCTGCCCATGTCAAATCCATTACCCGCTGGAAACCGAACATTGAATAAAAGGTATAGAACGGCACCATGGTGCAGTTGTTGTTGCTGTAAGAAGTCGCACAGGCTATCCAGGCAGACATTGCACCGGCTTCGTTAATCCCCTCTTCTAGAATCTGACCGGTTTTGGATTCCTTGTAGAACATGATCTGGTCAGAATCGTGCGGCACATAACGCTGGCCTGCGGAGGAATAAATGCTCAGCTGACGGAACATACCCTCCATACCGAAAGTACGCGCTTCATCCGGTACAATAGGCACTACACGCTGCCCCATGTTCTTATCTTTAACCAGCGTGCTCATGATGCGGTTAAGCACCATCTGAGTAGATGCCTCACGCTTACCGCTTTCTTTCAGCTGCGCAGCAAAGGTTTCCAGCGATGGAATTTCCAGAGCGTCAAAGTCGCTGCGACGTGCAGGACAGGCGCCCCCCAGTTTTGACCGGCGATCCATCATGTACTTCATTTCCGGTGAATCCGGCGATGGACGGTAGTAAGGCACTTCCTTTAGCTGATCGTCGTTCAGAGGAATGTTGTGATGATCGCGGAAATCTTTCAGGTCGTCTATCGCCACTTTCTTCAAGGAGTGAGTATCGTTCTTCGCCTGACCGGACTTTCCGGTTCCGTAGCCCTTAACAGTTTGCGCCAGGATAACCGTTGGCTGCCCCTTGTTGTTCATCGCCGCCTGGTACGCTGCAAACACCTTATAAGGGTCGTGACCGCCACGGTTCAGGTTCATGATGTCGTCGTCAGACAGATCCTTGACCATCTCCAGCAGTTCAGGATATTTGCCGAAGAAATGTTCGCGGGTGTAAGCACCACCGTTCGCCTTGTAGTTCTGCAACTCACCGTCACAGACTTCATTCATGCGCTTCAGCAGCAGGCCTTTATCATCTTTCTCGAATAACGCATCCCAATGACGACCCCACAGGCACTTGATTACATTCCAGCCTGCGCCACGGAAGACACCTTCCAGCTCCTGAACGATTTTACCGTTACCACGCACCGGCCCATCCAGGCGCTGCAGGTTACAGTTTACGACGAATACCAGGTTTTCCAGCTGCTCACGACCCGCCAGGGCGATAGCACCCAGAGATTCAGGCTCATCACACTCACCATCTCCCAGGAATGCCCACACCTTACGGTCACCACGATCGATCAACTCACGCGCTGACAGATAGCGCATTATATGCGCCTGGTAGATCGCCTGAATTGGACCCAGGCCCATGGATACGGTTGGGAACTGCCAGAAATCAGGCATCAACCAGGGGTGTGGATAGGAAGAAAGGCCACCACCGTCCACTTCACGGCGGTAGTTATCCATCTGCTGTTCCGTCAGTCTGCCTTCAAGATACGCACGGGAATAGATACCCGGCGCAATGTGACCCTGAAAGAAAATCAGATCGCCTTCCTGCTCGCCTTCAGAACCACGGAAAAAATAGTTATAGCCGATATCGTACAACGTAGCTGACGAGGAGAAACTGGAGATATGACCGCCAAGGGCATCATCATTATCATTGGCACGCATTACCATTGCCAACGCATTCCAGCGAATGAAGGAGCGAATGCGGCGCTCCATAAACAGATCACCCGGCATCCGGGCTTCATCTTTAGGGGCAATGGTGTTTTTGTAAGGGGTTGTCAGTGTGGCGCCTGCGCCTACACCCAAATCAGATGCTTTCTCACCCAATTTGCGGAGGATGTAGCTGGCACGCTCATCACCTTCGTTTTTGGCCAGGGATTCCAGCGCATCCAGCCATTCGTTTGTTTCAATCGGATCTATATCATCGACTTTATCTAGCACGTTGCCTTGCTCCACTATTCTTGCACTCAAAACCGGACTTAACCAAGCGGCCCGGTAGTTACGAAAGACCTATACCGCAATCAGTACTGCAAGTTGGGATCAGAAAGAAAGGCAACAAAAAACCATAAAGCCGACTAACCATAACTTTATGGAATTTATTAGCACTCTAAGTTGCGCTCCACATTTCCAATGATGCTGTACAGAGTCTAAAAACAGGCTTCATACTGAAAAGTAGAAGCCTGATCTTTTTTATAGTTTTATCGCAAAGAAGGACTGCAGCTTAGATTCACCTCAGCTTGGATTCACCTCAGTTTAGGTTTCACCACTATTTAATATTCGGTGAACACTGCCTTTGCAATAATTATTTGGACAGCCTGTTTGCCAGGCTATTTATCGGTTATATGCCTAGTTTGTTCATTGTTCCGGCAGCTATCGCACCACCATCTACCGACAAAACTGCGCCGTTAACCCACACGGCTTCTTCGGAAAGCAAAAATACAGTAGCCAGCGCGATATTTTCAGGCGTCGCAGCACCAAACTTAGCCATTCTTTTTTCGGCGTCAGGACCAAAGCTGGTCATGAAATCACCGACAATCGGTGTATCTACGGCAGCAGGTGCAATGGCGTTAACCCGGATACCACGATCGAGCCACTTAGAAGAAACTTTCATCGTCCATACAGACAACAGCTGCTTGCTAAAAGGATAAGGGGCATCATTAACCACACCATCCAGAACAATATTCTTCTCGGTCACAAAATCATCGACCTGAGAGATCTCATCCAGGGCCAGGAAAGCCTTGATGTTTTCCAGGTTAGTGGGCCAGCCAGTACCGGTTCCAGAGCTCATATTAACGATGGCAGCACCGTCTTTAAGCTTACTAACCACTTTCTCGGTAAAATAACGTAGGCCGAAGAAGTTAATCTTAAGCACATCTGCTGGAGAAAAACGCGGCGAAGGCGCTATGCCTGCAATATTGAGCAAGCCATCCAGATCTGAAGGTAGTTTTGCTACAGCCTCTTCGATAGAGCCCAGATCGCTTTGATTGTATGCAATAAACTGATCAACGTTACCCGCAACAGGTTCGTTGATATCCAGGCCAACCACCCGGGCACCACGTTCTTTAAGCAAAGCTGCACAGGCGGCACCGATGCCTGAGGATACTCCGGTTACAGCAATAGTTTTGTTCTGAAAAGTCATGGTTGATCTCCGTATTTTTTTTAGTTTTATTCGGCTAACTACGATTTTTTTATCCAGTCCTGCTTTATGAACGCATGGACATCAGGTATGAAACCAAGCCCGTGAATTGGCCCTGCTCCAGGGACTGAAGGTAATAAACCACCCTGTAAGCAAATATGAACGAGACAATATCTCCACGATGGCGTCACCAGGCTGCCAAATCCGATCCATTAAGGATGCTTTAACTGACATGAATCAAGTATCAAGACTTTAGACCGTTCAATAAACCGGGGTGCTTTCATAATACTTATCGATTTTTTCGATCAATGACTGCGTGATGATTCAATCAGATGCGCTATAATTGACCTGGAACAGCGTAGGCGAAGTCAGTAGTTAAGGAGACTCGCCTGTTATATGCCATCGAATGTTTAAGCCAGAAAATCATTCCTTGCGGTGTGTCTCGGCGACGGCTTTTATCACATAAACGCCGCCGATAACGCCGAGTAAACCCACACTGTGAGCGGCTACCGCAAGGCTTGAAAGCTTTACAACAGTGCCAATAAAAATCGGTCCGGCGGTAGCCCCGACATCCGATACAAGACGCCAGACACCGATAAAGCTGCCCTTATTATGTTGCGGAGCCAGGTCCGAACCTACCGTCATGATTACGCCGGCCGAAACACCATTACCAACGCCCATCAAGCCAGCTATTAAAATCAGACTCCACAGGCCCTGTGAAAATGGCAACACAGCAAGGCTGATGCCCAAAATCATCAGGCTGGCAATAAAGATCGGTTTGCGTCCAATACGATCCATCAGGCTGCCAGCAGGGTAAAACAGCAGGGTATCGATCACCGCACCCACTGATATAGCCAGACCAATACTGGCTTCATCCAGCAATAGAGCAGCCCCCATCAGAGGTAACAGTAAAGCACGTGATGAACGTACCAACGTCAGAGCAAAGGCAGCGACACCGGCGGTCATAAATGTATGTTTATTTTCCCTGACCGTCTGTTTCAGTGCAGACAAGTGACGGCTTTGCTTGGTGGATACAGTACAGTTGGGCACCCACAGACAAATAAACAAAATCACCAGTAACGTGCCGGCTGAAAACAGATAAAGAGTGATGTCATAACCGCTTGTTGCGATCAGCAATCCAGCCAGCGCAGGCCCGATGACATTGCCCAGGCGGATAGTGCCAGCGGACATCGCCATGACCCTGCCCCGCTCGTTTGTTTCTGCGGTGGCACCGATAAATGCAATCCGGCTTACCAGCCATGTGCCATGGGCTAAACCGATTATCACTGCCGCCAGCATTAACACCGGTAACAACGGAAATACGGCCATTAGTATCATTGCGATAGCAAAAAATACTGCAGCACAGATCATCAAGCGCTTATCGCCGATCCTGGCGAGCAATAAACCCGCCGGTAAATCAGCAGCCATCATCCCGACCCCCTTCAGTCCGATGACCGCAGCAGACTCAGCCAGGCTGCCGCCAATTGCCAGGATATACAGTGGCAATACCACAAGCATCGCCTGCTGAATAATTGCAATAACAGCCGAGGGACAGATAACAGGGAGAAAGAACTTTTTAAAAATTGATGACATAAAATTATTACCAATAGAGTTAACAGAAAAACTGAAGCTTTAAACTGCAGTTGGTCTACAGGCTTGCCCGAACGCCATTCAGTAAAGCCTCCATAAACGCGCTTTTTTCAACGAAAGTGGTTGTTGAGTCCACGCGTTGAAGATGGAGCTATCACCAATAAGCAGGCAATTCAAAATGGCGTTAACCAATACGCACATATCTGCTCAGCTCCCTGCACCAGATTATTCGCAAGCAGTTACATATGATTTCATTTGTTTCAGAGCTAGGCTGATTTATTGAGGTCCGAATCCGCTTTATCATCCATAGATGCCTTCGATAAACTGAATCCGGAGAACGCTTTGGGATAACGTCTGTGATTAAAGGGCAGGTTCACCACAGTCGCTATGGCTAAAATGATCATTACATTGATCAGCACTGGATAAATGACAAAACCGTAACCGAGTTGCTGAACTGGTTCACCACCCACTACAGCTATCATCGCAGTAGCGCCGCCAGGGGGATGAATACAATGCAGATAAGACATCACTGCGATAGCAAGCGCTACTGCAACCGCAGTGGCGAAGAAAGGATCATCTAGTAACTTCGCACAGCTAACACCAATTAACGCTGAAGTGATGTGTCCGCCAAACACAGCCCAGGGTTGGGCTAACGCCCCGTGGGGTAGTGCAAACACCAAAACCGCCGACGCCCCCATGGAGGCCATAACGATGGTTGCCCCCTGTCGATCCAGCACAGTACCGCTGATCCACAACAACGCGTATATCCCGATAAATCCACCGACAACGGAGAGCCATCGTTCCCTGTGACCGCCGCTCGCAGAGTTTGTCGACGACAACAGCGATACTAAACGTTTAAATGCCAGTAAGCGGGTTGCTTTCATACCACCTCCCAAATTATCGCTAGACGCTGTAAACCTTGGATCTGTTTTATGACTAACAAACCAATTATTGATACCTGGTGTTCTAGACGATTCGGGCAACTTGTTCGAAGTCCAGGCGTGGACCGCGCGGGTGGTACCCCTCAGTCGTACCGTATCCCAGATTGACGATGAAGTTGGCCTTCCAGCGGCCATCAGAAAAGAACTCGGCATTGACTTTGGCCGGATCGAATCCACTCATAGCACCGCAGTCAAGGCCCAGTGCCCGTGCCGCCAGTATCAGATAAGCGCCTTGCAGGGAGCTGTTGCGAAATGCAGTTGCCTCGGCCAATACCTGATTCGCCATAAATAGAGGTTTGGCATCGTATGCCTTGAACTGGGTAGGCAGGTATTCATAGAATGCAGTGTCCGCTGCGACGATCACTGACACAGGAGCATTGCGTGTCTTTTCCAGATTGCTGGCTTTCATGGCAGCCAGCAAGCGCTCTCGCGCTTGCTGGCTGCGCACAAATACATAGCGCGCTGGCTGTGTATTCATTGATGTCGGCCCGCACTTTAAAAGGTCATAAAGTGCGTGGATGGTGTCATCGCTGACAGCCTGATCGGTAAATTGGTTATAGCTGCGCGCAGCCAGGAAGAGCTGATCCAGTGACTGTTGATCGAGTGCCGTTTTCATCTTTTTTCCATTAATCATATAAGTCTTAGGTGTACGGATGCAGGCTGTCATGAGTGTTTTGCTGAAAAGGTGTTCCGTGACTGCTGGGCCCTAGGCCCTACCTGTCCGAATTACTTATTGCTAGCCTTGGCTATTTCCACTGTCGCAACTCGACAATGAGGCCATCTGGATCTCTTATTTCACCGCGTAATGAATTACCCAGATCTACCGGCGGCACAGTAATGGTTATTCCTTTGCTCTGTAGATAGTCAACTGCCTTTGCCATATCCACCACTTCAAGGGCAATGGCCCTGTATCCGACCTCCCAGGGAGCATCGGATTTTGGCCCGGGGTTTTCAGTGTCAATAATCTCAATCACTGTGTCACCCAGCTCAAGATAGATAACCTCTTTCATCGGCGGCATCTTCACTTCATTTCGATCTTTGATTCTGAAACCGAAAATATCAACATAGAAATCTATGGTTTTTGCTGCATTGGTTGTCACAATTTCTACGTGATCGACTCTTTTAAACATAATCAAATTCCTAAGTCATAAAGCGTGATGAATCCATCACAACGCTGACTTCATCACGATTTCGGACACATTTTTGCTAAGAAGGAAAACGGATAGATAGGTTGCATGAACAGCTACCGTTGTTCATGCAACACATAAATCACCTTAAAGGGAAGCTTTGAAACATTCGCTATATCAAAGCGTGCTAAGCAATAATCAGAGCAGCCAGTTCTCAGGCCCCGAGATTGAATGCGGCTCCTGAAAAGCCTGTACGCCTTCATACCCCAGGTTGCGGCCAATGCCACTGTGCTTGTGCCCACCAAAGGGTGCACGGGGGTCCTGTGCAAGGGGACCATGGCCATTCAAATAGGTATAACCGGCCTCCAATCGACGCGCGACTTTGAGTGCCTGATCACGGTCTTCGGTCCAAACCGAAGAACAGAGTCCGAATTCAGAATCGTTAGCCCAGGCAACGGCCTCATCAATGGTATCGAAGGGAACAATCGGTACGGCTGGACC
This sequence comes from Amphritea sp., assembly GCA_036960915.1. GTDB lineage: Bacteria > Pseudomonadota > Gammaproteobacteria > Pseudomonadales > Balneatricaceae > Amphritea. The sequence goes on from JBALVQ010000016.1 coordinate 37,936, forward strand.
AAACTGTTCTTCCCTGACGATACGCAGATTGCGATCCGGGTCCAGTACCAGGGTTGGTTTCTGGAAGTAGCCCTGTTCATACAGCGCCTGATCCGGTACCTCACCCAATTCCCGTACTTCAGCACCGGCCTGCCTTGCCTCTTCGATCATACTCGTCACAACGCCGTACTGACCTTTGTTATTAATAGGTCCCATCGTTGTTTCAGGCAAGGTGCCATCACCAACAACCTGTCGGGAGGCGATCTCAGTCAAGCCATCAACCACTTCCTGATAGCGTGAGCGGTGCACATAAATACGTTTCAGAGCCATACAGATCTGACCTGAAGACATAAAGCAGCCTAAATACATGCGATTCAACGCGGCTTCGTCCAGCAGAGCGTCTTCTAAAATTATTCCGGCATCGTTACCGCCCAATTCAAGAGTCACAGGGGTCAGATTATCAGCAGCAACTTTCATGACGTGCTTACCCACATCAACACTGCCGGTGAAGTTGATGGTACGTACCGCCGGATGGCTCAGCAGTGGATCACCAATTTTGGAGGACGAACCTGTGACAACATTAATCACGCCCGGTGGTAGCATTTCTGCCATCAGGCTAACAGTCAGAGTGGTCGCCATGGAAGATGACTGAGCCGGTTTAATCACCACAGTATTACCGGCCATCAGGGCCTGGGGCAGCTTGGCACCGAGAATTGACACCGGCCAGTTCCAGGGTACCACCAGGGCGGCAACACCACGGGGCTGTCGGGTAATAATGGTATCGAATGGAGGACCCGACAGCTGTTCATCTTCTGCCAAACGCTCAGCATAGGCTGCCACATGACAGAAGCGGTCACTGATACGGGTCATTTCGATATGCGCTTCGCGCAGGATCTTGCCATGCTCACGGGTAAACAGGTTCACCCGGGCTTCCAGCTCATCCTGATTTGCCATCAGATGGTCGGCAATTTTATTCAGATAGCTTGCGCGCTCCTGGTAGCTGAGCGCAGCCCAGGCAGGAAAAGCATCCGCAGCCGCTTTACAAGCCAAGTCGACGTCTTCAACGCCAGCACTGGCGGCATATCCCACCAGCTCTGTCGGCCGCGCCGGATTGTAGAGTTCGTACTCTTCTCCGGAAACCGCGTCCCGGTACTGACCATCAATATAGAGTTGGGTGTGGGTTGGATTTTTATTCGTTGTCATAGTCCTGTACCTATAGTGCCTTTTTATTATTTATTTGGAACGGCTGTCCGCTAAAAATCCAGAGGCTCTGGTTTAGTGAGGTGTCTATTCAACTCTGGATGCAAGGAGGCTGTAGCGGGGAGATCCAAAAAGATGGATGACCCCGGCGGAACCGGCAGATGAGACAAACCTCAACTGCAAGTCTTGGACAGCTCAAGTGCCCGGGCATAGACTTTACGCGCCGGCAAACCTCTGGCTTCCAGTTCAGCAAGGTAACCTTCGCTGGCTTTATTCAGGATAGGCTTCCAGGCCGGATCATTACTATCGATGGTGATTATTTCGTGACCGGCAGCGACAGCTTCGGCGCGCCCTTTTACATCCAGATCGTCGTACACCTGGCCGGCAATACGGGACCATTCGGCACCGGAATTATTATCAATTACCTTCTGTAGATCATCCGGCAGACTATCGTAAACATCCTTGTTCATAGTGACCGCAAAGGCCAGGGAGTACAGCCCACCCACCTCTGTATGGGTTTTATCCAGTTCATTCAGACGAAATACCTTTGCAGCCTGCCAAGGCATGGCAACGCCATCTATAACTCCACGCTGAAGAGACTGATAAACACCAGGCGCTGGCATACCAACAGGTTGAGCGCCGAGGCCTTCCAGCAGCTTGCCAACTACAGCGGTTGGGCGACGGATACGTAGGCCACCCAAATCTTTGGGTGATTTGATTGTTTTATCTTTGGAGTGAATCAAACCCTGACCGTGAGTAAACAGAAACAGCGGTTTAGTCTGTTTATATTCGCTGGCAACCAGACCTTCGTCATAAAGAGACTGCAATACGCAGGAGCCTTGTGTGGCGGTCTGTACTACACCGGGCAGCTCTACCACCTGAGTTAAAGGGAAACGGTTAGCCGTGTATCCCTGAATAACGAACGCCACATCGGCAATACGGTTCTCGACCGCCTCATACTGTTTAGGGGCTTTAGCCAGAGTAGCCGCGGGATATATTTCCACCGCGATACGACCGTTGGACTCTTTGGCCACCTTGTCAGCCCAGACCTGGATGATCTTGGTATGCTGGCCAGCGACAGCTGGAAGGAAATGGGAGAAACGCAGCGTGACTTCGGCTGCATAGGCAGGCGCTTGAGCAGATAATACTGCAGCAACTGTCAGCATAAAGCTTAGAACTATTTTTTTCATGGTGATTTCCTCAACATTTTTATTGTTTTAGTTTTTGAGATTTTTTGTAATTAGTTTTCAATTCGTCTTGCCCTCTCTGAGCGAGGGCGATGGGACAGCATAGGTAAATACCAGCCCAAAAATATTTGCCCCGCTTAATGCATTGATCAACCAATACAAGTTAACGGGGCTTGCGATGACAGACAGCGCTTACGCGTCCTCCATGAGAGTAAGTCCCATACCCGTTAGCATCGGCAAATAGTAATTACGGTGGATCTTGTTGACTTTAGGTGTCAGGGCGCCACGCATAGTGAGCCACATCATCATCTCGACCGCTTCCGCTCCACCACGCTCCATCCATTCGTCATGGGGAATATCCAGCAGGCTTTCGGGATTATCTTCAATCCGATCGAGAAACTCTCTGTCCCAGGCCTCGTTCATATGCCCGAAACGACTGCCGTGTAGCTGGTGAGACAGCCCGCCGGTACCCAGAATCGCTACACGTGCGTCCTCGGGATAAGACTCAACGGCTTTTCGCAGCGCTTGTCCCAGTTTCCAAAGGCGGCGTGGCGTGGGCAGCGGATGCTGCAGCACATTGACAGCAAACGGCACAGTCTTGACGCTCCAGTCCGGATCATGATCAAACAACAACGGGTGTGGCGCCAGGAGCCCGTGGTCCATTACCATCTCCTGGCAAATGGTCAGGTCGAACTCGCTTTCCAACACCAGAGAATTAGCAAGATGAAAGGAGAAATCAGTGTCACCCTTGACCGACGGTAGGTCACGGATACCAAAGCTTTCATCGCCGATGGGATACTCATCCGCCGCACCTATCGCAAAGGTCGGATACTTGTTGTAAAAGAAATCAGTGCCATGATCATTGTAAATAACAATGGCGTGGGTCACGCCGGCTTCCTTCAACCAGGCCTTAACCGGTTTATAACCATCAAACAGGGGCTTCCATTCTGGCTTCTCCTGTTGCTTATTATCGTAGGCTACGCCAATCGAAGGGACGTGCGATGTTCCAACGCCTGCAACTATTTTACCCATGTTACGCTCCACTTTATCTGTTAATTGATATCAGCTTTGTGTCGCTGCTATGTGTTTTCTTTCAATGCCACGTTGCGGGTTGCCATGAATTCTTCCAGCGTCTCACCACGCTGTTGCGCACCCAGAGAGGCAAGCCCTGCTCCCGTGACAGAGCCCAGCTTCAATAGCATATAAATGCTGCCGCCACCCTGTTCGATCAGGCTCTTAACATCGCCTTCCAGGACCTTCTGCTTCTCCCACTCCGATAGGCCACAACTGTCCATATAGCCGGCAGGATCCGCCAAATAGGCTTCACGGTTCTTGGCCTCGTTGAGGGAGTAGGCGAAATGGTTCAGCTTCAGCCCCTGCTTCGATCTCTGACCGGTAAATACATAGGTACCTGGAATATGATCTTTGTATTCAGTTTTGCTACTCATGTTTTCCTATCCTTATTTCTAAAAAATGAAAGGAGGAGCCCCTCCTGCCAGAGCACGCAGAATTTATATATCTGCGCGGTTCACTGACGTCCGACAAGGGCTCACATGCTTAGAGTTCAGGCCAATACGCGTAAGGCAGACCAGTATGCTGTTTGGCATAGGAAATCTGGGCCGTCTCATCGGTCACAAAGAATTCCATTTCGGCCACTTGCATACGGCGCTCAAAGGGGCTGTGCTCCGGGAAAATGTGGTACTTGGCTGTGTTGGACCAAGAGAAGCGCTGTGTCTGTACGTTACGAGCCAGAGCGACATCTGCATATTCGCCCAATATCGTACTGTCGTCCTTGGTGTAGTGCTGAATCAGGCCAGCAGACAGCACACTCACGTCAGCAAAGGCGGAGTTAAGACCCTTAGCGCCCGTTGGTGGAACGATATGCGAGGCATCACCGACTAAAAACAAACGGCCGTGAGCCGTTGGGTCAGAGAAAAAACTACGCAGTGGCGTGACATCCTTCTGGAAAATCTCGCCACGCTTGAGCTCCCAACCTGGCGCGCCCAATCGAGCCTCGAGCTCATCCCAAATTCGATCGTCAGGCCATAGATTTAGGTCTTCGTCCAGATCACATTGCAGATAGAATCGTTGAAGTTCCGGTGTACGCATACTATGCAGCGCAAAGCCCCGGTCATTATGTGCAAACAATGCTACATCTGACGACTGCGGTCCCTTAGCCATCACGCCGAGCCAGCCGAAGGGATAAACCTTTTCGTAGGTGTTGAGAACATTGGATGGCATTGCTTTGCGTGAGGCGCCGTGGAAACCATCACAACCAAGAACAAAATCGCAGCTCACTTCCTTTGCCACGCCATTTTCGGTGTACTTCACCGTGGGGCTATCGCTTTCAATCCCCTCAATGGCCGTAACCGGTGCATCATAAATTACGTTATGACCTTCCGCAGCAAGCCCGCCCAGCAGGTCTTTAGTAACTTCAGACTGACCGTAAACAGAAACACCAACGCCGATCAGCTTCTGGAAATCGATATAGTGGTGTTCGTTATTAAGGCCAACGACCACACCCTCTTGATACATGCATTCCTTTTTCAGACGTTCGCCGATTCCCGCCCTGACCATCAGCTCGACGGCGGTTTGCTCCATTACACCCGCACGAATGCGGCTTTCGACATATTCTCGGCTTTTTCTCTCCAGAACGAGACTTTCAATGCCGCGCTGACGCAGAATCCAGGCTAAAAGCGAACCGGAAGGGCCCGCGCCAACTATCACTACTGGTACATGCATAGGTCTATCTCCTCACTTGTTTCACAGACAGTATTTATTTTATTTTTGTCTATCGACTTCCCATTACATTCATTGCATTGGTTACGGTAACCACGGCATCAGGTGCCTCTTTTTCTATCAGTCTCTTCAGGGTATTCAGATGTCGGCGCTCGATACTCAGGTAGAGCAATCCTTCATCAGTTGATGAACTGGTCGTATCGCAGCGAATCATGGTGCCCTGAATACCAAATTGCGTATCAATTATTGCTTTTAGCTCGCCCGCCAATGGGCTGGACACGTAAACCTGTTGCACCCGTCGCGGATCAGATAAAATTTGATCGATGACTCTGCCGGAGATGAATACAGCAACCCCTCCCAGCAACGCCGACTCATAGTCCCTGAATACTATCGCTGCTGTCAGCACGACAGTGGCATCCAGAAACACCGCGGTCTGTCCAATCTTTATATTGGCTCGATCAGCGATAAGTCGTACCAGAATGGCCCAGCCTCCGGAGGCTGATCCACCCTTGAAAATCAGACCGAGTCCAGCCCCTAAAAATACTCCGGCACAAAGGGCATTAAGAAGGCGGTCCTCTGTGATAACAGTATCGCCCAGAGCAAATAAAAAACTTTCGGTAAGCAGAGCAATCAACACCACTGTCGCCAGAGTACGCAGCAGGTATTTTGCTCCTAAAGAACGTAGTCCCAACACCATCAAGGCAGCGTTAACAACCAAAATCACCAGGCCGGGGCTAAAATCCGCAAGATGATTGAGCAGCACCGCAATTCCCGGTGGGCCGCCGGCAACTATCCGAAGGGGCATCAGAAAAGCGACGATGCCGAATGCAAAACAGATACTTCCAACGACAACTAAGAGCGCGTCTGACGCCCATTTAGGCTGATTCACAAAGACACCTCCGGTATTGCCCGGCCTGAGACCGTGAGCGGTTTTAAATTGCAGATGACATCAAGCATGGTCTGTGTTGCTTCAGCCAGGAGTGACTGGATGACGACGGCATCGGTCTGCCAAATCGTTTCAATCATGGATGATGTTGCTGGGCAGGACCCCTGGTACGGTCCTCGTCTCAAACCTTGTTGAGCTAGGACCAGTATCCAGAGTTTAATCTATTAGATAAACAGGGCTGTTTTCATAATACTTATCGAATTTTTCGATGAGTTATTAATCCGGTTATTCAATTATGATCGGCGCCACAGTTGTGGGCCAGGGTTTGGCGAAGCCATCGGTGGGAGGGACTGTCGTGATAACGTTTATGCCATAGCATATACATGTTCAGCTCAGGTGATTCAAAAGGCAGTGGATGGCAATCCAAACCTTTCATGTTATTGCCAACCATCAGGCTGGGCAGAGTAGCTACAAGATCTGTGCCCCGGATAAACTCCGAAATACCAGCGAAATTAGGTAAAGTCAGGAATATATTGCGCTCCAATCCCATTTCCTCAATCCTCTGATCTACCAGCAAATGCTTAGCACCGGCTAACACTACCTCCACATGTTGAGCCGCCAGAAAGGCCTCCATCGTAGCAGGAGCCTCGCGGCATTCTGGATCGTAATAGCAGACATAATTGTCGCTCAGGAGGCGACGTTGAATAATATCCGTTGCTTCAGGAGGACGTGGTGTAATCATTAACTGACAACGATCCTCACGGAGAATTTCCAAATTAGGTATGTAGTTGAGAGGAATCACGCCGAAGGTCATACCAGGTGCCTCAGCCCGTAGCCGCTTGAGGAAAGCAGGCAGAATAACGTCCCGCTGAAAATCATTGGCTGCGAGAGTAAAGTGCTGAGTGGCAGTTGCAGGGTTGAACTCTCCGGATGTGGTCAGCGTACGCAGGCTATCGAGACTGGCATGAACCTTCTCCACCAGAGCCAGGGCCCGGCTGGTGGGGACGATTCCCCTGCCCGCCCGCACAAACAGCGGATCGCCGGTGATCGCCCGGAGCTTGTCCAGAGTGTGGCTGACCGCTGATTGCGAGGTACCCAGCCGCTCAGCAGCCCGGCTCACCGAGCCTTCCTCCTGCACCACCAGAAAGAGTTGCAGGGCTTTGCCGTCCAGATTTAGGTAGTCAAGTTCGCTCACTGGCGTTCGCCTCTGATCAAAAGAATGCTTTCAGGGTAAAGGGGCATTCCCTGGTATGAAGGGAAAGAATTTTGTTCAGTGATGACTGCAGTGCTCCTTCACCAGATTATTGCTGCCCCCCGGCAACGCCCTTGGAAAATCTCCGGCTAGTTTCATCAGCAACGGTCAAAATTCGCAGGGGTAGCCATCATTTAACACAACGAATATTTGGGAGTCAATGTACAGAGCTGAGTTCTCTTCGGCTACAACCGCCTTACACTACAGTTGTTATTACCGTTGGTAAGCCTTTAGATTTTCCTTATTCATTTCAACTTACATACACACAGATACTTAAATTATGTTGTATTAGTACAGCAGAATGATCCATAAATCCCATTAGTCTGGAATAAATAGCTTATAAGATAGATACAGTCTTACCAAAAATTGAGGTGTATCAGGTGAAAAGAAAAATAACCCAAACCTTATATCTTCTGGCGGGTTTAACCTGCATAGCGCTCGGCTTGTTCGGCGTGGTGCTTCCCCTGCTACCAACTACCCCGTTTGTACTGTTAGCTGCCTTCTGTTTTTCCAGAAGCTCAGACAGGATGCACCACTACCTGATTAACCATCCTATCTTCGGTAAACTTCTGCACGACTGGCAGCACTATGGAGTAATCCCCCTGAAAGCGAAAATACTGGCTACAGTGATGATGCTGCTTTCGATCAGTTATCCTCTATTTTTTAAAGACTTTCACTTCGGGCTGAAAGCCTTGGTAGTTATCACTATCAGCTGCTGTTTAACATATATATGGACACGCCCTCTCTGCCCGACACCGGGAAAGCTCAGACCCACCTGACTAAACCTTAAGATTTCGCCCGCTGACTATCCGCTATCGCGTTGCGACCGGAAAGCCCCCGGACTAAGCCCTACACGGCGTTTGAAGAATCTTGAAAAGTAAGCTGGATCCTTAAACCCAAGATCATAGGCGATCAGAGATGCAGGTGCGGCTGTATAAATTAAAAATCGCTGTGCCTCCAGTATTAACCGATCCTGTAAAAGCTCGCTGACACTTTTCCCAGAAACGGCGGCACAGGCCCTGCTCAATCCCATCGACGTAGTATGCAGCAACTCGGCATAACGGCTTGCAGGCAGATGTTCCCGATAATGCTTCTCGATCAGTTTGCAGAGTTCTTTATAGCGTTGTTCATAACGACTACCAGCTTCCTGGGGTGACTGTTCCACCTGTACCTTCCTGCCCACCCTTAGCAACAGCGAGAACAGCAGCCACTCAAACATTACCTTTTTACCGGTTTGGTTATCCAGATACTCAAACTTAAGCTCTTCCAGCATCTGCTCTATAAATGGCCGGTCAGGGTCAGATTCCGCCAGCGGGATAATTCTGGCCTGGTGCAACAGTTCATCAGTAAAGGGAAATTTACGCTGGAACTGTTCGTCCATCATTACCAGCTGAGACACCGTTACCACAGAGCCTTCGGTGTTCTCCTCCTTGAATTCGAAACCATGTACTACCGAGCTGGGAATGGTAATCAGGCAGGGAGCAGACTCTAGCTGCTCCAAACCATCAATATGAATCCGTACACTGCCACTGCGAACATAAACCAGCTGAAACATCTTCGGGTGGGTATGGATATTGATAGTCCAGTCAAACAGCTCGGCCCGGGTCCTGATATCTTCGATGTGCACCAGTTCAGGGTCACCCAGAGACGGCTCTTCACTGTAGAGGGCATAGTTGGAAATCAGTTCAGATGTTCGCACAGTGTTATTTTTATTCATGTTTTAAATTAATTTACCCTGATTTTCAGGCATTTACTGTTACAAAAGTACAACCCTTTGTACAGAATATCCATTCTTATCCCACTCGGTCGTCATTAAACTGTTAATACATTAAATAACAATAAAGATATAAGCCAAGTGAGGAGTGCGAATGTTCCGATTTGACCCCTACTCGCCGGAGATTGATGAAAATCCATTTCCGGCCTATGCCACACTGCGCGCAGAATATCCCTGTTTCTGGAGCGAAGACGCCCAGATGTGGATACTGTCACGACATAAGGATATCGTGATGGCGCTCAATGACTGGCAGACATTTTCTTCAGCCAAGGGCAACATGCTAAAAGAACTGCCTGGCCGTGCTGGACAAACCCTGGGCACTACAGATCCACCGCGTCACGACCGTCTGCGTGCGTTAATTCAGAAAGCCTTTACCAAGCGTGCCCTGAAGCACCTGCTTGAACCGGCACAAGCAACCGCGCGCAAGCATCTGGAAGCGCTGCAGGGCCGTGAGCAATTTGACTTCGTTGCTGAGTTTTCTTCGAATTATACGGTTGATCTGATCGTCTATATGTTCGACCTGCCAAAAGAGGGCCTGGATGTAGTAAGGGATAAAGCTGTCCTGATGGTACAAACAGATCCGGTTACCCGGGAAAAAGGCCCTGAAAGTCTTGAGGCCTATCAGTGGATGCAGGATTACGCCGGAAAACTGATCGAACAACGCAAGAAAAATCCGGGCGAAGACCTGCTAAGCCAGTTTATCCTGTCTGAAATTGATGGCGACAAACTGAAAGATCAGGAGATTCTGCTGACCATCACCACACTGATCATGGCCGGTATTGAATCATTGTCTGGTTTCATGACCATCCTGATTAAAAACATTACCGACTTCCCTGAAGTCCGTGAAGCACTGGTTGCCGATCCGTCCCTGATCCCGGATGCCATCGAAGAGAGCCTGCGCTACAACACATCAGCGCAACGCTTCCGTCGCACAATTGCAAAAGAGATTACGCTGCACGGCCAAACCATGAAGCCAGGTGACAAGGTCTGCCTGACCTATGGCTCCGGCAACCGGGACGAAGATATGTTCCCGAATGCGGACGTTTACGATCTTAGCCGTAAGCCAAAAGGCCATCTGGGCTTTGGTGGCGGTGTTCACGCTTGCATAGGGACAGCGATTGCCCGCCTGGCTTGTACAACTGCAGTTGAGGAAATCCTGAAGGCCTTCCCTAACCTGTCCAAGGTAGAGCAGGAACTACGCTGGATGCCTTCCTCCAACTTCCGCAGCCCGCTTGAGTTACAAGTAAAGATTTAACCATAAAAATAAAAAACGGCTCCCCCTTTCCCGGGGGAGCTGCTGTATATGAGGTGTATTATGCCAACAGTTACCTATGTTGATTTCGAGGGTGAGAGCACTCAACAAGAGCTTGCAGAAGGGATGACCTTGATGCAAGGCGCCGTAATGAATGGTGTTGAAGGTATTGAGGGTGAATGTAGCGGTTCCTGTGCCTGCGCAACCTGCCACTGCTATGTAGATGACGCATGGTTGTCAACGCTGCCAGAGATGTCAGAAAACGAAGATGAGATGCTGGATGACACCGCATCCGAGCGTAAACCTAACAGCCGTCTGAGCTGTCAGATCAAAGCTTCTGCTGATCTTGATGGTATTGTGATCCATATGCCTGAGGAGCAGGAGTAATGAGCGGCGTTGTTATTGTTGGCGGCGGACATGCCGGCTATCAATCTGCTGACTCGCTGCGCCGCTCAGGCTATGAGGGCAGAGTAACCCTGGTCGATGGCGAAGGCCATCTGCCCTATCAGCGACCTCCCCTGTCCAAAAGCCACTTGCTTGAAAGTGCCGGTGAAGATGCCCTGCTGTTTCGCAGCCAAAGCTACTTTAAAGATCATAATATCGATCTTAAGCTCGGTATCCGGGTGAACGCTATCCATCGTGACAGCAAGCAGGTTGAGCTGGACAATGGAGAAACCCTGATTTACGAGCAGCTGGTTCTGGCAACCGGCGCCAAGCTTCGACAGCTAGATGTTCCCGGTTCGAAGCTGGATGGTGTCGGCTATATCAAGAGCCTGGATGATATCCGCTATATTCAGAACCACCTTAATTCGGTTGAAGAGGTGGTGATCATCGGTGGTGGCTTTATCGCACTGGAATTTGCCTCTACCGCTGTCAAGCTGGGCAAGAAGGTAGTCGTTCTGGTGCGTGGTAAAAAGCTAATGGCCAATGCGGTTTCACCTGAGCTGTCCGACTATATGCTGGATATCCATCATCAGCACGGTGTCGATATCCGCTTCGGCGCCGAAGTTGACCACATATCCGGTGACGCTAACGCTAATGTGGAAGCTGTACGTCTCAAAGACGGCACCCTGCTTCCGGCCCAGCTAGTGCTGGCAGGCATTGGAGTTGAGGCCGATACGGAATTGGCTGTTACCGCCAAGCTGCTGTGCCATGACGGCATCATTGTCGACGGACAATGCCGTACCAGCGACCCTGATATTTTTGCCGCCGGCGACTCTGCTAAATACGACAACCCGTTTGTCGGCACCGAGATACGTCTCGAATCCGTACAGAATGCAGTCGATCAGGCTAAAGTGATCGCTCAGGTCATCGCCGGTCAGGAAGCCGAATACCATTCAGTCCCCTGGTTCTGGTCAGATCAGTATGATATCAAAATGCAGATGGTGGGCATCCATCACGGTTTTACCCATTTCTATCAGCGCGGCAGCATGGAAGATGACAAGTTTTCCCTGCTTTTCTACCGTGACGAACAACTAATTTCGATTCACTCTATCAACCGTCCGGGTGACCATATGGCGGGTCGTAAGCTGATTACCGCAGGCATCTCACCAACCCGCGAACAGGCTGAAGACGCCGGCTTCAAATTGAATACGCTGTTAAAGAAATAGGCAGCTCGCCACAGCATTACCCAGTGTTACTCTGGGAAAAAACCCGCTCCGGCGGGTTTTGTTTTTGCACCATCTCATCTACCAACTAATCTGAAAACAGTTTGTAGGAGGCGCGCCCCGCGGCGATTAACGGATTATTCGCGGCGAGGCGCCGCTCCCACAAAATGACATCCCCACAACAGATCCTTACATCAACCCGCGATACAACATTCGCAAAGCCACCACCGTCAACAACCATCGAAACACCTGCCTGAACAGCTGCTCAGACACCCGGTGGCTCAGGCGCTTGCCTGTCCATGCTCCCGTAGATTATATGCGTAGGGCGCCACCCGGGGCGCCATATCTGTGCCTCTCCGATTTATAGGCGGTCCAGGTCCCACCCTACAAGAAGTACAAACTCTTGTCAGATTCCACCTACATCAACCCGCGATACAACATTCGAAAAGCCACTGCTGTCAACAGCCATCTGAATACCTGCCTGAACAGCTGCTCAGACACCCTGTGGCTCAGGCGCTTTCCAGTCCATGCTCCCGTAAACCCTGCAACTGTAGCCAGCAGAATATGATAGAGGTAGTCCCGGTAATCGAAGCCAACCGAGACATACCCCGTGATCTTGAGTATATCCATGCTTATCAGACAAGCGGCAAGTGTGCCGGTAATATTTGCTTTAAGCAGGTTGGTTCGTAATACCGCAGACTGTAACACCCCTCCAACACCAAACAGGGTGCTTATAAACGAGTGAATCGTCCCCACAATAAAGAAAGGATGCTTTATCGGCACACGCCATTTCACTCGTGGAAACCAGGCAAATGTCAGCAACAAAACACCCAGCATCAGGGCGATAGTTGCTTCATCCAGGCTGATAAGAATATGCGTCCCGAAGTAGACGCCTCCAGTCGCACCGATAACAAAGGCCGCAACTATTGGCCAGCGAATATGCACCCAGAACAGGCTGATGCGGGCCAGCAGAGAGCTGAATGAAAACGCCGATTGAAGGGGTATCGCCACTGCCAGCGGAAATACGGAGGAGGAAGTTGCCAATAATATATAAATACCACCTGTAGCAAAGGCGGCATTAACCAATGCGGCAAAAAAACTGCCTAGCGTAATAACGGTCAGTTCAACAAGCATGTTTCAATTCAATTAGCTCGTCTTTAGTACCAGGTAGGTTTCTTATTGTGGGAGCTGCGCCTCGCCGCGAATAGCTTATCAATCGCCGCGAGGCGCGCCTCCCACAACCGTTCTTACTCAAAATGACACCGGCTATTGGTGGTGATTAAGACGGCTTTTTCTGCTTTAGAATAAAGTCACGATACTTCATATCCTCTTCAAGAATATGCTGACGCAACCAGCGTTGCAGATAACCGTTTACAGCATCACCGACAACAAACGGGCTTTCAGGAAAACGGGCATACATTGAGCGGATCGTTTCAAGCCATTCGATAAACGCCTTATGCTCCACCAGATGCGCTTCCATGCCTGGAAAGTTGACCTTCTTCATCAACTCCTCTTCCCGGCTGAAGTGCTCATTGGTATAGCTTTTCAGTCTATCCAGGATAACGTTGATATAGTCATGCCCCATATCTGCCGAATTCAACTCATCGACTAATGCAAACAGGCCTTTGTGATCATCATCAATACTGTTATCACCAACACTGAGATCACTGGTCCATTGAATCTTACTCATACCAACATCTCCTTACAGTAGCCCAAGCGCCAACGCCGGGAATGCAATAATCATAGCGAGGCGAACAATATCGGATAGCACAAACGGGAACACCCCTTTGAAGATTTCCTTGATCGGAATCTCCGGCGCCACGGACTTGATAACAAACACATTCATCCCCACCGGCGGGGTAATCAGGCCAAGCTCCACAGTAATGACTGCGATAATACCGAACCACACCGGATCGAAGCCTGCGGCCTGAATCAGTGGATACACCACCGGCACGGTCAGCAACAGCATCGCTATACTGTCCATCACACACCCCAGCAGCACGAACAACAGCAACACGCAAAACAGCACCATATAAGGGGCCAGTTGCAGACCGTCGACGATCTCTACCAGTGAAAATGAGATACGCGAGACTGAGAGGAAATAACCAAATATCTCGGCACCGATAATCATGAAGAAGATCATCGATGACATAAACAGGGTTTCCTGCACTGCCTCACCGAACTGCTTAAAGTTCATACCCCGGAACAGGGCGATAAAAAAGGTACCCGCCGCCCCTACAGAGGCAGCTTCTGTGGGAGTAAAGAATCCAGCATAGATACCACCGATAATCAGAGCAAAGACACCGGTAAAAGGCACCAGTCCTTTCAGCCCAATAATCTTCTCAACGAAGCTTGTCTTCTCACCAGGTTGAGCCAGATGAGGATACAGAGAAACCACAACAGCAATGGTTACACAGTACAGCACCAAGCCCAGCAGTCCTGGCAAAACACCTGCGATGAACATATCACCCACTGATTGTTCGGTTATCAGCGCGTAGAGCAACAAAGCGATTGATGGTGGAATCATGATACCCAGGGTACCGCCAGCAGCCAGGGTACCCGATGCCAGTGATTGTGCGTAACCGTTCTTTTCCATCTCGGGAAGCGCAACACGGGACATACTGGCAGCGGTTGCCATTGATGAGCCGGAGATCGCAGAGAAGATACCGCAAGAGGATACAGCCGCCAAAGCCATACCTCCGCGCCAGCTACCAAATAGCGTACGGGCACCTTCAAACAGTTCCTGGGACATCCTCGCCTTGGATGCGAAAACCCCCATCAGGATGAACATCGGAATCGGACTGAAACTATAGTTAGACAGGGTTTCGAACGGACCGCTATCAAGAATTGCCAACGCAGGCTGAAAAGCCACTATTGCTGTGAAACCGATAAAGCCGGTAGAGGCCATCGCCAGGGCAACCGGCATACGGATTGCGATCATCAGCAACATCGCTGCGATACAGATAAAACCAATAATTGGAGCGCTCATAACATTTTATCCCCTCTCCAGTAGAAAAACAGACGCAGGGAGATCAGCAAGGCTGCAATCGCCAGCATCGCCGTCGCAAAGGAGGTTACGCCATAGATATAGTAAAGTGGGAACAGCAGATCCTGAGTCGTTTCACCAGACATCTGAGCCTGCCCTACCGCATGGTAGAAGCGATAGCTCATACCGCCGCCAAGCAGCATAAAGCCAAGTATATAAAAACCTTCCAGAATGGCTTTACTACGTGCCTTCAGGTTTTCAGTGAACAGGTCAACGATCACCTGAGAACGGCCTAATGAATATGGCAATGCGAACAGCACCATCAGTAACAGACCGTATTTGATCAGCTCAACACCTCCGATAAAGGTGAAGTCAACAGAACCATCGGTCGCTTCAAACATGCTGCGACTAACAACGTCAGCCAGGGTAATAAACATCATAGAGACCAGTATGACGCCGCTAAGCACATGCATAGCATGAGTGCAGCGCTCAAACAGCCGGCTAAAAGCCATCATAGTCTTCTCCTTTCAGCTATATAAATAAGGAAACGCAGGATTCCTGAGCCATGCCATCAATCGACATGAATTAACAAGATTAGAGACCGTCCCTGGCCGTAGGCGGGAATTAGTTACACACAGATGCCAGTTCCTGAGCACGGGCGTAAACTTTACGTGCAGGCAGCCCCCTGCCTTCAAGTTCAGCCAGATAGTCTTCAGATGCCTGATCCAGAACCGGTTTCCAGGCAGGGTTTTCACTACCGCCTTCTACGGTATGAATCTTATGGCCCAGCTCTACTGCCTGGGCACGACCTTTGGCATCCAATCCCTCAAGTACTTTCGCGGCAATCTGGGACCACTCGGCACCGGAATTGTTATCGATAACCTTCTGCAGTTCAGCCGGCATACTCTCGTACACGTCTTTGTTCATGGTTGCCACGAACGCCAGGGTATACAGACCACCAACTTCAGTGTGGTTAGGTGTCAGCTCATTCAGGCGGAACACCAACTGACCTTCCCAAGGCAGTGATACACCATCGATAACACCACGCTGAACTGATTGGTACGCCTGCGGAGCTGGCATACCGACAGGCTGGGCACCCAGGCCTTCCAGCAATTTAGCCACAACCGCCGTTGGACGACGAATACGCATACCCTGGAAATCAGCCGGCTCCTTAATCAGCTTTTCAGTGGTATGGATATGGCCTTGGCCGTGAGTCCACAGGAACAACGGCTTAGTCTCCTTATATTCCTGATTAATCAGGCCTTCATCGTACAATGATTGAACAATACAGGAGCCGTGGGCACTGTTTTTCGCAATACCCGGCAGCTCAACCACCTGCGTCAGAGGAAATCGATTTGCCGTATAACCCTGAATCGTAGCGGTGATGTCTGCAATGCGATTTTTTACTGCATCGTATTGCGCTGGAGGTTTAGCCAAAGTAGCAGACGGATAGATTTCAACCTCAATACGCCCATCGGATTCGGCCTCAACCTTATCCGCCCAGACCTGAAATATATCTTTATGGGTACCCGCCACAGCAGGCCATAGATGGGCTAACCGCAGTGTGTATTCAGCCGCCTGTACCGGCGCCTGAATCATCATCGCAGCCGTCAGCGCCAGAGCAGCTTTAAACATTGGCTTTTTCATTGGGAGTCCTCACTAAATCAGTATTTTTTAATACTTTGTTATTTTTTAATTAACAGCTCTCAGGCCGTGCAATCAGGCAAACTCTTCAGTATCGATCTCTGCCTGTGTGGCCACGTTGTAACGCGTGCCCACTACTGTTGACCGGTTGATAATGTCATCAAGACGGACAAACGCCTCCTGACTCAATTCAACCTCAACAGCACTGAAGTTCTCTTTAAGATGTTGCGGGTTTGTCGTACCCGGAATCGGAATAATGCTGTCGTCTTTTCCCAGCAACCAGGCCAGCGCCAGCTGAGCAGGCGTACAGCCCTCATCCTTCGCAACCTGCTCAATCTTATCCAGCAATGCCAGATTTAGAGCATAGTTTTCTGCTTCAAAACGCGGCATATTGCGGCGCAGATCCTTGGCTTCCAAGGTTGTAACATCGCGCAACTTACCGGTCAGAAAAGCGCGTGCCAGTGGGCTGAATGCAACAAGGGCTGCCCCCAACTCACGACACGCATCCAGAACCGCAATTTCCGGATTTCGGCTCCACAGGGAGTATTCGGTTTGCACCGCCGCGATTGGATGAACAGCATGCGCTTTGCGTAACGTGTCAGCAGACACTTCAGAAAGACCTATCTCTCTGATCTTGCCCTGCGTGACCAGCTCGGACAGCGCACCAACACTGTCTTCAATTGGCACATTCCTGTCCCAGCGGTGCAGGTAGTAGAGGTCGATCACATCAGTTTGCAGCCGCTGTAAACTATCTTCACAGGTCTTGTGGATAACCTCTGGACGACCATTGATTTCACGCACACCAGCAGCATCTTTAAAGATGCCGCACTTACTGGCCAGTAGGAACTGATCACGACGCCCCTTAAGCACTTTGCCCAGCAAGGTTTCATTTGCGCCGAAGCCGTACAAGGCTGCGGTATCCAGCATGCAGTAGCCAACATCAAGCGCCTGCAGCAGTATTCGCTCAGCACCCTTGGCCGTCGGTGGCGTACCATAGGCATGGGACAGATTCATACAACCCAGGCCGATTGCTGAACTGTCTAATGATCCGAGTTTGCGAGTCTGCATCGATGGTCTCTCCTGATCAGATCCGAACTACTGTTCGGCAGCGTTCAGGCACTGCTCCAGGCGATCAAGGGTATCCATAGCGGGGAAACACTGAGTGACGCTTGAGTTTGGCTCACGTCCCTCACGGATAGCGCTGAAGAACTCCCGGTCCTGCAGCTCAATACCATTAAAAGAAACAGCCACACCGGACAGATCAATGGGATTACCCTTACCATCTTCCAGGTCATCGTAACGCGCAATATAAGTACCGTTATCACAGATGTAGCGAAAGAAGGTGCCGAATGGCCCATCATTATTAAAAGACAGCGACAGAGTACAAAGCGCGCCATTGGGTACTTTAATGCCGATGCTCATATCCAGTGCAATACCCAGATCTGGATGGATCGGGCCTTGCAGAGCCTGAATCTGGCTGGCGGTTTCACCAGTCTGGTACTGGAAAAGATCAACCGTGTGACAAGCGTGGTGCCACAGCAAGTGATCGGTCCATGAGCGGGCTTCGCCTTTAGCGTTGGTATTAGTACGACGGAAAAAGTAAGTCTGCACATCCATCTGCTGAACGTTCAATTCACCCGCCTGAATCTTATTGTGAATCCATTGATGGCTTGGGTTAAAACGACGCGTATGACCGGCCATAGCGATAACACCGGTTTCTTTCTGCAACTCAACAATACGCCTGGCATCTTCAAGGTTGTCGGCCATCGGTATTTCTGTCTGAACAGGCTTACCCGCTTGCAGGCACTGTATTACCTGAGCCGCATGCATCTGAGTCGGTGTGGCCAGAATCACACAATCCACATCATCCCGTGCCAGGCTTTCAGCCAGATCCGTGGTGTAATGAGGAATTTTATGCTCGGCGGCAAATGCCTTCATTTTTTCCGCATTGGTACCAACAACAGAGGTCACCTCAGCGTCTTCAATGGCACTGATTGCCTCCAGGTGTTTCATACCAAAAGCGCCTGCTGCACCGGCAATACATACTCTCATTTCATTATCTCCGAGATGGGTAATTACAACGCCTAAGATTGCAAAAAATAGATTGCAAATCTTATCTGGTAGTTAGCATTAATCAGTTGTGATGCTCTGCTAAGAGCTGCTTCAGTAATTGCTGCCTTGTATCGCCAGCGGCGAACTGTCTCAGCTAACACTCTCGTGTTATCCCTGGCTAAAAGAGCTCGTTATCATCTTAGCTAATAATCTATCACCGGATATCAACCAAGGATAATTACTTAACCAGAGATGCTATTCATTTTTTGCATAGAACCACATTTTAAACAGCCATAAAAAGAAGCTAAACATCCGAACTACTGATTGACAAAAACAAAATAAAACCCTTGTATTTATTGACTTATACCGACCAAACACCATTACAAAAGCAGACAAAATATAGTGACCACATTCATAAGAAACACAAATACATCAACAACTTTCACAGCCTGACAAATATTCGAAAAGTACAATTTCTTATTCGATTAGTGCATTAATTTATTCCCGGCAAACAAGACACCTCTAATCACGGTAACCATTTCGCTGAGCGATAGGTTTTATGCTGCTAAATACGAGAAAAAATACAGCCACTGGAGACTACAGGTGCGATTATCAGCTTTGATCCCTTCGTATTAGCGGGACAGCAGCGGGAAAAACAGCATATCTGCAAAATTATTTGAGAATCTATGGAGGGACAGATTAAGACATAGCCGACGCATTTGACGGCTGGTTTATTTGGTAGATGGTTTATTTGGTAGATGATTCATGTGCTGCATAATTGCAGCGTAATACAGGCCTTAATTCGCAAGTTCCCCAACAGGAACACTGTCTGAGGGTATTACTTTTGTTAGCATTGACACCAGATGCGTTCTGTTACGGGAGTGCATCTTGCGCTGGATATTTGCAGCATGAAACTTGATAGTTGCATCCTGCAAACCCAGTTCATAAGCAATTTGTTTATACAACTTCCCCTGCATCAAGTAAGGCACAATCCCCCTTTCCCTGGGTGTCAGCGAATTTATATGCTCTTCAATTTTCTGCTCGGTCTCATCCACAATTGTGTTACGGGGTAATAAAGGCTTTGCAGAATCAGGCCAAAATGATCCCCCCGCCAAAATTGTCTCTACTGCTCGCGCTATGCAACCCAGCGATGACGCTTTCGAGACCATGCCCTGAGCACCCTTTTTTTTCGCATACTCAATGGAGGATAAGGCATTCTGATTGCAAAGAAGCAAAACAGGGGCTGGAGTAATAGAGATAAAGTTGCTAACAAGATGATTGTCTTCGACTCGAAAAAAAGACGCGTCTATAATTACTAAATCACGTTGACTGATTTGCTCTTTGTACGCTACAAGCCCTGCGACACTCTCAACCTCTGTTAATTGCCAGGAGCGCTCACCTGCCAGGGCTATTTTCAAACCTTCCCGATACAGTGGTGAGCGATCAGCAATCACTATTTTATTTATATACCGCATCGACATTCTCTTCTAACACCTCGGACAAACAACAATCTACTGGCCCCCCAGCCACAGGCTCCCTAGGGTACCCGCACTACCTGCATTGAATTAGTCCCTTTAGCGCTGCCCACTTCCGAGCCTTTGGTGAAAATAACCAGATCGCCACTCATCAGGTACTCCTTAGTCTTGATATCTATTAAAACCTGATCAATAAGTTCGGACTCATCTATGTCAATGGCATCGAACAACATAGGATGCACACCTCTCAGCAATGCCATACGTCGCAATGCACGATCATTACGGGTAAGTGCAAAGATTGGTAGCCCCGAGCGAATACGTGACATCCAACGCGGCGTGGAGCCCGACTCGGTGAGACAGACGATAGCTTTAACGCCTACCAGGTGATTAGCTGTGTACATAGCAGATCGGGCAATCGTTTCATCAATATGCGCACATTGCTGTGTTATTCCAGTAGCCGCAGGGCGTGATAACTGATGTTTTTCAGCCCCCTGGCAGATACGACTCATAGCCTTAACAACTTCAACCGGGTAACTGCCAGCGGCAGTTTCTGCAGACAACATAACCGCATCGGTACCATCCAAAATTGCGTTTGCAACATCAAATACCTCAGCACGGGTAGGCATAGGGTTATGTATCATCGTCTCCATCATCTGGGTAGCCGTAATGACAACGCGATTGAGCTCTCGGGCGCGCTTTATCAAATGCTTTTGCACGCCAATCAACTCCGCATCACCGATTTCAACACCGAGGTCACCACGCGCAACCATGACCCCCTCACAGGCCAGAATAATTTCATCCAGTACCGAGTTGCTACAAACCGTCTCAGCCCGTTCAATTTTGGCGATTATTTCAGCACGGCTACCCGCTTCATCCAAGAGTTGGCGTGCCTGTTTTAAATCCTCAGCAGAACGAGGAAAGGAAACGGCAACGTAATCCATATCGATCTCGGCAGCGGTCATGATGTCCTGTAAATCCTTTTCAGTCAGGGCAGCAGCAGACAACCCTCCCCCCTGACGATTTATGCCTTTATTATTGGACAAAGCACCGCCAATAATAACTTCACAATTAATGCGTGAACCTTCAACTGAAAGTACTTTCAACTGCACCCGGCCATCATCCAATAGCAGAATATCCCCCACTTTGCTGTCTTCGGGGAGTGCTTTATAGTCGATACCTACCTGTTGCTGATCGCCTTCTTGGCTACCCAGGGAAGCATCCAGTGTAAACCGATCCCCCACTGCAAGCTGAATGCTATCGTTTTTGAAACGGGAGATGCGGATCTTGGGGCCCTGCAGATCCCCTAAAATAGCAACAGGCACAGCCAGCTTCTGAGAAATCTCGCGTACTTCTCTGGCCCTGCAACGGTGATCATCAGCACTGCCATGGGAAAAATTCAGCCGCACAACATTTACACCGGCAAGTATCAGCTCCTCCAGAACCCCGGCCCGATCGGTTGCAGGGCCAAGCGTGGCAACAATTTTGGTTCGTTTAAGCATAATTCCATTACTCGTTAGGGAGGCATTAAATAAATAGACAGCTAACCTGATAACGATTACACATCAGGCCAAATAGACTTATTTCGATTTGTTCGAACGGGGTTTATTACTGAGAGATAAGATCTAAGCTGCGCACGGTATATGCTTTGCGCAAACACTAGCGCTTCGCGATCAGTTAAAACTTCTACTCAAAGAGAGCGCTCAGCATTCACAGTTTCTCTAAAACTAGATCGGCCAGGCTGCCAAACTCTTCCGATTCGGGTTGCAATTGCATATCACCAATTCGCTGCTGCCATTCAATGGTTGATCGGGTCATGGCATCGCTAAGCCCCAATTGCTCGATAGTCTTGGCGACTTCGCTCATTTCAGCGGCACGGCGAACACCGTGCACCATCATTCGCTCTAACATGTATCCAGATTGTTTTTCCCAGCCAAAACCTGGAAAACTCTTTTCCAATGACCGCAGAATTGTTTGGTCCACACCCGCTTTACGAGCAGCGAGTAGACACTCCGCGTTGAGTGCTTCCAGCCCTTTAATCATGATACTGCGAATCATTTTGATAGATGAAGGCTTACCCACTCCACCGCTGATCAGCTGGGCTTTCATATCAAGAACAGAGAGCAGCTTTATAGCGGACTCACCCGCTACGCCACTGATCAGCAGGGGCGTATGGTGCAAATCACGAGACACTGGGGCCATAACAGCAGCATCGATATAAAATCCGCCAGCTGCTTCAATTAGTCCAGCATTGGTTTTTTTGGTATCAGGGGAGCATGAATTACAGTCAAAGAAAAACTGTCCTGCTCTGATAATTCGCGCGGCTGAGCTGGCAGCACGACCAGCCTGATCAGCAGATACCAGTGAGAAAATAGCATCAGCGCCTGCGATAGCTGATTCCAGATCCATCACCCCGTTGATACCCGCTGCATGATAATCAGCCAACTTGGCCGCCCTGGTGATCTCACTGTCAGTTTTAATATCATATGCAGTTACTTTTTCAGGACGGTAGTCCCCCCAGCCCTTCACAAAGGCTGTAGCAGCTTCGCCAAAACCGATTAATGCTACCTGTGCTAACGCTTGCATATAATTATTCGCCCTTTCGTACCGAACCTTCTGTACCTAGCTTTCTGTACCGAACTTTTTGTAGCCAGCCCTGTAGCTAACCTTTTGCAGCTAACTTTTTATAGCTAACTTTTTATAGCTAACAAGCAACAGCACAGAAAATCTCTGAATTACCCGGAAGTTAACTACGGATAATACGAAAAGGATAATTAATTAACCGGAAAGATCATTCAGTTTATGCATAGAGAGATATTATCACTGATCATCAAGATCGGTATTCTGATCACTTTCATGGAGCATATTAATAAACGAAAGCTGCGTAGCTGTTGGCTTCCAGCTACGCCTAACAGTAATACCGATGGGGCGATAGGCGTGAGTCAGTTCATAAGGAATCGTTTTTAATATACCCAAACCAAGTTCATGCTGGATCTGATGTTCGGATATCATGGTAAGCCTGTCGCTACCCAACAACAGTTCACGCATCAGGATTTGCGAGCCGGTTTCCACCAGCCGCTCAGGGACATCCTGACCCGCTTCGGTAAATACCGATTCAAAAATAGAACGGGTCGGAGCTCCCTGGCGGGGTACAACCCAGGGATACTCTCTCAAGGTTTCTACATCGATTTTTTCTGCATGACACAAGGGATGGTCAGGTCGGGCCACAATTTCAACCGGCGAGGAAAACAGCTCCTCCTGCACCACATCATCAGCAGGCACTGGAAAACGCAATGCACCAAGCAACAGATCGATATCACCGTGACGCAAGTGATTAAGCAGATCATCATAAGGGCCGTCGTTAACCTTAACCTTGAAATCGGGAAACTGGTTGGAGAACTTGATAATTGCCTTGGGCAGCACCGAAGTTCGAGCCAAAGGCATACTGCCAATGACAATCTGACCAATTTCACGGTTATGGATCGAGTTGATTTCATCATGACCCTGAGTAATCTCAGAAAACGCCAGCTTACTGGCTTTAGCCAGAACCCGAGCGGCTTTACTGGAGCTGATCCCGGTACTGGTCTTTTCAAACAGCACCACTCCCAGCAGGCTTTCCAGCTCACGGGCGGCGCGGTGCAGTGAAGACTGGGATATACCAAGATTACGACCCGCAAGACTGAAATTCTGGGCTTCAGATACGGCGATCAAAGCCTTTAGCTGGGTAGTTGTCAGCATCTGCAACAGATGCCCTGGCTGCGATCCTTTACTACCTCCGAGGCGAACAACCCCTTTCAGACCAGCCAGTATCATTTCCATCGCCCGCTGAACCCGCAACGCAAACACCTGCCCGGACTCTGATACGAACATACCATCGCTGCGACGCTGAAAAAGCGAAGTATCCAGAGCCACCTCCAGCTTGGCAATTGCCTGTGTGATAGCAGGCTGCGAGAGGAAGACATTTTCCGACGCCTTGCTAATACTCTTACACTTAACAACCTCGAGAAACACCCTGAGATGCCTGATATTTGGGACTTCAAACGCCATAACAGTTCCTCGCATTAATTCATTTAAACCATAACCTATCTCAAAAACTAATAGCAACACTTTAAAAACTGAATAGCCAAATCGTGCTCCCATCCAATACTGTTAAGCCATACACCGGGTGTCTGAAAGATTTATCTCACCCCGATACGAAGCAGAAAAACAGTATAAGAGAGAGCCGAAGATGATTATCGATTGTCATGGACACTACACCACAACCCCACCGGGAGTGGGTGCATACCGCGAACGCCAGAAACAGGAAGTTGCCAGAGACCCAGCCTTCAAAGGCGAAAAAGGTATGGTTATCGTTAGCGACGATGAAATCATCGAGAGTATCGAAAACAACCAGTTGCGCCTGCAGCAGGAGCGCGGCACTGATCTGACAATATTCTCTCCTCGCGCCAGCTGGATGGGTCATCATATCGGCAATGAATACACCAGCCAGTATTGGACTGAGCATCAGAATGACCTGATCAAGCGAGTTTGCGATCTATTCCCTAAGAATTTCGCGCCCGTCGCCCAGCTGCCACAATCACCGGGTGTTGATCCGGCCAAATCTGTCGCAGAGCTGGTACGTACTATTGAACAGATGGGCTTTATCGGCTGCAACCTGAATCCGGATCCATCCGGTGGCCACTGGCAGGATGCATCTCTGGGTGACAAATCTTTCTACCCACTGTATGAAAAAATGTGTGAACTGGATGTTCCGGCAATGATTCACGTCAGTGCTTCGTGCAACGATTGCTTCCACACCACCGGTTCCCACTACCTGGGCGCTGATACCACAGGTTTTCAGCAACTGATAATGTCTGACGTATTCAAAGACTTCCCTACCCTGAAGATCATCATTCCCCATGGCGGCGGCGCAGTGCCTTACCACTGGGGTCGATTCCGCGGCCTGATGCAGGATCAGGGTTACGCACCGCTGGAAGAGTCTGCTCTTAAAAATATCTACTTCGATACCTGCGTTTACCACCAGAAAGGCATCGACCTGCTGCTGGATATCGTACCGACAGAAAACATCCTGTTCGCATCGGAAATGATCGGTGCGGTGCGCGGTATCGATCCGGAAACCGGCCACTACTTCGATGACACTAAACGTTACATCGATAACAACACTCTGTTAAACGCTGAACAGAAACAACAGATCTTCGAAGGCAATGCCCGGCGTGTATTCAGCCGTCTAAAAATCGAAGACTAATTCAGCTGTTAGGGTTATTTGAGGAGAAAATTTATGCAAGATAACGTCGTAGTTCAACATATCGAACGTGCTGATCCGGAAGTGATCACAGCATTGGCTAAGTGTGGCGTGGCTACAGTACATGAAGCACAGGGCCGTCGCGGCCTGCTGGCTGACCACCTGCGTCCTATCCAGCAAGATGTAACCATCGCCGGCTCCGCTATCACCATTTCCGGCGCTGCAGGCGATAACTGGATGATGCACGTGGCTATCGAACAGTGTAAAGAGGGTGACATTATGGTGTTCGCACCCACCTCTCCATCGAACTTTGGTTTTTTTGGTGATCTGCTGGCTACCTCTGCTCAGGCTCGCGGAGTAGCTGGCTTGATCATTGATGCCGGTGTGCGTGATACCCGCGACCTGCGCCAGATGAATTTCCCGGTTTGGGCTAAACACGTGTTCTCCCAGGGTACCATCAAAGAAACCCTGGGCTCGGTGAACATTCCAATGGCTTGCGCCGATGAAATCATTAACCCCGGCGACATTATCATCGCTGATGACGATGGTGTAGTCGTAGTGCGCCGCGAAGAAGCGGAAGAAGTACTGGCAGAAGCACGAGCCCGTGAAGAGCGCGAAGAAGCAAAACGGGTTCGCATGGCCAATGGCGAACTGGGACTGGACATCTATAACATGCGCCCACGCCTGGAAGAGAAAGGGTTGAAATATGTCTGATTCTGCACGTTGCATGTGGATGCGCGGGGGTACGTCTAAAGGGGCGTACTTCCTTGCTGACGACCTGCCGGCAGACAGCGCTGTGCGGGACCAGTTCCTGCTTAGCATGATGGGCTCTCCTGACCCGCGCCAGATTGATGGCATGGGCGGCGCTGATCCGATCACATCCAAAGTCGCAGTGGTCCGAAAGTCCGAAAAGGACGGCATCGACGTCGACTACCTGTTCCTGCAGGTATTTGTTGATCAGGCGATCGTCACTGATGCCCAGAACTGCGGCAATATTCTTGCCGGCGTTGGCCCATTCGCCATTGAACGGGGCCTGGTGAACGCTGTAGATGGCGAAACAGCGGTTACCATCTTTATGGAAAACACCGGCCAGGTTGCAGTAGAGCAAGTACCGACCCCTGGCGGCAAAGTCACCTATAAAGGCGATGCCCGCATCGACGGTGTACCCGGTACTGCCAGTGCTATCCCGGTTACCTTTAAAGATACTGCCGGCTCCAGTTGCGGCGCCCTGCTGCCGACCGGAAACCAGGTCGATCTGATCGATGGCATAAAGGTTACCTGTATCGATAACGGCATGCCGGTAGTGGTAATGACTGCTGAGGCGATGGGTATCAGCGGCACTGAAACCAGAGAACAGCTGGAGCAGAACGAAACGCTTAAAGCCAAGCTGGAATCGATCCGCCTGCAAGCCGGTCCGCTGATGAACCTTGGTGATGTAACCCATAAGTCTGTGCCTAAAATGACCATGGTCAGCCGGGCAAAAGATGGCGGCAGTATCTCCACCCGCACCTTTATCCCGCATCGCTGCCATGCATCGATCGGTGTACTGGGTGCTGTGAGTGTAGCGACCGCCTGTATCCTCCCGGATTCACCGGCACACAAGCTGGCGAACATCCCCGAGGGCAGCAAAAAAACCATGCCGGTTGAACATCCAATCGGCGAAATGACCGTTATTCTTGAAATGAATGACCAGGGCGAGGCTGAAAATGCAGCAATTTTGCGTACAGCCCGTAAACTGTTTGATGGCGAAGTATTCGCCTGACTGAAGATTAGGAAGTAGAGATGGACACAGATTACCTACCATTTCACGACAGCCCGAGTAAGCCTGAATTCAAGGCCCCTGCTGGCGCTGTTGATGCACACTGCCATGTATTTGGTCCGGCAGATAAATTCCCGTATCACCCGAAGCGTAAATACACGCCTTGCGATGCCTCCAAAGAACAGTTGTTCGCCCTGCGCGATTACCTGGGCTTTGAGCGCAACGTAATCGTACAGGCATCCTGTCACGGCACTGATAATGCAGCACTGCTGGATGCCCTGCGCACCGCCGGCGATCTGGCCCGTGGCGTTGCGGTTGTTGATCCGGCTATCAGCGAAGCAGAGCTGCAGGATATGCATCAAGCCGGTGTCCGCGCCGTACGCTTTAATTTCGTAAAGCGTCTGGTCGATAGCACACCCAAAGAAGTATTCCTGAGCGTTGCCGAAAAAATTAAAAAACTCGACTGGCACATCGTCGTCTACTTTGAAGCACCGGATCTGGAAGAGCTGATTCCGTTCCTGAAGCAACTCAATACCACCATTGTCGTCGATCACATGGGCCGCCCGGATATCACCAAAGGCGTGGATCATGAAGACTTCCAGCGTTTTATTAACCTGCTGGCTGAGAATGGCAATATCTGGACTAAAGTCAGCTGTCCTGAGCGTCTCACCCAGCAAGCACCGGATTACAGCGATGTAGTGCCATACGCCCGCACTCTGGTTGAGAAGTTCCCCGAGCGCGTACTTTGGGGCACCGACTGGCCGCACCCGAACATGAAATCCCATGTTCCGGATGACGGCACGCTGGTTGATGTTATCCCCCAGATTGCGCCAACCGCTGAGCTGCAGCAAGCGCTTCTGATTGATAACCCAATGCGTCTGTACTGGAATAAATAACCACTGAATCAGGTGCCCCCTACTAGTGTAGGTATAGGCTGCATCGCTACCAAAGGCTCCTTCGCAGGGGCCTTTTTCATCTCTGAAGAAAAGGATTGTGCAGGTGTCTGAACTCAATCAGGTGTTCAACATAACCGGTCCGGTTTTCGCGATCATAGCTATCGGCTATCTGGCGATTAAATATTCTATCCTGTCTCGGGATGCCAGTAAGAGCCTGGCAGGCTTTACAGTCAACTTCGCCCTGCCCGCCCTGCTGTTCAAAGCGATCAGTGAACGTCCCCTCAGCCAGTTATTCAACAGCGACTACCTGCTGGTTTACGCCGGCGGCTCCCTGCTGAGCTTTACTGCCTTATTCCTAATTTATCGCAAACTCAGGCAGGAAAAACTTGCCGCCAGTGCAATTTTTGCCATGGGCGGCAGCTTCTCCAACAGCCTGATGATCGGCTATCCGGTCATCCTGCAACTGTTTGGCAACGCTGCCCTGGCGCCTCTGGCACTGACCCTGATGGTCGAAAACTTTATCATGATGCCCCTGGCGCTGACCCTGGCCGAAACAGGCCGCAATACAGGCTCTGATCGAGTAAAACTACTTCTGACAGTTCTGCTACGAGTAATCCGCAATCCCATAATCATGGCGATTATTTGCGGCGTTATTTTCTCTTTTAGCGGGCTTCAGCTGCCGGTTATTATACTAAAAGTGGTTGATAGCTTCGCGCTGACAGTCAGTGGCGTGGCACTGTTCGCAATTGGCGGCATGTTAGTGGGTATTAAAATCCGTCTGATGCTGACCGACATCAGCCTGATCATGGCCAGCAAGCTGATAGTTCACCCGTTGATGATACTGCTGATGATTAGTCTAGTGCCGCAGATATCCAAATTTAATGCAGCGGTCGCCCTGATTCTGGCAAGTATGCCGATGTTCGGTATTTTCCCCGTTATCGGGCAAAAATATGGAGTTGGCCAAGCCTGCGCCGCAGTGCTTGTTCCCACTACCATTGCCTCTTTTATCAGCCTGAATATTGTCATCTGGCTGGTTGGCATATGAACCGGACTTAACAGGAAGAGGCACTGAAAGCCCGCAATCACCGACAGATGTTTTTTTGTTCAATGGCTATAAGTTTTTGTGAATCACTCTGTTTCTCCAGTAGCGCAGCACTTAAAATTCCCTCAACGTCATTGATATTAAGAGCTTCAGCGCATGTCATTACCAGAAATTAGCGGTTACCACGCCCACGTTTACTTCGATGCTGACAGCCTGGATCGGGCAGTTGAATTGTGTGAGCAGGCCCGAGATAAAATGGGCACAACCATGGGCCGGGTTCACCAGCGTCCGGTAGGACCTCACACCGGTTGGAGTTGCCTGCTGACTTTCCCCACCGACAGAATTGCCGCGATGCTACCCTGGCTAACCTTTAACCGTGACGGGCTAACGGTATTTATTCACCCGGAAACCGGTGATGATCTG
Source organism: Amphritea sp. (assembly GCA_036960915.1). GTDB lineage: Bacteria > Pseudomonadota > Gammaproteobacteria > Pseudomonadales > Balneatricaceae > Amphritea. Next base: position 67,328 of record JBALVQ010000016.1, read on the forward strand.
GCAGACCATACCAGGCATGTTATCTGGCTGGGCGACAGCAAGCCCCTGAACGTGACACAATTTTTATAGAATTTATCACAAGGTCGTTCGAGACTATTCAGAGGTTCGCTGCTGTTCTGATATCCCCGCAACAACATACAGGCCGGTCAAATTAGCAATACGGCAATCAATTACAGTCCGGTCCAACTCCCAAAGCACGACTATCCCAGTCAGCCAATTGCTATGAAGCCTTCGCTGCCAAACATAAAAAATGAATACTGTTTTCATAAAACGAATTAGCGACTCACCCCACAACCTCTTAGCATCAGAGCCGAGAATCACTGCTTCAAAAAACGGTTTGATAACAACAACCTATTCACTCTGCCCAGTCAACTCTCTACCCGTAAACAAAGGAAGTCGGTCTATATGCAAAACAATAAAAACAATGCAGACATAAACGAAGATGACGTACTCGTCGTTATCATCGACCCTGAAAAAACCATTCGCTACGCGAGCGATGATTTTTGTAGGGTCATCGGCCACAGCGCAGACGACCTGACAGGGCAAAGTGTTAAACTGGTAATCCATCCGGATATGCCCTCAGCTCCGATTGGGCAACTTTGGAAAAGCGCTTTGTCAGGGAATCCCTGGATGGGCATGCTGAGTTTCCGCACTAAAACGGGCAACGAGCTATGGCTTGATACTTACGTTATTCCTACGCTGGATAATGGCGAGGTCAGTGAACTCCAGTGCATCTACCGCAAACCATCAGCGGCAGTAACAAAACGAACGCAGGATATCTATAGAAGCCGGCTGCGGGGAAAAACACCTGCAGCACTGAAACGCACGCCACTCAAATTCAGCTACCAGCTAATTCTCGCCAACCTACTATGCCTGAGCCCGGTTTTAGTATTCTTGCTCTGGCAAGCCTATTCTTTACCCGCACTTTTAGTCTGCGCAGCTACCCTTATCGGATCTATTGGCTGTAATATAATGCTGACTCAGCGCTTCCAAAAGCTGGTTTCAAGCAGCAAAAAGATCGTCAACAGCCGCCCTAAGCAGCTGGTTTATACCGGCTACACGGATGATATCAGCCAGTTAGAATTGGCGCTGACAATGCTGCAATCACAACTGGATTCCATTTTAAAACGCGTTATAAATTCATCCTCGCAAGTGTTCAATAGTTCCGAGTCTTCCGCTGCAATCATGGCATCGACCTGCGGCAATATAAGTGACCAGCAGCGTGATCTGGAACAAATTGCGGTTGCAGTTGAAGAGATGGCCGCTACCACAGGCGTAATGACTGACAACACACGCTCAGCATTAGAGCAGGTCAAGAAAGCCCAATCCGATGCGACAGAGGGCACCTCAGTGGTTGATAAATCGATCAGGGAGATACGTAACCTCGATCAGGCTATTGATCAGATAGGCAATCATCTGCAACGCCTGATACAACGCAACTCTAAGATCGATAAAGTAGCCGAAGTTATTCAGGATATAGCAGAAAAAACTAATCTGCTGGCATTAAATGCAGCCATCGAAGCTGCGCGCGCGGGAGAAAATGGACGAGGATTTGCGGTGGTGGCTGACGAAGTTCGCCAGCTTGCACAGCGTACCCGCACCTCAACAGATGAGATCAGTGAGATAATTCTTGGCGTGCAAAATGAAACCAACAGCATTACTACATCTATGAAGCAAGGACGCGATATCGCTGATCAAACGGTTAAAAGCATTGAAGAAGCAGGCAATAGCCTGCTGGCTATAATCAATGCGGTAAACAGTATTAGCGACATGACCAACCAGATTGCGGTGGCGACCGAACAACAAAATAGCGCCACACTGGAAGTCAACGAGCGCATCCATACGATCAGTGATGCCGTTACTGAAGTGGCAGCACAAGCGCAAAATACGCTGCAGATGAACCAACAGACAGCCGCCCTGTCACTGCGCCAGATCCGAATAGTAGAGCTACTGACCAAGGCCTGAGCTGAATCTATGAAATTACAGCGGAGGGACAGATTACCTGAAGAAAAACTTGTGAAGAATTAGGAACAGAGATAAGCGGGCTGTATGATCGGTAGATATTTAGACTTGATCTTACTGACACTGCCCGCTGTACAACAGTTAGAAGACTTTCATGCTTGACCAGATGAGCTTCGGCTTTGTGCCAAAAGCTGTCATTTCAGAAGCGGTGTTTGTCTCGCGCCAGGGTTGGAGAAACACCGAAGAAGTCTTTGTAGCAATTACTAAAATGACTAGTAGTCACAAAACCACTAGCTACGGATATATCAGTTATAGAAGCATTGCTCTGCAATACCAATCTGCGGGCATGAGTAATACGGACCTCTAAATAATAACGAGCAGGAGATGTTTCTAAATATTTCTTAAACAAACGTTCAATATGACGCCGAGAAATCCCCACACAAAGGGCTAATGCTTCAATACAAAGCGGTTCTTCTATATTTAAATTCATCAAACGCAATACTTCTTTTAATGTGTCCGGTAAATAAGGGTCATCTGAACTCTGTATAAAATTAGACTCGCCACTTTCGACAACCCTATCACAATTTAAAATTTCGCAAATCGCTCGTACAATGTCCTTACCCTGAAACTGTTCAATTAGCTTAAGCATCATCTCAAGCGCACTAGCATGTCCGGCACAAGTTATCCGGTTATCTTCTATGATTTGAGTACCGTTGGAGACTATTACTCGATCAAACCGCTCATTCATGAAAGCATGATTATCAGGGTGTAATGCACATTGCATATCGTCTAACAGACCGGCATAGGCTAAGGGGATCGCACCGTTCCAAATTCCGCCCATAATCGTTTGCTGTCGGGCAGCCGTTTTTAGCATTTTTGTTAATTGTTTATTCTCCGCAACTGAGCATCGGAAGCCACCGCACACAATCAGAACATCCAAGCTATCTTGGTTATCCTGATTCAAACTATCAAGACTACCCTGAGTCGATATTTCGATACCCAGGTCACTCTTAACTTTGGCCGAAGAAATACCGTAAGTAGTGAAACTGAACAATGGTGCCATGCCCACAAGGTTGGCTGTCATCAGAGCATCAACCGCCGCCGTGAACGCCATCATGGAACAGTGCTCCAGTAATAAAAAGCCCACTCGGAACGTTTTTTCTGAAACCTCTGTAGAAGGCAGAAAAGCACTGTTAGTGACACGCATCAGGTTACTGAAATTACGTTTACCTTTAAGTCGTGGTTGTCTGACGCTCTCAGGCAAAACGGTTTTGAATTTATAGGTATGATCAATGTTTTTTAGCATTATTATGCTCCTGTTCAGGCGTCATGTTTTCCGCTCTTAATTCGTACTCGGAGCTGTAAATCAACCAGTACTTCAATCACATAGATACTTTGATGCTAAAAACCTTACCTATATTAGTCTAGCTAATAGTTTTAATGCCGGCATTTGCGCTACAAATACAAAAGAGGTATGTTAAATATGAGAATAACAACAGGCCCGGCCGCTATGAAAAATATACCGATGGATTTGCTACGTACCTTCACTACGATCAATGACCTTGGAGGCTTTACTCAGGCGGGAGAATTGCTGGGCCGCTCTCAGCCGGCAATAAGTTTGCAGATTAAGCGCCTGGAAGAGATGCTGGATGTGCAGCTATTCAATAGGGTCGGCGGGCTTCAACTCACCGAAGATGGCCATATACTGTACAACACGGCCCGTAAGATCTTGGAAATGAACGATGCTGTCATTTCCCGTCTGGCGACGCCAGAGGTCAGTGGCACTGTACGCTTGGGAACCCCCAATGACTTCGAGGTATCATTTCTGCCAGTACTGCTGTCCAAGTTTTCCCGTGCATACCCCGATGTTACGCTGGATGTTAATTCCGACGTCAGCATCAAGCTGCGCGATGATTACAAGAAAGGCGAATATGATCTGGTGATGTCGATGGATGAATACCCAACACATGAGTTCGCTGAAGATGACTTCATTGTTGAAACCTTATCTTGGATAGCTGACCCTAGTTTAATCCTGAATAAAAGCCAACCAATACCATTGGTTCTTTATCCCGAAGGTTGTATCTACCGTCATCACATCACAGAGGCGTTGAATAAAGCCAACATCCCCTGGCGAGTGCTGTACTGCTCATCAAGCCTGTTAGGAATTCAGTCTGCCATTAAAGAAGGTTTAGGTATCAGCGCCCTGGTGATCAATACCATTCCGGAAATGTTCCTGTCCAATCAGCGCAATAACGATCTGCCGGACCTGGGCAAAGTAACTATAGGTTTTAATTATGATCAGAATCACTTGTCACCAGCAGCTACACTGCTACTCGACTACTTACGTCGCGGCCTGAAACAAAGCCAAAATTATCCGGCATCATTCAAAATTGGACAGAATAATAGCAGCGCTTTCCTTCCTGCCAGATAAACAGTTCCCGCAGGATTTAGATCGGAGTTACTCACTTACACATTTTCTATTGACCGCGCTGTATATTGGATAGAGGCAGAAAAGGGTTCATCCGAGCACCCATGTTTACGACTAAAGCAATAAATCAAAATAGCTACTGCCAGTATTCCGGCTAACGATATAAACAGCATCTGATACTGCTCAGCCGGAGACATCTGTGCTGAGCCGGCCCATTCAAGTAACCAGCCACTACCCCCTTGAACAACAGCCACACCGATCATACTTATGGCGGTCAGCACCGCCATTCCGCGACCATAATATTCAGGCGCAAGAAAGGTTCTCG
>JBALVQ010000017.1:0-71974 GCA_036960915.1 Amphritea sp.
GCAAGAAACATACTATGAGCATAGCTCACCAACTGCTAACCCCAACAGAGCCTAGCAGGTATGTGCAGCTTTCTTGCGTTACCCACGAGTCATCCCTTTATGATGAAGAATGAACAGGTAATTGATGCGGTGAAGCATTATCTAAAGTATGGCTGGTTTAAAGGCAAGGCCGCGACTAATTCATGTATGTAATAGTTTGTTTATAAAGAAAATTTTAACGCTTCTTATAATATTTCCTATCTATTAGTTTGATTGCAGATACCGGTATTTATATCGGGTTTAACAAACTCAGAGCTAAATTCAGCCAATTTTTGGAACGCTTTATAACAGCATCAATAATAAAACCACTCTGGTTTCTGCGTCACTGTAAAAGCTTCAACTTTCAGGCTGGTCTTCTGTTATCGAATAGCGCATAATTCCGACTAATTTAGTTGGTTATTGTTATAGACAGAATAATAGTAGAGAGAATTATATGGCCACCCCAACCGTTGCACAGGTCGAAAGTGTAATTGCTGAATATACAGATCCTTATCTGGAGCAGGATTTTGTTTCTGCTGAAGCTGTTAAATCTATTACCGCCGATGGCGGTAATCTGAAAGTAATAATTGAACTGGGTTACCCCTGTAAAGGCCTGGCTCCGGGAATTGAGCAGATGCTGTCTGATCAGCTAGCGCAGCTGGAAGGGGTTAATTCTGTCGACGTTAAAGTGACTAGCCAGATTGCCAGCCATGCAGTGCAAGGCAGTATGGAAGGCATGCAGGGGGTTAAAAACGTTGTCGTAGTGGCTTCCGGTAAGGGTGGTGTGGGTAAATCCACCACGACAGTAAATTTGGCGCTGGCGATGGCTGCAGAAGGTGCCCGTGTGGGTATTATGGATGCAGATATCTATGGGCCGAGTCAGGGAGTAATGCTGGGTATTAAGCCTAATACCCGTCCACAGCCGGTCGGTGAAAAGAAGATGAAACCGCTGATTGCTCACGGTATTCAGGTGATGTCGATCGGTTTCCTGATTGATGAGGATCAGCCGATGGTATGGCGTGGTCCGATGGCAAGTGGCGCGTTACAACAGTTGCTGAGCGAGACTCTGTGGGAGGATCTTGATTATCTGTTTATCGACATGCCGCCGGGCACGGGTGATATTCAGCTGACTCTGTCGCAGAAGGTGCCGGTAACGGGTGCTGTTGTCGTAACAACACCGCAGGACATCGCGCTGCTGGATGCCAAGAAAGGCATTGAGATGTTCCGCAAGGTGGACATTCCGGTGCTGGGTGTGGTCGAGAATATGAGTATTCATATCTGCAGTAATTGTGGTCACAGTGAGCCGATCTTTGGTCATGGTGGTGGCGAGCATCTGGCCGAGCGCTATGAAACTCCGCTGCTGGGTGCGTTGCCGCTGACGATGGGTATTCGGGAATCCACCGATACCGGTGCGCCAACGGTGGTTTCCGATCCGCTAAGTAATGAGGCGGGTATTTACCGTGATATGGCGCGTAAAGTAGGCGCTATTTTGGCGAAGCGTGACGCTGAAGCTGGTGGTGGAATGCCGAATATTGTAATCCAGCAAGACTGATTTTCCAGTTTGAAAAAAGGCCGTATTTTTTTCGTCGAAAGTGCGGTTTTTTTTCGTCCAAAAAGGTATTATGGTCGGCCGAAAAAAGAGCGCAATTAACCGGAATTTTACACCTATGGGCATCAAATCAGATAGCTGGATCCGCCGTATGGCCGAAGAGAAGGCAATGATCTCTCCGTTTCAATCGGGACAGGTACGTCGTCGTGATGGTGAGCGACTAATCTCCTATGGTACGTCCAGCTATGGCTATGATGTTCGTTGTGCGGATGAGTTCAAGATTTTCACCAACATAAACTCATCGATTGTTGATCCAAAAAACTTTGATGATGGCAGCTTTGTGGATGTTAAATCCGATGTTTGCATCATCCCGCCAAACTCTTTTGCGCTGGCTCGTACGGTTGAGTATTTTAAGATTCCCCGTGATGTGTTGACTATCTGTCTGGGTAAGAGCACCTACGCGCGTTGCGGTATCATTGTAAACGTTACGCCGTTGGAGCCAGAGTGGGAAGGCCATGTTACATTGGAGTTCTCTAACACGACTCCGTTGCCGGCTAAAATATATGCCAACGAAGGTGTTGCACAGATGCTTTTTCTGGGTGCTGATGAGGTGTGCGAAACATCTTATAAGGATCGCGATGGTAAGTATCAGGGGCAGACAGGGGTGGTTGTTCCACGTACATGATTACACCACAAAAAAAGATTTTAAGTTTTTGGCAGCAAGTGGAACAGACAATCGATGGTTTACTTTGTAGTGAATCGGATAACCAATTCGATGCTGATTCTCTGTTGCTTGAGTACCGTAAGTCACTACAGACGATCGACACTAACCTGACCTTCCACTTCGAAAGAGAAGAGGGCGATGAGGGTGACGGTGCTGTAGAAATGATTTTCGGCTGTGACGGTTACCCTGAATCGATCAGTGCTGTGCTGAGTCTTGTGGGTGCTGCCCCCAAGATCGGTGGGATACGCTTTATCGCTTTCAATCACCGCTATGATCCGGTGCCAGGTTATATCAACCTGGGAGAAGAAGTGGTTGAGTTAAACGAGTTTTGGTTTGGCTTTCGGGTAGATGCAACGAAATTGCACCTGGCTGTATATATGAAAGAGCTGCCTCAGTCGTTCGATATGGAGCCGCGTATTGAGGCAGTGATGATCTATCTGGATGCGCTGATCGGCGAATATGACCTGATGACCCGGGTATCAACGCTGGATTGGTATGAATTGCCAGTTGACCCGGTGGACTTTGGACTTCATCCATTGGCGCAGCTACGAGACCAGTTTGATAAGGTGAAGCCTGAGATAAATCCGATTGGGCTGACGTATCACTAGGTTTCCGGGAACTAAAAAAGGGCCCGAGAGCCCTTTTTTACTTAGTCTGATTGTTATTATTTAATTATCAGACAATACATAGATGGTGCCTTCTTCATCATCACTTGGTTGAGTTGGAATGCTTTCCCAGTTAATCATTTTGCTCTCCATTCCTTTGCAGGATTGCTATTCATCAGACATGCCAGAGAGCGCTAATCATTCTATTTGCTGTACCAGACAGCACCCCAGTGATTTTGACTCTCTACTAATACTATCGACACTTACCAGGTAAACATTAGCACGATGATGATTTTGGTCAACTAAATTTACCTTTCAAGCAGCAGGGATGTTTTGAGCGATTTCGGCTACATTAAATTATATAGAACCTGTAAAGGGGTGGGTTCAAGATTCGGAGGCCGTTTATGAGCCAGTTGTTATCAAATATTATTGATGAGATACGCACTGATTATCTGCAGTTGATGGAGCAAAAGAACGGCAGTAATCCCTATACCTCGGCTGAAACGCTGTGTAACGATAAGCTTTATCTGGATGCCGATACCCTGGCAAAAATTGTCGAACAGGATCCGACCTTGCTGGCAGCGCGGGGAGGAAACTTGATCCCTAATGCGGAAGAGAAGAAGAATCCCAGTGTGGGGATGATAATTTGCGCCAATATTGCCGCTGCAATGTTAGAGGGGTTGGTTGAAATAGCGCTGGATAAAGGTTGGCTGAGTGTTGACGGAGAGGGACGCTTGATGATCGATACTAAAGAGCTGCGTATGCCTGAAGCTGCGGTTGTCCCGGTGGACTACAGTCAGTCTGAAACCGCTAAAATTAACCTCGGTAGCCGTGCTGCCAGTGGTTTAAGTCAAATATTAGGTAATGCCGAAGCGGCCTTTGTGGAGCAGCTGAGTGAGGAGCAACATGATGCTTATGCGCTTGCGCTTCAGGTTGCATCAGAATATTCAGTGTTTTCACCCGATGATATATCGCCGTTAGTGTCAGAGAATCCATTGTTGCTTGGGTTGCGCGCTGATGGGCTTGTCGATGAAGAGCTGTTTGATGGTGATCCGCCGGCCGGCTTGATTATCAGTGCACACTTGACGCAGATGATTATGAGTCAGCTACTGGAGTTGGCGGTGGAGCATGGGGCGTTGGGTGTGGATAGCAGTGGCCATCCACTGATTCCTGAGCAGTCGGATAAGCCTATCCTTCATTAATGTCCAGCAAAAATATAAAAACCCGGCATGGCCGGGTTTTTTGGTTCTTAAGTAAAAGTTTTCTCAGTACTCTTGTGCTGTCATCCACTGGTCCAGGCCAAGCAAGTCTTGCGGGCCGAGTGTGCCGATCTGCTGTTTAAAATCGATTAGATTCTGCACATAGTCGAAGCGGGCCGTGGCGTAGTCACGCTGAGCCGTGTACAGTTTTCGTTCTGCATCCAGCACATCCACCACGTTACGGGTGCCGACACTGAAACCCTCTTCGGTTGCTTTCAGGGCGGTCTGGCTGGATTTGATGCTTTGCTTGCGGGCTGCAACACTGAGAACATCGGTACGCAGGTCGCGCAGCAGGCTGCGGGTGTTTTGAGTCAGTGCACGGAAAGTGTCCTCCCGGACTTGCTGGGCTTCGGTGTAACGATACTCATCCTCGCGTGTCTCTGAACTGATAGCGCCGCCTGCGTACAAGGGGACGGTTAGCCTCAGTGCAATCGTGCTTCTGTCAGTGCTGTCAATGGTGGTTGCTGAACCGTTACTCTCGTCATAGCTGGCAGTGAGAAAGACTTCCGGTAGGTGCCCACTACGGCTGAACTGAGCCTGGCGGCGAGCGGCTTCAACATTGACATCAGCTATTTTTAGTCCCAGATTGCCGGCGTTGGCCTTTTCAAGCCAGGGAGCCGATTCGAGTGGCGTCGGATTTTCGATCGGATACTCTTCACTGAGCAGGTCGATGCTGGAGTATGTTTGTCCAGTCAGTCTGTCCAGCGCTTCGTAGCTGTTATCCAGATCGCCTTCGGCCAGAATCCGCTCAACCTTGGTGTTATCATAAGTTGCCTGGGCTTCCTGGACATCGGTAATGGCAATTAGTCCGACCTCAAACTGGGCATTTACCTGATCCAGCCGCCGCTGGACGGCGCGTTCTTCCGCCTGGGACGTTTCCAGGTTGTTGATCGCCCGTAATACCGTCAAGTAATCTTCAACGGTACGTTGAATCAGATCCTGCTGGGCCTGATCGTACTGCAGGGCGGCGCCTTCGCTCAGTGCCTGGCCACGCTTGAAGCCATACCATGCCGGCGCTGAGAATACCGGCTGGCTGAGGCTGACGGTATAGCCGTGGTTGTTAAAGTCGTTCTGTATGCTACTTTCGTTCCATGATGTTCTGGCAGATAGGTTAACCTCTGGTAATAGTTCCGCACGAGTTTGAGGTAGAATTTCCTGACCAGCCTGTGAATTAGCCTGTGCCGCTTTAAGTTGCGGATCCTGACTGACTGCCTGATTGTATATATCGGCCAGTGAGCCAGCGTGCGCAGTGGTTGCTTGAATTGCGCAGGCGACTGCCGTTGAAAGCCAAAAGGACTTCGTTAATCTCACTTCAATGATCCTTCTTCTAGAAGTTGCGTATCCGGTTCAATCTTCTGAAACAAACGTTTACCAAGATAGCTGTAAACGGTTGGTATTACAAACAGGGTGAGCAGGGTGCCGAAGGTCATGCCGCCAACAATAACCCAACCCAGCTGCTGGCGACTTTCGGCACCGGCACCAAATGCCAGGGCTAAGGGAACCGCTCCCAGAACGGTAGCGCCGGTGGTCATCAGAATCGGGCGAAGACGCAGGGTGGCAGCTTCCAGAATCGCGTCGGAAAGTGCATAGCCCCTGTCTTGCAACTGATTGGCAAACTCGACAATCAGGATGCCGTGTTTAGTTACCAGACCGATCAGGGTGATGAGGCCGATCTTACTGTAGATGCTCAGTGTGCCACCACTTAGATACAGGGCGAGGACTGCTCCAAAAATAGCCGGCGGTACAGACAGCATGATAATCAGCGGATTTTTAAAGCTTTCGAACTGGGCCGCTAGCACCAGGAAAGTAAACAGGGCAGCTAGGCCTGCCGTCAGCATCAGGCTGTTGCTGGATTCCTTGAATTCACGTGACTGGCCACCGTAGTCATAGAGTGTCTCCGGGCTGATTTCTGCCATCGATTTTTCGATAAAATCGAGCGCTTCACCGACGCTGTATCCCGGTGCCAGGATGGCCTGGAAAGTAACCGATTTCATCTTGTCAAAGTGATTCAGCTCTTTCGGGGCTACGGTTTCGGATACCTGAACAACATTGGATAGTTGTACCATATCGTTGCTGTTCGTACGCAGATAGAGATTGCTCAGATCGCTCGGGTTACGGCGTTCGTCACGCTCTACCTGTAGGATTACGTCGTACTGCTCACCATTCTGCTTGAAACGGGTAACCTGGCGGCTGGCCATGTAGGTTTCCAGAGTACGACCGAGAAGGCCGATATCTATACCGATTTCGGATGCTTTGTCACGATCTACGTCGATAGTCAGTTCCGGTTTGTTCAGCTTCAGGTCAATATCCGGCTGGATGAAGCCGGGGTTTTGCAAAATGCGCCCCATCAACTGATCCGAGATCGATTGCAGCTCGGCGTAGTCGCTGTTCGACTTGATAATGAACTCCACCGGACGGGAGATGAAGCTTTGCCCCAGGGACGGTAAGTTCATCGCAAATGACATTGTTCCGGTGACGCCGCCGAACAGTTGTGGTGTCAGTTGCTGGGCGATCTCCTGTTGTTTGCGTTCACGTTCACCCCAGGGGTTCAGGGAGATGAATGCCATGGAGTTGGTTTCGGTTGGGAAGCCGACAACTGAGAAGTAGTGGCGGCCTTCAGGTACATTACCCAACATCGCTTCCACTTGTCGCGCATACTTGTCGACATACTGTACCGATGCGCCATCCGGAGCAATGGACATGGCGAGGATGTTGCCGCGGTCTTCTATCGGGGCTAGTTCCTGGGGCAGCAGGGTGTAGAAGAATGCGGCACCACCGATGCTTATCGCCATCAGAGTCAGCGCTAGCAAGCGTGAGCGCAGTACTTTTTGCAGCAGGTTTTTATAACCTTCTGTCATGCTGTGTAGCCAACCTTCGATCAGATTAAAGGTCGAGCTGTGACGGGGTTCGTGGCGTAGCAGTCGGGATGCCATCATCGGCGACAGGGACAGGGCGATAAAGGTGGATACCACTACCGCGCCGGCCAGGGTCAGGGCAAATTCGGTAAACAGCTTACCGGTACGTCCCGGGGTAAAGGCGACGGGCGCAAATACGGCAACCAACGTGAGAGTGGTTGCGATGACAGCAAATCCGATCTCCTTGCTGCCTTTGAAGGCTGCTTGAATAGGAGAAAGACCGTTCTCTACGTGGCGGTAAATGTTTTCCAGCATGACGATAGCGTCGTCAACCACCAGGCCAATAGCCAGCACCATCGCCAGCAACGTCAGGGTATTGATGCTGAAGCCCATGAACGACATCATCGCAAAGGCGCCGATCAGTGACAACGGGATGGTAATAATCGGAATCAGGGTTGCACGCAGGTTACGCAGGAAGAAAAAGATTACCAGCACCACCAATCCGGTGGCTACGAGAATCGTGCTGAATACCGAGTTGATTGATTCCGCTATAAAGATAGATGAGTCGTAGGCCATCTTGATCTTTACGCCTTCGGGCAGGGCTGCCTGGATTTGCGGCAATCGTTCCTTGATACCGGCGGAGACGTCCAGCGGGTTAGCCGTAGATTGCTTGATTACACCCAGTGCGATCGCACTCTCGCCATTGAAGCGGGATATCTTACGTTCATCTTCCGGGGCCAGCTCAACACGGGCAACATCTTTAATGCGTACCGGGTAGCCGTTGTCGTTTCGGATGATGATATTTTCAAACTGGCTAACGGTGCTCAGGTCGGTGCGCGAAAGTACGCTGAATTCACGCTGCTCGCTTTCGATGCGCCCAGCCGGGATCTCGACGTTCTGGCTGTTCAGTGCTGTTTCGATATCCTGCGGGATCACCTGATAGGCTGCCATACGCGAAGGATCCAGCCAGATACGCATTGCGTAACGGCGGTCGCCAAATAACAGGACGTTGGCGACACCGGATACCGTCTGCAGCGGATCTTTTACCATGCGATCGGTGAAATCGGTCATCTCCATTGCATTGTGGCGATCCGAGGAAAGAGCCATCCAGATGATTGGTTGAGCATCTGTCTCAGCTTTAGAGGTGATAGGCTCATCGACATCATCGGGTAACAAGCCGCGTACCCTGCCTACCCGGTCACGGACATCACTGGCGGCATCGTCGGGATCACGGTCCAGCTTGAAGGTAACTGTGATCTGGCTTTTCTCCGAGCGGCTGATCGAACTGATATAGTCGATGCCTTCAATACCGGATAAAGAGTCCTCGATAATCTGGGTGACCTGGGTTTCGATAATCGACGCGCTGGCGCCGGGGTAGTTGGTCTCAACGGTTACCACCGGTACGTCTATCTTCGGGTATTCTCGTACCGTCAGGCGATCATAAGAGATGGCGCCGATCAGCAAAATTAGCAGGCTGAGAACCGTCGCCAGTATCGGGCGTTTGATACTGATTTCAGATAACACCATGACTTAAGCTCCTGGCTGTGCTGCAGCGTCTGCAGTTGCAGGTTTAAGTTGCGCAGTACCATCTACAAAAATTGGCGTAATAGGCATGCCGGGGAATAGCTTGATCTGACCGGCAGTGACGACAACGTCTCCCTGAGCAAGGCCATTCAGAATGTTGACCTCAGCACCACGACGGATGCCCATCTCTACAGGCACCATCTCCACCTTGTTATCCACCACCTTCAAGACAAAGAAGCTGTTGTTCTGCGGAATAATTGCTTCTTCAGGAATCATCAGAGCGTTGGGTTCGGTCTGAGTGATTACTTCAATCTTGGCGAACAGGCCAGGACGTAGCTGATTATCTCTATTGGGGATCTCTGCACGTACTGCAATGTTATGTCCACGGTCATCAATACTCGGAGAGATAGCATAGATCTTGCCACTGAATACTTTACCTGCCAGCGCATCGATCTTGACGCTGATAGTCTGGCCGGTAAAGAGATTGGTGAGATAGTTTTCCGGGATACGGAATTCGACTTTCATGGTGCTGATATCTGTCAGCTCCACCAGATCCTGGCCAACATTGACATAATCGCCCGGGCTAACCTGGCGCAAGCCGATGATACCGGTATATGGCGCACTGATTGTCATCTTATCAAGACGGGTCTGGGCCAGCGCTTCCTGGGCCTGGTCAACCCGCAGCTGAGCCAGGGCAGAATCCTTATTCTGTTGGGAGCCGACGCGTTTTTTTAACAGGCTTTCGGCACGCTTGAAGGCGATAAGGCTTAGGCTGACGCGTGCCTGGGCCTGGTTGAGTTCGGCTTCATAAATAGAGGCGTCAAGGACAAAGAGGTTATCGTTAGTGTTGACCGTTGTGCCTTCTCCAAACAGGATTTTCTCTACCTTGCCGCTTTGTTCCGGGCGAAGAATAATCGATTCATTAGCCCGCAGAGAGCCGACTGCCTCAATGGAATGTATCAGTTGTTTACTTTGAACATGCACAACTTCGGCAGGCAGGCCCTGTGGCGCAGCTGCATCGTCAGCAGCCAAAGAGAGGGGCGATGCTGCAAGAAAGCTGATGCTTAGCAATGCAGGCGATAAACGTTGAATTAATTTCATCAGGTTTCCTACCGATTAATATTGTGCGCTGCCCGAGCCCTGTGGCTGGAACAGGTTAAACAGATGCTCGACGACCTCACGCATGGGGGCTGTAGAGGCGTCAACTTTTGTCCTTAACAGAGCGCCTTGCCAGGCATCCCAGAAGAGGTGGGCCATCGCGGTCGCTGTCATATCTGTGCGCATTACGCCTTCGCGTTGGGCGAGCAGGAAATCTGCCTCAATACACTCCAGTACCCGGTTGGCTGACTGCTGGATTATCTCGCGAAAGGAGTCGCTGGCATTGCCGATCTCACCCATTAGGTTGGTGAGCAAGCAGCCATGCATCTCATCATCCTGCTCTTGTTCTTCAATAAACTGGCTGAGCATTAAGCGCATCCGGGTTATCCGATCGCACTGTACGGCGCTGTGATGCTGTTGCCACTTTTCGGTTTCCTGCAAGTGGTGGTATTCGAGCACCTCAACCGCAAACTGCTCTTTACTGCTGAAATAGTTATAGAAGGAGCCTTTAGGTACCTGGCAGGCATCCAGGATCTCTTTTAGGCCGGTGCCGTGATAGCCCTGCTGGTTAAAGAGCTCCATGCCTTTTTCGAGAATAAGCTCTCGATTGTGTTCATTTCTTTTGGGACGATTCATAAAAATTAGACCGGTCGTCTTAAAACTAAGAGTGGCATTGTAGATGAGATTCTAGTAAAAGAAAATGACATTGCCATGAAAGTTTTGTAAAGAAGCGTAAACGGAAAATAAGAAGCTGCAAAATAACGCTTAAATTACTGAATATAAATGGTTATTTTGCCTTTTTTAATAGTGGAAGGAAGGATTTCTTCCGCAATATTTCGACTACTATTCTGCAAATTTTTCACTATAAGCTACTTGAGTTCCGCCAGCAGTGCTTCTGCAACAGTGACGGATGAAGCCGGATTTTGGCCGGTAATGAGTCGGCCATCCTGGATGCAGTAAGGTGTCCAGTCCGGCCCCCGGCTGTAGAGACCGCCGCGGCTCTTTAGTTCATCCTCCAGTAGAAATGGCACAACTTCAGTCAGACCTACGGCTGCTTCTTCGCTATTACTAAAGCCGGTGATTTGCTTACTTTTAATAAGAGCATTTCCCTGTGAGTCTTTGGTATTCAGCAGCACACTGGGAGCATGGCAGACGGCAGAGACCGGTTTGTTCTGTTGTGTAAAGGCTTCGATCAATTGAATCGAGTCTGCATTGGTCGTCAGGTCCCATAGGGGGCCATGTCCGCCCGGGTAGAAGATCGCGTCGTAATCATCAGCTGAAACTTCCGTTAGCCGTTGTGTTCTTGCCAGTTTTGCCTGCAGGTCGTTATCGCCATCAAAACGACGCGTTGCATCTGTCTGGAAATCCTCAAGGGTGCTTTTGGGATCTATCGGAGGTTGTCCGCCAGCGGGTGATGCCAGGGTGATGTTGGCTCCGGCATCGGCAAGGGTGTAGTAAGGTGCGGCAAACTCTTCAACCCAGAAACCCGTTTTTTCACCTGTATTTCCTAACCTATCGTGAGAGGTGAGTACAAAGAGAATATTCATGATGTTAGCTCCTGTAAGTTGCCACGATTTTATCTTTTATGAGGGGCGCATGTGGGCGGGTGTTGCATCGATCTTTAATTTAATCAGTATTTTTCAATGCTCTTGCCCGGTAAATTCTTATCCGAAAAAAGGTCTGTATTATCGCGAGCGAAAGGTTTGTGATAGCAGCCATGCTCAATCATCTGGGCACGCCAATAAGGGGCCGCGAAATTTACAAGGTTGTAACCTGTACTTCAGCGTCTTTCAGCATAGCAGTGAGAGTTGAAATCAGCTGGGAGTCTGCTTCTATCCATTCCACAACCTGGTGCGAGCGGCTGATGAAAGATTCGGGCTTATTCTGTCAGCGCGAGTGCGTCTTCGAAGGGTTAAGTAAGTTCTGGAAATGCAGAAAACCAATTTTGCGCGCAATCCGCGACGCTACGATGTTGATATTGTTGATATTGCTGAGCTGGAGATGGTCTATACTGCTTCCGTCGGCCATTAGCCGGCACAGTGGCGGAGAAGTCCTATGAAAGATAAGCGCAAGTCTCCTCGTATCAAAACCAAGTTTCGTGTAGTGATCAGCCACCCGGCGCTTGGTCAGATCGTAGGTCATATCTTAGATATGTCCGAGAGTGGTGTTTACCTCGATGTAAGCCAATCGATGTTATTCAAATGCGGGCAGGTAGTCGGAGCCCGTATTGTAGGAGATAGTAATGTCGATATGGATCCTTTGTTGTCCATGGAGGTTGTTCGGGTAGAGTTAAGTGGTATCGCCCTGAAGTTTGTTGAAGTCAGTAATGAGGTAGCCGAGCCTTTCCTTGTTGATCAGAACATTGAAAACGCTCGGACTGCTTCTTGATTAAATGCATAGCAGCTAAAGGCTGATCCAACTTCCAGAAAGTTATCTGATAATGGCTTGATGGGAGCGGGGTCAGTCGGAAGCTCTGAAATTTATGGTTTACTGAAAGTTATCAGAGGGGTTCCTAAGTAGGGCTTCGATTAAGTAGGGCTTAGAAGCAGAGCTTAGAAGCAGGGCTGTTGGGGAGAGTCGGGGTCTAAATATACCGATTTCCACTTACAATACTGCAAATGAATTCTTTGTTTGTTGCTCTGTAAGCTTTCATCTCTGTATGTTGCTACTGATTTTACATGAAGCAAATTAAGGCTTGGTCACAGGTTTGAAAGCCGGTTTGAATAGAGCATCCTCCTGATACCGTTATTGACTGAATCTGCGTTTACCTGATATTGCGATTATTTTTGCTGTTTGTTGGACTTCATAGGAAGAGCTATACCCAGAATGGGTAATGCCAGTGAGGTCAGTAAGTCATATTGGTAGTAAGCTACTTGCCATAGCAGTAAAAACGCAGTATGAATCAGGAGCTCAAAATGATGCGACTTATCTTCATAATTGCAGTACTTACTTCCACCATCTCAGCTTACCTGTTAATTCTAAAGGCCATCTGCTTCGTTATTTCCGTTAATTGGATGTGGCTCGACTTTTATAGTGTTGCTTATCTTTTTATCGCCGTTGCTGCTGGTTATGGAGTGCGATTGGCAATTGAGGCTACGCATCCGGAAGTCTGGGGTAACCTGGATAATGGTGGGGAGTCACACGCGGGCGTTCCTGGTGAGCAGCAGACTTTTTCAGCAAGAGAAGAACTGCATCAGGTACGCTGACTGTCTTGATATTAAGTGATTATTGGCTGGTTGCCAGAGTTGCTTGACTGTTTTCTGTTAGCCTTTTTAATTAGGAATTAATAAAAAAAAAACCGGGCAATGCCCGGTTTTTTTGTAATTGGAATTTTGTAGTTGAAAGTCAGCCTTGCAGCACTTTCTTGATGCGGCTAATTGCATCTTCCAGTATATCCAGAGATGTTGCGAAGGATAAGCGCATATTGCCGGGTGCGCCGAAAGCTGAGCCAGGTACCAGGGCAACGCCTGCTTCCTGCAACAGGAATTCAGCCAGATCGATATCGTTGCTGAATCGCTCGTCATTCTCGATTACTTGCTGAAAGCTCGGGAACGCATAGAAAGTGCCGTCCGCCGCGATGCATTCAACGCCTTCGATTTCGTTCAGTTTTTCAAGCACAAAATCATGGCGTTGTTTGAAGGCTTTAACCATCTCAGCAACGCAGTTTTGATCACCTTCCAGTGCAGCTTGTGCAGCAACCTGGGAGATAGATGTCGGGTTCGACGTACTCTGGGATTGAATCTTCTTCATCGCGCCGATCAATTTAGCCGGGCCTGCTGCATAACCGATACGCCAGCCGGTCATTGAGTAAGCCTTGGAGACGCCGTTGAGAACAATCGTACGCTCGTACAGTTCCGGGCACGCATTGAGGATATTTACGAATGGCGCTTCAGTGAAGAGAATGTGCTCGTACATATCATCGGTGGCAACCACAATCTGTGGGTGCTTCTTCAGCACTTCAGCCAGGGCCTTCAGTTCATCAAGCGAGTATGCAACGCCAGTCGGGTTCGACGGGCTGTTAAGTACAACCAGTTTGGTGTTTGCGTTGATCGACTCTTCCAGCTGCGCCGGGGTGATCTTGAAGCGTGATTCCTGGGTTGTGGTCACGATGACAGGCTTACCTTCACCCATCAGTACCATGTCCGGGTAAGATACCCAGTAAGGTGCCGGAATGATTACTTCATCACCCGCATTCAGCAGTGCCAGTGCCAGGTTGAAGAAGCTCTGCTTGCCGCCACAGGAAACCAGAATTTGATTGGCTTCGTAGTCAAAGCCGTTGTCACGTTTGAACTTTTCAATAATGGCTTTTTTCAGGGCCGGGGTGCCGTCAACAGCGGTGTATTTGGTGAAACCGTTGTTTAGCGCCTCAATAGCAGCGTTTTTAATATGCTCGGGTGTGTCGAAGTCCGGTTCGCCTGCACCCAGGCCAATAATGTTTTTGCCAGACGCGCGTAGTTCTGCTGCACGGTTAGTAACCGCCAGTGTAGGGGATGGTTTGATACTGTTAACGCGGTCGGAAAGTTGCATGTCCAAGCCGATATCCTCTGAAAAAAATGTGGAGCCTTTCCACGGTATGTTCAACCGGCCAATAATACCGGAAACAGAAGTGTTGACAAATCCTTTAATGGGTAAAAATGATATTTATTTCAATAAAATGCTGACTGTACTCACGCTGGGGAACAGTAAGGCTTATTTTCGATGATTTTGACAGAGATCTAAGTAATACATCCGGGTATAATAGGCGGTTTATCACTCTGCTTTCTTGCTAATAGATACTTATGAAACAACGCTTCAAGGTTAAATCCAATTTCCAGCCCGCCGGTGATCAACCCGCAGCGATCAAAGGATTGGTTGAGGGAATCAATGCAGGCCTCGCTGCCCAAACGTTGCTTGGTGTTACCGGCTCCGGTAAGACATTTACTATTGCCAATGTCGTCGCAGAACTGCAGCGCCCAACCATTGTTCTGGCGCACAATAAAACCCTGGCGGCCCAGTTATATGGCGAGTTTCGTGAGTTCTTTCCCAATAATGCAGTCGAATACTTTGTTTCTTTCTATGATTACTATCAGCCTGAAGCCTATGTGCCATCCTCCGATACCTTTATAGAAAAGGATTCCTCGATTAATGAGCATATCGAGCAGATGCGTCTGTCAGCCACCAAAGCATTGCTGGAGCGCGAAGACGCGATCATAGTAGCGACGGTATCTTCTATCTATGGTTTGGGCGATCCGAAAACCTATCTGAGCATGATGCTGCATCTGGATCGCGGCGATGTGGTGGATCAGCGTTTTCTGTTGCACCGTCTGGCTGAACTGCAGTACAAGCGTAACGATATAGAGCTGCATCGCGGTACTTACCGGGTACGTGGCGATGTGATCGATGTGTTTCCGGCTGAATCGGAAAAGGAAGCGGTACGCATCGAACTGTTTGATGAAGAGGTAGAATCCATCAGTTACTTTGATCCGCTCACCGGCGAAGTGCTGAGAAAAGTACCCCGCGCCACTATCTTTCCAAAATCTCACTATGTTACACCGCGGGAAACTCTGCTAGCGGCAGTCGACAAGATCAAAGTGGAATTGCAAGATCGCCTCAAACAGCTGCGCGATAACGATAAGCTAGTGGAAGCGCAGCGGCTGGAACAGCGTGCCGTCTATGATATGGAGATGATCAGGGAGCTGGGTTATTGCTCAGGTATTGAAAACTACTCCCGCTATCTTTCTGGTCGGGAATCTGGCGAGGCCCCGCCAACGCTGTTTGATTACTTGCCGGATAATGCCCTGGTGGTGATTGATGAATCCCATGTGACTGTGCCTCAGCTGGGTGCTATGTATCGGGGTGACCGATCGAGGAAAGAAACACTGGTGGAGTATGGCTTCCGCTTGCCGTCCGCACTGGATAACCGGCCGTTGAAGTTTGAAGAATGGGAGCAGCTGGCACCGCAGATGATCTTTGTTTCTGCCACACCGAGCAAGTATGAGGCGGCGAACGCCGGCCAGGTGGTTGAACAACTGGTGCGTCCTACCGGTTTGCTTGATCCTGTGGTGGAGGTGCGTCCAGCCAAGACTCAGGTGGATGATTTGCTGAGCGAAATCAACAAGGCGGCTGCCAATAATGAACGGGTGGTTGTAACTGTACTTACCAAGCGGATGGCGGAAGACCTGACCGAATATCTGGATGAGCACGGCGTACGCGTACGCTATCTGCACTCCGATATCGATACGGTGGAGCGGGTGGAGATAATTCGTGATCTGCGGCTTGGCGAGTTTGATGTACTGGTGGGGATTAACTTGCTGCGTGAGGGCATCGATATGCCAGAGGTCGGGCTGGTGACTGTTCTTGACGCGGATAAGGAAGGCTTCCTGCGCTCGGAAACCTCGATGATACAGACCATCGGTCGAGCTGCGCGTAATGTGAACGGTCGGGCGATTCTCTATGCGGATCGAATGACCGGCTCGATGCAGCGTGCTATCGATGAAACCGAACGGCGTCGCGAGGCTCAGAAACTCCATAACGAGAAGCACGGCATTGTGCCGAAGGGAATCAAAAAGTCGGTAGCCGATATCATGGAAGGCGCATCGACTATACCGGGTCGTAAGGCTGCCAAAACGGCTAAGAAAGTGGCTGAAAAAGCGGCTGAATACGATATCGATCCTAAGAACCTGACTTCTGCAGAGCTGGCGAAAACAATGAGTCGTCTGGAAGATAAGATGTATGAATCAGCCAAGAATCTGGAGTTTGAACAAGCTGCGCATTATCGCGATCAGTTGGAGAAGCTCAAGCACAGTGGCCTTTAGCAACTGGTATTTTCTGAACACTGGTTATAAGTGCTCCAGCACATTTTCATACTGCAGAATACCAATTTTATTTCCGACCTGCCTGGCTAGCCTTTAACGGTCGCCATGTAGGGCCTGGGTAAAAATGTCAGTGTACTGTGCGGCGGTAAACTGAATAGGGTTGCCGTTTGCGCTAGGGTCTTCTGTTGCCATTTGGCCCACTTTTTCAGCCTGGCAGTTATCGATACCGATTGCATCCAGACTCTGTGGGATGCCAACCTGTTGGCGTAATGCCAGTACCCAGTTCAGAAAACCATCAAAACTGGTATCTTCGAGCTCAATATAGCGTGCCGTACGTTCAATACGTTTCTTAATCACGCTACGGTTGGCTTTGAGTATATAGGGCATCAAGATAGCGTTGAGCATGCCGTGGTGGGCATCATAAAGAGCGCCTAAAGGATGCGCCAATGCGTGCATACCGCCTAGTCCTTTTTGAAAAGCAGTGGCTCCCATGGTAGATGCCACGAGCATCTGCATGCGTGCGTCTGTGTCGGATCCATTGGCTACCGCTTGCGGTAAATATTCTTTTACCAGACGAATGCCCTCTACGGCAATACCTGCGGCCATTGGATGATAAAAAGGTGAGCAGAGAGCTTCAAGATTATGAGACAGGGCATCCATTCCGGTTGCGGCGGTAATCCCTGCTGGTAGTGATGTTGTTAATTCGGGATCAAGAATAACGAGTGCAGGTAGCATTTTAGGGTGGAAGATGATTCTCTTTATGTGTTGTGCATCATCTGTAATAACCGCAGCGCGTCCCACTTCCGAGCCTGTACCCGCTGTAGTTGGTACCGCCACAATAGGAGCAACACCGGCTTCGTTAACCCGTGTCCAATTGTCACCGATATCTTCAAAATCCCATAGGGGACGTGCCTGTCCGACCATCAGGGCAACAGCTTTAGCCGCATCAAGGCCGGATCCGCCACCGAAGGCAATTACGCCGTCATGATTGCCTGTGTTATAGGCTTCCACCCCTGCCATGACATTTTGCCCGGTAGGGTTGCCTTTGATGTTGCTAAACAGACGACACTCCAGGCCTGCTGCTTTGCACTGCTTCACGGCCTTATCGATCATCGGTAAATCAGCCAGCCCGGGGTCGGTAACCAGCAGTGGTGCATGCATCCCCAGTTGCTTGCAGCAGTCGGCCAGCTGGCTGATAGTGCCGGCACCGGCTTTAATGCTGCTTGGGTAGTTCCAGTTACCGCTAAGGTTTTGGTAAGCCATTGATGATCCCTCTCAAAGAGTCGCAACGCGAGGCGGAATTAGATAATCTCGAAGTAACGCGCCAATTCCCAGTCAGTAATATGTTTGCGGAATTCGCGGCCTTCCCATTCACGTGTTGCGGCGTAGTGATCTACAAATTCATTGCCAAATAACTCACGGGCAGCTTCGCTGTGTCGCAGTGCGGTAGCAGCATCTATCAGTGTATCCGGTAGTTTAAGCTCGGTGGGATGATCCTGTTCATAGGCATTACCGGTAACCATTTTGCTCGGCTCTAAAGTGTGTTCTATACCGTATAGCCCTGCACCCAGTGCGGCAGCTAGAGCAATATACGGATTCGCATCAGCTGAGCCCAGGCGGAACTCGACGCGTTGTGATTTCTCGTTCCCAGGAATCAGGCGTAGGGCTGTCGTGCGGTTTTCGCAGCCCCAGGTGGCGTCGGTTGGTGCCCAGAAGCCTGGCACCATGCGGGAATAGGAATTAACCGTCTGCGCGAACATCACCAGAAATTGTGGCATCAGACGCTGTTGACCGGCGATGAAATGGCGCTGAACTTTACTCATACTCATTGGCTGAGAGGAATCATAAAAAGCGGACCCCGAGCCATCTTTATGGCGCAGCGACATGTGGATATGACCCGACTGACCGGGGAAGTCATTCGACCATTTCGCCATAAAGGTAGCCATCATGTTACGACGTTGCGCCCATACTTTCGTAAAGGTTTTGAACAGTGCCGCTTTATCAGCAGCAGCCTGAGCGCGGTCAACGCTAATGGCTGCTTCCAGTACGCCCGGACCGGTTTCCGTATGCAGGCCCTCAAGCGGAAAGTCCATCTGTTCGCAGAGCTCGATCAGCTCATGGAAGAGTTCTGCATGGGTGGAGCTGCGCAGTATCGAATAACCAAAGAATCCGGGAGTGATCGGCTGGAGGTTTCGATAGCCTTTGGCGCGTACTGAATCCGGCGTTTCATTAAACATGAAGAATTCATACTCGAAGGCGGCATAGGCATCAAAACCCATATCATCGGCCCGATTGAGTATTTTTTCTAGCAGCCTGCGTGGGCATATTTTTGCTGCCTCATCTTTAAAATCACAAAGAAAGAGCAACATGTTGCCTTCAAAGGGAATCTCACGACAGGTATCAGGCAATACCCGAACCGGAGCATCTGGATAGCCTGTATGCCACCCTGTGTATTTAACATCCTTTGTTTCATAAAGCTGGTCATTGGAGTCCCAGCCTAGTACCACATCGCAAAATGCAAAGCCGTTTTCAAGGGAGGAGAAGAACTTATCCTTGTTCATGTATTTACCGCGCATTACGCCATCAACATCGAATAATCCCAGTTTCACGTGACTCAGATTGCGTTCATCTACGATACGTTTTGCGTCTGCGATGGTTTTTACATCCCTTGGCTTCATCATGGTAACCACGCCTTTATCAGTGTTTAAATTTGCAAGCAATTCAATCGACTGTAGAAAATATTCAGGTAGAGCCTACTCATTACTGTAGGCAATCTTTTATTGGTGTGCCGATTATCACTAACCAAAAGGAGGGTTTGGCGGTTTAACCCGGATGTTTTGTGAAAGGATTGGAATTTCTGGGAAATCTGGCTAAGCAGTTGGTCTTTATGTACAGGATGTACGGTATGTCGCAAGCACATGGACGTGCTAAAGCGACGATCTTTCGCCAAGCCCTGGTCCTCCATTAAACGAAGGGGCATGACTCAAGGAAGATGGGGCCAAATGCAACGCAAGATTTTTTAGAAAACCGATCAGCCTTAAAAGAGTTACGTTACACAGTGTAACTTCCTAATATGCGCTACATTTCCAGTCAGTATCGGTATTGCCGCGTTATTTTGGGCGCCTTTATGAAATATTCGGGTTGAGTCTGCCTCTGGGGTGTACATGCCTGACGAGTGTCGGCGTAGATTAACGCTGCACATAAATGCACTGAAGTAATATTGATTTTGGGGCTAAACGTTCGTTTGAAAATAAAGCTGTTATTCAACCAGAGTATCAATTTACACTTTGTGTCGGGCGGGTTCCCTTCTTGTCTGTGTGTTTTTTATTTTTGTTGTGACTCCTGTGTCAGTATGTATTAGAAAGTTTACGGAGTCGGTCTTCAGTGCTTACGTATACCGGCAGCTGTAGGCAATTTTTCCAGGAAGCTATATGACGGTTAGAACGATACTTTTAGCTTTGACACTGGTGTGCTGTTTCACCGCTGTAGCAAGTGCCTTTTCCTATTATTCCTATACCAGTAGTTCTACCGAGCGTGAAGCCAGATTCAATGCTGAAAAGATTGTTGAAATGGTGGATGCCGAGCTAGAGGCCTACCTCAAGGGGCAGATGCGACAGTTGGCAGTACAGGCTGTCATGCCAGATATTCAGCGCTTCCTGGCGGGGGGTACCCGTACCATAACCTCATTACTCAATGACGTGTGTCAGCGTAACGGCGCATCCATCTGTTATCTGTTGGATACAGAGGGTGTGTTTATTGCTTCCAACGATTTTCCTAAAAAAAGTGCTGCTCTGGGGCGAAATTATGCGTACCGGCCCTATTTTAAACAGGCTGTTTCGGGCGTTTCTGCGATCTATCTGGCCAAAGGAGATCGTACCAAAAAGCGTGGCATTTACTTTTCTCATAGAGTGAGCGGGCCGGATGGCCAATTGCTTGGGGTGGTGGTCAATAAGATCAGTGTGCGTGGCCTGGAGCAGCGATTTGATAAGCTGCCCGGGCAGATGGCGTTGATGGGGCCGGATGGTGTTGTTTTCGCAGCAAATACCCCTGAGTGGGTTTTTAACAGTTTGTTACCCATCGATGCAGTTCAGCGGAAGCTGATAATCAACAGTAAACAGTATGGGGAAGAAGTTCCCAAGCCGTTGCCGTTTCGCTGGTTTGGTGAAAGTAGCATTGAAGATGAGTTTAACAATCAATACTGGGTTTATAGTCAGGATGTCAAGTTGCTTCCAGGCTGGAAGTTGGTGTACCTGAACAGTGTGCAGCAGTTGTCGGTGGGAGCATTTGCTGATACCACACTATTAACGGTCATGTTTCTGCTCAGTGGCGGTGTAGTAGTGATGGTTAGTCTGCTTTATCGACATGGTAGCGATAACATCAATAAACGCCATCAAGTGGAAGCGCGCTTGAGAAAGAGTGAAGCGCGCTTGTTACAGCTCTCTCAGATCGCTACTGAGGCGGTGATAATGCACCGCGATAACAACATTATCGATTTTAACGAGGTGGCCGAACAGCTGTTTGGCTATTCCAGAGAGGAGCTACTGCTTACACCGCTTTCTGGTCTCTGGACGCCTGCGCGGCAGGAAGATGCAATTCAAGCTATGGGGACAGAAAAGGAGCAGAATTTTGAGTCTGAAGCTATTAGGCGTGATGGCCAGAGTTTTCCCGTAGAGGTGAATACCAAAACTAGCGTAATTGACGGTGAGAATGTCAGTATGATGTGCCTGCGTGACATCACCCAGCGCAAGCAGCAGGAAAAGCGCATGCACTATCAGGCTCAGTTTGATGCGTTAACCAGATTGCCTAACCGTAAGTTAATGCGCGACAGGCTGGAGCGAGCAATAAGTCGTTCTCAGGTAAAAGGCACAATGGTCGTACTGATGTTTATTGATCTGGATGACTTCAAAAAGATAAATGACAGCCTGGGGCATGAAGTGGGAGATAAGCTGCTTATTGCGGTGTCCAAGCGATTGCGGGATGCTGTCCGGGAGGATGATATCCTGGCCCGATACGGGGGTGATGAGTTTATCCTGATACTCGAAGATCAGGAAGATTTATATGATGCAGAAATTGTTGCCCGCAAGATCCTGACAGTACTTGCGATGGAGTTTCGCCTGCAGAAGCGCAGTTTCTTTATTTCCGGCAGTATCGGTATTGCGGTTTCGCCCAGTGATGGAATAGTCGCTGAAGAGCTGCTGAAGCGGGCAGATATGGCGATGTATCGGGTAAAGGACGAGGGGCGCAATAGCTACTGTTTTTATAGTCCTGAGATGAATACAGACATCACCAGCAGGCTGGAAATAGAGCATCAGCTGCGCGGTGCTTTAAGTCGTCAGGAACTGTTGCTGCACTATCAACCGATCTACTGCTTGAAAAGCCAGCGACTGCTGGGTGTTGAGGTATTGTTGCGCTGGGAAAATGAAGCCTTGGGATCGATAAGGCCTGATCAGTTTATTCCCGTGGCAGAGCAGATCGGCCTTATTGTGCCGATTGGCGAATGGGTGATGTCACAGGCCTGTATGCAGGCGAAGAGCTGGCTGAAGCATGCAGACTCAGGTTTCAAGCTGGGGATTAATGTATCGCCTCGCCAGTTCAAGGATGATCATCTGGTGCCTATGTTGCAACGCGTATTGGATGACACGGGCTTTCCACCTGAACAGCTGGTCCTTGAGCTTACTGAAGGTCTGTTGATTAAGCATGATGAATCTACAGGCCAGACATTGAAGCAGGTTAAAGCAATGGGTATCGGTCTGTCGATGGATGATTTTGGCACCGGTTATTCATCGCTTAGCTATCTGAAACAGTTCCCCTTCGATACCCTGAAAATTGACCGCAGCTTCGTTCGGGATCTGGGTACAGATCCCGGTGATCAGCAGTTAATTGTTGCTTCTATCGCCATGGCAAAAGGGTTGGGGCTGAAAGTCATCGCCGAAGGCGTCGAGGATAGCGAACAGTTAAGTTTCCTTCAGAGTGCTGGTTGTGATGCCGTACAGGGATTCTATCTGGGGCGGCCAGTGGATGCGGAGCACTTTAGCGAGAAGGTGTTGCCTATGCTTGAAATAGAACAGCTTATGAAGACTGTTCTGGCTCATCCGGAGCTGGCTGACAGTACTGATTGTTAGCTGTTCTTGTTCCCGATATGAAAAGCCCCGCAATTGCGGGGCTTTTTTTATGGGGACATTGATAAGTTAGTAGCTTAATAGCTGTTACGCGTTGATCGCATCAGCAGCAGATACGTAGTCTAATCCCAAATCTTTAGCTACGGCTTCAAAGGTGATCGCACCGCGGTGAACGTTCAGGCCGTTCAGCAGATGCGGGTCGTCACTCAGTGCTTGCTTGTAACCTTTATTTGCCAGTGCCAAAGCAAACGGCAGGGTTGCATTGGTTAAGGCAAATGTTGAGGTGCGGGCAACACCGCCTGGCATATTAGCCACACAGTAATGAACTACACCCTCGACTTCATAGGTTGGTTCTTCATGAGTCGTGGCATGGGATGTTTCAAAGCAGCCGCCCTGATCGATAGCTACGTCGACCAGTACTGAGCCGTTCTTCATCTTCTTGAGCATCTCACGGCTGACCAGCTTAGGTGCGGCCGCGCCTGGAATCAGAACTGCGCCGATTACCAGATCAGCTTGAGTCACTTCCTGCTCAACGCTATCGGCACTTGAGTAGAGAGTCTTCAGCTGTGGACCGTACAGTGCGTCCAGTTCTTTCAGACGTGGCAGAGAGCGGTCCAGAATAGTTACATCGGCGCCCAGGCCTATTGCCATGCGTGCCGCATTGATACCTACAACGCCGCCACCGATAACTGTTACTTTGGCAGGAGATACGCCAGGTACGCCGCCCAGAAGGACGCCCAGGCCGCCCTGTGCTTTTTCAAGTGCGTGCGCACCAGCCTGAATAGCCATACGACCAGCAACTTCACTCATGGGTGCCAGCAGAGGCAGGCCGCGTTGAGCGTCGGTGACGGTCTCATATGCGACGGCAACACAGTCAGACTCAACCAGAAGTTTAGTCTGCTTTGGATCTGGAGCCAGGTGCAGGTAAGTAAAGAGCAACTGGCCAGAGCGCAACATCTTGCACTCATTTGGCTGAGGCTCTTTAACTTTGATGATCATATCAGCAGTGGCGAAGATCTCTTCTGGCGTATCGATCAGTTTGGCGCCTGCGGCTTCATACTGTTCGTTTGTCAGACCAATCGAGGTACCACCGTCGCGTTGTACCATTACATCATGGCCATTAGCAACGAGTTCGCGTACGCCTGCCGGGGTCATTCCGATACGGTATTCGTGGTTCTTTATCTCTTTAGGGATACCAATTAACATGGGTTTTCTCCAACTGCTGATTTGTTGTTTTAGTGGATGTATCCAGCCTATCATCAGCTTTACAGGATTACTTGTTTTTATATGTATAGTTTGTGGTGTTTTTTGTTGTTTTTACGTACAAATAAAGTGATATTTATATTGGCTGTTTGGCTTGTTTGTTGCTAAAGAGTTGCACTAACATGGTGCAATGTTGATATTTGTCATATATTCAGTATTGCTGATTTAAATGGATTGGCCAGTCGGCGGGCACAAAAAAATGGCTAGAGCCAGGAGCGCAACGCTGGGTAGTCCAACCGGCTTCTGTTAGACTGCGCCAATAGCTGATTTGTCTGGTCCATGAGAAAAATAATGAAATATTGGCTGCAGCAATTTACCTGCTTTGTTTTATTTGGCTGCCTGACAGTGCTGTCAGTCAGTGCTGAAAACCGCATTGTGTCACTGGGTACAGGCGGTATTACCGGCTTGTACTATCCAACGGGCGGCGCACTGTGTCGATTAGTTAATCTGACGCGTCAAAACCACGGCATTCGCTGTGCGGTGCACAGTACCCTGGGCTCAATTACCAATCTTGAACAGGTTGCCAGCGGTGATTTTGATTTAGGTATTGCCGAAGCGGGTCAGTTGTACCGTGCTGTGAAGAAGGAGGGGAGTTTCTCTGATTCTTCTTTGCGTACATTGGCCAGCCTGTTTCCCGAATCCTTATCGGTTCTTGTTAGGTCCGATTCTGGTATTCATACATTTGATGACCTGTTGAATAAGCGTATCAATATAGGTAAAGCAGGCAGTAGCCAGCGTTTTACCCTGGATTTGCTGATGGCTGCACGTGGCTGGCAGCTGGATGACTTTGCTGAAGTGGTCATGCTGGAGCCGGCAGAGCAGGCGACAGCGCTGTGTGAGGATCGCATTGACGCCACTTTGTATGTGGTTGGCCATCCCAGTGGCGCCATCAAGGAAGCAATTCGCGACTGTAGCAGCCAGCTAATCAGTTTGTCTGCGCGGGACATCACTGCACTTATTCAGCAGAATCCCCACTACCTGCAAGTCTCTATTGCGGGTGGTTTTTATTCGGCAGAATTACCGGATGTTGTCACCGCTGGTGTCAATGCAACCTTGTTTACCCGTGCAGATCTGCCGGACGAGGTCGCTTACGCCATTGTAAAATCTTTATTTGAACAGTTTGAACGCTTCCGCCAAATGCATCCTGCATTCAGCCTGTTGCAGCCGGAACAGATGGTGTCTGCGCCGCTGGCTGCACCCTTGCATCCCGGTGCGGCACGTTATTATCGTGAGTCGGGATTGATGCAGCTGGTCAGCCCCTGAGGTTATACGCTGTCGGGCAGACGGGTCAGATGGGATTTAATCACATTGCAGGAGTTGCCTCAGTAGAGGTTTGTTCGGCTTGCGGCATCAGTGGCAGATCAATTCGAAAATGTGCCCCCTGATCGCTTGGCAAGCAGCTGATGTGTCCTTGCAGTAGCTGACTAACCAGATTGAAGGCAATATGCATTCCCAGGCCACTACAGCCCTGATTGCGTTTGGTGGTCATGAAAGGCTCAAACAGTTTGTATTGCCAGCCATCAGGTACGCCTACACCGTTATCACGGTATTCGATTAGCAGTCGTTCTGCCTGGGGCTTAATCTCTATGGTGATTTTGCCGCCGCTGTGGTTTTCAAAACCGTGCAGCAGTGAGTTGAGAATCAGGTTGGTAAATATCTGGTAGTAGCTGCCGGGGTAGCTGTCCAGTACCAGGTGTTCCGGACCCAGGATGATAATCTCGGGTTTACACTGTTTGAGGCGCGGTTTTAGCGAGAGCAGAATCTCATCCATATACTGTATCAAATCAAAACGCCGGCGCTGCTCGCTGGATTGGTCAACGGATACCTGTTTGAAGGCATTGATTAGCTGTGCGGCGCGTTCCAGATTCTGGCAAATCAGCTGGCTGCTCTCGACTGCAGTGCTAGCCAGCGGGTTGTCCTTATTTTGCTGCTGGTAGAGTTTTGCCTGATCAGCGAGAAAGGATGCGGCTGTAAAGCCAATACCAATCGGTGTATTAATCTCGTGTGCGACCCCCGCAACCAGTCCTCCCAGTGCCGCCAGTTTTTTTGATTCTACCAACTGTTGCTGGGTGGCTTGTAATTTCCCCAGCGTATCGTGCAGTTCTACGTTACGCTCCTCAAGCTCCCGGGTGCGGTCTGTTACACGCTGTTCGAGTTCGGCATTCAGCTTTGCCAATGAGCGCTCCGCATCTTCCCGCTTGCTCATGTCATGCAGCATCGACTCGCGCATGCTGTTCATCGAATTTACCACCTGGCTGAGTTCATCGTCCTGATGCTTGCGGTTGCGTTTTAATGTTAGCGGTGTGTCCAGCTGATCCAGTTTGAGGCGTCGGGCATACTCGGCCATCGTGCCCAGGTGCTGGGTGATAAGCCGATTGAATAGGGTGAGAATAAATATAGATACCAGGAACGTCTTGATACCCTGGGAGGCAAGTATTACCAGTACTTTATCAGCCAAGCGTCGGTACACTTCATCCAGGCTGATTATCAGGGTCAATTCGCCAACATGGACTGATTTGTGGCTGGTATCCGAGTACTCCAGGACGTAGTGGCGCTCGACGATTGGTCCTGATTCGGGCTTGCTGCCGGCGACATAGAAGTCATCAAACTGTGAGTTGATTTCCAGATAGCGAACATCGGGCAGCTGGTATAAGCCATCCAGCTGTACCTGAATCTGTGCCGGGCTGATCTCCCACAGGCTATTGGCCAGGCTGTTCAGGGAGCTGGCTTCTATCTGCTGCAGGCGCTCATCAATGGCGGACAGCTCATAACGGTAATCGAGCCACAGTTGAGTGCCTGTGGCTATCAGGGTTATGACCGAACTGTACAGCAGGATTGCCGCCAGCAGGCGCAGTCCTAAAGGTTTCTGGTGACGCAGCTGATTGAAGCGTTGTAACAAGCTCATGGTATGGGTTTATTTACAGGCCAAGGAGTTGCCTATGATAACCCCATCCCTGTAAGACGAAAGCCTTTCTGAAAAATTTGCCGTTGCATTTGGCTCGACCTTCCTTGAGCCTTGCCTCTTCGTTTAATGGAGGACCAAGGCTTTGTGGTGGATCGTCGCTTTTGCGCGTCCATGTGCACGCGACATCCTGTACATAAAAACCAACTGCTTAGTCAGATTTCCCAGAAACTCCAATCTCTCACAAAACATTATGTCTAAGCCTCTCTCACGTGGCACGAGTTGATTCTCAGTACTGTTTTAGCCATCCCCAGTGCATTGAAAATTACTTTGAGAATCGCAGTTAAAGAAAAAATTGGCACGTAAGGAGGTTTTATTGGCATGAAAGGCGGTCATTCAAGCCGGTTATTTCCCGTATGTTATTTGCGTCTCCTGAGCAACTTTCAGTTTGTACCTGAGTACGACTGGGACAACGTCATGTAACTCCCGGATAACGGGAAAATAACGATAAGAAGGATTACCATGTCTCTGAAGAATAAACTTGCAACAACACTCCTTTGCTCCGCTGTTGGTTTGGCGGCTTCCTTCGGTGCTGTGACGGCCAATGCAGATCAAAGCTACGTGACTATCGGTACCGGTGGTCAGACCGGTGTTTACTACGTTGTTGGTCAGTCTATCTGTCGGCTGGTTAACCGTGGCACTGAAGATCATGGTATTAAGTGTACTGCACCTTCAACGGGTGGCTCTGTCGCTAACATCAATGCTATTCGCCAGGGACAGCAGGACATGGGTATGACCCAGTCTGACTGGCAGTTTCATGCGCTCAATGGCAGCAAGCACGATTCCTTCGTAGAGCAGGGCAAGTTTGAAGATCTGCGTGCACTGTTCTCTGTACATAACGAGCCATTTACGGTTGTAGCGCGTGCTGATTCTGGCGTTGAAAGCTTCGACGATCTGGAAGGCAAGCGCGTTAACCTGAACAACCCCGGTTCCGGTACCCGCGGTACCATGGAAGTTATCATGGCCGAGAAAGGCTGGACCCGTGATTCTTTCAAGCTGGCTGCTGAATTGAAAGCCTCCGAGCAGGCTCAGGCACTGTGTGATAATAAGCTGGACGTGATGATCTACTCCGTAGGCCATCCATCCGGTGCGATCAAGGAAGCCACAACTTCCTGTGATGCCAAAGTGATTCCGGTGACCGGCGCTGTGATTGAAAAGCTGATTGCCGAGAACGATTACTATGCGCCGGCAGTCATCAAAGGTGGAATGTATAACGGTTCTGACAGCGATGTACCAACCTTTGGTAACTCTGCGACTATGGTAACTTCAGCGAATGTTGATGCCGATACTGTTTACCTGATTGTTAAAGCCGTGTTCGATAACTTCGATCGCTTCAAGCGACTGCACCCTGCGTTCGCTAACCTGGATCCAAAGCAGATGATCTCTAACGGTCTGTCTGCACCGCTGCACGACGGTGCGGTTCGTTACTACAAAGAAAAAGGCTGGATGTAATTTATCCATCGCCTGAGAAGAGATGCCCTGGCATCTCTTCTCTCTTTTTATTCTGATTCTCTTTTTAGGAGCTGAATATGACGAGCTTGCCTAACAGTCAGAGCGAAATCGACGATAAAGAACTTCAGGAAATGGTGGCTGCCAACGATACCGGCGCGCGCATACCTGAAGGTTGGCAGGGTAAACTCCTGCTTGGAACAGCTCTCTGCTGGTCGCTGTTTCAGTTATGGATAGCGTCTCCTCTGCCATTTTATGACTGGCCTATCATTGGCAGTTTTGGCATTTTTAACGACACAGAAGTACGCGCTATTCACCTGGGTTTTGCTGTTTTCCTGGCATTCACCGCTTACCCTGCGCTGGCACGTTCACCGCGGCATCATGTACCCCTGAATGATATTGTGCTCAGTTTGCTTGGCGCATTCTGTGCGTCCTATATCTTCATATTTTACGAACAGCTGGTCAGTCGTCCGGGTCTGCCGAATATGCAGGACCTGGTGGTCTCTGTTGTTGGTCTCTTGCTGTTGCTGGAAGCGGCCCGCCGAACCCTTGGACCACCGTTGATGATCGTTGCGATTGTCTTCCTGACGTATTCGCTAGCCGGTCCTTATATGCCGGATATCATTGCTCACAAAGGCGTTACACTAAAAGAGCTTGTCAATCATCAATGGCTGACGACAGAAGGCGTTTTTGGTATTGCGCTTGGTGTTTCTTCAAATTTTGTATTCCTGTTCGTACTCTTTGGCGCACTGCTGGATAAGGCTGGCGCGGGTAATTATTTTATTCAGGTCGCGTTCTCGCTACTGGGCCATATGCGTGGTGGTCCGGCAAAAGCTGCAGTCGTCTCTTCAGGTCTTACCGGACTGATTTCCGGTTCTTCAATTGCCAATGTGGTGACCACGGGTACCTTCACTATTCCAATGATGAAGCGCGTTGGCTTTTCCTCGGAGAAAGCCGGTGCCGTTGAAGTTGCATCCTCTGTAAACGGCCAGATCATGCCGCCAGTCATGGGTGCTGCAGCATTCCTGATGGTGGAATATGTGGGTATCTCCTACGTTGATGTTATTACGCATGCCTTCCTGCCTGCACTGATCTCATACATCGCGCTGGTGTATATCGTTCACTTGGAAGCACTGAAGCTGGATATGCAGGGATTGCCTCGCCGCTCTGCGGTGAAGCCCTGGCAGTTGCGCCTGATCGGTATTCTCAGCGGTTTCCTTGTCACTGCGGCGATTGCGGCGGGTGTTTACTACGGCATTGGCTGGATTAAACCGGTGTTTGGCGATTATGCCAGCATTGTTATCGCAGTGTTGCTGGCGGTGGTGTATGTCTTTCTGGTGCGCTTTGCCGCACGGGTGCCTGATCTGGCGCTGGATGATCCTAACTCGCCGATGATCCAGCTGCCGGAAGTCGGCCCGACCGTTAAATCCGGTCTGCATTTCCTGCTGCCAGTGGTTGTACTGGTCTGGTGCCTGATGATCGAGCGTCTGTCACCGGGCCTGTCGGCTTTCTGGGCGACAGTGCTGATGATCGTTATTCTTGTCACACAGCGTCCGCTGCTGGCGTATTTCCGCGATCAGGGTGATATTGCTGCCAGATTGCGTCAAGGTGCCAATGAGCTGGTTGATGGCCTGATTGTCGGTGCGCGAAACATGATCGGTATCGGTATCGCAACGGCGACTGCGGGAATCATTGTCGGTGCGGTTTCCCAGACCGGAGTCGGTTCGGTATTGGCCGATCTGGTTGAAATCCTGTCGATGGGTAACTTGCTGCTGATGCTAATGCTGACTGCGGTACTCAGTTTGATTCTGGGTATGGGGCTGCCAACCACGGCTAACTATATTGTGGTTTCATCGTTATTGGCACCGGTGGTGGTTTCTCTGGGGCAGGAGTCCGGGCTGATCGTACCGCTGATAGCCGTTCACCTGTTTGTGTTTTACTTCGGCATCATGGCCGATGTTACCCCGCCTGTGGGGCTGGCATCGTTTGCTGCAGCAGCAGTGTCAGGGGGCGACCCGATTCGTACCGGTTTTGTAGCCTTTAATTACAGCTTACGTACTGCCGCCTTGCCATTCCTGTTTATCTTCAATACAGACCTGCTGTTGATTAATGTCAGCTGGCTGGAAGGTATTCAGGTCTTCATTGTCGCGACGGTGGCCATTCTGGTATTCACCGCTGCTACCCAGGGCTTCTTCATTACACGCAATCGCTGGTATGAGTCTGCATTGATGTTGTTGATCGCCTTCTCATTGTTCCGTCCAGGATTCTGGATGGACCGGATTGTAGAGCCGCATCAGCAGATCGCGCCAACAGAGCTGGTTCAGGCGGCAAATAGCCTGGAATCCGGAACCGAGTTGCGTTTCTGGATTGATGGCGAAGATGATGTGGGTAACAAGCGTTCTTTCCTTGTAAACCTAACGTTGGGCGAGGGCAGTGATGGTGCTGCACGTCTGGCTGCGACAGGTATTGAATTGCTTAACAGTAACGGCAAGACCGTGGTGGACTATGTTGGATTTGATAGTCCTGCAGAGAAAGCGGGGCTGGCGTTTGACCAGGTGATTACTGGTGTTGAAGCACCACAGGCTCAGCCGCTCAAGCAGCTGATCTACATTCCAACTTTAGCATTGCTTGCTTTGTTGGTAATGATTCAGCGCCGCCGCAAGCAGCAGACTGCTCAGGCCGAGCCTGTTGTCTGCTAAGACATCTTTTAATTCCTAAAGGGTTGCCCGGCTGTGTTGTCAGCCGGGTTTCCTAACCATTCACGAGGAACGCGTGATGTTTAAGAAAGTACTAGTGCCGGTCGATCTGGGGGAGACTGGATTCAGTCATCAGGCTTTGACCCTGGCGCTACGTGAAGTACGCGAGAATGATGCAGAGCTGCATCTGATTACCATTGTCCCGGGCTTCACTAATGCGCTGGTAGCGTCTTTTTTCAGTGAGAAAGATCATCAGAAAGCGGTTAAGGAAGTGGCGCGAAAATTCAAGCAGTATGCAGAAACTGCCGTCCCTGAAGGTATTCATCCGGTGTTGCGTGTATATGAAGGGTCGCCAGCAGATTCTATCGTGGACTACATCGCCCGCAAGGATATCGATCTGGTGGTGATGTCTGCACATCATCGCTCCACCGTTGGTGAGTTTTTACTGGGGTCGGTATCAGCCCGCGTCGCCGAACGCTCTAAATGTTCGGTCATGCTACTGAAAAACTGAACGGTTTTTTTGAAACTTCGGAATTGAAACTTTTTTATTGAAGTTGTTTTTTTAAAAAAACTGCCCTGATGATCACCGTATTCACAACTTGCGGTGTTTTCAGGTCCTTAAGTTTCAACTATTGAGCCATGCGCTTTATACGCTTTAACAGAATAATAATATTCAAAAATTTTACGGGTTTTCGAATGGCCTGTGGGCCAGCTTCGAAAGCTGAACACAACATCCAAAAACAGGTTTAAAAATTAAACAATCATGTCTGATCGCCCATGTGATAACCGTGTATTACTGGCTCCACTGACTGACTTACTTAACGAAAAGCTTGCTGCAGAAATGGCTGGCGCTGTTGCCGGTTTCGCCCAGCAGTATTACCAGACATCAACGGCGGATGAGCTGAGTGAGCGTTCGCTGGATAACTTGTATGGCGCGACGCTGTCCTGTTGGCAATTCCTGCAAAGTTTTTCTGGAACGCAGCCCAAGGTGCGGGTGTATAACCCGGATCTTGAGAAGCATGGTTGGCGATCTCAGCACACGGTAATTGAAATTGTTCAGCGCGACATGCCGTTTCTGGTTGATTCGGTACGCATGGAGCTGAACCGTCGGGGCCTGGTCATCCACACGATTCATAACGCGGTGCTTCGCATGGTGCGTGATGATGACAAGTTGATTGATTTAGTTGATACGGATAATGAGGCAGCGCAAGCGGAATCGGTAATCTATCTCGAAGTGGACCGTACCAGCGATGCAACCGAGTTGAAAGCGATTCTGACTTCGCTGCAACAAGTGCTTGAGCATGTGCGCATTGCCGTCGCAGATTATGCGCCGATGCAGGCGCGGGCGCAGGCATTGCTGGATGAACTGTCGCAACGTCAGGGTGATCAGAACGATGCTGAGATGCAGGCCTTTCTCAGCTGGATGCTTAATAACCGCTTTACCTTCCTGGGTTACGATGAACTCAGCATTGAAGGTGATCGGGTGCAGCGTGTTGAAGGCAGCGAGTTGGGCACGCTAAAACTGCACCAGAATGCAGGCCAGGGCAGTTATAGCCTGCTGGATGATCTGCGTGAAGCAGAACGTGACTTCCTGCTGGAACCATCCCCTCTGATGTTTGCCAAAGATTCCCATTACTCACTGGTGCATCGCCCGGCCTATATGGATCGGGTGGTTATCAAGCGCTTTGATGAACAGGGCAGCGTCATCGGTAAATGCCGTTTCCACGGCCTGTATACCTCGCCAGTCTATTCTGAACCGATGTCGGTGATACCGGTGGTACGCACTAAAGCCGAAGCGGTACTCAAGCGTGCCGGCTTCAATCGTCGTAGCCATAACGGTAAAGAACTGCTGCAGATCATGAATGATCTGCCCCGTGATGAGTTGTTGCTGTCGAGCGAGCAAGAGTTGCTGGATATTGCGATGGGTATTTTCAGCCTGCATGATCGCCGCAAGGTCCGCCTGCTGGTGCGCAAGGATCGCTGTAACCAGTTCATTACCTTCCTCTACTATGTACCGCGCGATATCTTCTCGACAGAGCTGCGCGTCCAGGTGCAGGATTTGCTGGTTAAGGCCTGCGGTGCCAGTGAAGCCGAGTTCACCACGACGTTCAGTGAATCGATATTGGCGCGGGTGCAATTTGTGCTGCGCATCGATCCGGCTAATCCAGAGGTTATTAATCTGCCTCAGCTTGAAGCTGAAGTGGTCAATATTTCGCGAGACTGGAGTGATGAGCTGCATGCAGCCCTGACGGATGTGTGCGGCGAAGAGCAGGGCAATCGATTACAGAATAACTACGGCAGTGCTTTCACCAGCGCTTATCGTGAGCACTTCACCGCCGTCAGCGCGGTGTATGATATTCAGCGAATAGAAGCGTTGGGTGAAGACAATCCAGTTACCATGAGCTTTTACCGAATGCTGGAGCAGACCCAGAACCTGTTGCGCTTCAAGCTGTTCAACGCCGATGAGCCGTTGGTATTGTCGGATGTTATTCCGGTACTGGAAAACCTGGGAATGCGGGTGGTGGGTGAGCACCCATATGCGGTGCGTCGCAGCGATGGAAAACAGTTCTGGATGCATGATTTTACCCTGATTTATAAGGGCGCGGAGCCGGTTGTACTGGAAGAGGTAAAGGACGTTTTCCATAACGCCTTTGCCAATATTTGGAGCGGTTGTGCCGAGAACGACGAGTTCAACCACCTGGTCATCGGCGCCAAACTGAGCTGGCGTGAAGTGGCCATGCTACGGGCCTTCGCGCGCTACAGTAAACAGATTCGCTTCGGCTTCTCCCAGCCCTATATCGCGGGCACGCTGGCACGCCATATCCATGTAACCAAGTTGCTGGTGGCATTGTTCCGTGCGCGTTTCGAGCCCAATCGTCAGGGCAGCGAAAAAGTCGCAGCGCTGGCAGAGCGCATCGAAAGCAGCATTATCGATGCCCTGGACAAGGTTGATAACCTCAATGAAGACCAGATCCTGCGCCGCTTCCTGGAGCTGATCAAGGCGACATTGCGCACCAGCTATTTTCAGCGTGATGCCGCCGGTGAGCTGAAAGATTATTTCTCCTTCAAACTTAATCCGCGCGCGATTGCCGGCATTCCGTTGCCCAGTCCAATGTTCGAAGTGTTTGTCTATTCGGCGCGGGTTGAAGGTGTCCACCTGCGCGGCGGTAAAGTCGCCCGCGGCGGTTTGCGCTGGTCTGATCGACTGGAAGACTACCGTACCGAAGTGCTGGGTCTGGTAAAAGCACAGCAGGTTAAGAACTCGGTGATCGTGCCGGTGGGGGCCAAGGGTGGCTTCGTCGCCAAGAAGCTGCCGACAAGCGGCGGGCGTGAAGCCTTCCAGGCAGAAGGCATTGCCAGCTACCAGATCTTTATCAGTGCGCTGCTGGATATCACCGACAATCTGGTCGGGGGTGAAGTGGTGCCGCCGATCGATGTGGTGCGCCACGATGAAGACGATCCGTATTTCGTGGTTGCTGCCGATAAAGGCACCGCCACCTTCTCCGATATCGCCAATGCCATCGCTGAGGAGCGCGGTTTCTGGCTGGGTGATGCGTTTGCCTCCGGTGGCTCGCAAGGCTATGACCATAAAGGCATGGGGATCACCGCGCGGGGCGCCTGGGAGTCGGTCAAACTGCATTTCCGGGAGCTGGGGTTGGATACCCAGTCTGAAGAGTTCAGCGTCATCGCTATCGGCGACATGGCCGGTGATGTGTTCGGTAACGGCATGCTGCTGTCGGAACATATCCAGTTGTGTGCTGCTTTCAACCACCTGCATATCTTTATTGATCCAACGCCAGATGCTGCCAGCAGTTTCATCGAGCGTAAGCGTCTGTTTGAGCTGCCGCGCTCAAGCTGGGAGGATTACAACGCCGAGTTGATCTCCGCCGGTGGCGGGATCTTCTCGCGGGCGGCCAAGTGGCTGGATATCAGCCCGCAGATGCAGGCGCGTTTCGATATTAAGGAAGAGCGTTTGTCGCCCAACGATCTGCTGACGGCATTACTCAAAGCGTCGGTAGACCTGATTTGGAACGGTGGCATCGGCACCTACGTCAAAGCCAGCCATGAAAGCCATCCCGAGGTGGGGGACAAGGCTAACGACAGCCTGCGTATCAACGGTAACCAGTTGCGTTGTCGTGTGCTGGGCGAGGGCGGTAACCTGGGCTTTACCCAGCTGGGGCGGATGGAGTTTTGTGCCAACGGCGGTAAATCCAACACCGACTTTATCGATAATGCCGGTGGCGTCGATTGCTCCGATCACGAGGTCAACATCAAGATCCTGCTCAATGAAGTGGTTGCCAATGGCGATATGACCGTTAAGCAGCGTAATGCTTTACTGCGTGAGATGACCGATGAAGTATCTGTCCTGGTGTTGCAGAACAACTATAAGCAGGCACAGGCGATCAGTGTCGCGCATACCCACGCGCGCCGAGCAATGGATGAATACACACGGCTGATTAACCGCCTGGAAGTCGAAGGCAAGCTGGACCGTGAGCTTGAGTTTATCCCTGCAGATAATGTGCTGCAGGAACGCAAACAGGCTGATCTGGGATTGACCCGTCCGGAATTGTCGGTGCTAATCTCCTACGTTAAAGCGGAGCTGAAAGAAGCGCTGAGCGAATCCTGGATTACTGAAGATGCCTATCTGAGCCGTGAAGTACTCACCGCCTTTCCGCAGCGCCTGGTGGCCGATTTTAGTGAGCAGATCGAAACGCATCGCCTGCGCCCGGAAATCATCGCCACCCAGATTGCCAATGGCATGATAAACAGCATGGGGATTACCTTTGCCGAGCGTTTATGCCAGATCAGCGGTGCTGGTTTCGGGGATGTTGCAGCGGCGTTTGTTATTGCCCGCGACGTGTTTGGCATCGATCAGTTGTGGCGCGAGATTGAGTCTCTGGATAACCAGGTGAATTCAGCGCTGCAGCAGCAGATGATGGCTGATGTAATCCGTCTGATTCGTCGTGCTACCTACTGGTTCCTGCGAAATCAGCGACCATCGATTGATGTCACGGCAGCTGTGGAGCAGTTCCGTCCAGGTGTGCAGCAGATCAGCAGCCAGCTGGCGCAACTGCTTAAGGGCGAGCCTCTGGATCGTTGGCAGCAAAAGCACGATGAGCTGGTGAGTGCCGGGGTGCCTGCAGAGTTGGCGGCGGTAGTTGCCGGGGCTGACAGCCTGTACTCATTGCTGGGTATTATCCAGGCGGCTGAGCAGACCGGTGAGTCACTGCAGCAAGTAGCCCAGATTCACTTTGGGCTGGGGGATCGTCTCGAGTTGCACTGGTTTGATCATCAGGTGAAAGAGCTGTCTGCGAGTAACCACTGGGAATCAATGGCCCGAGATGGCTTCCGTGAAGACCTCACAAACCATCAACAGGCGATTACCGTCAGTGTATTGACTGCAGCTGGTCTGGATGAATCTGACAACAGTAAAGATTCTGCTAGGGGTGAAGGCTCAGTCAACGGTGAAAATACCGGTGATGCGCTAGTGGACCAGTGGCTGGCAAATAACAGCCAGCTATTGGACCGCTGGCAGCGTTTGCTGAGTGAAATTCGTGGCAGTGCCCAGCAGGACTTTGCGATCTTTACAGTCGCCATCCGTGAATTGCTGGAGCTGGCACAGGCCCAGTAAAACCCGCTTGAACCGCGGCGGCGTTCAGTTGAGCGCTGCTGCAGATTACAAATTTCAAAACAGTAACGTAGCCTGGATTTAACTAATTGGTTCGAGCTATTGGAATTAATTCTTTAGATTCAACTCTTTAGAGTTAACTTTTTAGAATCAAGAAGGTAGGTGCATAGCCATGACCGCTTTGAATTTATATCGTCCGATTACGCCTATTCAGTTTGTGCTTAAAATCCGTGAAATTGCGGCTAATAGCTGGTGGGTCTACCGCCATGAGATGGGCAGCAACGGCACGCTTAAGCCGACACCTCGGGTCGTTTTCTTTGGGCGCTCGCGTAATGATGCAGAACAGTGGATCGATACACAGCGCCAGGAAGCAACGGTGTACATGTTGTCTGGCAACTAGACTTGCTAACTGGATTTATTGGATGTTGATATCCTGATCTGACAGGCGCTTGAGTGCAGGCCTGTTTGCATCAATTCTGGCACCAGGAGGGCTGGGTCTTCGAGAGAAGACTCAGCCCTCCGCCAATTAATGGAGCGGGTTATTCGAAGTCGGCTCAGAGGGGCGGGACCAGATGTAGAGTGCAGCGAGGCAAACTGTGACCACCACTATCGCTTTCAAACCTAAATGAAAGCTTTTAAAAAACAGCGGATAACTCACCATCAAGGGCATCATGATGGACGCCAATATCTTCGCTTTCAGTGGAATAACGCCATAGTTTTCCCAGTTACTAATTATTGTCCCAAACAGGCGGTGATTGAGTAGGTACTGATGCAATTTTTCCGAGCTGCGTGAGAAGCAGAACGCGGCCACCAGGAGAAAAGGTGTTGTCGGCAAGATCGGTAGAATCACGCCAATAAGACCAAGGACGATGCAAAACATTCCTGCAATCAGATACAGGGTGCGTACTACTGTTTGTCTCAATTGTACGGTCCTTTTGTTGTGCTAGGTTGCCTGGTTATTCAGACAGTTTTTTTACTCAGACAGTCTTTTATTCAGACAACTGTGGCAGCGGGTTAGCGTTATATTTTCTGTGTGTTTCAAATACTTTAATGAATTACCCTGGCTACTTATACTAGCAGTGTATGCCTTTATGCCAATTTCTCTATCTTCATTATAAGCAGCTTGTTGCTGGTAGGTCACTTACGTGGCTGAGCATTTATCCACTTCAGTGTGCTATCAAAGCTGAATAAGACAATTGATAGCGCCACTCTCATCCACTTCTGCTAATTTTCCCTGCATCTGATGACAGAGTTGTTGTACATGCTGTTGCAGTAACTGCGACCAGGGGGAGGCCGGGAATATCGGCTGACCATCAATCTGGGCAACGCGGAACTGCAGTTGGCCGGGTTGCGTTGCCGGTTGCACGCTGAGCTTCAGATCATGGCCATCGGCTTGCAGGATAGCCAGTTCGATGGCGCTGATGAGTAACTGCTTTAAGCGTAACGGGTCGGTCTTGATCTGCACGGGTAGCGCAGAATCGAGGCTGTAATCCAGTAACCAGCCCTCGCGCCGACTTTGGTGAAGGAAAGTGTGCAGCACCTCATCCAGAAATTTGGCGGGTTCGATCAACTGTAGGTTAACAGGTTGGTCTGCCGTATCCAGAATGCCGATACTGTTGTGCAAGCGTTGGTGCTGGGCATGCAGATTGGCGGTGAGATCTTTCGCCACCGGATTCAGGTCGAATTGCTGCAGCCGCTGGCTTTGTTTCAGGATGGGCGCCATCTGCAGGTTTAGTTGGTCGGCGGCGCTCTGTAACAGCTGGTTGTTGGACTGTGAGGACTGACAGGCGTTTTCCGACTGTAAGCGGGCGCTTTTAATATCGCGAAAAGAGCGCAGTGCGACAACCACAGAGGTTAACAGACGCGAAGCTGAGAGCTCAGCCTTACTCAGATAATCATTGATATCGTAATTCACGATTACCTGAGACTCGGGAGCGTAGCCGGGATGGCCGGTACGCAGGATAACCCGTATATCGCGGTTATTGAGCTCATTGCGGATGTATTCAACCAGCTGTAAGCCTTCGTTATCGGTTTCCATGACGACATCGAGCAGCGCCAGTGCTATATCCGGGTGTTCTAACAGTAACTCACGGGCCTGGGCACCACTCATGGCACTTATCAGCTCGATAGGGCGTTGTTCAAATTCATAACCACGAAATATCATCCGGGTGATACCGTGAATGCCTTCTTCGTCGTCAACGACCAGTACTTTCCAGGGTGTCATAAATTGTTACAAATCTGCGTTATTATTAGAGGCGTTATTTTGCCAGTAAAGTCTGCTCATGCGCTAGCTGTTTTACCTTCTCGCTGGCACCCCATTGCAGATAAAGAGAGCTACTCTTGTGCAGACAGAATTGTGCCAGGCTGTGTTGGCCCTGTGATTGTAGATAATCGCCGTAACGTTCATAACAGAGTGCCCGGTGGTAACTGAAGCCTTGCTGCTCGGCGGTGGCGATAGCACATTCAAACTGCGCGCTGGGATTTTGACTGAGCAAACGTGCTTTTTCGGCCTGCAGAAGCCGTAGCTGACAGTTAAAGTTTTCCGGGCAGTGCCGGGCCCAGAGTTCGAAGCGGGATTCTATCTGTTCGACCTCCATCCGGCGGCGGCGTACCAGGGAGTGTTGCTGTTGCGCCTGTATCAGTCGCATCATCGCCGTGCAAAACAGGGCTTCGCTTACGCCGAAGTATCCGGCCAGTTCATTTTCCAGTTGTGCTTCCCAGCGATACAATTCAGGCCAGAGATGTTGCTGATTGAGTAGCAGGGCTCCAATGATGGTACTGACCGCCTGCCAACCATGCTGATATTGTACGCTAGTGGGCAGTGGTGATTCTCCACGCAGCTGTTCGATTAACAATAACGATGAGTCACGCAACCGTGCGGCCTGGTGGTGCTGTTGCTGTTCAATCATTCGCTGATAATGCTGCTGGCACATCTCCAGTTGTTCGCTCAATGATGTTGTCGAGAGTAGCGATAACTGATGCTGTAACAGGCGGCACTCACTCTGAATAAGCCATTGGCCGTGGCGCTCAGACAGAGTATCCACCTGACGAAGCTGCTCTTTAGCACTGTGTACGGGGGCAAACCAGTGTTGCACCTGGCTGCTCTGTAATAACGCGGCACTAGTGGCAATATCGATCTGCTGATCGCTTTCATTGCGGGAGAGGTCGGTGCCTCCCGGAATCAATCCGCCGAATTGATTAGCCAGTTGCATGCCCTGCACCGAGAAGGTCTGGGCCAGAGCGTAGTCTGCACAGAACCAGCTTGCCACCCAGGCATAACTCACAAAGGCGAAGGCCGTCAGGGGGCTGCGACCCTGGTGCAGGCTTAGTTCTGTCATCCGTCCGATGGCACAGGCGGCTAGCAAGGGTTTTGCCTGCTGGCGTGCGATGAGGCTGATCTGTTCCAGCAGTCTCAAGCGCAGCAGATCCTCAGGATCGATGGGCTGCTGTATTTGTGTCATCAGCTGTGCATTGAACAGTTCACTGATATCATCCAGTTGAGCCAGTAACAGTGAAAGCTGCTGGCTATCCTGCTCTGGCAGCGGCTGGTCCAGTGTCGCCAGGTTATCCAGTAGATGGGTTAATGCCAGGGAATGCTGGCCACGATGCTGACAAATTTCGGCAGTAAGCAGCGCTGCACGGATAGCATCCTTGT
Source organism: Amphritea sp. (assembly GCA_036960915.1). Classification (GTDB taxonomy): domain Bacteria; phylum Pseudomonadota; class Gammaproteobacteria; order Pseudomonadales; family Balneatricaceae; genus Amphritea. Next base: position 40,200 of record JBALVQ010000017.1, read on the forward strand.
TATCGATTTGATCGGCGGGCAGTTGTTGTAAGCAGATATGGGCGCGTTCAACCTGACCGGCCAGTAACTGTAGTTTGGCCCGCTGTAGCAGTAACTGAGTTTTCTCGGTTAACTGATCTGCCCTCAAAAGCCGGCTGGCATTGGATAGGTAGCGGTTAGCGCTGCTATAGTCCTGTTGTTCCCGGGCTAGCTCAGCAGCACTGATGTTGAGTTGCTGCAGCTGTTTTTTCTGTTTCGAATCGGCTTGCTGCTGAGCGCGGTTAAGATGCAACAGAACTGCTGCAACCTGATCCAGAGTAAATGGCTTGGGCAGGGCGTCGAGCATCGCCATACCGCACTTGTAATGGCGGCGGATTTTTTCCGCTTCGCTGAGTCTTTGAAAGAGCACGTTACGGATATCCGCATGGCTGAAGGTATAGCTCGCCTGATCATCCGTTGTGCTGCTATCGGTGTCGATAAGGCCGGACTGCTCCGCCGGCCAGAGATGGATTGCCAGGCGCGCAACCGGGTTATCGGTAACCTGTCCCAGTTGAATCAGACCAAACTGTTCGCCCAGCAGGGCAGCCCATTCCAGTAACTCCAGGCTGAAGCTACTAAGTCTGGCGATACGTTGCTCAATCTTTAGAATACGCCGCCTGCTGTCGTCTTCTTCCAGCCAGTCGCTATTGTGTTGCTGATGGCCGGGAAGTACCGCAGTTTCGATAAAGGCTTCCGGCTTTATTTGCTGGCGGTATTGGCTGGGGGCGATGTCCATCCAGCGCTTAAATGCTTTCTGAAAAGCGGACTGGTTAGAAAAACCCAGCTGGAAGGCGATTTCGCCAAAGCTTAGCTGCCCGCGTTGAATCAATTGCAGGCAGACTTCACGTCGCGTCTGATCATAGATATCCTGAAAGCTGGTGCCGAGTACGCCCAGTTTGCGCTGCAATGTACGCAGGCTGAGTCCTACAGAGGCTGCAACCTGTTCACGCCTGACAGAACCACCGCCTTCGGCCAACTGACGTCTGATCAGGTTGCGGGTCTGTGCGGTAAGGGCGCTCTGCTGAGCAGATTTACTCAGCAGGGAATCAGCAAATTCCCGGTGTAGTTGATGCATCTCCGGGTTGGCATCCAGGCAGGCCAGTGCCAGGTAATCACTGGCCAGCAGTAACTGGGTCCGGGGGGCATCGAACTGGACTTCGGCGGCAAAGAAGCGTTGATAGGGTTGCAGGCTGTCCGGCTCGGGAAACGCCAGTTGTACAAAACGCACCGGTATCTGGTGCCCTGTCAGCCAGCGCGGCCAGTTGATCAGGCAGGCGAGCAGATATTCAATTGGTTGCAGGTCGGGTTCATTCAGCTCCAGAGTGAGCAGGGTGCCCTCTGCGGTCTGCTCCATCTGAATGACGGCCCCTTCAAACAGCAGCGGCAGATAATCGATCAGGGTCTGATAGGCTTTGCCCAGCGTTGCCGCAGTGGACATCAGAAACCCGGTCGAGCCCAGCATTCGCGGCTGAGTCGCTTCACCCAGGCTCAGGGCGATGCGCGGATTGCCGGTTGCCTCGGCCAGGGTCTGTAAAACGTGCTTATAGCGCGAGGCAGGAAAACGCGCGCCAGGTTTGGTAAAGTCCGCTTCGGACAGAGATGCGCTGTCGAGTATCTGTATCGGGTCCAGACGGTAATGCTGGGCCAGTTGTAATACGGGCTCCAGTAGCTTGGCAGAAGCAGTTGTTACAGGCATGTAGGCAATGCTGGCATGAAAAGAGTAATATTGGTTAAAAGTTGTTGAAGTAAGATTAACATAGAGTTTTTCAAAAATATGTCCTTATGTGCCATTTTCATCCATGCAAGGTTTCTATTGTCCCGGTTGCTACCCCGTCGCGCGAAGGGGCGAACAGTTGCTGTGTGTTTCGGGTTGTTGATTTTCAGTGGTGTAAGCTGGGCAGAAACATTGCGTGTGGGGATGCCATTGCCGGGGCAAATTCCTTTTTTTTGGCGCGATGATGCCGGGCAGTACCAGGGGATCTTTCCCGATACTTTGCGCTTAGTAGCGGCGGACCTGAATGTTGAACTGGAATTTGTACCGTTGTCGCAGGCGCGCTTACGCCGCCATTTCGAGGTCGGCAAGATTGATATCGAAATGGGCGTTTCAGCCAAGGTTGAGGCCCGGACAGAGCTGCAACGGGTGTCGTTATTCAGTCGTCCCTTTGGCATCGTTAATGAGGTGATTATCTACCGTCCGGAACTGTCCTTCCCGGTGTTTATACTCCAGGACCTGGCTGGACAGCGGGTTGCTACAGTACGCGGTACGTCGGTACCGGGAAACCTGATCCGTGAAGACTTTTCCAATCAATGGCAGATCGCCCAGCGCGTCCACCGCGGCTGGAATAACATCGGCCTGATGAAAGAAACGGTCGCGTTGCATTACCAGAAAGAAGAGGGGCTGAACTATCAGATCTCACTGCCGTATGTCAGTAACCCCGTGGCTTTCCGTTTACATATCGATAAGCAGATGCTACTAGAGCCAATGAATGCCAGTATTGCTGCACTTGAACAGCAGGGGAAACTGGAAGGGCTGGTGTGTAAATACCTCTGTGGACCTGTCGAGGAAGACAATTGATCATCATTTATTCAATTTGATGTCATAGTGAATAAAAACTCATGCGTAAATCTGAAAGCTCAGCAGGCTTCTGAATAAGATGATGATTAAATTACAAAATATGGCTTGCACCTGAAAACGAAAACCCTATAATACGACCCACTCTTTAGGACTATAGCTCAGTTGGTTAGAGCGCTACCTTGACATGGTAGAGGTCGGCAGTTCGAATCTGCCTAGTCCTACCAAACATACGCTGAGAAATCAGTAACTTAGAACCCGAGATTTTGATCTCGGGTTTTTTGTTTCTGGGCTGTAGACCAAGTTGAGACCAGTGGTAGACCTTCTCTATGTACAGTTTCATTATTTATCGTTGATCTGACCTCTACCCATCTACCTCCAATCCCGCTTTATTTCTGGAATTAGAAAGGAAGAGGGCAGGACTTTTGTCTGTTGTTTCCTGAGGTTTACTCGTCAGGCACGTAATGTGCCAGTTCCCCTACGTCGCATTCAAAGTACTTACATAAGCGGTCCAGATTCTCTGTGGTTGTGTTATGTCCGGTCGGGCTCTGTAGTTTCGATAGTGTGGTTCGGTGAATGCCTGTCGCATCCGCTATCTCTTGTAAGTTTATTCGGCGTCCTTCTTTAAAAGACTTATCTGCAATACGTTCTTTGAGTCTAAATCTGATCATCAAGTACTCCTCTCTCCCAAAGGGCATTATCGCAAAAGATCTAAAAAAACACTAGGAGTTCATCAAATGTTCTTGACAGGAACATTTGCTGCTCTATAATGTTCTCAACGATCACATATGTTGCTTGAGGGTGTTAATGATGAGTTTGACTTACATGACTGCCAAAGAGTTAGGGGCGAAAATTAAGTATCACCCCAAATACATTAACGATGCGTTGAGAGACAGCGTCTTTATCGAGGGTAAGCACTATGTACGGCCCTTCGGTGGACGGAAAGTACTGTATGTATGGGAGGCTGTAGAGGAAGAGATGCTGACGCGAACTGCTGTTTTGGCGGAAGATACAATCCCTATGGCTTCAGGAGGATGTTGTCATGGGTAGCATCAGCGTAAGAAAAAATGGGAATCTGTTTTTCGATTTTCGCTATCAGGGAATCAGGTGCCGAGAGTATACGAAGTTGGCGGATTCTTCAGTGAACCGTAAACGGATGCAAAAAGTGTTGGATAAGGTCGAAGCTGAGATCACGCTGGGAGTATTCAACTACAGCAGCTACTTTCCCAGCAGTAAACTCGCGAAGAGGTTCAGTCAGGACGTTTCAAACATTATAGAGAGTACCGTTCCGGTTCAATCAAAAACGCCTCTTTTTAAAAATTTTGCTGAAGAATGGCTGGATGAAAATCAGATTCGTTGGAAACGGTCTTACCAACGAATTATTCGCGGTACCATGGACAGCAAGCTGATACCGCATTTTGGAGATCAGGAAGTCGGCAGCATCTTAAAAGCAGATGTCCTCAAGTTTCGTGCATCTCTCGCCAAAGTTACTCATGAAACTCGAGGTCGAAAGCTATCAAATGACCGGATAAACCATATATTGACGCCGTTGCGTATGATTCTTGACGATGCCGCCGACCGTTTTGACTTTAACGCGCCCCTTGTTGGAATAAAGCCGCTCAAGGTTTCCCGGCAAGATGTTGACCCATTTTCTCTCGCGGAAGTGCAGCAGATTCTTGCTAAGGTGAGAGCCGGTTTTCGTAATTACTACATAGTTCGTTTCTTTACTGGGCTGCGGACCGGCGAGGTTGACGGTCTGCAATGGAAATATGTTGATTTCGAAAATCGCCAGGTCTTAGTCAGGGAAACCATCGTGCAGGGTCAGATCGATACAACCAAAACGCCGGAATCTCGGCGAGAAGTTGAGATGTCCATGCCTGTTTTTGACGCACTGATGAGCCAAAGAAACAAAACCTACGGGAAGTCACCGTTTGTGTTCTGTAATGGGCAGGGCGGATCGCTAGAACATCGCAATGTTACTCAGCGCGTTTGGTATCCGATTCTGAGGCATCTGAATCTCAAGAAACGAAGGCCTTATCAGACGCGCCATACAGCAGCGACACTGTGGTTGGCTGCCGGTGAGAACCCTGAATGGATCGCACGGCAAATGGGGCATACGACAACTCAGATGCTCTTCACGGTGTATTCGCGATTTGTCCCCAACCTGACTCGGAAAGATGGTTCTGCAATAGATAGATTACTTCAACAACGAGGGTTTAACGATGAATGTTAAAGTTCAGCAAGGAAATATTTCTTCGATTGACCGCGAAACCTTGGATGCCTTTGTCGGTGCATTGATGCTCGCTCTGCAGATCCCAGAAGGCAAACACTTAATCTTCATAGTTGGCGGGGGGTTGACGGATACCAACCGCCATATTCTACGACGGTGGGTTGCGGAGCATCTGTGGATGGTTAAGGAAAACGACCCGGTGGATTGGCTCTCCATACTGGGGCGAGAGCTTGAAATCACTATTGCTCGCAGGAGAATCGAGCTATTAGGCTTATAAACAAGGTAAATAAACCGCTTTCTATTTGGTTAATTGGGGAGGGCATGCATCGGTTAACTGTATGGTCGCTGAGTGACAGCCAGTGATCATACAGTTAGTGATTTAAGCGGAATAGAGACTATTCGTAGAGGCGTTGTTGCATCTTCGACTGCTTCAGGACTTCATTGTTCAATATCAGGACAGCCGTAAAACTCTAATGATGGGTGTAACAAATTAGGGGAGGTTTACACCAGAACCCAATCAAATTTCTAACACCAAGGAGGGCCTGCTCGATACAGCAGCATTCTTTTAAACATGACACAAAGAGCCGGACTTAAAGTAGCGAAAGCAATCCTGACAAAATGGAGCTGTTCAGATTGCGAAATTGACCAAATCTTAGCTGATGAGCAGGATTTGGATTTGCGTATCAGCTACATCCTGAATATACATGCAAGGTTACGTACGTTATTTGAGAATCCAGATAACGTCTATGGGTTCATGAGTTATCCCAATCACAATGATTTCTTCGCAGGCCGTTCACCCCTTGAGCTAATCATCAATGGTAATCTTTCTGATCTAAAAGCAGTTTGCGACCACATTCAAAGCATCGGTGAAGTTTGAAGCACAACATGGTTTTACGCACATGGAACCCAACAATAGTTATGAACGTTGATAGCGAAAGGGCATGACCTCTCACCCATCTGCGCTCCTTCGTCTCTACCGCCGAACGGTCACATACTTGCAAGTGCAAGTATAGGGCGTTTTGTTGAGTTCAAACATTCTTTGATCCATCAAATGGATTGAAGGGTAATTGATTCATTAGGTGCATGGGTTGATTTCAATAGGTCTGCTTTTTGGTATCAAGCAGTCATGCCTGTTGTTACTTTAAACAAGACTTGGTTCATTCGCTAACGCCACACAGAAGACATTAGGTGGGTTTTTCAAGGCTCACACTCAGCTAGCCAACTCCTTCAAAGCGGTCATTGGCTGGGGCGACAGACCTTGACTCTTATCTGAACTAATCCAGTTGAAGGCAATTTGCTTATTGCACTCAATAGCGTTTTGTAAAACGCGCCCGCCATTCCAATGCTTGTTCCAAGCCTCAAGCTCTACTCAAAATTACGGAGTAATTTTTGCGTTCCTGCTTGACCCTTTCCACAATCATTTCCATTCAGGGCAGTGGCTCTCACCCCTCTTCGTGGCTACGCCACTGCGGGGGATTCCGTCGCCGGTACCCGCCGATCACCCCCATACTTGTAATGGCAAGTATGGTTCTGAAGTTGATTGCAAGTATGTCTATCGAAGGTTGGCTGATTCAGTTTGAATAGACCAGCTTTTTTTAGACGCTTTATTGCTTGTTGATCTGCTATCCTCGAACAAGGTGCTCTAAAGACTTAACTTTCGTACCCTGCAGTACAATCATAACTTGCTTCTAAACCAATAAATCTGATGCTTGCGCTTTGCGTGTTCTGATACTGCTACAATTAGTTAAGAGCACCGATGAGCGGCTATTTCTCTGTTTAGTATCCAAAGGGAATGCTAAGACGCAAAGGACTTGCTCACAGGTTCCTTAGGAGATTCAAGATGCGAACTCTGGACGGACATCAATTGATAGAGCAGCTTGGAATTGACTATTTTAAGGAAGGCTCTTCTTTTGGTGCCTTATCAGACGAGGCAATCAGATACCTGATTGAAAAAGGAAATGTCCTTCAGCTGGAAAAGGGAGAGCAGGTGTTTGCCTACGGGGACCCCGGAGACAGTTTTTACATCGTTCTTAAAGGTAGAATCAAGTTTTTAAAACCCCGGAAGCGCAAGAGTGGGTATAACCATATCCGCGACTACACTTTTGGCCAGGAATTCGGTTGCATTGCCATGATTGGTCTGCATGAACGTGTTGGTAGCAATTTTGCGGTAGAAGACAGCACTATCGTTCAGGTCTCATGTGGGCTTTTCCATGCGCTACACGAGGCTTTGCCTACCGACTTCGGAATGTTGCTGCTTAACCTCTCGCGGGAATTGGCGAGACGCCTGCGAGAGTCTGACAGTAAACTGGGGGAGCACGATATCCATTTATAGCTCTATTTGCAGTGATAGAGAACTAATTAATGCAGCTCTTATGACCTTCGATTATTGCACCCTATATGCTACAGATACTGACAGACTGGACCACAGCAGGTTAAACAAATTTTTCCAGATTTTAGGTACAAATATCGTCCTCATGGGAATCATAAGCGGATCTGGCTGATGGCGTCATCCAGGTTCTTTGCGATTTCGTTCAATCTCGATGCTTGTTGCGCGGTGGTATCGAAATTGATGACTACTTCACTAACTCGGTTGTTGATATCAATGGTCCACCTGCTCATTTCTTCTGAGGTGACGTGCTGCTCTTTCGTCGCGGTTGATATTTGTGTGTTGAGGTCATTTACTTTGGCGATGTGAGTCATGTGATCAGCAAAGCTTTTTTCGATAGAGCTAACGCATTCAGTAACCCCTCTGACACTATCTAAGCTCTCAGATATCGATGTTACGGCTTCATGTGATCCCGACATTATTGTGTTTATTTTTTGTCGTATTTCTTCTGTGCTTTGTTGTGTCCGGCTAGCTAGCGTTCGCACTTCGTCCGCTACGACCGCGAACCCGCGCCCCTGTTCACCAGCTCGTGCCGCTTCTATGGCTGCATTCAACGCCAGTAAGTTGGTCTGTCCGGCAATGTTCTGAATCACTTCCAGAATTTCCTCAATCCCTGCCACTTCGCTATCCAGGCTTTTGATTACCTCTACCGCCTGATTCATAGTTACTTTGAGTTGGTTTGTGGAACTCACAGTGTTATCAACTGTAGATTCTACTTCGTGTGCTTGAGCTTTGCTCTGGAGCATCTCATCAGCAGCCATCCGCGAATTCTCGGCAACTTCTTTGATACTGTAGGACATCTGTGTGGTCGCTGTAGCTACGGAATTAAGGTTTTCACTTTGCCCATGAAGCGTTAGTTTGGCCGAATTGGTTGCCTGGGCGCTATCATTAGAAATGAGGTTTATTTCGAGGTTGAGGTCAGCAATACGGCGAATCATCGCTTTAATCGCGCCTACTAGCTGTTCAGTTGATTGGAATACTTCGCCAATCTCATCGTTGCGGTAATTTCCAACAGGTACTGTAAAGTCCCCAGAGCCTACTTGCTTCATGTAGTCTCTCAAGCGACCTATTGGTTGCCTTACACTCAGCACCACCAATACCGATACGATTACACATAACAAAAGTATCCCCAGAGTTGCGCCCCACAGAATGGATTTAGAGAGCTCGACACGACTAGTGGTCTCCTTACTGATGGTGGCTACATTACGATCAACCTCATTGGATAGCTTCGAGAATGACTCTGAGGATATCGCTAATCTATCCTGAACTGACGCGATCTTGGTTGGTAAAATACTCCGAATTTCGACAAAAATATTTTTTTGCTGTGAAATTAGTCCGTTATTAGATGTTACCAACTGTTTAAGCCTTTCGAATGTTGGTTCAATCGACTGATAGTAGCTGGCGAATGCAGTATCTGCAGCGGACTGATCCATTATTTTAAAGGTCAGAGAAGCTAGGGTGTCCAGACTATTGCGTAGCTCTGCCTGTGCCGATTCGATAGTTTCGAGACTATCTGCCAGTGATACATTGACACCCATAAGGGCTGCATTATCAAACAGGGCCTGTAGGCGAAATGCCAGAGTCCGAGCCTCGGGTGCCGTTATTTCATAGATATACTGATTAAATATCGGTGAAGTTTCTGAACGCAGTTTTATTAGCTGTGCTCGGATCTCCGAAATGCGTGTTTCCGCTTGAATAGAGCGCCGATGTGTATTCATGTTCCATGCGATAAGCTCGAACTGATTTTGTGCCTGCTCTACTGCTAACTTAAGCGACTCTGAATTTTCCGCTGGCTTGTAGGCGTTGAGAAGTAGGTTGGCGTATTCACCGAATAGCTCTACGGCTTTTTCCACATCGGCCTCTACAGCCTGCATGCTGTTTGTATCACGGGAGTTGTAATGCTCTGCAGCCCCTGTGCTGATGGTTTCTAGGGTGAGCCTGGTTTTGGCTAATGTATCCTTCAACGGCATCGCTTGCCCAATCATGGAGTCAAGCCCAAAGCTGATTTTAGACAGGCCGAGTAAACTGGCAATCAAAATTCCGATTACCCCTAATCCGACTAAGCCGAACCCAAGGCTTAAGCGAGTACTTAGTGTCAATCTAAACAAATTCTTTGGTATAAAATACAGGCTGTGTTTTTCTGAAGAATTAGTTTTAATCAGCATAAAGCTTCCTTGTATTTAAGATAAAAACGTAAATATTTTTATTCTCATTATCCATTCATGATGGATTTAGATTGCTATGCGAGGTTTGTTAAAATATGAAGATCAGGAAATAAAAGTCACTGGTACAGTGGGAAATAGAGTAGCGACCCTACAGAAAGGTCAGGATTACCTCTAATAACAACGGCTAGTGATATTTTACCTAGATTCATGCAAACGATTGCATCATATGCGCTGCTGCCATGTCAAGCTTTTGTGGTAGGTATGGAAGGTAAACAAGTCCCCCATTGTAAGACTGGAGGTAAAGTGTGTGCGAGCTTGGTGTAAGGTGAAACCTCTCATGACCAAATATCAGAATATTTTAATTTAAGATGGGTTTGAGGTTGATTCTAGCTACTGAGTCATTGCTGGGAAATGTACTAATTGTGATTCATCTAGCCAGTTGGGTTTCTAGGTTTTTCTGTTCACCGCAGTCTTTACAAACTATTAATTTGTCAGCCTGATCATAGCTGTAGATAAAGTTGGCAGCGCTCATATATAGAGCCAGCTCCCGATTAGGTAGCTACAGATAAAGCCGTTGATGGTAGCGACCTGATAGGGCTGTGCGGAGCATGATGGAGAAAACGACTGGCACAGGCGTAACGGCTGTAGGCATATTTCAGAGACAGTAATGCTCAGCAGTGCTTTCCCATCAGTGATTTTCGTAGCTTCAAATGTATTTAAGCAATCCCTTTTACTTTTACTCTTTTCCTTTGCTGTACCATTAGCCCTTCTGCAGTGAATAACACCAGTGCCGCCCATATGAACAGGAAGGTAATCATGCGACTACTGTTCATGGGTTCGTGGTAATAGAACACTGCCAGGAAGAAGCTGATGCTGGGACCGATATATTGCAGTAAACCGATCAGTGTCAGGCTGAGTCTTCTTGCTGCTGCGGTAAAACAAAGCAGTGGAAGGCTGGTGACGATACCGCTGCCAGCAATAGCATAGTTGAACTTGTTCCTTCGTGTATAAACTGTAATTGACCTTGCTGCTTTAGCCAGAAAAGATAGACCGCTACGATGGGTGACAGGAGTAGTGTTTCAATAAAAAGTCCGGATAAAGCGTCAACGGGAATCTGTTTTCGCAATAGACCGTAGAAGCCAAAACAGAATGCTAGTACCAGTGCTACCCAAGGCAGACTGCCCAGCAGGAATAACTGATAGACAACCCCGATGGCGGCAAGCAATATAGCGAACCACTGTCCGGTTCTCAGGCGTACTTGCAGAAACAGCATCCCAAGAAATACGCTAACCAGTGGGTTAATAAAATAACCCAGTGAGGTTTCCAGAATCCGTCCCTCGGACACGGCCCAGATAAACACCAGCCAGTTAACGGAGATAATTACGGCAGTCAGGGCCAGTGCGCCGATAAGCCTGGGTTGTTTTAGCAGTGGCAGCAGTTTCCGCCAGCGGTTACCCATCGCCAGTACGAGTGCGAGCAGAACTACAGACCAGATTACCCGGTGGGCCAGCACTTCCAAAGAGGTAATGTGCTCCAGTGCTTTGAAATAGATCGGCACCAGCCCCCACATGCCATAGGCGGCAATAGCAAAGTAAATTCCTTTATTGTACTCCTGATCATGATGCACAGCTGTTTCCTTTAATATCTCTTTGGGGGGCTTAGGATGGTGTTATATCGTGCATCAGATAAGGGACGTGGTCTTCAGGCCTAACCCAAGGAGACACAGTACTGGACCAATAACCAGATCATCGCTGTTTCTATATGAATACAGCGCTTCTTCATTACTTTGCAGTCCTGGGGCAAAGCTGCCTTCATCGCCCACAGCTGTAGAACTTTTTAAAGGAGTGCAATACTTCAGTACCCATAAGCAGTCCTACCCGAGCCGTGCTGGCGGAGACTGGCTGAATAATGAACGCCTGAATTTCCACGTTGTTGTCACCGTGCTCACCTCAGTTAATGATATTCATCATTGGTAGTGGCATGTTGCGATCTTTTGCCGCAGCACGGGCAGTCGCGAGAGAAACTGCCAATATGGCATTGGCACCGAGAACGGATTTGTTGTCGGTGCCGTCAAGTGCCAGCAGTGCCTGATCCAGCACCGGCTGATTTTTCCATTAGCTGGTTGTTCAGGATTCGTACGCATTCCACCGCAATCATTCATCAGTAAGCGGCTGTGGAGTGTCTATCTTTCAAAAAACAAAAAACGCTGTTTGAGTGATATATAGAGCTTTTTGAAACAAAATTGCGACTAGGTTGCATAGATTATGTCCCGCTACGTTAACACTTGGGGAGAGACGGCAGTCGTGTTGAATAGAAGCGGCGCATACCTCGCTTGCGGCGACACTGTGTTGCTATAGGCTTCGGCCGGTGTGTAGGCGAGTAAACTCATCGAGCTTGTTGTTTACAACACATATCTCGCTTTTTATCTCTGTAGTACAGAGAAGCCCGAAGAGAACTCTAAATGAGCACTTCGGGCTGCTTTGCTTTCAGTCAGGCTCCGTCTGATTGTCTTTCCTAACCTTGCAATACTTTATCGCCCCCCATTAAAGGGGCGCGAATCTGAGGGACTTATTGCTAAGCGGGTGAACTGAAAAGACGGTGCCGGATAGAGCAGGGTTACTGCATAACCATACCGCCGTCGATCATAATTAGTTGGCCCGTCATGTAATCTGATTCCGAACTCGCAAGGAAGCTGGCAGTGCCAACGATGTCCGCAGGGTATGAGTATCGACCTAGCAGAATCATGTCTTCAGCTAGTTTGTCCATCGACTCGCCAGCTTTTTCGAATTTTCCGATCGCAACAAGGTCTTTGTCAAGCTGCTCCCAGAGCTCAGTACGAACTACACCGGGGCCGTAGCCGTTCACGGTGATATTATCTTTTGCAAGGGCTTTTGCCCCACCATTAATCATTGCCTGCACCGCATGCTTACTACAACTGTAAGGGACGACATCGTCAAATGCCTGCCGCGACAAGATAGAGCCGACGTTGAGGATCTTGTAGGGACCGTTCTCTTTGCCTTGCTTTACCATTTGCTTGGCGGCTTCCTGCATGCCAAGGAGGCAACCAAGAGCATTGACATCCATAATCTGGTGCCAGTTTTCTTCAGTAATATCCAAAAACATAAGCGGTTTGTTAATGCCCGCATTGTTTAGCATCACGTTGATGCTTCCAAAGGCTTCAACTGTCGCATCCACAGCTGCTTTTACTTCAGCCCGCTTGGTAACGTCAAGCTTGATTGAAATAGCTTCACCGCCATTTTGCCTAATGCGCTCAACGACCTCGTTGCAGCCTTCGATGTTGACGTCCGCGACACAAACTTTGGCTCCTTGAGCTGCATAATGCTCAGCGACAGCAGCTCCCATGCCCCGCGCAGCACCGGTGATTAGAACATGTTTGCCTTTAAGTCTGGTGGTATCCATTAAGTTAATCCTCTAAACGTTATTTTTTTAAGTGATATGAACTAATGTAGTCTTTACTGTAAAAGTGTGTATTGATTAGCCGGGTTGAACTGTTACAACTGCCTATGCAATCGATTGCATCATTAATTCATCCTGTTGTCAATCATCAATATTTGATTGATGACGTCTATCCTGTGCCAGGGAATTCTGCGTGTTTCTTGCCTGAATGGTATGGAGATGCTTGCAAGTATCTGAAAATCAAAGACTACACTGACTAACTAGGCAGAAAGTGGATAGCGTTTAATAGCGATCCAGATTTCCAAAATTTTTCTTACTCGTTAAAGGTGGGTGACATAGATGAGGTTGGCAAGTCTAACTTCTTGCTGTTTTGCTCTTCATATCTTTTTATGATGATCTCCTTTTACTTCCTCCTAATGATCATGCCCTTTGAATAGAATATTTTATTAGCCATGTTGACAGCCCTTGATTATTGTGGTGCAATCGATTGCATAAATAGTTATCCGAGGTCTCGGTTAATAGTTTAATGCGTTGAAATATTAGCAATACAACTTTAACGCATTTTAATTTGAGAGCACTTACCGGTGAGATCCGGTCTTTCCCCACTCTCTATTCTTGGTAAGTGGGGCTTTTTATTCTATAAAATGCAAACGATTGCATTGCTAAGATACTAAATACCTAAAGGTGAAATGATGACAATATTGAAGTCAACAGAACCAACAATTATCACACCTGATGATGTCAATCCCGGTTGGGATTGGGATCGGCCGATTCCCGCGCCCGGTAGGACTGCAGTTGATTTTGAAGAGCGGGTGAATTTTCGTCGTCTTCATAAATACCGCACAGCAAGGGCACGCCAGGCGCTGGCAAAATCCAGTCTAGGGGCCATTCTGTGCTTTGATAACAACAATATTCGTTATCTGACCAGTAGCGTTATCGGCGAGTGGTCCCGCGACAAAATCTGCCGCTATACGCTGTTTACCGGTAATTCTGAACCCTACTTGTGGGATTTTGGTTCTGCTGCATCACACCACCGTATGCACATGCCCTGGCTGGATTCAGATCGGGTCCATGCGGGTATGCTCGGTCTCCGAGGCTCTGTCGGCCAGGAAGCGGGGCTGTTTAGAAACGCTGCTAAGCAGATAGCCGATCTTATGCGATTTGAAGGTGTCGCTGACATGCCGCTAGGCGTGGATGTGATTGAGCCGCCTATGTTTTTTGCGCTCCAGCAGGAGGGCATTACGGTTGTCGATGCTCAGCAGGTCATGCTGGATGCACGTGAAATCAAGAGCATGGACGAGATTATTCTGCTCAATATGGCTGCGGCGATGGTCGACGGTGCATACCACCATCTTTCTGAGGCTCTGAAGCCGGGCGTTCGCGAGAATGAGATGGTCGGGCTGGTAAATAAGTTCCTGTACGACAACGGCTCGGATGATGTTGAGGCGATTAATGCGGTGTCCGGTGAGCGCTGCAGCCCCCATCCGCACAATTTTACGGATCGTATGTATCGCCCGGGTGATCAGGCATTTTTTGACATCATTCAATCGTTTATGGGTTACAGAACCTGTTACTACCGAACCCTCAATGTGGGATCCAAAACGCAGGGGCAGGTGGACGCCTACAAACAGGCACGCGAGTGGATAGACAACGCCATTGCACTGGTTAAACCCGGTGTCACAACTGACAAGCTCGCTGCGGTTTGGCCCAAGGCAGAGGAGTTTGGCTTTGGCAGTGAGATGGAAGCCTTTGGTCTTCAGTTTGGTCATGGTCTGGGTATGGCGCTGCATGAGCGTCCGATTATCAGCCGACTCGTATCCTTCGATAACCCCTTCGAACTCAAAGAGGGGATGGTCTTTGCGCTGGAAACCTACTGTCCTGCAATGGATGGAAGTGGCGCAGCACGGATAGAAGAGGAAGTGGTTGTCACCAAAGATGGGTGCAAGGTAATTACATTGTTCCCGGCGCAAGAGTTGTTTGTAGCTAACGCCTATTAAGTACTTAGCTGCGTTAATGCGTGCGACCTCTTTTTTATACGACAGGGATGTCTTATTAAAGAGTTCAAGCGCTTAAAGACATAATTAATACACTTAGATTTTATGATTTTCTGGGGTGAAAAATGAACAAAGAGTTGATTGCGAGTCTTCCAACAGAACTTTACATAAACGGACAATGGACTCTTTCCTCTGACGAGAGTCGGTTTAGCGTTTTTAATCCCGCGACAGAGGAATTGATTGCATCGGTTTCGTCTGCCACGAAAGAGGATGCGATCAAGGCTGTCGATGCAGCCCATGCTGCAGGCGTTGAATGGCGTAAGCGTTCCCCCAGAGATCGTGCAGAAATATTGCGCAAAGCCTTTGAGTTAATAACGGCCCGTAAAGATGATTTCGCAACTCTGATCTCCCTTGAAGAAGGAAAAACCTACACCGAGGGCTTGGGCGAAGTTGCCTATGCTGCTGAGTTTTTCCGCTGGTATTCTGAAGAGGCAGTACGGGATTTAGGGGTGCTGGCGCGCTCACCTTCCGGTGCAAATAATATTATGGTGCAGCATCAGCCTGTCGGCGTCTGTCTGTTAATTACCCCCTGGAATTTTCCAGCGGCCATGGGTACTCGGAAAATTGCGCCGGCCCTGGCTGCTGGCTGCACCACGATTCTCAAGCCTGCCTCTGAGACCCCACTGACAGCTTTGTTGCTGGCTGCTGTGCTCGAAGAAGCGGGTGTTCCTGCAGGCGTTGTCAATGTAATCCCTTCCAAGAGGTCTTCTGTGATATCTGAGACCTGTCTGAGTGATGACCGGGTTAAGAAGGTCTCCTTTACCGGATCGACCGAGGTTGGCCGTCTACTGCTCGCTAAAGCGAGTGAACGAGTTGTCAACTGCTCGATGGAATTGGGTGGAAATGCGCCGTTTATAGTTCTGGACGATGCGGACATGAAAGTTGCTGTTGACAGTGCAATGGTCGCAAAAATGCGTAACGCAGGGGAGTCATGCATCGGTGCGAACCGCTTCTATGTTCATTCCTCCCTTATCGGTGAATTCTCTGAGAAGCTTGCTGCGGAGATGGCAGCGTTGACTGTCTGTGATGGGCTTGAGACCGGAAGTGATGTCGGTCCCCTCGTCAATGCTAGCACCATTAACAAGGTAGAGGCTTTGGTAGATCAGGCCGTATCGCTGGGTGCAACTGTATTGACTGGCGGTAAGAGACTGGATCGTAAAGGCTATTTCTATCAACCGACGGTGATCACCCAGATCCCCGCAGAGGCGGAAATCCTTCATCAGGAGATCTTCGGCCCCGTGGCGCCGCTTGTTCCGTTTGACGATATTGACGAGGTCGTTGAGATGGCCAATGACACTGATTTTGGTTTGGCCGCATATGTTATCGGAGAAAACGTGGGTCGGGCTTTATCTGTAGCGTCTCGTATCGAAGCCGGTGTTATGGGCGTCAATCGCGGATTTATTTCTGATCCAGCAGCGCCTTTTGGCGGTGTTAAGCAGAGCGGTATAGGTCGGGAAGGCGCGCAAGACGGCATGCACGAGTTCATCGAGAAAAAATATATTGCGGTTGAATGGTAAACATAAGTTCATGGTTGTCGGTGTTTTTTTCACAGACGTGGGTAACAACTTGCTTATTGTGTAGTAGTCAATAGGCAAGGGTGTAATAGGTAAACTGACTCCGTCAGTTGTTATTTTGTTTTATTTCGAAAGGCGTACTGATAACGGGATTTTGCATGCCCGGTGTTTTAGAGGCCTGTCTTAATCTTGAGTGGAGTTCGTGTATGCCTAAGGAAAAGAAAATCTCATTGGATGCAGAGTGGTTGGAGATAAGCGCCACCGCAGCAGATTGGAATGAGGTAGGAAGGGATGAATGCGTCAAAATGCTGAGTCATATGCATTTAATTCGTGCCTTTGAAGAAGAGATGGTCACCCTGGATAATCAGGGGCTTGTTCATGGGCCGCTGCATACCAGTGTCGGGCATGAAGGGGCGATGGTGGCAGCCATGTCGGTTCTTAAAAGTGACGACCTGGTTAACGGCTCGCATCGTGGACATCATCTATTTTTGTCGAAATCGCTAAATTATTTACACGACGAAAGCTTTGATCCTACCCGTGAGCCTTTCCCGGAGAATATAAACGATCTGGTTTATCGAACCATGGCAGAAATCATGGGTTTGACGCCGGGATATTCTGGGGGCAGAGGTGGATCGATGCACCTGCGCTGGGAAGAGGCAGGTGTGATCGGCACTAACGCCATCGTCGGTGGTGGTGTCCCCATTGCAGCGGGGGCAGCATGGTCCAAAAAAAGAGACGGTGAGCAGGGTATTGTCCTGACGTCATTTGGTGATGGTTCCTGTCATATAGGTAATGTACTCGAGTCTTTAAATCTCGCGGCTCTTTATGATTTGCCGCTGTGTTTCTTCATTGAAAATAATGGCTACGCAGTTTCTACAACGTTAGAAGAGCAGGCTCGTGAAACCCGCATGTCAGCGCGAGGCCCCGGTTTTGGAATACCGTCATACCGAGTGGATGGCATGGATCCAATAAGCGTTAGAGTGGCCATGGAACGCGTCGAAAACCTGTTGCGAGAGGGTAAAGGCCCCGCCGTGCTGGAGGTCGATGTATACCGTTATTACCATCACGGTGGTGGCATAAAAGGCAGTGCTTTTGGCTATCGGAACAAACAAGAAGAGGACGAAAGGCGCAGCCGAGACCCCATCGCTCGCATGGAGTCGAAAATGCAGAGCCTGAAGTGGGTTACCGAAGACGATATTCAATTCATAAAGGACAGTTCTGCTAAAACCGCCGCATCAGCCGCAGCTAAATTAACCTCAAATGATAGTGGTAAGCGACAGATTGTCGCGTCCTTATGGCCTGATCCAGCGACCCGTGATGACGACTTGCGAGGTGATCTTTCTGAGTTAAACGCAATCAGCTATGTAGAAGAAGAGACATACGATGGCAAGTTGGCTCAGGTTAAATTTATCGAATCCATTGCTAAAACCGCGGTTAGACGGTTTGAAGACGATGACCGCTATTTCGTGATCGGTGAAGACATACACAAACTCAATGGTGGCACAAACGGCGCGACTAAGGGAATTCCTCAGCGCTGGCCTGATCGATGCGTTCCTGCGCCGATTGCCGAGCACGGTTTTGTCGGTCTGGCGGGCGGTGTTGCAATGGTCGGTAAATATCGTCCCATTGTTGAGCTGATGTATCCGGATTTCGGATTGGTCGCTGCCGATCAACTGTTCAATCAAATTGCCAAAGCCCGTCATATGTTTGGCGGTACCGTCAAAGTACCGCTGGTGCTGCGCACGAAAATTGCGATTGGATCTGGTTATGGTACGCAACATTCGATGGATCCAGCCGGCCTGTTTGCTATGTGGCCGGGCTGGAGAATTGTCGCACCTTCAACGCCTTTTGATTATGTCGGGTTAATGAACTCTGCACTGTTATGTGATGATCCGGTTTTGGTCATTGAGACTGTTGATCTGTACACAACAAAGGGAACGGGACCGGTCGAAGATTTTGA
This sequence comes from Amphritea sp., assembly GCA_036960915.1. Taxonomy (GTDB): domain Bacteria; phylum Pseudomonadota; class Gammaproteobacteria; order Pseudomonadales; family Balneatricaceae; genus Amphritea. The sequence continues at coordinate 58,516 of JBALVQ010000017.1, forward strand.
CTATTTTGTCGAATTAGGCAAGGCGAAGGTAGTCAAAAGCGGCAAGAAGTTCACTGTACTCACTTACCTTAATATGGTCAGTCAAGCGGTGTCTGTGTGTGAAAAATTAGGTATCGATGCTGAAGTTATAGACTTGCGTTCACTAGATCGCGCAGGTCTGGATTGGGAAACCATCGGCGAAAGTGTCCGTAAGACCAATCACGTTATTGTTCTGGAACAGGGCAGTTTGACGAATTCTTACGGCGCAATGCTCGTTGATGAGGTGCAAAAGCGTTTGTTTGATTACCTGGATCATCCAGTAAAACGGATCTACGGCGGTGAATCATCTCCAAACGTATCTAAAGTACTGGAACGCTCTGCCTATGTAGGGGAAGAGGAAATTACCCAGGCATTCCAGCAAGCTTTGTCGGATATGGGGGATTCGTTAGAACCCACATCTTTCAATAAATTGCGGTTAGCGTAACTGTGTCGTCAGCAACTTTTTTGGAGGTCTTATGACAAAGTCCAGTTCAGGTCTTCCCGGATTGCGGGGTACTGATCATATTGGCTTTACCGTTCCAAACCTGGAACAGGCGGTCGAGTTTTTTGTCGATGTGATCGGTTGTGAACCTTTTTACGAATTAGGTCCTTTTGAAGGCAGCGAGTGGATGGAGACAACCCTCGGCGTCGACAAACGGACTGTTATGAAAAAGCTGAAGTTCCTGCGCTGCAAGAATGGTTCAAATTTTGAGTTGTTTGAATATTCTGCACGGGATCAAAATCCCGGTCAGCCAAAAAATAGCGACATAGGGGGCCATCATCTGGCCCTGTATGTGGATGATTTCGATGTCGCCCTAGATTACCTGAAGATGAAAGGGGTTGAAATTATGGGTGAACCAGTTGTCCGGACAAGCGGGCCAAGTGGCGGGCAAACCTGGGTTTATTTTAAAAGTCCCTGGGGAATGCAATTAGAACTCGTGAGTTTTCCTGATGGGAAGCACTATGAGGCTGATTACGAGCACCAGCTGTGGCACCCCGCTTTTCCAAACAAATAATCAATCGCAGCTTATCGGTTATTAACCCTCAGCTGACTAGATTACAAAAACAAATCGTAATAGGAGATACATTCGTGCCAGTCGAAATCAAACTGCCTGCTATCACTCCCGACTTTGACGCCGGTACTATCAGCTCATGGACCAAAGCGGTTGGCGATCCAGTAACAAAAGGTGATGTCATTTTTGAGGTTGAAACCGATAAAGCGGTTATCGAAGTAGAAGCCGAGGAGAGTGGCGTTTTAGGAAAAATTGTTGTCGATGCGGGCGTGGCCGATGTGCCCGTTAACGCGACAGTCGGGCTTCTGCTGAAAGAGGGAGAGTCCAGCGCTGCGCTTGATCAATTTGCTGTATCGTCTTCGGCAGAGGGTTCTGTGGTGCCTGATGCTGTCACTGAACATTCAGCAGTTATTGAGCTGGCAACTGGTACTAGCCGAGCAGTGGGATCAGCAGTTGAAACTCGCGTTTTTTCGAGTCCTTTGGCCCGTCGTATCGCGTCCAATAGCGATGTTGACCTGACACTGCTCAGCGGACGAGGTCCAAACGGTCGAATTCTTAAGGCCGATGTGCAAGATTTTATTGCCGCTAGCGCTAAGCAAAGTTCAAACCGTTCAGAAACTGAAACTGCACCAAAACCTGAGAAAGTAGCAGTCGTTGAAGGGGCTTATAAAACCATCAAGCACAGCTCAATGAGAAAAATCATTGCCGAGCGTTTGGTGCAATCTAAGAGCGAAATTCCGCATTTTTATCTGACGGTAGAATGTGAAATAGATGCGTTGCAGGGGTTGCGCCAACAGCTTAATTCAGAGACGCCGCAGGGCGACGATAGCTTTAAGTTAACGGTTAATGACTTCGTTATTAAAGCATCAGCATTAGCGTTGCGTGATGTTCCTGAGGTTAATTCTAGTTGGACACCCGATGCAGCCTTGCAGTATGACGATGTAGATATTTCAGTTGCGGTGTCTACCGACGACGGTCTTATCACGCCAATCGTACGTAAGGCCGATACTAAGGGATTAGCGGTTATCTCCAATCAAGTTAAAGAGTTGGCAGGGCGAGCAAGAGAAGGTCGGCTTAAGCCCAATGAGTATAAGGGCGGTGGATTCTCAATTTCCAATTTGGGGATGTACGGTATCAGCAGCTTCAATGCAATCATTAATCCGCCTCAGTCGTGCATATTAGCAGTCGGTGCAGCGGAGAAAAAACCGGTTGTTAAGGGGGATGAGTTAGCTATTGCGACGGTTCTTAACTGTACGTTATCAGTTGATCACCGGGTTGTTGATGGTGCCGTGGGGGCCAGATTTTTGAAAGCCTTCAAGCATTATATTGAGAACCCAACTCATATGATTCTGAGAGGCGGTTAACACGTTTTAGTGTTGACCATTTTTCAGAATTAACAAGGGAGGATAGCCGTCCGGCTATCCGTCAGCGTGTTAGTGGCATATCACTGTTATGGTCCTAAGTAAGGGTCATGATTGCAGTGTAAATACCCCTGCAATTAAATTTTAAGCAGACAATTCTAAAAGCGATACTATGAAAAACTATGATTTGGTTGTGATTGGCGGTGGCCCCGGCGGTTATGTGAGTGCTATCAGAGCCTCTCAGCTGGGAATGAAGACGGCGTTAGTCGAGAGAGAGCATTTAGGTGGCATCTGCTTGAATTGGGGATGCATACCGACGAAAGCATTGCTCAAGTCGGGTGAACTTATCGCCAAGATAAAAAACGCGGACAAATATGGGATATCTGTATCCGACTTAGAATTCGATTTAAACAAAATTGTTGCCAGATCAAGAAGTGTTGCCGGATCTTTAAATAATGGGATTGGGCATCTGCTAAAAAAGAATAAGATTGATGTTTATGATGGCCATGCAAAACTTTTAAGCTCAGGGAGCATAGAAGTCGATACTGGTATTGATGTTAAAAATATATCCGCGGATCATATCATTATATCAACCGGCGCCAGAGCGCGTAGTTTCCCCGGTATCGAGCCCGATGGCAAGCTAGTCTGGTCCTACAAGGAGGCAATGACTCCTGACGAACTACCCAAGTCAATTCTGGTGATCGGAGCGGGTGCGATTGGTATTGAGTTCGCCAACTTCTATAACGCCCTTGGCGTTGAAGTGACCGTCGTAGAAGCTATGCATCAGATCCTTCCGTTTGAAGATAATGAGATAGCAGACATCGCGGCAAAGTCTTTCCGGGCTAAGGGTATAAAAATCCTGACCAATACAATGGTCAGTGCGCTGCACAAACACGAAAACACTGTCACAGCGGTTGTTGCGCAGGGCGAAGATAAACAAGAAATCGTGGTGGATCGGGTTATTTCTGCCGTCGGCGTGGTGGGCAATACGGAAAGCGTCGGCCTGGAAAACACCAAAGTTGAGTTGGATGGCTGTTTTATCAAGGTTAACGAGTGGTCGCAAACAGCTGAGCCAGGCGTGTACGCCATAGGTGATGTTGCTGGCGCTCCCTGTCTAGCCCATAAGGCAAGTCATGAAGGCGTTATTTGTGTCGAGAAAATTTCCGGTGATACGAGTGTCCAGCCGTTAGACAAGAATTCAATCCCAGGCTGTACTTATAGTAGCCCACAAGTTGCAAGCGTGGGTTTCACCGAAAAGAAAGCGATAGACCTTGGCTATAACGTTCGCATCGGACGGTTTCCTTTCATGGCAAACGGCAAGGCGATTGCTGCGGGTGAAACCGAAGGTTTGGTTAAAACCATTTTTGACGCAGAAACCGGAGAGCTTTTGGGTGCTCATATGGTGGGCGCAGAAGTAACAGAAATGATTCAGGGGTATGTCATTGCCAAAAAGCTGGAAACCACGGAAGAGGAGCTGGAGCAAACAATATTCGCCCATCCCACAATGTCGGAAAGCATGCATGAATCAGTTCTGGATGCCTTTGATAAAGCTCTCCATATCTAAGACGCCATTAGACTAGCACCGTGGCCCTAATTCGAAATGACGACACTTTGATTTCTTATCAGGGGGAAGGGGGGATGGTAGAAACGATTTTTTCAGATAGAAATATTCGTTACGCCCCTCTTTTGACCCGGTCTATGGTTATTTAAGGCATCTGTGTTTGCTTGCATTTATCTGTATAAAACATTCCTTTCTACGAAAAAAAACTGGTCGTGTAAAAGTGAAATCGACTGTTCAAAAATGTATGCCCACTGCCGAGACATTTTTAATGAAATTCATTGCTATTCTCTTGCTCAGCTTGTTTACACCGGTTTTAGCCTTTGCTTCTGATGGAGCCCAAACAACAATCGATTTAACTTCCAGTTGGGTTGGTTATGCTGCAATTGCTATTTTCTCAGTCGCTTATCTATTAGTGATATTGGAAGAACAAATACACCTGAGAAAATCCAAGCCAGTATTACTGGCAGCAGGCATTATTTGGATATTAATTGCACTGGCTTATAACTCTCATGGTTTAACTCACGCTGTAGAGGAGAACATCCGTCACAATTTCCTCGAGTATGGCGAACTATTCTTCTTTTTGTTGGTGGCGATGACGTATATCAACGCCATGATAGAGCGCGGTGTATTTGATGAGTTGCGTAACTGGTTAGTGGCCAGGGGGTTCAGTTACCGTACACTTTTTTGGATTACAGGCATTTTAGCGTTTTTCATCTCGCCTGTTGCCGACAATCTCACTACGGCATTAATTATGTGTGCTGTGGTAATGACGGTGGGCAAAGATCAACCCAGGTTTATCGCCATGGCCTGCGTCAATATTGTGGTTGCTGCCAATGCTGGTGGCGCCTTTAGCCCATTTGGTGATATCACCACATTGATGGTTTGGCAAAAAGGCGTACTCGATTTCTGGGCTTTCTTTCAACTGTTTATCCCTTCCGTTGTGAATTTTGTTGTGCCTGCTTTGATCATGCATTTTGCTTTGCCTAAGGGAAATCCCGTTGCAGATCAGGGTGGAGCAAGTTCCCTGAAGTTCGGAGGTATGACTATTGTCATACTGTTCTTACTGACCATTGTAACGGCCGTCAGTTTTCACAACTTCCTGCACATGCCACCAGTGTTTGGCATGATGACAGGCCTTGCTTACCTTAAATTCTATGGCTTTTACTTGCGCAGAAGAGGCGATGTTGAAGTCGATAGTACGGAGGTACCACCGGGCAGTCACGATACTGACAGCTACGATATCTTCGATAATATTGCCAAGGCCGAGTGGGATACCTTGTTCTTTTTCTACGGTGTGATTATGGCAGTTGGTGGGCTAGGATTTATCGGTTACCTGAGCATGTCTTCTGGCTTTATTTACGGCGAGCTGGGTGCAACTACTGCCAATGTTCTGGTCGGGATAATGTCCGCCATTGTCGATAATATTCCGGTAATGTTTGCCGTGCTCACCATGAACCCGGAAATGTCAGAAACTCAATGGCTATTAGTAACGTTAACTGCGGGTGTAGGGGGCAGTCTGCTTTCTATAGGTTCCGCTGCGGGTGTTGCACTGATGGGACAAGCCCGCGGGCATTACACATTCTTTAGCCATTTAAAATGGACACCGGCGATTGCCTGTGGTTATTTTGCGAGTATCTATGTTCACTTTTTGGTTAATGGTTAAAGATCGGGTTCTCCAGGAAAAAAGGGGCGAGTTAAAACTCCTTCCTTAACTTCTGAGTAGCGCGGTGCACCCGAAGGGTGGGCGTAGGAAATCAAGAAAAGTGACTCGCCGCCAGGTGGCCCTGGCAAACCATCTGGCATTAAAAGTAACGAAGATAAACCATGTTCAAATTACGCTTCGGCGGGGCTTCTCCATATCTAATATGGCCGCGTCTTGGTCCCTTATCAGACGGGAGGGAAGGATGGTAGATACACACTTTTCAGATGAGAAAATATTCGAAATACTTTCCCAAAGAATAATGGGGGTAAAGCTCGGAGACATCTGCCGGAAATATGGTGTTTCTGAAAACGCCTTCTTTGAGTATAAAAGCCGCTATGACGGTATGGACTTTGGTGCGCTTAAGCGCTTCCGCAGGTTAGAAAAGGAAAACTGTGCCCTGAGGGAAAAAGTTGCTAAAGCCCGGGTTAAGGAGATGGCAGGAGTCTGTCATCCTTTAGTAGAGGCTATGGCGGAGTCATCCCAGGGTGACTCAGCCCCCATCGTTTGGTTGTTAAGGTCTGACTAGGGAGGGTTAATATTTTTCTTGACATCATGCAAACGATTGCATTATTGTTGTTTCATGTTCTGATAATCGGTCATGCTCCTTTGCAGCGTGATCCTAGAGGGTTTTAATTGATGCCAACTTACATATATGAAACCATCCCCACGGATGAAAATACGCCTCCTCGCCGGTTTGAGGTGTTTCAACGGATGTCCGATGAGCCACTCAAGGCCGATCCAGAAACTGGCCTAGAGGTGAAGCGGTTGATTACAGGCGGTATAGGAATCAAGCTAAAAGGGCTTAAGCGAAGTACCCTGGTGAACAAGCTAAGTCCTGCCGCAACGGCTTGTGGCTGTTCATCCGGTTGCGGCCATCGCCATTGACATTGATGAAGCTAACTTGCTCTAATTAAAAGTTGTTTATCAAAGGGGAGTTAAATATTCCTCTTTTTTATTTGACGAATTCTGCTTTATGAGCAGGTGGCACAAGAGAGGTATGTCGGTGATAAAAGATAGAAAGGTGACGTTACGGGACGTGGCGAACCAGCTCGGCGTCAATACATCTACCGTGTCCCGTGCACTCAACCCTAAGACCAAGGGAATGATAACCCCTGAGAAGGTTGCCCAAATAGAGAAAGTGGCCGAAGAGCTTGGCTACGTCCAGAATGTGATGGCCTATGCGCTAAAGACCGGATCCTCGCAAACAATCGGGGTGATAATCCCTGATCTTCTGAATCCCGTATTTCCCCCCATATTAAAAGGCATATTGAACGTCCTGAAAGAAGCCTCTTATACGCCGATAATCGCTTATTGTGAAAACGATATCGATATGGCACTCGATGAGATTAAGAAAATGAAGTCTAGGCAGGTCGATGGTTTTATTCTTGCCAGTGCCTTCAGAGAGGATGAATCAGTAGAGTACTGCATCAAGCAGCAACTGCCGAGTGTTACGGTTGGCCGTGCACTGAATGTCCACAAGGTGGATCAGATCGTTATTGACAATGAGGCGGGTATAAAACAGGCCATCAGCCACCTTATATCTCTTGGTCACAGCAACATAGCCTATATTTCCGGCCCCCAGACGATTTCTGACGGTTATCAGCGCTATCAAGCTTTCAGAAAAGAGATGGAAACCAGCGGTGTCGGGCTGAACGAAGAGTTGATTGTATATGCCGACGCCTTTACCGAGGATGGCGGAAGAATCGCGGCGCAAGCACTGTTAACTCGCGACAAGCCATTTACGGCAGTAGTCGCAGCCAATGACCTTATAGCTTTGGGCTGTATCAATGTGTTGGAAAAGGCTGGTTTGCGTTGCCCGCAAGACGTCTCCGTGATCGGCTACAACAATATGCCTTACCTGGATCAGTTTAAAAAGCCCCTAACCACCGTCGGTATACCGAGAATGGAGATGGGAGTAAAGGCGGCACAGACTATCCTCGAGCGGTTAAAAAATCCGGGGGCGCCAATACAGAACATAGTTTGCCAACCCGTTTTACTGGTAAGAGAGTCAACAGCCATCGCCATCAAAGGCGCTTAGTCTGTTTTAACATCGGTCGACAAATATTCGGCTTACACTCGCCACTTTCTGAAAACCAGTACAGGCGTTTTTAGTTGCATCTCTATATAGAGTGCTCCGGTATATTAGTTCGCTAGAAAGAGTACCCATCTAACATTTTTTAATCGAAATACGTAGAGGCTTTCTTATGGCTGAAAAGGTCGATGCTGTTGTCGTTGGCGCCGGGGTGGTTGGGCTCGCAATCGCCCGTAAACTAGCACTATCCGGGCTAGAGGTCGTGCTGCTCGAAGCGGCTTCGGCGATAGGGAGCGAGACTTCATCGCGCAACAGTGGAGTGATTCACGCCGGCATCTATTATCCCCATGAAAGCCTCAAAGCCAGGTTGTGTGTCCGTGGTAAGGAGCTGCTATACGCTTATTGTGACCAGCGTAAAATACCGCACCGTCGAATAGGCAAGCTGATCGTCGCCACCTCGCTGGCACAGCAGACAACCCTGGAGGCGCTGACCAGACAGGGGGAGGAAAACGGTGTTGAGGATCTTGAGTATCTATCCGCTGGCGAGGTCACCCGAATGGAGCCCAATATAGAAGCGCTGTCAGCGCTGTATTCGCCGTCAACGGGAATTGTGGATAGCTCAGCGCTGATGCTGAGCTATCTGGGAGATATGGAAGCGGCCGGCGGTATTCTGGCACTCAATGCCCCCGTCAAAGGGGTACAAGTCCGGATCAAGGGGTTCCGCCTTTACATAGGCGGCGCTGATCCTATGATGCTGGATACTGAGCTGCTGGTTAATAGTACTGGGTTGCACATGAACGAAACCCTCGCCAATATTGACGGTTTTCCCGACCAGTGTATCCCCGTGCTTTACTATGCGAAGGGTAACTATTTCTCGCTTTCCGGACGTGCGCCTTTTTCCCATCTTGTTTACCCGGTTCCAGAGGCGGGGGGGCTGGGTATTCACGCAACCCTGGACCTTGCAGGACAGGTCCGCTTCGGTCCCGATGTGGAATGGGTCGACCGATATGACTACCAGGTATCTTCCCACCGTCTAGACACCTTCTATGGGGCGATAGCGTCCTATTTTCCAACGATCGATCGCAGCCGTTTGACCCCTGATTATGCGGGTATCAGGCCCAAACTTTCACCGCCCAACGGGGCTCCATCGGATTTTATTATCCAGGGGGAGGAAACCCATGGCATAGCGGGAATGATCAACCTTTTAGGGATAGAATCGCCCGGGTTGACGGCCTCACTGGCGATTGCTGAAGAGGTTCACAAAGGTTTGGGGCTAGCGCCCTGATGGGGGGCATCTATCCAAATGTAGAGCCACGGACGCCATCACACTGAGACTTTTATGATTACGGATCCTTTCTTTTTTCTCTGCGCGATTCCTGCAGTGCTGATCTTCGGCATGGCCAAAGGCGGGTTTGGCGGGGCCATCGGTATTGTCAGTGTGCCCTTGATGGCTCTGGCTATAAGTCCACCCCAGGCGGCGGCGATATTGCTTCCCATACTCTGCGTGATGGACCTGCTTGCGATTCGAAAGTTCTGGGGCGCCTGGCATGTTGAAAATTTACGAATCATGCTGCCGGCCGCAATGGTGGGAATTGTGCTTGGAGCGCTTTCCTTCAGCTACCTCTCAGAAGCCCATGTGCGTCTGCTGATCGGTGCGCTGGCAATGGGCTTTGCTTTGACTTATTGGCGGGGTGGGAGCGTACGGCCAAAAACGTCCCCAAACCGTGTGAAAGGCACGTTTTGGTCGACCCTGGCCGGTTTCACTAGTTTCGGTATTCATGCCGGAGGTCCGCCGGTAAGTGTGTACCTGCTGCCTCAAAAATTACATCCGACCGTGTTTATGGGCACCTGTACACTGTTGTTTGCGGTTACAAACTACATCAAATTGATTCCGTACTTTTGGTTGGGGCAGTTAAATGCAGGTAATTTATGGACCTCCCTTGCTCTGTTACCTTTGGCACCCCTGGGCGTAGGGTTAGGGTATTACCTGCACAATAAAGTATCCCCAGAGCTTTTTTATGGGATTGTTAATACATTTCTTATGGTGACTGGCTTGAAGCTATTCTATGACGGTATGATAGCTTTATGATGAGTGTTAAAGAGTCAGCAGGCGGTAATTGGGGCTAACGAAAAGGCAATTAGCGACGTTCCGTAACACATGAAGCATATTGTTCTGAGAGGCCACATAGTGACAATCTGTGTTTCACATTGAGCGGGGAATAGCCCGTGATATTTCCTCGTACTATGAGTTCCGAAGCCTACATCATTCCGATTCTGACCTATTGCTTTCTAGTCGAGTCATCGCTGGTAATGGTCAATGTTGTAAGCTAATCATCGTGCCAATTAAACTCCGAAGTACATATCCGCATAAACAGCAGGCTATTTCCCTTACTCAATCAAGCTATACAGTTATCATCCGAATCCAATAGATGAAATCTGCTCAACTTTAAAGTGATTAAACGTCAGCAATTGTCTTGAGACTCTCTGTTGCATTGCCTCGCGCTCGAAATTAAAATCGCCACCGTACAACAGCCAATAACCGTTACCCGGTCAAAACTCCCGAACGATGTATGCTGACACCGACAGGCGGAATGCCTGGCGGGCTTTATTTATTGAAAACCATTTTATGAGACTTTGCCCATGGATGCCATGACCTTGATTGGCCTTGCCGCTGCCTGCTGCACAACCGCAGCCTTTATTCCCCAGGTCTTACAGATTCTGAGAACCGGGAATGTGGACGGTATATCTCTGGGTATGTACTCGATCTTCACGGTAGGGGTTGCTCTCTGGCTGACTTACGCCTCCATCATCGGAGACCTGCCGATGCTGCTGGCTAATGTGGTGACCTTGCTGCTTTCCGGGGCTGTGTTGACACTAACCCTGCGCCACCGACTTCGGACCCGCCGCCGGTAAGTCGTTAGTGTCTTATCATGACCTGAGGGTTTGAAACGCACGGTTTGTAAGGCCGAAGAGACACACAAAACTGGGCCGCTTACTTAGTGTACCGGTCCTGACTTAACCGAATAGGAATGACGTTGGTAAAAGCGATAGCCAGCTGTTTCATATTCTCATCATTCGATCGTCAAAATTACTGTTGCAGAGGACATGCACAGAATCGGCCGAAAAAGGAGACAAAAAGGCAGCATGTCTCACGGACAGCCGGAAATCCGGCTTTTCGAAGAAGGCGCGACCAGACTTTTCGCCGAAGAGATGGCGAAACATCAGGACGACGCTGGTCGATCCATGATTCTGCCACAGCAAATGTGCTTAGTTGGAAGAACACCTGAGATCGGATTTATGATCGCCTCAAGATCGAGGTAGGAAACAGCATATGTGATATAGAAGAACACAACGTAAATAATCATATTATTTGGGTCTTTGGGTGTGTGCTTCCGTGAAATCAATCACTTAAACTCTCTGCTAAAGAAAAACCTGGGCTATCCTTCAATCGCACGGGGTTTGCGACACAACCAAAAATATGAATGAATATCGATCTATTAGCTATTGATAACCCATATACGACTATGTACTATGCGCGATGGACTTAATAGTAGGGTCCCTTAAACAGAGAATAAAAACCAAAGTAGAGAATTGAAAATCAGAGAGATGTTGAAAGAAACTAGTAAAGATGGCAAAAAATAGAGACTCTGGTGAAGGGGTTCCAGAGTCTCTTAGTTAAAAATAAACCCAATATTTTACCGCGATTAGAAGCGCCTGGAAGCGCCTGGAAGGCGCTGTAGTCCGTGCTTTAGAAGTTAATTGTGTATTCTAAAGTAAGCGCATCACTGTTAGCATTAGTCCCCGTATCCTTATCAAAAGATGCATAATCTACTGCTACCTGGGCCTGCGAACCAAGATTATAGCTAACACCAACAAGGGTGTTATCGTTGTCATTTGCAGAGCCATTAGCTTCATCGATATCCTGGTACTCGGCATATACTGCTGTTTTACCAAAGGTGTATTTGCCACCTACAGTAAATACTTCGACATCGTCAGTTGTTGCGTCCTCAAAATCCTTTTCTTGATAGTTGGCGCCTACTGTGAGGTCTCCCGTTGTGTAAGTCAGTTTTCCACCGGTGATATCGAACTCATCAGCCACGTCGTAATATGCCAGTGCCACGCCAACGCCATATGCGCCATAAGTAAGGGCGATTGCAGACGCATCAACATCGTCTTCACTGGCATCGCCAGCATCCATAGATACGCCTCCGGAAAGTTCAAAACCGTATCGATTCAGCGTTGCATAAGAAATAGCATTACCGTAGCGATCAGGTGTAAGACTAAAAGTTTGGCCAAACTTGTGTCCCATGCCGAAGTCCATTACTTCAGCCGGGTTATTTTGTCGACCAAAAGTGACTTGCCCCCAGTCGCCTTTTAGGAACACTAGAGACTTACGCAGTAATACATCAGAAGAAGCTGTGGGCTCTAATCCAGAAGACGCGTCAGCATTAAAATCCCACTCAATTTGATAAGCGGTGGTTAGCCCATCAATATCATTATCAACAGTCCCTTTAACACCTAGGCGGGTTGTTGACGATTCTGCGTTCAAATCATGGTCCTTCTGATCCGTTAAACGGAATTGAGCTTCCCCGTAAAGCGTAGCGTCAGCTTGCGCTACCATAGGAGCAAGCATTACACCGGATACAGCAAGAACTATAAGAGACTTCTTCATTTTTTATTCCCTTCGACTTTCGTTAGTAATTAATACTTTTGATTGAATAATTAATCGCGATTAATGATGCATGAGAATAAGGTTGTTATCATTGTTAAATATGTTAAATTTTATTAAAGTTCAATTTATTTTCTGTGTGGTTGCACAGTTTTGTTTTAAATTTGCAAAAAAAAACCGCCTTATGGCGGTTTTTGTTTCTATGCTGATGTTTAATTTATTTCATTAACTTTATTTAGTTCGTTAAGCCTAAAGGCGGAGTATAAGATGAATAAGTTGTTAAGATCAGTTACATCTAAACCTGTGAGTTCTTTTATTTTGTCCAGTCGGTGTCTAAGTGTATTTCTATGTATGTTAAGATTTTCTGCAGCTTTGCTTATATTAAGATTAGAACAGAAAAGACTATGCAATGTCTTTTTTAGGCAGTTTTTTTTGTCCCTATATGTAAGGTTTTCATAAGTGTTAAACATGTGCTTTGAAGACCAGTTGTCTCTATTTTCAAGCAGTAGTACATCTAATGCCATGTCAGTGTAAAGATAAATTTCTTTTTCAGGGTGCAGGGCTTTGCCGATAGAAAGTGTCTTTAATGCAGACTGGTAGGATGTCTGTATTTTGTCAGTACCATCATAATAATTTCCGCATGCGACGAAAAACTTAAGCCAACTTAGCTGAGACAACCTTTCTGTAATAATTTCAATTTTTCTTAAAGTCGTTGACAGATCTAATTCTCGCCTTCTGTCACCTACTTTAAGTAATGCAACTAGCTGATGACCGTTATTATTGACAAAAAAGTCATCTTTAAAACCACTTTGAATAAAAATAGAAAAAATATGTTTCAACTGATTTTCTGTTAGATTTTCTTTCGAGCAGGATTGTGAGATTTCAACAATAAAAGTGACAATTTTTTCCTTTGGGGCTTCACTATAGGCTTTCGATTGCTTGAAAATTACAAAATCTGATTCGCATACATTTTTTTTGTTTAAATATTGGGTTGACAAGAAACCCATAAAATTAGGTTCGTTTTTTTCTTCAGCCTCTTTTTCTTTTTGTCTGATAATGAGATCTACGATTTCTGAAACAAAGCTCTCAGATGCCAATATATC
>JBALVQ010000140.1:0-7067 GCA_036960915.1 Amphritea sp.
CCCGTTCAACAACGGGATAATGTCGCGGCTACGCGCGACATATCCTTATTCGATATAAACAGTGGCGAAGGGGATCTGACAAGCCGGTTAGCGGTCGACAGCAAAGATGAGTTTGGTCAGTTATCAGGGGTTTTTAATCAGTTCCTGGCGTTTCTCCAGGGGCTGATCAAAGAAGTGAAGACAATAACCAGGCAGATCCGTGTTGAGGCTGATCAGGCCTCAGTGTCTGCAAACCAGGCATCGGTGCACCTTGATAAGCAACTCAGTGAGCTTGATCATCTGGCATCAGCCATGTATGAAATGTCCGCAACCGCGCAGGATGTTGCCGAGCATGCGCAACGCACAGCTGACTCGGCACAAATGGCCGATGATGCCGTCGATCAGGGGGTACAGGTTGTATCCAGAACGACCGAATCAATCGAGCGCCTGGTGAGAGATATGGATGAGGCTGTGAGTACTATTGCCGAGCTGGCTGATTTCAGCAATAACATTGAATCCATTTTGACCGTAATTACCGGGATCTCCGAGCAGACTAATCTACTCGCCTTGAATGCGGCGATTGAGGCGGCCCGGGCGGGTGACGCGGGACGAGGTTTTGCGGTAGTAGCTGATGAGGTTAGAGCGCTGGCGTCGCGCACCCAGGAGTCTACTGGAGAGATTCAAAACATGATTGATCAATTGCAGTCGGGTGTGCGCAAGGCGCAGCAGACGATTAGCCTTAGCCGTGATATGGCGAGTGAGACCAACGGTGCTGCAAGTCAAGCGGATCAGGTTCTGGCAGTGATCCGTGACAGCATTCGTCAAATCAGAGATATGACCACTCATATAGCCACAGCCGCCGAAGAGCAAAGTGCTACCTCGGAGGAAATAAACCGTAATACGACGAATATCCGAGAGATTAGCCAGTCAGTATCTGATCGAGCTATTGAGCTATTGAGCTATTGAGCTATTGAGCAGTCGAGCAGTCGAGCAGTCGAAGCAGTGTGACAAAATGGTCGAGCTTGCATCTCGTCAGAATAATACATTGGATAAATTTATCGTTTAATTATTGACCTAATCGAAGGGCTGCATTTAAGAGTCCTGCGGCCTCTTCGAATAGCGGGAACAATCTACCGGGGATGCTGATTGTAAATCAGTATCCCGGGTTTTATAGCCATCGACTCTCCAACCAATTACCTCTCTTGCTATAAAGTATTTGCAGTCGCAACAAGCTTGGTGCCCTAATTTAGTAACCTTACCTTTCGCGCTTTACATTTTTGATACCGGTCTATAATTAACTGTACATGAAGCTGTTGCGTTCTCTATAACTACGCAATTTTGGGGGTGGGAAAAAGCTTAAATATCAGGTGGTTATTGGCTTGCGCTTGATGTTTCGCCCAGCTTTTTAATTCAGCCATTTATTACTGATATGCCGTTAAAATGAGAATAAAAACTGCAGCTGTAGCCGGGATGTTTTACCCGGATGATCCTGATAGGTTGGCATTGCTGGTGAGTAAGTTGCTGACAGAAAATCCACAGCATGGTCCGCTCCCCAGGGCATTAATTGTGCCTCATGCGGGGCTTGTCTATTCCGGGGGAATCGCCGCGCTTGCCTATAACCGTATTCGACCCTATGTGGGCAGACTTAAACGTGTGGTTCTGATGGGGCCGTCTCACCGGGTAGCGTTAAGCTCAATAGCGACATTATCAGCCGATAAATGGCGCACACCTCTGGGGGATATCCCTCTGGATATCGAATATGGGCAACAGTTAATTGAAACAGGCCTGGTTACCAATAATGACGCTGCGCATGCGCAGGAGCATTGTCTGGAAGTACAATTGCCTTTCTTGCAGCTAATTGGCTTGGATAAAGTGCCGCTTGTACCACTTGTTGTCGGCAGGGTGCAGGTACGGCAAGTGGCAGCGGTGATTGAGTATGTATTGGAAGATGCGCAAACATTGCTGTTGATTAGCTCCGATCTGAGTCATTTTCACACATATGCGAAGGCACAGCAGCTTGATGCCCAGACATCACAGCATATACAAGAGCTACGTGCGGATATTCAGCCGGAGCAAGCCTGTGGTTGCTTCGCAATGAATGGATTACTACTGAGTGCGAAACGGCTGGGTTTGCAGGTTGAGCGACTAGGGAGTTGCAATTCAGGCGACACTGCCGGTGATAAAAGCCGTGTTGTTGGATATGCTGCCTATGCCTTCTGTTGAACGCTACTCTGCTGCTGATCGGGAATACCTGCTAAATGTTGCAATGTTATCGATACGTTCAGGGCTGGAGTGTGGGCGGCAGTATGCGCCTGAAGAAGTGCAAACTTTAATGAGCCTGCAGCACAAGCGTGCCTGTTTCGTAACGTTGAAATTGGCAGGTAAGTTGCGAGGGTGTGTCGGTAACATGGAAGCGACAAGTAGGCTGGTCGATGCGGTTGCAAAAAATACCTATCGGGCAGCGTTTGAAGACGCTCGATTTGAGCCGGTCAGTGAGCAGGAGATTGTAAATCTGACAATTGATATTTCGGTTCTCACTCCTCTGAAATTGCTTGCGGTTGCCAGTAATCAAGCGCTGATCGATACGCTAAGGCCAGACATTGATGGCTTGTTGTTTGAAGCGGGGGCGCATCGTGCAACCTTTCTTCCTTCAGTGTGGGAGCAGTTGCCCAGCGCGGAAAATTTTGTTTCTCACCTTAAGAAAAAGGCAGGGCTGGCGAGTGATTACTGGTCCGATGATGTGAATTGCTGGGTATATGAGGCGATTAAAATTGAGTAATTCAGCGAGTATTCCTGTTATTTCAGTACTGCAGGACAACCTTGTCGAGTTGCAGGTGGATGCTATTGTCAATGCCGCTAACAGCACGCTTCTTGGTGGCGGAGGGGTTGATGGCGCCATACATCGTGCGGCAGGTGCGCAGTTGCTGGCTGAATGTAAGACGCTTACTGGCTGCAAAACCGGGCAGGCCAAGTTAACCCATGGTTATAAGCTGGCTGCGCCCTGGGTGATTCATACCGTTGGTCCAATCTGGCAAGGCGGTACGCACGGTGAGCCGCAATTGTTAGCAAGCTGTTATCATGAAAGTCTGCGTCTGGCACAGCAGAAAGGGCTTAAAAGTATTGCTTTTCCGGCAATTAGTTGCGGAGTTTACGGCTATCCAAAAGACCAGGCTGTAAAGGTGGCGGTTGCCACGGTGAGTGATTTCCTGGTCGAAGATACACAGATCGAGAAGGTGATCTTCTGTTGCTTTGAGGCACAGATGGCTGATCTATATAAAGCTGCGTTAGCGCCTTGAAATAAAACAGGGAGTCATATACTCCCTGTTCTTATATCGCCTAGCTAGGGGCTAGGCAATCTCGATGCTGCGGGGTTTCATGGCTTCAGGAACTTCCTGTACCAGGTCAATATGCAGCAGGCCGTTTTCCATCGATGCATCGGTGACGCGGACATGGTCAGCGAGCTGGAATTTACGCTCAAAATTACGCGCTGCAATTCCCTGGTGCAGATAGCGATGCTCCTGTTCATCAGTAAGCTTGCTGCCGGTAACAGTAAGCATGCCGTGCTCGGTACTTATGTTGACTTCAGCCTTGTTAAAGCCTGCAACAGCCATGGTGATGCGGTAATTGTATTCGTCAAGCAGTTCGATGTTATATGGCGGGTAGCTGGGCTGGCTCTGCTCGTTGCGCGATGCGTTATCCAGCAGGGAAGCCAGGCGATCGAAGCCAATAGCCGAGCGGTACAGTGGAGACAGGTCAAATTGACGCATGATTATATCCTCATTAAGCAATATACAGGGTGCCCATCACAATGATCGGGCGTTATCAGTAAACCTCGATAGAGCATCTACTGATAACTGTTAATGGGGATGCGAATCTGAAATTCAACTCTTAAATTCAATTCGGAATTTCAGAGCGAGAGGGATTAGGCGTCGAATTTATCTACATCGTTGGTGATATTTACATCGACATTGGCCGCTGGAATTTTGAAGTCATAAACACGTTCCCAGTCTGCGGACTCAGGGGTACGCTCCCAGACTGTTCCCGCATTGTATTCAACCAGCTCGCTAAGTGAAGGATCGAGTTGAGTCATTTTCTCAACGGGAACAGCGATCAGATTGGTATGCTCATCTTCGAGGTATTCGGGAGTCTCATAACCGGTGAACATACGCCATCCGGTATCATTGAGGTGTTCCGGGACGGTCTTATACATAAAGCGCACGGGCAGTTTCTCATCAAATACCAACTTGGAGACCAGGGCCAGAAAACCATTTTTTGTCTGGTTGGTTTCATTGCTGGATTTTGCGGGCTTGCTCGTATCTTGGGGGCTCATAACAACTCTTCAGGCTAAAGATAAATTAGATCTCTATTTTAATACGCCAGAGAGACAAAGTAGAGCCTGAAATTGCTTTCAATATCAGGCTGTATGCTTAGGGAACCTGCGAATTAGTCTAATGATTTCTCTGCGAGCTATAGAGAGGCCAGTAGCCGGTGGAGCGGGGCATGCTAAGGCGCATGGGGTTTGTTCGTAGGTTCTTTAGAATCAGTGCTGCGTGTAGCCGTCATCGTGCATTTTCTGTTTGGCCTTCTCGATATCGAGCCGCTCGATAGGCTCGGAGAGGTAATAGGGGAGCTCTACGGGTTCATGGGTAAACTTGACCATGGCGCCTTCTTCGAGTCGCTCGATCACCGATTCAATGGTTTTTTCCAGATCCGCCGGTGCCGATGCCGGGTACTGGTTGGCCATATAATCGATCAGTTGTTGTAGCGTATGCTGGCCATCGGCAAGAGAGATCACAATACCCAGCCAGTCTTCTATCTGCGTGGTGTGTTCCGGATTATGGATGTCTACCAGTGAGATACAATTATCTTTACGGGTAAATATGACGTTACGGTAAAAATATTGATTCTTGTCCAAAGTCGGCTCCTGTATGCGTGCTAGCGTGGCGAAAGAGTAACTATAGCAGGCGGTGCGGAATCGCTATATACCTCTAAGGAGGAAACCTGCAGTGCTCAGGCTGTCGCAAAGTAATAGGCGGGCGTTCACTTGATTCCTGTTATGAATTTCCGGGGTTATTCGTGTGCTGTGTCCAGGTATCTCTTGATGAATCCAGGTATAGCTCCCAATTGCACCTGTTAGGTGGCAAAACAGCGTTGTGGGGTATGGTTGTTAATCTGCTTATTTATAACTGCGTTCATAGTGCTATATGATTTTTTTTAAATTAGCTATTTTTTTTGTACTCATTTTGGGTAGAATGCTTGCTAATGTATCTCGTTGTGTCTTTAAATGGATACAGCTTTGTGCGTAAGCAAAAGGATAGGGAAGCCGTGTTTAAAACGCCAATCAGGATGGACTTGTTTACATGTCGTATCAGTGTCTCATCTGATAGGAGTCAGCCGACGCTTTCGGATATTCCCCTATGTGATCAAACACTTCTATCTGATCAATCGTATGAGCAGCAGAACCAAAATATTGGCGATGAAACAACAGTTAAGCGTTGTCGGCGGCAATTTTTGTTTTAAATTCCTGCAGCACATCAAAATAATTGTGCGTGCTGGTGGAGTAATTTACGGGATTTCGATAAATAAAGAAGGGATTCAGGGGGAGCGAATGGGAAAAGTCGCAAAGTTTACAGTTTTTACTGTTGTTTTTTTAAACACGCTGGTGATGGCATTTCTGCTGTGGTCGCAGTTAGATAGCACATCGCATCCAAGTGTTGGCGTGTCAGGCGCTGACAGTAATGGGCAAACCTCCGAGTCTCTTAAAGTAAGCAGCACACCCGCCGCTGCTTCAGCCCAAAGCCGGCTCGATGCCGCGACTAATACCGGCAATGACGGCGCTACTTCTACCGGCCATCAAAATTCTGAGGGTACATCAGTGACTGCCAGGGAGGGGCAAGCCGCCCAGTCTCTTGTTGTAAATAGCACCGCCGCTGCTTCAGCCCCAACCCCAACCCCGCTCGATACGGCGGCTAAAACCGGCAATGACGGCGCTACAGATACAACTACAGCTACAGGTCATCAACGGTCTGTCGGCGAGACATTTCTTACATTAGCAACGCAGCGTAGCCAACAGCATTGCGTGCCTAAAATCGATCAGCTGTCGCGTTTTCTGGGTATTAATGAAAAGGATGCAGCGGTTCTTTCCTACTACAACAAGGATCAATCCGATGACCAGCTTGTGTCGACTGTTTTGGCAAGCAAGGGTGTGCAAGGCGGCCAGCTGGCTGTGCTTGATGTGTCCCAGGGGCCGGGCTGTGCCGCGACTTACGAGCTGATAAAAGTCTGGACTGATGGTTGTGATCGGGTGGTGGCTAGCGCTACTCGGAATATAGCTAAAAACGACAATGGCCGGTCACGCCAGGGTATACGACGGGGCTGAGAATCGGCAAGTTTTTGCCTGGTCGTTGGCGGACACCAGTTGCTGCCGGATCCTGGTAAAAATTTCCGTATGAATTTAGGTGCAGGCTGATATGAAGGCAGGGGGGGAGTTCGGGTGACCGGATTCTCTGATCACTAGCTAATATTTTCAGTTGAGCCGAGAGGTTCCGAGGGAATAAGCCTGGTGAATCTAAATATCTAATCAAAATAAGGAAATCACTATGTTGTACCTGGATCGTAGGGTTGGTGAAAGCTTAAAAATTGGTCACGATGTGACCGTAAAATATTTAGGCTTAGGTCCTGACGGAGAAGCAATAATCGGTGTTGAAGCACCTCGGGAAATTGCTGTTGATCGTAAAGAAATCTATACCATGAAAAAGAACTGTGAACCTGCCATTCCAGTAATCAAAAACAAAAAAACTGGTATTTAATAAATCAAACTAGCAAGGAATGCCCAATAGATGGATCTAAGCGATGAACAAATGAATAGCCAAGAGCATATTCAGTTAATAATTAAAGATATATCTGAGGGATTGATGTTCCTTTGTCCAGCACCCGTAGAAGTAGAAGTTGGGCTGTGGGTTGAGAAGACAATTAAGGGTATGTGCATAGTTACTCCATCGCAATTTACAACCGGCGAGGCGTTATATAAATCGTAGGCTCTGTTGGGGTTAGCAGTTGGTGAGCTATGCTCATAGTATGTTTCTTGC
>JBALVQ010000018.1:0-70343 GCA_036960915.1 Amphritea sp.
CGGTTCTCAGAATCAATGGGTTATATGACGGCAACAACTAACTCAGACATAGCCTATTTGAATGGCAGTGATTATGAGGTCGGGGATCCTGATCGACAGGTACTTACTGTGGAGCATGCCAGCGGCCATAGCTGGGGGGATAATTTCTTCTTCATGGATCGGCTCAAATCCGATAATGATTCAAATGAAACTTACTTTGAATTATCACCACGCTTGAGCCTTAGCTACCTGACAGGGGCTGACCTGTCTTTTGGCCCGGTAACAGATGTGTTTCTGGCCGGTACCTTGGAAGGTGGTCAAAATCCATTCAACAATTTTGATAACTATCTAGTGGGTGTGGGCGTCAGCCTGGATGTGCCGGGCTTTTGGTACTTCAAAGCCAATGTCTATCACGCGAGTAATGATATAACTGACAATAACGAACAATTGACATTGGTATGGGGTCTGCCCTTCGATATCAGTAACGCAGAGTTTCTTTACGATGGTTTCCTCGATTGGTCTTCATCTACAGCGAATCTTGCGTCTGAGATGAACTTTACCTCCCAGCTTAAGTGGAATGCCGGCCAGTTGATAGGAACTAAAGCCCCAGTATATGTGGGTGTCGAGTATGCCTACTGGAACAACAAATTTGGTATCCGGGACGCTGATGAGCGCAACCCCGCATTGCTGCTTAAATGGCACTTTTAAGGCCTGAATAGGTAATAGTAACCCTTGTTGAACAGCGATGATTAGGGAACCTGCGAATAAGTCCAATGTGTTCTCTGCGAGCTATAAAACGGCCAGATGCGCAAAGACAGTGCAGCGAAATGTCCGGACCTTTCCAAGCAGGCTGACAAAGCAGATGGCCGTTATAGAGCCCGCCCTTTGGGGCTTTCAGAGAGACCGGATCTCGGTGTTAACGATTTTCGACGTACAACCAGTATGCCTGTAATCGTTGTCTTGAGCTCCAATCTCTCTGAAAACCAGAGGCGCAAGAGACTTATTCGTAGGTTCCTAGCAGTGATGCGTTGAGCCTTGCTGTTCATCAAAAACTTCTTAGTTATAAAGCACTTTGATGGTTTTAGTAGTTTCCCCTTCGATGGCCTGCAAGTGTGTTTATTGCTGAAAGATGAGGACTGTTATTCGGTATAGGAACTTATACCAGAGTTAACTGTTTAACCTTAAAGCCTGCGTTTTCATTGCATGGGCTCTTAACGCCACCCATATCTTCACGGCTATGGAGTGGCGTTTTTTATGTTGAATCAAAGGTGGTCTCATAGAGTCAGCATGGCGCGCTCAGCAGTGGCTATCGAAGCGATAGGCATGCTGATCTGTTGATAGCTTAACAGTTTCGGCAACCTGGCTATCTGATGGGGAGGTTTAAACACTGGCAGGATAATCCCCTGAAGCTGTTTCTACTGACTGCATCACTTCATCAGTACTTTCGTAAACCGGATTGGGTGATCCGAAGAAACTATTCGCTGGTATTGACAGTTTCTCCGAACACTTCGGATTCAACAAATAAGGCTAGGTTTCTTAAGTTGAAATAAAGCATCTATGACACTCAAATAATTCATTGACTCTGTGAGTATCCGAGTTGTGCTGATATTGCTTTTCCAGCCTCTACTAAGTCCTCAATCCAGTCGTTTTTCCGTCGTTCTATCGGGGCAGACAGAGAGAGCCCTGCTGTCACGCTGCCTGTTCTGCCATACAGTAGCACGCCGATACAGCCGACATCGATTTCCGCTTCTTCATTGTCCAGTGCATAGCCTTGCTGAACACTGTCCAGGCATTCTTCGGTCAGTGCTGGTAAGGAGGATAAAGTGTTTCGCGTATAGGCTGGCAGATTAGTACGTTGTGCATAGCTGCGGATCTCTTCTTCGCCACTCATGCCTAACATAAGCTTACCCACGGCGGTCACATGCAGGGGAGCCCTGCTGCCGACAATCTGCTGAACATGCATCATCCGGTTAGGGGTGACTTTCTCGAAGTAAATTACTACATCGCCTTCACGAATGGTCAGGTTAATAGTCTCTCCTAATTTATCCCGCAGCTTCTCCATATAAGGCAGCGCCACGGCACGCAGATCAATGTCTGTATGTAGGCGGTTGCTCAATTGTAGTAGCCGCTGCCCGAGTAGATATTCACCACTGGCATCACGATCAACAAAGCGATTATCGATTAAAGAGTGCAGGATCCGATGCGCCGTAGAGGGATGTAAATTAGTATCGGCGCTTAAGACCTTCAGCTTCACCGGCTTGGAATAACGGGAAATTGCATCGAGTAATAGAGCTGCTCTATCAATAACCTGAATGCGAGATTCCGGTTTTGAATTATTCATGGCCATGACACCCACCTAACGCTACAGAATATTTGTAAAGAAAAGAGGCTGAATAATACAAAATATTCCACATGACGGGAAGGTCTTATTAATTTTCACAATGTGAAAACTATGCTTTTGTTTGTTTTGTTCTTTTAATTTTATTGTAAAACAATGGCTTAGTACTATTTTTCAATATTTTTATGCAAATTTCACAATGTGAAATCATTGCGTATTGCGAAAGTTTGAATACATTCTTAAAGTAAGAAGCATATCGCGGACAGACGTTTCACTCATTGCGAAACCAAATTTTGCGAAACAAATTTAACAATTCTCTGAACCTTACGGAGTAGATCCAAATGTCTGACCAAAATCCGGTTTTTATACCAGGCCCTACCAATATTCCAGACCGCTTGCTTAATGCTATGCATATGCAGTCCCGCGACCACCGCTCACCGGATTTTGTCAAAACTCTTGCTCCGGTATTACAGGACTGTAAGCGTGTTTTTGGTACCGATAGTGGTGAAATAATCACCTTTCCATCCACCGGAACAGGCGGCTGGGAAGCAGCTATTTGCAACACTTTATCGCCAGGTGACAAGGTATTAATCGCCCGCTACGGCATGTTCTCGCATCGCTGGATCGATCTTTGCCAACGTCACGGACTGGAAGTTGAGATCATTGAATGCCCTTGGGGCAGCGGTGCGCCTGCGGATCAGTTTGAAGCCCGCCTGAGCGCAGACAGTGCAAAAGAGATTAAAGCAGTTCTGGTTACCCATAACGAAACAGCTACCGGCGTACGCAGTGACATCGCCGCTGTTCGAGGCGCAATGGATGCAGCCAGCCACCCAGCCATGCTGTTCGTTGACTGTGTAAGCTCTCTGGCTTCCATGCCGTTTGAAATGGATGCCTGGGGAGTTGATATTGCAATATCCGGCTCGCAAAAAGGCTTCATGCTGACTACCGGTATGGCAATCCTGGCCACCAGTCAGAAGGCATTGGGTGCAATGGAAACGGCACAACTGCCACGCACTTTCTTTGACTTCCGCGACATGATGGGCGCCAACGCCAATGGTGGCTTCCCTTATACGCCTCCGCTGCAGCTGATCTACGGCTTAAAAGAAAGCCTGGATATGTTGTTCGATGAAGGCCTGGAAAATGTATATGCCCGTCACTTCCGTCTGGCTGAAGGTGTGCGTAAAGCCGTTGCTGCATGGGGATTGAAGCTGTGTGCCAACTCACCTGAACTGTACTCCGATACCGTGAGCGCAATCTATGTACCGGAAGGTTTTGACAGCAACCAGCTGACCGAGCATGCGTTCAACGCCTACGGTGTTTCATTCGGCATCGGCCTGGGCGAGATGAACGGCAAAGCGTTCCGTATCGGTCACCTGGGTTCACTGACCGATGTAATGGTGCTGTCAGGACTGGCCACTATCGAAATGGCGATGGCTGATCTGAACTATCCAATTCAGCTCGGTTCCGGTGTAGCGGCTGCGCAGGAGTATTTCCGCAAGACTGCTAACAAAGCTACGGCCTGATAACCGGCTATTTATCAAATTTTTTTGTGAGGTATTCCATGAGCAGTTCAAACGAACAGAACATGACGATTCCGACCTACGAAGATGTATTGATCGCCCATGAGCGGATCAAACCGTACATCCATGAAACACCTGTACTCACGTCTCGCTTTCTTAATGAGCTGACCGGTGCAGAGCTGTTTTTCAAGTGTGAAAACCTGCAGAAGGCCGGCGCCTTTAAAGTACGCGGTGCTACTAATGCGGTATTCGGTCTGAGCGATGAGAAAGCAGCAATCGGTGTTGCCACTCACTCCTCGGGCAACCATGCCCTGTCCCTGTCCTATGCGGCAGGCCAGCGCGGCATCCCGGTTACTGTAGTCATGCCCCGTACTGCGCCACAGGCGAAGAAAGATGCGGTACTTGGTTACGGCGGCACCATCGTCGAATGCGAACCATCAACCAGTTCTCGCGAAGCGGTATTTGCTGAAGTGGTTGCAGAATCCGGCGCCGACTTTGTGCATCCCTACAATGACCCACGGGTTATTGCCGGTCAGGCAACCTGCTCTAAAGAGTTGCTGAGTCAGGTTCCTGACCTGGATGCGGTGATCGCTCCGATTGGTGGTGGCGGTATGATTTCAGGCACTTGCCTGACAATTTCTAACATTGCGCCAGAGGTAAAGATTTATGCCGCTGAGCCATTGAATGCTGATGATGCTGCTCGCTCTTTTCGTGCCGGACACATCATCGCTGACGACGCACCAGAAACCGTTGCCGACGGTTTGAAAGTGCCGCTAAAAGATCTGACCTGGCACTTTGTCAGTAACCATGTAACCGATATTTTCACCGCCACTGAAGATGAAATTATCGATGCCATGAAGCTGATCTGGAAACGTATGAAAATTGTCATTGAACCCAGCAGCGCAGTACCGCTGGCGACGATTCTGAAAAACCCTGAAGTATTCAAAGGTAAGCGCGTCGGGGTAATTATCACCGGAGGTAATGTCGATCTCGATAAGCTTCCATGGCTCAAAAACTGATACTAATTCCGACAGGAGAATAAACGAATGACTACACAAAACAGTCCTGAAAAACTGGAAGTTGGCTACAACGTACCGGCCGTACCTGGCATGGACGAGGCAGATATCCAGACCCCTTGCTTGATTGTCGATCTGGACGCGCTTGAAAAGAACATCCGCACCATGGGTCAGTACGCTAAAGAGATGGGCGTGCGTCACCGTGTGCACGGCAAGATGCATAAATCCGTAGATATCGCGCTGCTGCAGGAAAAGCTGGGCGGTAGCTGTGGTGTTTGCTGTCAGAAAGTTTCAGAAGCCGAAGTCTTTGCCCGTGGTGGCATCAAAGACGTATTGGTATCGAACCAGGTTCGTGATCCGGCGAAAATCGACCGCCTGGCACGTATGCCGAAGCTCGGCGCACGCACAATCTGCTGCGTTGACGATATTGAAAACGTAGCGGAACTGTCTGCTGCGGTTCAAAAGCACGACACGCAAATTGAATGTCTGGTCGAAATCGATTGCGGTGCAGGCCGCTGTGGCGTTGAAGCCGGCCAGCCGGTTGTTGATATTGCCAAGGCAATCGCAGCAGCACCGGGTCTGAAATTCGCAGGTATTCAGGCGTACCAGGGCGCGATGCAGCACATGCAGAGCTATACCGAGCGTAAAGAAAAGATCGACATCGCAGTTGAAATGGTTGCCCGTACGATGGAGATGCTCAAGGCCGAAGGTCTGGAGTGTGACATCGTTGGCGGTGGCGGCACCGGGTCTTACTACTTTGAAGGCAACTCGGGTGTGTTCAACGAACTGCAGTGCGGCTCTTATGCGTTTATGGATGCGGACTATCAGACCATTCACGACGAAAACGGCGAGCGGATCTCTGAGTTTGAAAACTCTCTGTTCATCCTGACCTCAATCATGAGCCACACCAAAGCCGACAAAGCGATCTGTGACGCGGGCCTCAAGGCACAATCCGTAGACAGCGGCCTGCCGTACATCTTTGGTCGTGACGATGTGGAATACATCAAATGCTCTGATGAGCATGGCGTAATCACCGATCCGAATGGCGCGCTGAAAATCAACGACAAGCTGAAGCTTGTGCCTGGCCACTGTGATCCAACCTGTAACGTGCACGACTACTATGTCGGCGTTCGTAACGGCAAGGTTGAAACCCTGTGGCCGGTTAGTGCGCGCGGTAAGGCGTTCTAATTAACTTATGCAGAGTATCCCGGTCAATTTTGTGACCGGGATGATTATGCTTCCCATTAAATTCTAAGGAGAAAGTCGATGGTTACTCCGTGTGACGAAATGACAATCAATGAAGGTATCTCGATTGTTTCCGAAGCTGTTTGCGAAACCGTCGTCGGACGGGCTGAAGCATTTAGCGCTGTCGAAAGTGTGTTTGCCGCGATGGCTAAAGGCGATGCCTATAATTTTCCTGTGGTGCGCGAAGCTATTGGCCACGCCGATGCCCTCTACGGCTTTAAATCCGGTTTCGATCGTGCTGGTATGGTTCTGGGCGTTAAGTCCGGCGGGTACTGGCCTGGCAACGTCGATAAGAATTTGACTAACCACCAGTCCACGGTGGCTTTGTTTGATCCTGATACGGGTATGTTGAAGTCACTTGTTGGCGGTAACTATCTGACGGCAGTACGTACAGCGGCGTCTTCTGCTGTGTCTATTGCCCATCTGGCTCGCAAGGATGCCAAAGTACTGGGTATGGTTGGTGCCGGACATCAGTCTACATTCCAGCTGCGTGCAGCTGTAGAGCAGCGCGACTTTGAAAAAGTTATTGCCTGGAACCCGCATCCGGAATACCTGCCAAGACTGGCTGAAGTTTGCGAAGAGCTTGGCTTGCCTTTTGAGGCTGTTGATCGTGAACAGCTGGGTGCCCAGGCGGACGTCATTATTACTATCACATCCGCTTTCGAACCACTGTTGATGAAAGATTGGATCAAACCTGGCACGCACATCGCCTGCATGGGAACCGATACCAAGGGCAAGCAGGAAGTAGATCCTGCGCTGTTGGTAGCGGCAACTGTCTTCACCGATGAAGTGGCACAGTCGGTCAGCATCGGTGAAGCCCAGCATGCTATCGCTTCGGGTGCGATCTCTGCAGAAGATATCACGCCGGTTGGCGCCGTTATTAATGGTAAACACCCGGGACGCCGTTCCGATGAAGAGATTACCCTGTTTGATGGCACCGGCGTCGGTTTGCAAGATCTGGCGGTTGCATCAACTGCAGCTCGCTTGGCTGAAGAACAAGGCCTGGCTAGCTTCGTTAAGCTGTAATCCAGTTTTGTACCTGGGTAAAGTAAATAACTGTGGTAGCAGCGGTGACAATAGTGTCAGCGTTAGCTTTATTTTATCTAAGGTACATCCCCTCGCTACTGCTCACGGCTGGTAGCACCAACACCCCCTCGTATAGGGAGGGGGTGTTCTTTTCACGCAAAACGTATTACACGGCACAACAGTTAGTAACAGCATATTGGACTATCGTAATGAATAATATCGCTAGAAGACGAATGAGAGAGCTACTGGAAACTGAGCAGTGCATCACCTGTGCGTCAGTGTTTGATCCATTATCATCACGCATGGCTGAAAGTATCGGCTTCAAAGTGGGTATTCTCGGTGGCTCTGTCACGTCGCTGATGTCATTAGGCGTTCCTGATATCACCCTGCTAACCCTTAACGAACTTGCCAATCAGGCTAAGCGTGTCTGTACCGCCTCTGATCTGCCGATCATTATCGATGGAGATAATGGTTACGGAAATTCCATAAACGTAATGCGCGCCGTTGAAGAGTTGGAATATGCCGGTGCCGCAGCGGTTACCATTGAAGACACGAAACTCCCCCGTCCATATAAAGAACCGGCGTTGAGTTTAATTTCGATCGAGGAAGCTGAAACTAAACTAAAGGCGGCAGTTAAAGCCCGTAAAGATGCAAACTTTTCTATTTTCGCTCGTACCCATGCTCTGGAGAGCCAGTCATTAGATGAGCTGGTAACCCGCGTAAAGGCGTATAGCGCTATTGGGATTGATGGAATATGCATCTTCGAATTATCTGAGAAAGATAAATTAGCACTGATTGCTGAGACAACTGATCTGCCTATTATGCTGATTAGTTATGGTGATGTTGACCTGGGTACCAGAGAAGAGATGGCAAAGAAAAATGTGCGGATTTTCCTCAACGGACACCACCCCTATGAAGAATCGGTTAAGGCGGCATACCAATCACTGATGCAGCTGCATTCTGGTGAAATGAGGGTGGAGCCTCATCAGAGTGCCAAGGAGCTGATCAGGCAATATTCACAGAACAGTAAATACAGCGAAATAACATCGGATTATATCTATCCAGCTTAAGGCTTCCCAGGCCTGTTGAGAAACCTGTCCGCAGGTTCTCCTTTGGCGGGCCTGCACATCTGCGTTGCAGGCCCGTTTTTTTCTTTGTTATCTATTTGTATGTAGGAGTTAGACAGAATGCTATCGATTAATAGATTGAGTCAGTCTGAAGCAAAAGTTCTTATCGCTGGTGCGGCGCAAAAAGCTGAAGAGATCGGTGTGCCTATGTGCATCGCAATTACCGATGAGTCCGGTAACCTGATCGCCTTTGAACGCATGGATGGCGGTAAGACTCATAGTATTACTGTTGCTCAGGATAAAGCCTTTACCGCCGCTTCAGCGCGCAAAGGGACTCACGAATATAACCAGGCGTGTCTGCCGGGTGATGATAACTACTTGTTTGGTATTCACACTGCTTTGGGTGGCAGGCTGTGCATTGTCGGTGGTGGCTTACCTATTACTGTTGGGGGTGAGGTTGTTGGTGGAATTGGTATCAGCTCGGGATCACCGCACCAGGATATGAGCTGCGCCCAGGCTGGAATTGATCATTTTAACCGTAGCTGCCTGTAGTTCAGGAGGTTGAAACAATACGCTTTTCAACGCAGGCGGAGCTCATGCGTGCAATGAGTCGGGGCCTAGTGCCCTGGATTAGATCGACCCTGGATTAGATACTCCTGGATTTGATTGGCACGTGATCATGTACTTTCACTGTAAAAATTGTGTCACACCTCAGGTGATGTACGTCGCCTGAACTGCCGTTTCAAGCCCTCCATAGAAAATAACCTGATACCTCTTGCTACTTTCCCCGTGATCTTCCATTTCAATGTGTTTAGCCGGCTCATGCAGCGGCGATTGCCTGATTCCCTGCAAGTTAGTGCGTCACAAGTGGGTAGACCTATCGTTGGCTTATATCAGCCCGAATATTTCATAAAGGCGCTTGAAATCACGCTGTAGAGCTTATGGTTACTGATCTTGTAACTTATAATTGAAAGTTACACTATGTAACCAACTTGCCGCTGATTGGTTTTCTGAAAAATCTGGCGTTGCATTTGTCTCCATCTTCCTTGAACCTTGGAATAATCAGGGCTTGGTGAAAGATAAAGCCAACTGCTTAGCCAGATTTCCCAGAAATACCAATCCCTTCATGAAATAGCCGGGCTGGGGGAGGGAAACCGTCTTAAGTGTCTATGGGGATTGTGTTTTGCTATACTGCGGCCAAATACTTTGCAGCAGAGATTGCCTGAAGGGAAGCAACCTGGTCCCTGGTAAAATATGAGTTCCCGTGATGACCCGGGGGTAAAATCTCTATATTTATTAGCCGCGCATGACAGAACCAGTTAAAGATGAACGATAGAATTCAAAAAAAATCCGGCAGAAGTAGCGACGAGTTGATCTATGATCAGATTCTGGGAGCTATCTTTGAACGTAAACTCCTGCCGGGTACCCGAATGAAGGAGGAGGAGCTCTGCGAGGTTTTCGGAGTGGGACGCGGTGGTATCAGAAAAGTCCTGCAACGGCTAGCTCACGAGAATCTGGTTGAGACCATTCCCAACAGCGGCTCATTTATCGCCAAGCCCACCATCAAAGAGTCCAAAGAGGTTTTTCAGGCGCGGCTTCTAATCGAAACGGAACTGGTCAGAGAATTGGCGTTGCAATTCTCTGCCGAAAAACGCAACGCGCTTGAGGAACATGTCGCCCGTGAGCAGGATGCTCACGATGCCGGTAATCATAACCAGCGCATAAGGCTGTCTGGTGAATACCACTTGCTGATTGGCAAGTTGGCTGACAAGCCTGTTCTGACGGAGTTCCTGCGTGAAATTATCTCTCGCACCTCATTGATTATTGCGCTATACGAGCGCACAAAATCCAACAATGGTGATGTCGCCACGCCGCCTTGCCGGGATCATCGGGCATTGATCGAAATTCTGCAGAGTGGCAACGCCGATAAAGCGGTGGAGCTGATGCGCGATCACTTGCTGGATATCCAGAGCATGCTGAATCTGGATCCGCCGACAGAAGAATCCGTGGACCTGAAGAGTATCTTTACGAGTTGAGTAAGGGCCGGTAGTTCAAGAGCCTTCACGAAATATCCGTGGCCTTTCACCTGAATATGTAAACCCTGCGCAGTATAGCCTTCTGCGCAGGTTTTTTTAGGCTTCTGTTTCCGAGGCAGGCAAGGCGGCGTTGGCCATCAGAATCTTGTAAATAAGACCCCCGAGCACGGCGCCGACTACCCATCCAAACCCGGCCAGGGCTTCCAGTGCAGGCATCCAGACGGTACCGACCGAGAAGATGGCGGCGACGGCAAATGCCTGCAGGGCTTTGCTGTTCCAACCGTTGTTGTAGTGGTATTTGCCTTCGGGGGCGGAGGAGAACAGATCCTGAATGTCCAGTTTCTGCTTCTTAATCAGGTAGTAGTCACAGATCATAATACCGTAGATGGGGGCAAGCACCGCACCCAGGGTGTTAACGAAGCCGGTGATGCCGATGTTGCTGATTACAGAGACCCACAGTGCACCCACAAAGAAGGCCACACAGGCGGTGATCACACCACCCGTACGGAAACTGATCTTGCTGGGGAGCAGATTGGCCAGATCGAAGGCCGGCGGTACAAAATTGGCGACCAGGTTGATACCGATGGTGGCGGCGAAGAAGCAGATGGACGCGATGATGGTCAGAGGCAGGCTGCCGACCCGATCAACGATATCCGCTGGGTTGGTCAGAGTTTCACCAAAGATGACAACAGTACCGGCGGTGACAAACAGGGCAATAAAGGAGAACACCGTCACGTTGACCGGCAGTCCCCACCAGTTGCCTTTTTTCAGATCGCCTTCGCTTTTCACAAAGCGGGAGAAATCGCCGAAGTTGATAACCACCGCGGCAAAATAGGCAATCATGGTGCCCATGATGGCGAGGAACGCCATGACCGGTCCGCCTGCGTATTCTCCGGTTCCCTGGAAAATGGTGCCCACTGCAGGTAGCAATTGGTCACCAGCCTCTACCCAGATCATGATCATCAGCGCGATCATCACCACATAGACAAAGGGGCCTGCCCAGTTGAGGAAACGGGTGATCCAGCCGATCCCTTGCATGAACATGTACATCTGGAAGAACCACACAATGACGTAGGAGGTCCAGCCGATGGTTGTCATGCCCAGGAATTCTTCACCGCCTGCGGTAGAAGGGAACAGCGCGTGGATCAACAGGGTGACGGCGGTGGAGGCGAAGTAAGTCTGCACCCCATACCAGAAGATAGCCACGATGGCGCGCAGCATGGCAGGGAAATTGGCGCCCCTCACCCCCATGCTGGCGCGCGCCATCACGGGATAGGGGATACCGTATTTGACACTGGGCATTCCCGACAGATTACACAGGACCATGACAAACACAGAGGCCGAGATGATGGCCGCCATGACGGCCCAGCCGTTCAACCCGTAAGCGATGAACAACGAAGCCGCCAGGGTATAACCAAACAGGCTCTGTACGTCGTTGGCCCAGACGTTGAAAATCTCAAAAGCACCCCATTTTCGGTCCTTTCGCTGCAGCGGCGCCAGGTCTTTGTTATAAAGGCTGGGGTCGATCTTTTTTATCTCTAGTTGCTCAGACATGTTGGCCAACCACGAATACAATTTTTTCAGGAACTGGGTTGTGGGCTGGTTTGCCGGGCTTGTATAGGGTTAAGGCAGAGTGGCCTGTCCTTGGATGGTGCTGCATGCTGTTACCTCTGCATACAGTTTAGTAGTGGGGTAAACGTTGTGGAACTATATTTAACTGAGCCCGTGCTTCAGGCTCCTAAGTTTCAGGCTATTTGGGGAAAAATCCTGCCATTGCAATGTTGTGAGGCTCTCTTGTTATCGGAGGCGATCGATTCCGCTCAATAGATTGCCGGGACAGCTGCGCTGCTGTTGTGCTTTTTCTAACGAAAAAACCAGCACAGGATCACCTGCGCTGGCTTTTTTACATCGGCTTTGGCTTAAATTTCGGCTTCCATGTCCTCTGTGGCAGGCGCGGTTGCGGGCTTGCTCATCAGAATTTTGTAAACCAGGCCGCCGAGCACGGCCCCGACTACCCAGCCGAATCCAGCCAGGGCTTCCAGGGCGGGAATCCAGACGGTACCGATCGAGAATATGGCGGCGACGGCAAATGCCTGCAGGGCTTTGTTGTTCCAGCCGTTGTTGTAGTGGTATTCGCCTTCGGGGTCGGAGGAGAACAGATCCTGAATGTTCAGTTTCTGCTTCTTAATCAGGTAGTAGTCGCAGATCATAATACCGTAGATGGGGGCAAGCACCGCACCCAGGGTGTTAACGAAGCCGGTGATGCCGATGTTGCTGATTACAGAGACCCACAGTGCACCCACAAAGAAGGCCACACAGGCGGTGATCACACCACCCGTACGGAAACTGATCTTGCTGGGGAGCAGATTGGCCAGATCGAAGGCCGGCGGTACAAAATTGGCGACCAGGTTGATACCGATGGTGGCGGCGAAGAAGCAGATGGACGCGATGATGGTCAGAGGCAGGCTGCCGACCCGATCAACGATATCCGCTGGGTTGGTCAGAGTTTCACCAAAGATGACAACAGTACCGGCGGTGACAAACAGGGCAATAAAGGAGAACACCGTCACGTTGACCGGCAGTCCCCACCAGTTGCCTTTTTTCAGATCGCCTTCGCTTTTCACAAAGCGGGAGAAATCGCCGAAGTTGATAACCACCGCGGCAAAATAGGCAATCATGGTGCCCATGATGGCGAGGAACGCCATGACCGGTCCGCCTGCGTATTCTCCGGTTCCCTGGAAAATGGTGCCCACTGCAGGTAGCAATTGGTCACCAGCCTCTACCCAGATCATGATCATCAGCGCGATCATCACCACATAGACAAAGGGGCCTGCCCAGTTGAGGAAACGGGTGATCCAGTCGATCCCTTGCATAAATATGTACATCTGGAAGAGCCACACAATGACGTAGGAGATCCAGCCTATGGTGGTCATGCCCAGGAATTCTCCACCTCCTGCGGAAGCGGGGAACAGCGCGTGGATCAGCAGGGTGACGGCGGTGGAGGCGAAGTAGGTCTGCACTCCATACCAGAAGATAGCCACGATGGCGCGCATCATGGCAGGGAAATTTGCGCCCCGCACCCCCATGCTGGCGCGCGCCATCACGGGATAGGGAATACCGTATTTGACACTGGGCAATCCGGACAGGTTACACAGGACCATGACAAAGACAGAGGCCGAGATGATAGCCGCCATGACAGCCCAGCCGTTCAGCCCGTAAGCGATGAACAGAGAGGCTGCCAGGGTATAACCAAACAGACTCTGTACGTCGTTGGCCCAGACGTTGAAGATCTCAAAAGCGCCCCACTTGCGATCTTTTCTCTGCAGCGGTGCCAGGTCTTCATTGTAAAGGCTGGGGTCGATATTTTTTATCTCTAGTTTCTCAGACATGCTGGCCTCCGAGGAATACTTTTTGTTCAGGAACTGGGTTGTGGGCTGGTTTTCCGGCCTCGTAGGGTTTCAAGGCGTAGCGACTTATCCTTGTTTGCGGTTGCATGGTGTTACCTCATTGTTATTTTCTAGTAGTGCGGTAAACGTGATGAAACTTTGTTTCGTTAGGCTTTTCCGGATAAAAATATCCAGCCATAGCCATGATTAAAAATTCTCTGGTTTGGCACGCTCGGCTTCCGTCGATGCTCAGGACGGAGTGCTGATCGTTGGGTTAAGTTGCTGTCGGAAGGGATATCACCGGCAGGTGCCGGCGATATCGATGTACTGATTACCAGTTAGGGTTAGTTGCGAAAGCGCGCGCAGGCCGACCAGTTGTTCATCAGCAGGTAGTAAGTCAGACCGGCAGGGATCAGACTGGCGTACCAGGAGATTGAGGCGAAGGTCAGTGCAACAGCGGCGCCAAGCAGCGAGGCAATGATGGCGGCCCAATTCACACCTTGGTATGGACCGGTCTCGTTATAGAGATGCTCGAGGTTCAGCTTGCGATTACGCAGAATAAAGTAATCCACCACCAGGACCGCGAAGATCGGCCCGAGGAACGCGGAGTAGGTCTGTACGAACAACTGCAGGCCGGCGGAAGATTCTGCCTTGACCAGTTCCCAGGGGAAGGTGCCGAAGGCAGCAAGACCTACGATGATGGTGGCGGTACGGAACTTCAGCTTGAACACATCCATGAGGATATAAGTGGGCGGTACCACATTGTTAAGTACGTTGGTGGTAACCTGCGCAAAGGCGATAAACAGCAGGGTGGTAACCAGCAGCGGAGTATTGTCTACGGCGCTGGAGAATACCTGGATAGGATCGGAGACGCCGGTAGCGCCGGACACCATCAGGCCGATCAGACCCATAAAAATAGTACAAGGCAGAATGGACATCGCGTAGATAGTAGTCAGCAGCCTGGGCCCTGTGCCTTTCTTAAGCTCGCGAGAGTAATCACTGACATTCAGCATCATGGTGCTGTAAATACCCAGGAACAGCATGGTTGCTCCCCAGAAAGGCGCGCCCCAGGTACCTTCAATATTTATCAGATTAGTCGTGATCTCGTCGCCGTACTTGGTGATAACGCTGTAGAACATATAGACCAGTGCTAGCAGGATAAAACCACTACCAATGTTCTCCAGCCACTTGATTCCCTGGAAGCCGAAGATCGACAGACCAATCTGCAGAAACTGGAAGGTAATGAAGAAGAAGATCAGGTTGTCGAAGCCGAACAAGGTGCTCGAGACCGCGTTAAGGGCACCGGCACCGATCCAGGATTGGAATCCGTACCAGACAATGGCAGGTACTGCTCTAACCAGCCCGGGAAAACGGGTACCGCCGAAGCCGAAGGCGCTACGCGCCTGTACCATGAAAGGAATTCCGTATTTGTAGCCGGCGGCGCCGTTAAAGGCCAGGGCGATACCGATGACGAAACAACCAACGGCGATGGCTACGGTTGTTTGAAGCAGGTTCAAGGTGCCGACGATGCTGGAACCCATGGCGAAGGTGCCGATGGAGACGCAGCCACCGAACCAGGCCAGAAAATAGGAGATTCGACCCATAATTCGGGTTTTCTGGGGGGCAAGGGATTCTTCGCCGGCAGCCTTGGTGTCGATGGGGGCATCGACAATCTCAGACTGGGGCAATACTTGTTCGGTTTGCATTTTAGGATCCTCGCGGGAGGAAAACTCCCGATCATCTTATTGTTGTTGTGTTGCCGAGAATTGGCTTGTAATGACCGTATATTGTTAGTCCAAGCCTCTGCTCAACAGTTCGTTCTTATGTGAGCTGCTGAGCTTGTCAGCGCTGTTACTTACGTAAAGCATCGATAAGTTTTTCAATGACTTTTCAGCAACCTCCCTGTGAAAGATGTTCAAATTGCCCGGTAAAGGCTTTCGGTCGAGGGTATGCCAGGTCGCCATGTTTGCTGGTGCCAAGACCCAGGCTGACAAGGGACTCAGCCAGTTTTACGGCCGCTGTCACGCCCTCAACAACCGGCAGTCCGATCTCTTTTTGGATATGGTGCCTCAGATCGGCCATGCCGCCGCAGCCGAGCACGATAGCACCGATGTCGTCTTCAGCTTTGGCGCGCAGGCTCTCTTCGATAATTCGATCCAGGGCTTTGTTGGCGTTGTCCTCAAGATCGAGCACCGGGATTTCAGCAGCGCGAATCCGGCGACAGTGATGGGAAAAACCATAACTTTGTAACAGGTGCTCGGCGATGATGCCGGTGCGCCCCAGGGTGGTGACGATGGAAAATCGAGTGCTGATCAGGGTGGCCATATGAAAGGCAGCTTCGGCTATACCGATCACTGGCGCCCGGGTCAGTTCACGTGCTGCCATCAGGCCGGGGTCGCCAAAGCAGGCGATGATGTAGGCGTCTGTATTTTCGCTTTCGCCGGCACGTACCTCTTCGGTAACCCCAACAGCGCTGATGGCTTCGTCAAAGTGACTTTCGATGGAGACCGGGCCGCTACGGGGGGTGGTTGCCACGATCTCGGTACCGGGAGCGGCGATTCGACAGGCGGCCTCGCCTATTTTTTCGGTCATGCTCGCGGTGGTGTTCGGGTTAATCAAGCGAATCTGCATAGTGGTATTCCTGTAACTCTAAGTGTGCCTATTGTTTTTCGGTGTTCGTCTTTATGTTTGTTTTGTGTGTTTATGATTGTGCACAATTATTGTTATCAATGTCAACTATAAATGTTAATCATGAATGTTAATAATGTTTTGTGTATTGTTTTTAAAGTGTTTTTGTTTTGTTTTTATGTGATTGTGCTGCTTTTTTAGGGGCAGGGAATGCTTTATAGGGAAGCTACTTCCTTCTATATAGGGTCTTTCAAGCGGGTTTTCTCTGTTTGCAGCTATTTAGCATATAGTCGAGACAGGACTCCACAGTTGCTGCTTTAGGTATCCAACAGGTTTCTATTCGATACCGGAAAGTCATTATTTTGTGATTTGTGAACACAAAGTTAATAGACATTGTTAACAATTATATGTAGTGTGATAAACATTGTTGTGGTTTTACGGTTTATTTTGTGTCCTGTTAGTAGGTGAGAAGCGAAATTTTGAACCGCTTGGCGCAATAGAAAACAGATTTTTTGATGAGGATCATGTTATGAGCAATGTATACGACAGAAACCTGGTGGGTTACGGGCAAACACCTCCAGATCCGAAATGGCCACGCAACGCCCGGATCGCAGTCTCTTTTGTGTTGAACTACGAAGAGGGGGGCGAGCGCTGTGTTCTGCACGGTGACAATGAGTCTGAGGCCTTTCTTTCTGAAATTGTTGGTGCACAGCCCCTGGCTGGTGTTCGTCATATGAGTATGGAGTCCATCTATGAGTACGGCAGTCGTGCTGGTGTTTGGCGCCTACTGAGGTTGTTTTCAAAGCATGATATTCCACTCACCATTTTTGCGGTGGCGATGGCCGCTGAACGCCATCCTGAAGTGATTAAGGCAATGGCAGAGGCCGGACATGAGATCTGTAGTCACGGCTATCGGTGGATTGATTACCAGCACATGGACGAAGAGGAGGAGCGCGAGCATATTCAGAAGGCGATCGAGATTATCAGGGATATAACCGGTGAGCGTCCGCTGGGCTGGTATACCGGTCGGACGAGTCCGAATACCCGTCGCCTGGTGGCAGAAGAGGGAGGCTTTTTGTATGAATCGGACACCTATGATGATGACTTGCCCTATTGGTCCGAGTTAGGAGGGCGTTCTCAGCTGACCATTCCTTACACCCTGGATACTAACGATATGCGCTTTGCCAGCAACCAGGGATTCAACTGCGGCGATCAGTTTTTCACTTATCTTAAAGATGCCTTTGACACGCTGTATGCCGAGGGTGCAGACAGCCCGAAAATGTTGTCGGTCGGTTTGCATTGCCGTCTGGTGGGGCGCCCGGCCCGGATTGCCGCCCTGGCGCGTTTTCTCGAGTACGTACAGCAGCATCAAGATGTCTGGCTGTGCCGTCGGATCGATATTGCCAGGCACTGGCACCAACATCATTCGCCTGCGCAGGGCGAAAACTTATTCGAGGGAATTGGGCGCTAAGCTCTTCTCCTGGATTGCTGCAGGCCTTTAGGCAGCCGATACAATAATTACTATGGAAACACTAATGAAAACAGTTGATCACCAGGACAGTTTTAACCCTATCAAGTGGACTAACCTTGCCGATGCGCGGTTGGGGGCCAAGGCAATCGCCGTCACCGATGATTGGTTTGCCGACGTCAATCGCCTGCTGCAACCTGAAGAGCCAGTCTGGAAGGAGGGTGTGTTTGACGATAACGGCAAGTGGATGGATGGTTGGGAGTCCCGTCGCAAGCGCTTCGAAGGGTACGATCACGCGATTATTCGCCTCGGTGTCCCGGGCGTTATTAAAGGTGTCGATATCGATACCCGCTATTTTACCGGCAACTTTCCGCCTTCCGCCTCCATTGAAGCGTGTTACTGTGCTAGCGGTGATCCGACCGATTCTACGCAATGGCAAGAGATCCTCCCCTCGGTAGCGCTTCAGGGGGATAGTCATCATCTGCATGGGATTAGCGATGAGCGGCCCTGGACCCACCTGCGTTTCAATATCTATCCCGACGGCGGGGTTGCCCGCCTTAGAGTCTATGGCATTCCCTATCGTGACTGGTCTCAACAGCCCCAGGATGAACGGGTTGATTTGGCCGCAGCCATCAACGGCGGGCGAGCGCTGGCTTGCAGTGACGAGCATTTCGGCCGGATGAGCAATATTCTCAATCCCGGTCGAGGGGTAAATATGGGGGATGGCTGGGAAACGGCGCGCCGCCGCACGCCCGGAAACGATTGGGTGATTGTTGCCCTGGGACACCCCGGCGTCATTCGCCAGGTGGTGGTTGATACCTTGCACTTTAAAGGCAACTACCCGGACAGCTGCTCAGTACAGGGGGCCTATGTGAAAGGTGGCACCGACGAGCAGATTGAGACCCAAAGCCTGTTCTGGAAAGAGCTGCTGCCTTCGCAAAAACTTGAAATGCACAGTGAGCACGCTTTTGAGTCGGAAGTGAATGAGATCGGTGCCATTACCCATGTGCGCATTAACATTTTCCCCGACGGCGGTATCAGCCGCCTGCGCCTGTTCGGTCATATCGAAAATTCTAACTAAGCGTGGAGGTTAGTCGATGGAAACCATCCTTAATGTTGAGCCCCTGACGAAGCAGGCCTTTGCGTCTTTCGGGAATGTGATTGAAACCGAAGGGAGCCAGCACTTTCCCATTAATAACGGTTCAACCGAGCGCTTTCATGACCTGGCCAGTATTGATGTGTCGGAAGCTGAGGGGCGACCAATCGTCAGTATCTTCCGTGCGCAGCCGCTGAAGATGCCGCTGTGCGTTAAAATGATGGAGCGCCATCCGCTAGCCAGCCAGGCGTTTATCCCGTCTGGGTCGGAGGCTTTTCTGGTATTGGTCGCCCCCCGGGGCGAGGTGGTTCATCCCGATCAACTCAGGTTATTCTTAACCAATGGCAGGCAGGGCGTTAACTACCATCGTGGCGTTTGGCATCATCCAGTATTAGCCTTAAAGCCCGATCAGGACTTTATCATCATCGATCGCGGTGGTGAGGGTCATAACTGTGATGAAGTATTTTTTGATACGGATCAGCAGATTATTCTGCCTTATGTATAGGGGACAGCAGTGCTGTTGGGACTCGCTGCATAGGTTAGGGCTGTCTGAATGCTCTTGATCCTGCCACAAAATTGTTTCAAGGTGGCTAATATAGAAGCTGGTGCGGGTAACTGCATCGTCATGACGTCACATTTGTCTGCAAGGGTAACTTAATGAAGATAATTGATATTAAAGCTGGGCCTTACCGCTTTAAGGGCCGGTTGGAGGAAGCTCAAGCCCCGGATACCTGCAAGCGTTTCCTGGAGCTATTGCCCTATACCAATAGGGTTATTCACTCCCGCTGGAGCGGCGAAGCGGTATGGATACCGCTGGGTGAGTTCGATATGGGGTTAGATTTTGAGAACCACACCTGCCATCCCTCCCGGGGCGATATCCTGCTTTACCCCGGCGGTTTCAGCGAAACTGAATTTCTGTTCGTCTACGGAAGTTCATCCTTCGCAAGCAAAATGGGCGCCTTGGCAGGTAACCATTTTATTACCCTTACCCAGGGACATGAAAACCTGGAGGCCTTCGGCAAGCTGGTGCTTTGGGAGGGGGCTCAGGAGATCGAATTTTCCCTCGCCACAGATTGATTGCCCCTATAGCTAGCTGCAGAGCTTGCGGCTAGCTTCCTAAGCAATTTCCCATTAACCCACCGCGGCAGCGGTGGTGATAAATGCGGAATTTCAACTCATATGGGCAGGCCTAACCTTTTAACATCTGCTGATTGCTCAATCAATAACTTGTTTCGCATCGCTCGCCATCTACTGATAGTGGCCTCAAAAGAGCTTCGTTAGTTTCCCCTGTGGGGTCTCAGTGCTCCAGAGGGCTCCCGAGAGAACGAGAGCTATCAAAACGATTTTTTAGTTCGCTAAACCACTGAATGGCGGCCTTAAAGCTTGCCGCTAACATTTCACTACGCAGTGATTTAGCCTGATTGATCCAGTAAGCATTATTAATGTAACTGGCGTTGCCTGAGTCAATAATTAGTTCTGAGTTTTTCATCTTTTCACACCCCGTGTTTTCAATTGAATTTTTCCTTTACGGTCTATAGCCCGTTTAGTCTGATGCTTTTCTAATCTCACTTAGCTAGAAAATACCAGTGTTTATAAGGCCTAAAGAAGAGTTGCCGTTGGAGTGATTGCAATGTTAAAGATCGGTTGTTCAAAAAACAAACGACAGATTTTAAGTAAGTAGATGAAATTAGTTCATCTGTTTTTCGTGTTTATCTGTATGTTTACAGCAACATGAAATCCCTTTTACTTAATCATTGTATATCGATATAATTAAATAATTATGTAATATATAATTAAATAATATTGAATTACGCTATTGCGTTGGATAGTATAAAACCTCAATTACAGAGTTGGGCTGATTGAAAGAGCAATTCAACTGAAGCGACGAATCACCCAGAGTAGCATTGGCTACAGGGTGTTATGTGGTAGTGGCAGGTAGTTGTTTTGGTAATCACTCCAGAAAAATAAAAAGAGGGTTGAGTATTGAAAACTAATCGAGCAACAGTTTTTTTAGGTAAGCAAGGTAGCAGCAAGGCAAATATTTCCAGGCTTGTAGCTGCATGTCTCCTTGCCGGAAGTTGCAGTGTGGCCGTTGCCGCCGGTAGTGCCGCGAAAACCGAGCATCAACAGGTTGTAACCGTAGGTGCCGATCTGCAGACCGCCTTGCCGGAAACGGTCGGTGTTGACTCTCGCACCTTAACGCACCTGTCAGAGTGGATTCGTGCGGAAAATATGGATGTTCGCAGCCTGCTGGTGATTAAAGATGGCAAGCTGATTTTTGAACGCTATAACAGTGAGCTGACCCGCGATCATAACTATGAACTCTACTCAATCACCAAGACTTTCACTGCGCTGCTGGCGGGTATTCTGATTAGCGAAGGTAAGCTGAGCCTTGATGATGATATCAGTACGATGATTGGGAAGTATCGTCCAGATTTAGCGAATGCAGTAGCCGATAAGAAGGATATCAAGTTACGTCACTTATTATCCATGTCATCAGGGCTGCATTATGATTTCAACCCTGAAGGTGACCCAATCTACTACGGATCTCCTGACCGCCTTAAGCTGGTATCTACAGCGAAACCCAAAGTGGCACCAGCTACTGAATTTGAATATACCGATGTGAACCCTGTATATGTTGCGGCT
Source organism: Amphritea sp. (assembly GCA_036960915.1). Classification (GTDB taxonomy): domain Bacteria; phylum Pseudomonadota; class Gammaproteobacteria; order Pseudomonadales; family Balneatricaceae; genus Amphritea. The sequence continues at coordinate 21,452 of JBALVQ010000018.1, forward strand.
ATGGTTAGCGCTGCTGCAGGTATGCCTATCGAACAATATGCTGAAGAGAAGTTATTTAAGCCCCTGGGGATGAAAAACTATGAGTGGGATCGCGCCGATGAGAAGGGGCTGGTTTCTGCTGGATGGGGCTTGCGTCTGCGCCCGGTTGATATGGCAAAAATGGGTCTGTTGATTAAGGATGGTGGTCAATGGCAGGGTAAGCAGGTTGTGCCGCAGCAGTGGATTGAGCAGATGTCTACGCCAGTTGCCGCGCGAGATTTTGGTAATTACTTATGGCTGAACCATATCGTCGATACTGAAAAAAGTATGGATATGATGGGCTTTAAAGGGCAGTTTGTCAGTGTCTTGCCAGAGCGTAATACCGTTGTTGTAATGACCAGTATGACGGGGATTGATGGAGGTCTTAGACACGGAAAGAATGTCCGGATATTCCGTAACGTTGTAAACGATTACGTCATCCCGGCTACCAATGCTGATGTCGTTCCTTCCAAGGCTGCTCAACAAGCGTTACAAAGGGAGCTGATGATTAGTTCATATACCACAGGGGTACCTGGGGTGTTTGTTGATCCTACTGATACGCCTCGTAAGTAGATCCTTTCAGGGGGGGAAGTTATATGTCTTCTCTCCTTTTTTTCTTTAATGATACGCGTCGTAGGTAGATCCTTTTCAGGGAGGGGAGATTATATGTCTTCTCTCCCTTTTTTTATCTTCATCTTTAGAGTGGCATTTCTGCCATTGACCTCATTTCCATAAATAGCAGAGGCTCATGATTTGAAACTACTTGTCGTCAACTCCAATACCAGTGATGCCGTTACCCGGTTGGTCGAAAAAGAAGCCATCGAGTCTGCGGCAGAAAGAACGGAAATTATCGCAGTGACCGCCGATTTTGGGGTTAAGGCGGTTGAGAGCCGTAGTGGTGCAACTCTGGCGGCCCATGCGACGCTGGATTCTTTCGCCAGCCATTGCGAGGGGATCGATGCCGGTGTCATTGCCTGCTTTATCGATCCTGGACTGGCTGCGGTGCGAGAACTTATGCCATTTCCGGTAGTGGGTATCGCCGAGGCTGCATGCTTTACTGCCTGTATGTTGGGAGGGCGATTCAGCATCGTTACTGTGGGAGCCCGGATGGAAGCTCCGATTCGTGAACTGGTGGCCCAGTATGGTCTTGCTGAGCGTCTGGCCAGTATCAGGATATTAGACTTGGGAGTATTGGAAGTTGCTGCAACTGCGGATGGTGGTGCAGCCGAGTTTGCAGATCTGATTGAGCAGGCAGCTACAGAGGATGGCGCGGAAGTGGTAATTCTCGGCGGCGCTGTTACCGCAGGGCTGGCACGTACTCTAGCTATGACGGCATCAATCCCGGTGCTGGATGGTGTAAGTTGTGCTGTGCGCCAGGCTGAGTTGCTCGCCGGACTTGGCCTGCCCAAGGCGCAGATGGGATCTTACAGCTTGCCGAGAAGCACTGCAGCGGTCAACGTCAGTGAATCCATGTTACGGGTATTCGATAAGACCCGAAGATTTTGAGCGGCCTGGCCTGTAGCAGGGGGCTGCTTGTTTTGAGGAATAACTATGCATCACAGCTACGATCGAGATTTAATCGGTTACGGCCAAAATCCCCTTCATCCAAAATGGCCCAATAATGCCCGTATTGCGGTTTCCTTTGTCTTAAATTACGAAGAAGGAGCCGAGCGCTGCGTTCTTCACGGTGACAATGAATCTGAAGTCCTTAACTCAGAGATTATTGGTGCTCAGCCACTTAACGGTGAGCGGCATATGAGCATGGAGTCCACCTACGAGTATGGTAGTCGCGTGGGGGTGTGGCGTTTATTAAAGCTGTTCAAAAAATATGATATTCCCCTGACTGTTTTTGCAGTGGCGATGGCCGCCGAGCGCCACCCAGAAGTACTTAAGGCGATGGTAGAAGCAGGCCATGAAATCTGCAGTCACGGTTATCGATGGATTGATTATCAGTCTATGGATGAAGAGCAAGAGCGTGAGCACATGTATAAGGCTATCGATGTTCTCAAAAGAATAACCGGTGAGCGTCCCCTGGGCTGGTATACCGGACGCACCAGCCCAAATACCCGACGCTTGGTGGCCGAAGAGGGCGGTTTTCTCTATGACTCGGATGCCTACAATGATGATTTGCCCTACTGGACTGAGGTGGCAGGGCGTAGTCAGCTAATCATCCCGTATACCTTCGATACTAATGATATGCGCTTCGCCAGTAATCAGGGTTTTAACAGTGGCGAGCAGTTCTTCAGCTACCTGAAAGATGCTTTTGACACGCTGTATGCAGAGGGCGAGGAGCGTCCAAAAATGCTATCGGTGGGACTGCATTGCCGGTTGATTGGGCGGCCTGGCCGTATCGCGTCCCTGGAGCGTTTTATGGAATACGTACAGACGCATGCAGATGTATGGTTATGTCGCCGGATTGAGATTGCGCGCCACTGGCATACGCACCATCCATATAAGAAATAGCGGCGCGTTGATTTACTACGGATTACCCGGATAAGGCTCATCTCATGACACCATGACACATTAATTCTTGCGTCATTAGGAACTCACTGGGAATACATCAAATATCCGTTTTCACACAGTTTGGCGCTTCTGGAAGACATCCAAGAGCCCCGAGTCCAACTGTCGAATTCTTGGCAAAGCCTTCCTCACCCCCCCTAAAAGAACATTCTAATCGAAGCTTTGCTTCCAAGGCTCGCCATCAATTGAGTATGCGTTTGCATGCGGATATCGATCTGCGGGCTGTGACGCTTCCCTTTATGGAGGCGCTACGGGATAAGCTGGGAGAGACAGATGCAGGTGCGACGGCTGACAATCGTGCAGGATTTATTGGCAGCTGGCAGCTGGCAGCTAGCGGGTGAGGATCAGTGCTTTAACCTCTGCTGGAGATCGCTGACTGACGCGGTCGATTACAGTTGATAGAGGTATCTCGCTTGAATTATTAATCATTAATTATATAATTAATGATTAATAATATATGTAACACCGGTGCATCGCATCAATGGTGGTGACAATTGGCACCAGTTTGTTGTTGTGTTGTCTGGATTATCGAGGTCGTCGAATGAAGCTTGTAACATTTTTGAACCCGGTGGGGGTTAAACGTATCGGTGCGCTATTTGTGGATGTAGCGTCAGAGAAGGTCGTGGATCTGAACTACGCCTATGCCCTCTATGCACTTGCAGTCAACAACGATCCCCGGCCTCAGGCGATGGCGGATGCGCTGGTGCCGTGCGACATGCGGGAGCTGTTTGCCGGTGATGATCGTAGCCTGGACGCTGCCCGTGCAGCCGAGAGATATATCATAGAAAAAAATGAACCGGACCTATGCGGGGTTAATGGTGAAACGCTTGTGTTCAAGCTAGATGAGGTAAAGCTGGTGGCGCCGATCCAGCCGACGAAGCTGTGGCATACTGCTGGAAACTTTCTTGAACATATCGATGAGATGGGTGAGGCTGGGTACGAGTATGAAGCTGAAAAACCATGGATCGGTTTTTATCAGAACAGCACCGCTTGCATTGGCCCCGATGAGGGCATTATCTACCCGCAACACCTCACTAGTGAGCTCGATTACGAGTTGGAGATCTGTGCGGTGATCAAGGGTGTCAAGCACAAGGACCTGACCCCTGAGGCCGCAGAACAGGCGATTGGTGGTTACCTGATATTTAACGATGTGACCGCACGGGATATTCAGGCGACCGAGTTTCCAAACCGCAGCTATGGGTATAGCAAGGCGTTGGATACTTTCTGCCCGATCGGGCCCTATATAGTCACTATGGATGAGATTGGTGATGTGGGTAACCTGAACATGAACCTGAAAGTCAACGGTGAGATCCGTCAGCAGTCATCGACCAACAGGATGTGCCGCAGCATGCCGGAAATAGTGGCCTACTATTCGGGCCAAGGATTCCTTGGTGGCGACCTGATCAGTTCAGGGACGCCTAGTGGATGTGCCGTGTTCCATGAGGACCCACATGCCTGGTACTTAAAGCTGGGGGATGTTGTTGAGTGTGAGGTCGAGAAGCTCGGTATCCTGCGTAACCGGGTAGTTGCGAGTAGTAATGGATAGGCAGTGCGCGGATAAAGTATCAGCCCAGGTTGAGCCGCTCCGGTAGCAGTGGACACCACGTTAAGTGAGTAAGATCGCTTAACGTGGTGAACAATTACGATCTAGAAGAAACGTAAACAGCACGTCCTGAATAATCGGTTACTGTCAGATTGGTTTACAGTTTTACCCCGTTTTCACGGACAGTCAGTTAAGAGCAGTTTGAGTTAGCTTGCGCATATAATCTGGGCACTGGTAGGCAAATAAATGGACTAGCGAACTCTAAAGGTCCGCTTTTTGAACTTAGGGTTGGCAAGTGCAATGCTATATTAGCAACCCCTAAAAGCCCGGATTTGGCACAAGGCGACCAACGGTAGATGTCCACTTAAATTATCATTCTTTTGTACTCTATTGGTCGCTTTTGCCACTGAGCCAACATCGCATTAACGCAAAAAAGTTGAAATGCTGTTTGCGAATTATGAAGCGCAAATTGAAGTTGGACTGATTAAGACTCATGAGCTTGTCTGGAGCCCGCGACGAATTCCTGCTGGTGGCGATGGCTCAAAATCTACGCAAGCTGGCAAAACCTGTGGCCAACCGCCATGGTCTCAGGATAGGTTCGCCTGAAATCCATGGAGATAGGCAAAAATAGTCGATTAACACCAAAGCAGATCACACAAACGTGATCTGTTCCGAAGAAAACTCGGGCCGAACCTGCCGGTCAGCTGAGAGTTGACGACTTTAGAAGAGTTTTTCAACGATGTCGGCCCAAAGCCGTCATCCGAGACCAGGCTATCTACTTATTTAGCATAGATAGCCCATGATCTGATGGCTGCCGGTTATATATGTCCTTGAATGGCTCGATTCAGGAAAGTGGTGAGGATCCTGTTAGTACATGTTTTCTTCTATGTAACTCACAACTTGAACTACACAATCCAAGTGCTCATTGCCTGATAGTAGATGTCTACTAAAGGTTAGTCGATTGAGTCTGCCATTTTTACAGATACCGGATCAGGATGAAATGAACGGTTTACTCAGAACGTAGTATGCGCGTGAGAGGATCGTCGTTACTGCCCGGTGGCAGCAACGAAAATGAATTCAAAAACATAGAAAATAGTTCTCCTTGGGATGAAATTCCAAGTTTATAATGAAAGTTTTTCCGATGAACCTTAACGGTATCAGGGCTGATGTTCAGCTCGCGTGCAACCGATTTACTGGAGTGCCCTTTAAGAATCAATCGAATCACCTCACGTTCTCGCACACTAAGATGGTCGCGGCCAAAGTTAATAAATGCGTTTTTCAAATGGGTGCCAAAAACTTTAGAGTTTTTGATTTCCGTCTGACTGAACAACGACTTTAGACGGGATGTCTGCCAGTGCTTGTTACACAATTCGAGAATCAGTGGTTCGACGAGTTTAAGTCTATCGATATCATCACTACTCAATTCAGGATCACCTTCAAACAAACCGAAAGAGATACCCACGTTAAAATCTTCGTCTACTTGGATGAAGAGGCCGATCTCATCGCGTAAGCCAGTATGTACGTAATAGTTTTTGAAATAGTCGCTATTAAAAAAATCATCTGGTGCAACATCCCGCAACCGATAAAAACCAGGTGCCTGTGATTTAGAGCAGAAATCGTAAAAAGGATCGATTAAATAGGCGCCAGTCATGTACGAATCTAAATTTTTTAAAACGAGGCTTTCAGGTAGATTGTTGTATATATGGAGTGGTCTCCCTTGCTTTGGATAAGCCAAAATAATCCCGTGGTTTAAAACAGAAATTTGAGCTAACGCCTTGACCAGAAGCTCGGGGAACTGATCATCATGCATATGGACACACAGACTTTCAATGGTGGCATACCAGGTACTTGAGGCTAGTAGTGAACGGTCCATTCTTTCAGATCTCCCGTGCTTTTCGTGTATAGGCTACTTTTTAGTATCTGCTGGCCAGGTTGTATTGGATCAATCCCATGTCTGCCTCGCTACGATCACTAAGGATAACCTCGAAGATCGCTGCATTCAGTATAGCGCTACACGTGTATACCTCCATGCATGCCTCCAGTATCAAGCTGACTATCGAATTCGTTTTGACCCGTATCTTGAGGCATAGGGTAAAAACGCACCAGCGATAATAATCAGCACAGAATCAATGGAAACGAATTAAAGGCTTCAACCTGGGGGCTTTAGTGGTCAACAACGTTGTGTCTAAGGCTGGAGAACGGGTAACGCATTAATCTGATAGGGATTGCCGCCGAATGCCGATATACCAGAATTGACAATAACTCGACTCAGATGCTCTGGTCCCACTTTCGCTGCCAGTTGATCATTGAAGCATGTTTGCTTAAGTGCCTGTTAACTTAAAGCATCAACAATTAGATTTACTATGGGGTTCGTAATCCTCATCCGCTCCATTGTCACTGAAGTTTATTCATGGTTACTAACTGTAATAGTTGATTAATGGATTGTTTATACAGGAGCGTTTCTGACGTTCTGGTCGCACTTCACCTGAGGAGGAAAGAGATACAGCCAGACCCGGGAGTGGGCACTGGCTGTACGGGATGTTAGGCCATAACCAGGAAGAGAACGCTGGAGATAGCTGCAGCGATCAATGCGTAAGGAAGTTGGGTCAAAGCGTGTTGCATAGGGGTACAACCACTGCCGGAAGCTGAAAGTACGGTGGAGTCGCCGTAGAAACAAGCATGGCTACCGAAAGCGGCTGCGGACATTAATGCACCTAGAATCAGTGGCATATTAGCATCCATTGCAACGGCCAGAGGCACAACAATCGGTAGTGCTACAGCAAGCATGCCCCAGAATGTTCCGGTAGCAAATGCGATCAGGGCCATTACCAGGAACACTATCATTGGTAACAGTTCAGCTGTCATCAGTGGCTTAACAGAATCAATGATATACGTGGTTAGGCCTAGAGAGTCGTTGACTTCTTTTAACATGAAGCTGGCTACCACTGTGCCCAGTGGAACAATCATAGATTTGAAACCGTCCATTATTGTATCGAAGGTTTCATTGAAAGTGAGCAGACGCTGACCTAAATACATCACGATTGTGATAGCAAGAGCAACAATAACGCCCATCAGAATATCGACACCGAAATACCAGGTGAAGAAGATCAGAGAAGCTAGTGGTATGAAAAAATTGAGCAGGTGCGGTAGGGTACGGGCAGAGCTAAGGCTTTCACCGCCGCTAAGGCAAATATCCTCAGCGCCATCCGGAATTATCTGTCCGCCTGCCGCTCTCATCTCTGCTTTTTTCATTGCACCTAGTAGGGGAAACTTACCCATTGCAACTAAGGGTACAATAATAGCCGCAACCCACGCATAGAACATGTAGGGGATCGCTTCAATATAGAGCATTAGGCCCTGGCCTGATTCTGCGACACCGTTATCCTCAAGAAGACCTGAAAAGAAAATTGCCCAGGTGGAAAAAGGAACCAATACGCAAATTGGTGCCGCTGTAGAATCAACAATATAGGCCAACATCTCCCTTGAAACTTTGAATTTATCCGTTACTTTTTTCATTGAAGAGCTGATTGCAAGAGCATTCAGGTAGTCATCGACAAAAATAATCAGACCCAGAATCCAGGTAACAATTAGGCTGCTGCGTCGTGATTTAACAAATCGGGTCATGTATTCACTGAAAGAAAGTGCGCTACCTGTTCTCACCAGCAAGGCGATAAGGCTGCCAAACAGACCGCACACAAGAATGATCCAGCCAATTACGTCATCCCCCATAACCTTTAGTCCGATCCCGGCAAACTCACTGATAAGCTCTGTGGGTGAAATAATTAACAGGCCTACAATCACCCCTGCCAGAAGTGCTTCGATTGTTCGGCGTGTAATGAGAGCAACAGCCAGAACAATGGCTGTTGGTATGATTGCTATAGCTCCAAAAGACTCCATAAATCTTTACCTTCATTAAGTATTATTTTTAGTAGAAAGACAAACTTTCACACTTAGAATAAGGTGGTGGAGGCGATGCTGAATATATACCGAAAGTAATACTGAACAGTTTTATTATAACTTCTAATGGTTGACCGATAAGGAACACGGAGTTGGTATGTTAATCTCCTTGGGAAATTGATTATAAGCTAACAAGGCGATGTTCGGTCTATGTTGATCCCATACTAAATTTATGACCCCCCGCAAAGTTGGAGGTTCATGATGAAACAGGATGATTTCAACCAACTGACTACTGTCATCGACTCGATCAGCCCCAGTCAACTCCTTGAATGGATACAGCGCTATCGCTCCCATAAAGCGCTCACGACCCTGATAGACATCCTGCTGGGCCGTTTGAGCAAACGCGACCTATGGATGGATACGCACAATCGATACCCAGCTCTGAAGTGCTGTGTACCGCTGCTGATCGAGCCATGTCCACCCGACCACCTATTTCCGTTGGCGGCACGGCTTCCTGCCACTGGCAGACTACCTAAGCGTTTCATGAATTATCGAACATCTCGAAGCTGATCAGATGATATATCTCGAATTCTATAGAAGGTCCGCGTAAGGTTGTCATACGCTCCGTTCGCAAGTGCGGCAACGACATTAAAAAGACACAAAGTGAGTGCTGGTACTGGTGACACGTGATCGCAGCGAGGGAAATGGCGACTTTGTTCGTGAGCACTTCACCTTGAGAAAGCTCGAGCAGCACCAACTTCCAATTTTAAGCCCGGATTTCGTCCTCTGTACTGACGGTCATCTGACTTTTTAGACCTTGACGCACAAGCAAGCACCATCTTGATCAGAAGATGCTCAGCAAGTGGTGGGGAAAGGGTGAAAGCACCAGCTTTCCATATCACGGGGGTGAACAGCTACTATCAGCGCCTCAAGTATTGGAATCAGCGCTTCCATGGTGTCGCCACTAAATATCTCCATCACTATGTAGGTTGGTTCCGGTGGTTCGATTAGAATCGAACAGAAATCAATCAACTCTATGATTTAATTGTGGATTTATTTGTGGCAATGGATTTTCTATAGTTATCTCAAACATAGCTGGGTGAAGAGGTTTTCAAAATAGCAGATTATATTTAGTTCTCTGAATTAATCATCAGATGGTTCAGAAACTGTGAGAATAGTTGGGACTGGGTGGAGATTTTGAGCCGGGTATAAATATTCTTTCGATGTACCTTTACGGTGCCTGGAGTGATACCCAGTTCAGAGGCGATAGATTTACTGGAATGCCCGCGCAGCATCAGTCCGATTATTTCCAACTCTCTCTCTGTAAGCAAGCCATCACCAAAGCTGCTAATTGCGCAGTCTACCTGGTTAGCTTTATTAAGTTCTTCAATATATTGACCTGCCTGTAGCCTCCAGAACTCACGAGTAAGGCTACGGATTACAGGAAAAACAGTGCTCAGAATATTCCTTTCGCCACGGGTAAGCGAAGATAAACCAGAGCTTCGGCCTAGGGACACTATCAGGGTGACATCATCTGTAAGATCCAGAAATACGCCGATTTCATCTTCTAGCTTCAAATTTTTATAATAGTCCTGATAGTAGTCACTTTGTTCAAATGAGTCAGGAGCGAGTTCTATAAGACGGTATATCCCCGCAGGCTTATTCTGGGTAATGGCGGTGTAGAACGGATCCAGGACATATATCCCTTTCATATAAGTATTGAGGGTTAGCTCTCTTTGTTCGGGGGTATAGTTATCGTAAAGGAATATTGGCGCATGGCCCTTCTTATAGGTCATGAAAATCGAGTGCTGGAAGTTAACAATCTTGCCCAACGTTTCGCAGAGTATTTCGGGGAAGGTATTTAATCGTAGTGATTCTGTTAACAGTGCCAGATCTTTATGCCAGTCGGCTACATCTCTGTTATTCAGTCCTTCATATAGTCGCATGGTAAGACCTGTTATCATCTTCTGGATATGATTAATCTTAGTGGAAATTGAAATCTAACAGAAATATCTGGGGAAAAATACATGTGGCAGGCCCTGATCTGGAGAAGGTCAGGGCCTTGCCTTTCAGCTATTTACTACGGATATTATGGCATTCAGCAGGACGTTACAGCCCGCTTCAAGGTCTTCAGATCTGGCATTTTCAGCCTCGTTATGGCTGATACCCTTTTCGCAGGGAACAAAGACCATACTGGTAGGGGCGATTCGGGAAACATAGACAGAATCATGACCTGCACCACTGAACATCGACATGTTAGTGTAACCCAACAACCTGGTAGCATTGCTAACAGCATCGACACAGATGTCCGCGAAAGCGACTGCAGGGGAGTGCCATTCATCATGGATATGCCAATTAAGGTTATGACGATCACATTCCTCTTCGGTAATCTGACGGAACAGAGTATCTATCTGATCCAGCTTCTCCTGCTCAGGATGACGCAGGTCTACAGCAATTATCAGCTTCTCCGGAACAGTGTTGCGGACGCCAGGTTCAGCCTTGATATCGCCGAAAGTAACCCGAAACCAGGGACCAAATTCATCTGCCAAGGCGTATAGTTTATTGATAATCGCTGTCAGCCCCATGAATGGGTCGCGCCGTAGCTCCATTGGTGTTGGACCGGCGTGGGCGGGCTGACCTGTAATTGTAAGGTCGTACCAGCGCATCCCCTGAACCCCGGAAACAATACCAATCTGCCTGTTTTCACTTTCCAGAATCGGGCCTTGTTCGATATGGGCCTCGAAAGCCGCTTTGATCGGTCTGGCCTGTGCTTTTAGTGAACCGCTATAGTTGATGGATGCCAGGGCTTCGCCAACGGAAATGCCTTGCTTATCGCGAATGGCCAATGCCTGGTCCAGTTCAAATACTCCGGTAAAAACGCCCGAGCCCAGCATGGCAGGAGAAAACCGGGCGCCTTCTTCGTTGGTCCAGACGACTACCTCAACAGGGGCGTCTGTCTCAATCTGATTGTCATTAAGGGTTTCAATAACCTCAAGTCCGGCCAGTACGCCATAAACACCATCGAATTTTCCTCCTGTCGGCTGGGTATCAAGATGGCTGCCAGTAATTACAGGCGGAAGATCATTGTTGCGTCCCGGGCGGCGAACAAAAATATTACCAATCTGATCCCATTGCACGGTACATCCGGCGTTTTCGCACCATTGGATAAACAGATCCCGCCCTGCTTTATCGGTTTCGGTCAGGGCCTGACGGTTACAACCACCTTTGTCAGTAGCACCGATCTCCGCCATCGCCATCAGCCGTGACCAGAGGCGGGTACCATTTATTCTGAGGGTTTTATCGGTAATTTGAGTCATATGTATTCCTTCTTATTGTTTTATGCCTGAAGGCATAGAACCTTAAATTTATGCCATGACCGGATGTGGCAGGGATATATAACTATTGGTATATGCCTTTTGGAGAATATCGGAAGTAATTCATGAAGTGATTCTATAAGTGAAGCTGTATCAGCCTAATAAAATAAGAGAACAGGTGAGATGAATATGTCTGCAAATATAAAAAATGACTGCTGGGAGATGGATAGAGATCACTTTATTCATCCCTATACCGACTTCAGCACGTTCCAAGACGAGGGTAGTCAGGTCATCACTCGTGCTGAAGGTGCATATGTTACTGATTCGGAAGGTAATCAGTATCTCGACGGAATAGCGGGCCTATGGTGTGTAAATATTGGCCATGGGCGTGGTGAGATGGCAGAAGTTATCTCAAATCAAGTGATGAAAATGCAGTTTTACAATCCTTTTGGTCACTGTACTAATGAGCCAGCAGCTAAACTGGCAGCCAAGCTTGCCGAGCTTTCCCCCGGCGATCTGAATCATGTGTTCTATGGTTGTGGTGGCTCTGTTGCCAATGATACGGCTATTCGTCTGGTGCACTACTACTTCAATATGCAAGGTAAGCCGAGTAAAAAGAAGATTATTTCCCGGTTGGACGGGTACCATGGCAGTACTTACCTAGCTAGTGCCCTGACCGGGATTCAGGGGACAAAGTTCGGCTTTGATTCGGCCCATGATTTGGTGGAGTACATCTCAGCTGCCAATATGTATCGTCGTCCTCTGGGTGCAGAAGAACTCACTGAAGATGAGTTTTGTGACTATTTGGTTAATGAGTTTGAAAACCGGATTTTGCAACTGGGGCCTGATAATGTAGCAGCATTTATTGCTGAGCCTATTATGGGTGCCGGTGGTGTTCTGGTTGCACCGCAAGGCTACCATAAACGTATGTATGAGGTCTGTAAACGTTACGATTTGCTGTTTATTGCGGATGAAGTGGTAACTGCATTTGGTCGTCTGGGATCCATGGTTGCCTCGGAGGATGTCTATGGTTACACACCAGATATTTTGTGTATGGCTAAAGGACTTACCTCTGGTTATATACCGCTGGGTGTAACAATGATCTCTGATGAAATTTACTCAGTTATCAGTAAACCGCAATGTGACGGTGGTTTACTTAGTCATGGCTTTACATATTCTGGTCATCCGGTGGCCTGCGCTGCTGCGTTGAGGAATATTGAAATCATGGAAAGAGAAGGTATCTGTGAGCATGTTCAGGAGGTCGGATCGTATTTCTACGATCAGATGCAGGCTCTGATGGAGCTGGATATTGTTGGCGATGTCAGGGGCAGCCACTTTATGGTTGGTGTTGAGCTGGTTGCAGATAAAGCGAGTAAACGCTCCTTTGCGGCGTCAGATAATATTAGTATGCGTATTTTCAAGCGTTGTATGGAAAAAGGCGTGATTATTCGCCCGGTAGGTAATGTACTGGTCCTGTCGCCACCACTGATTTTGAGTACAGAGCAGTGCGATACTATTGTGACAGCACTTCACGAAAGTATTGCAGAGATTGCAGCGCAGCTGTAATTTCTGGTATCGCTGAACTCAGATATTACCGTGTATCTATCGACTATAACCGAACAAACTCGTGTGCAATATTCATTATGCAGAGGAGCTTGTTCGGTTTTATCTTTCTCATATCCGCCCCCGGAATTCCTGCATCCAAACTGTTCAGTAAGTCCTTTTAAGACAGACAATATAGGCTTTTGTGATGCTATTCAACTGAGCTCATTTAGTTGAGTGAGTTGTTATTGCAGTAATATCTATGAGCAAATAAATCCGCCCGTACGCAGCTAATAAGAAGGGGATTATTTCTGACTGTAGTTTTAGACAATTCGTGAAACGCTGAAAATAACAGTGCTATCGTCCAGGTTATCAGTTTCGAGGAAAGGCAGACTGTTATCCAGGTCGCTAACAGCGGGATCGAAGCCTGCGGAAAAGTCTGTTTCCAGGCTGGCATCATCACCCTAACGTTACTCTCCCAGATGCTAGCAAAAACATCATTTTCAAAGGAAGAGTCTATCCTGCCTTGCACGGTAGGGTCGCCAGATGTTTGTGACTGACCATGGCTACGGTAATCACTGGTGAAATTTATTGTGCTTGAGATATCTGCTGCCTGAATGGATGAAATTGTTGTTGCTAATGCTAAGCCCAGAAGAATTATCTTCATAGTAAATATAAATTTTTTAAATAGGATCTGTGGTTCTGATGAGCAGTAATCAGGATTTATATTACAGGTAGAGCATTACATAAGAAATAAGATGGATTATCTATTAAATAGATTATCAGACTACCCTTTTTGGTATATAGGCTGACTAATGATTTTATGAATATCATTAGGCCATAATAATTATTAGCCGTGAGATAATTGATAATGAGAACTTTTTTGGAATGGAAAGCATTAAGTGACACTCTCAAATTTCGTAATCAAGCCTATATTGGTGGCGAGTTTCAGCCTGCCATTTCTGGAGAGACATTCTCTTCGATTAATCCGGCGAATGAACAGCGACTTGCAGATATAGCTAGCTGCGATGCTGAAGATGTAGAAATTGCTGTTTCAAATGCAAAGCAGGCATTTAGTAGTGGTGTCTGGTCAGGTATAGCTCCGAAAGCTCGTAAGCAGACTCTGTTAAAGCTTGCCGATCTGATTGAACAGCATCAGGACGAATTTGCGCTGTTGGATACTCTGGACATGGGGAAATCGATTTCGGAAATGGTAAATATCGATGTGCCGGGAACGATTGACTGTTTTCGCTGGACCGCTGAGTCAATCGATAAGGTATATGGTGAGATTGCACCGACGGATCCTGACACCCTGGCGCTGATCAGTCGTGAGCCGGTCGGTGTTGTTGCTGCGATTACACCTTGGAACTACCCCCTGATGATGGCAAGTTGGAAGCTGGCACCAGCTTTGGCTGCGGGTAATAGTGTTATTCTGAAACCTTCAGAGAAAGCACCATTAAGTGCTCTTCGTCTTGCTGAACTTGCTAGTGAAGCGGGGATTCCGGATGGTGTCTTCAATGTATTACCGGGTTTTGGCCATACTGCAGGCAGGGCACTGGCGCTGCATAACGATGTGAATGTTCTGGCGTTTACCGGATCAACCAAAGTTGCCGGTATGTTGATGGAATATGCCGGCCAGTCGAATATGAAGCGGGTATGGCTGGAAGCAGGCGGTAAGTCACCCAATCTGATTTTTGATGATTGCCAGGACATAAAAGCGGCTGCGGCTACGGCGGCGGCTGCGATCTTTTCTAACCAGGGGGAAGTGTGTATAGCCTGTTCCCGGCTTTATGTGCAGAAAGGTATCCGGGATCAGTTTATCGCAGAACTTATTTCAGCTTCTGAAGAATACCAGCCTGGGAATCCGTTAGATCCCCAGACCAGAATGGGGCCATTGGTGGATGGTGCTCAGTTAGCAACGGTTGAGCGTTATGTGTGTACAGCTGTTAAAGAGGGGGGCGATGTCTTACTAGGAGGGTTGCCCGAGTATGTGCGGGGTGAAGGGTTTTATGCTAAGCCGACTATCATTGGCAGTATCAATAATGATATGACATTTGTGCAGGAAGAAATCTTCGGACCGGTTCTGGCAGTGGGTGAGTTCGAAACAGAGGAAGAAGCGATTGCTCTGGCGAATGACAGTCAGTATGGACTGGGCGCTTCAGTATGGACAGCAAATCTGTCACGGGCTCATCGGGTTAGCCGCAAGATCCAGTCCGGTATGATCTGGATTAATACCTGGGCTGAAAGTGATGCAACTATGCCTTTCGGCGGGGTTAAGGCTTCCGGAAACGGACGGGATAAATCACTCCATTCACTGGAAAAGTATACCGAGCTGAAAACAGTCTGGATCCGTTTGTAATCTGAATTCATTGCGATCAAGCAGGGTGTGATAATCAAGGGTTACCCACCAGAAGTTTTAACGGTGGGTAACAAGTCACTCTTCCCACGAACTAACATCCCTTGTCAAACTTTGATTCTTCCTTTTTGATCCGCTTTGGTGCGTAATATTTTTTTGCTATGTCGGACAATTGGGAGCGAGGTGAGCTATCGGATAGGGTGAATTTGGTTGCCTTAATGTAGCCGTGTTTATGTGGGATTGGAGAGAATAGTTTTACTCTTTCCAACCCCTTTCTATTTCCAATCCTTTTTCAATCAGGTAATGAGCTGCTGAATAAGCGCCTTAGTTATTTGCTTTAACTTCTAAACGGCGGCGGTGAAGTACCGGTTCGGTATAGCCGTTTGGCTGGTTGCAGCCTTCGAATACGAATTCGCAGGCAGCGGCAAAAGCTATACTGTCCTGGAAGTCTGGAGCCATTGGACGATAGGCCGGATCATCTGTATTTTGATAGTCAACCACGACTGCCATCCGCTTCAGGCTATTGAGTACCTGCTCTTCAGTACAGATATTGTGATGCAGCCAGTTAGCGATGTGTTGACTGGATATGCGCAGGGTTGCACGATCTTCCATCAGGCCAACGTCATTGATGTCCAGTACTTTTGAACAGCCCACTCCCTGGTTTACCCAGCGGACTACATAACCGAGTACTCCCTGGGCATTGTTATCCAGCTCTTGCTGAATCTCTTCATCGGACCAATCCGGGTTGTTGGCAACCGGTATAGTCAGAATGTCGTCCAGCGAGGCGCGGCTACGAGAGCGCAATTGTTGCTGGCGATCAAAAACGTCAATCTGATGATAGTGCAAGGTATGAAGAGTTGCTGCGATTGGTGAAGGAACCCATGCAGTGCTGGCGCCAGCTTTGGGGTGCTGAATTTTGGATTCCAGCATATTGGCCATCTGATCCGGAATAGGCCACATGCCTTTGCCTATCTGTGCTCGACCGCTTAGGCCACATGACAGACCAATATCCATGTTCCAGTCTTCATAAGCACGGCACCATGCTGCCTGTTTCATATCGCTTTTTCGAATCATCGGGCCGGCTTCCATCGATGTATGGATTTCGTCACCAGTACGGTCGAGGAAACCGGTGTTAATGAATACCACGCGCTCCTTAGCGGCACGAATACACTCTTTTAAATTAACCGTAGTGCGGCGCTCTTCATCCATGATTCCCATTTTCAATGTGAAGCGTTCCAGCCCTAATGCATCTTCGATGCGAGCGAACAACTCATTGGCGAAGGCGACCTCTTGCGGACCATGCATCTTCGGTTTGACTATGTATACTGAGCCTTTTGTAGAGTTTTGGTATTCTCCTTTGTTCTTCAGGTTGTGGATAGCGATTAATGTCGTGACCATGCCGTCCATGATCCCTTCCGGGACTTCGATAGCGTTTTTGTCGAGGATCGCCTCATTGGTCATCAGGTGGCCTACGTTGCGAACGAACATTAAGCTACGGCCTTTCAAGCTTTTAGCAGAGCCATCCAGCGCCGTGTATTTCCGGTCTGCATTGATGCTGCGAGTAAAGCTTTTACCACCCTTGGATACTTGTTCGGTCAGCTCGCCCTTCATCAGGCCCAGCCAGTTGCGGTATACCGTTACCTTATCTTCAGCATCCACTGCGGCAACTGAATCTTCGCAGTCCATGATGGTGGTTAATGCCGCCTCCATCAGTATGTCACAAACGCCTGCAGGGTCCTCTTCGCCGATCTGGTTGTCGCGATCGATCTGGATTTCGAAGTGCAGGTTATTGTTAATCAGTAGCAGAGCTTCTGGACTGGTTGAATCACCACGATAACCAACCAGTTTTTCCGGCTGGGTGAGAGCGTTTTCGCTGCCGTCTTTCAGTTTGACGATCAGTTTGCCGTCATGAATCCGGTAAGTGGTCGCGTCAATGTGAGATCCGTTGGCCAGCGGAATGGCTTGGTCAAGGAATTTACGAGCGAATTCAATGACTTTAGATCCACGTACCGGATTGTAGCTGGAGGTCTTTTCAGCACCTCCCGTTTCAGAGATAGCATCGGTGCCATACAGGGCTGAGTACAGGCTGCCCCAGCGTGCGTTAACGGCATTCAGTGCGAAGCGGGCATTCATCAGCGGCACGACCAGCTGTGGTCCGGCCATCGTCGCCACTTCGGGATCCACGTTGGAAGTGGAGATGGTGAAATCTTCACCTTCGGGCAACAGGTAACCGATCTCCTGGAGGAATTCTTTGTAGGCACTAATGTTTAATGCCCGGCTCTTGTGCTCCTGCTGCCATGCATTGAATGCCTGATCCCTGTGCACGCGATGCCAGGTATTGATCTGATCCTGAAGTTGAGCGCGTTTGGCCAGCAATTCACGGTTTTGCGGGGCAAGATCGTGCACGATGGCATCCAGGCCTGACCAGAACTGCTCTATGCTGATGCCAGTCTGCGGCAATGCTTCATCGTTGATGAAATCATATAGAGCTTGAGATACCTGAAGACTACCAGTCTGAACTCTGGATTTCATGTGTATTACCTCCAATCCAATTCTTTTGTTTTTTGTTTTTTGTAATTTGTAATTTGTAATTTGTGCGTTTCTGATGCTAGTGCTCAGCGCCGCAACATGTTTTTTTCAATTTAAGTGCAGAAATTTTCCTGACGCGAACCTTCTTCAGATTTAAGCAAATTGATGAATTTGCTTAAGAATTTTCCTGTCTAGCAATAAATACCTTAATTTTAAAACTATTAAGTTACTGATTCATATACAAAAATAAATATTTGGTATTCTGTATATTATTCATGCTACTCTATTTCCACCGATTAGTCATGCTGGAAACGCGCTTTACGGTGTCCTTCCAATAACCACAATAGGGCTGAGTTAAGGCTTTGGTATTTAGAGGTGAATGACATCAATGAGTACAAGCGTGGCCAGGCTGTTGGTGAAGTAATAACGAGGGAGTCAGTTACACGCGGTTGCCAATGGGAACCGGATAACGGGCCTCTGTAGAGTCAGTTGAGATCGCTAATTCAGATTCTTGATCGACTCGTTCTTGCAGGAAATGAAACAACTATTTTCAATACCCTAGGAGACAAACCAATGATAAAAACAAAACGGTTCACTAAACGTTGTTCCACTCTCTTACTGGCCTTGGGGCTGAGTGCATCTACCTTGGCTGGTGCAGAAACCCTGAGATTTGGTGGTAACTTCGATGTTGAACATTCCAGTAGTAAGGCGATGGAAATCTTTCAGGAGGAGCTGAGCAAAACTTCCGGGGGTGATCTGAAAGCCCAGCTGTTCCCATCCATGCAGCTTGGCGGTGCACAGGAAAATGTTGACCAGGTTCGCTCCGGGGCCATTATGGGTACCTGGATCGGTATCTCTTATCTTTCCCGTACAGTGCCAGAACTGGAAGCGGTCAGTTTGCCGTTTGCATTCGAGAGTCGTGAAGATGCCTTCCGTGTTATCGATGGTAAAGTGGGCGATGTCCTGAATGAGAAGCTGGCTGAGAAGGGCTTCGTTGCGTTGGGTTTCATGGAGCTTGGCTTCCGCCATGTAACCAATAATACTCGACCTATCGTTACAAAAGCGGATTTTGACGGCCTGAAGATTCGTCTGCAGCCTAACCAGACTCACTTGGCTACACTGCGTGCCGTAGGTGCTAATCCGGTCTCTATGGGTATCAAAGAAGTGTATGGTGCATTGCAGCAAGGCGTGCTGGATGGCCAGGAAAATCCTTATAGCATTATCAGCACCAAACGTTTTGATGAAGTGCAGACCTACCTGTCCGATACCGGTCATTTCTACGACTTTATCGTTGTTGCAGCTAACCTGAAGAAATTCAATAAGTTGTCCTCAAATGAACAGCAAGCGGTGCGCGATGCAATGGCGAAAGCCGTAGCCTGGCAGCGTTCTAAAGCCGCCGAAGAGGATACTGCAGCCCGTGATGATCTGGTTGCTCGTGGCATGACGTTCACGCCAATTTCTGCAGAACTGCGTGCGGACTTGAAAGCCAGCTCTAGTGATGTTGTTGAGTCACTGAAAGCTAAAATTGGTTCTGATGTTATTGAAACGGTCATGCTGGAGCTTGCGAAGTGACCAGCTACAATACAGATATGCTTGGGGCGAAAGCCCCAAGCAGCATTCGTACCCTCTTTGATAGAGTCCTGGCCTCGATCGATAAAGTTTCATTTGTATTGATCATTATTTCGATGGGCATGATGGTCTCTCTGGTCACCGGGCAAGTTTTTACGCGCTATATAATGTCATCTTCAATCGATTCAGCTGATGAGTTATCCAGATTGTTCTTTGTCTGGGTGATGTTTTTGGCAATTCCCCACGGCATCAAGTCCGGTATTCATGTTGGGATTGATGCGGTTGTTGTGAAATTGCCTGGCGCTGTTCGCGCTATGGTCGCTCGTTTTACAGCGCTGCTGAGTGCAATACTGATGGGGGTTCTGTTCTGGCTCGCCATTACGTCTGTGGGTGATAAGTGGCAGGAGTTGATGCCTACGGTTGAACTGACCTCTGCCGTGTTCTATATCGCTATTCTGTTCTGTGCCGGGCATTCGCTGTTGCATCTGGTCGCACTGATTTTTCCAGAAGATAAGAAGTAGGCACTGGAGATAAATTTATTATGACTATTACTATCATAATCACCTTTTTGGTCCTTGCCTTGCTGGGGACTCCCCTGGCATTCGCATTGGGCCTGGCCTCCCTGGCGGGGTTATATGTCGGCGATATGGAACTCGTTGTTCTTGCTCAGCGCATGATGCACTCTGTTGATAATTTCCCACTGATGGCCATTCCGCTGTTCATGTTGGCTGGTGAGTTGATGGTAGCTGCCGGTATTCTGCAGCGCCTGGTGGACTTTGCCAACTCTCTGGTTGGTCGTGTGCATGGCGGGCTAGCTTGGGTGGCAATTGTTGCGGGTATGGTTCTGGCCGCCGTAAGTGGTGCCGCCGTTGCCAGCGCCAGCGCCCTGGGTAGTACGCTGGTACCTTCGATGCGCAAACAATACGACACGCCTTATAGCAGTGCCGTCGTTGCTGCAGCCGCTAACCTGGGGGCAATTATTCCACCCAGTAACGCGATGATTGTTTATGCGTTGATGGCAGGATCCTCCGTTTCGGTTGGTGGCCTGTTTATGACGGGTATTATACCGGGCCTTATTTTGACCATTGGTTTTATGGGGCTGGCAAGTTTTATTTCTGCACGGCGTAAATATCCGCGCAGTGGCGAAACTTTGCATCTTAAGACGGTTCTGGCTCATACCTGGCGAGCACTGCCTATCCTGTTGATGCCAGTCGTTGTAGTCGGTGGCATTATTGCCGGTGCGTTTACCGCGACTGAAGGCGCAGCTATTGCGGTTGCGTACTCTTTGTTTGTTGGCTTCTTCGTGACTAAACAGCTGAAGCTTTCCCACCTGCCGCGAACCATGTTTAACGCAGCTGTAACTGCCGCCATGGTGGGGGCGTTGATCGCTTTTGCATCGACAGTTACTTTTGCTTTCACAATCGATCTTATACCAATCGCTTTGACCAATTGGTTGAAAGCATTTACCAGTGACCCGCAGATATTCCTGCTGATGGTTATGGCGCTGTTGATCATGGTCGGTATGTTTATCGAATCCAATGCCGCTTACATCATGCTGGTGCCGTTGCTGGCTCCTATCGCGTTGGCTTACGGTATTGATCCTCTGCTGTTTGGTTTTCTGTTCGTATTTAACCTGGTGGTTGGCATGATGACGCCACCCGTGGGGATATTGCTGTTCGTGATGTGCGGCATATCCAAGATCAACATGCAGGACCTGATAAAGAGTGCCTGGCCGTTCATCCTCTTTCAGTACGCGGTGTTGGCGCTATGCATTGTATTCCCGGATGTCGTGACCTGGCTACCGAGACAGCTCGGCTACTGAAAACAGTCGTTCCTGGCGTGCCGCTGTATACCATTTCGGCATGTCGGGTAACTTTATATCTTTGAAGATGAATACATATATGAAAATTCTAGTTATTAATCCGAATATTTCTCAATCTGTTACCGACCTGATTGAATCTGAAGCACGGCGTAGTATTCAGCCGGGAACAGAGCTTACAATGGCAACGGCACCTTACGGGGTTGCCTACATTGAAACCCGGGCCGAAGCTCTGATAGGGGGGTGTGCCACGCTGGAGATTGCTGCTGAGCACTATAAGACTCATGATGCTATCGTAGTCGCCGCCTTTGGTGATCCGGGGTTAACTGCTTTGCGTGAAGCAATGCCGATCCCGGTTGTCGGAATGACAGAATCTGCTGTTATTTCGGCCTGTATGCAGGGGGGGCGCTTCTCGGTGATTGCAATTTCACAGCGTATCAAGGCCTGGTATCAGGAATGTATTACCAGCTATGGCCTGGACGGACGTCTGGCCAGCATTCGTGGGTTGGATGAGGAGTTGCAACATATTGGTCGGGTGCAGGAGAATCAGGGTGAGCGTCTGATTGAATTGGCTCATGAAGCGATCAATCAGGATGGTGCTGATACCTTGATTATGGCTGGAGCACCTCTGGCTGGTATAGCACGTACGGTTAGTAGTCAGATTCCGGTCCCTGTACTTGATGGTGTTACCTGCGCTCTTACTCAGGCTCAGGCGATGGTGAATATGGGGGCGGCAACTCCGTCTGCCGGTAGCTATGCCCAAACCCCTGAAAAACCATATATCGGCCTCAGTCCGGCGTTGTCGGAGCTGATTGGCCGAAACCCGCTCAGTTAATTTCAGCAGAGGGTTGGACTTCATCCCTGACAACAGGAAAAATAGTGTCAGGGATAGCTACCCGACCCAATACTGAAATGGCTAAAAAGAATACGGATATGAAAAAGTTACCGACAGACAAAGCAAACCCTGAACGTTCGAGCAAGCGGAGCGGCGAGAAGCGAACGCTGCCCGTGCGACGGGTTGCTCAGCCATCGCTGGCAGAGGTTGCTCAGCAGGAGCTTCGCCATATGATCGTGCGCGGTCATCTGGCTCCCGGAGAGCGACTGGTGGAGCCGGAGTTATGTGAGGCGTTGGGTATCTCCCGAACACCGCTTCGGGATGCCCTGAAAACACTTGCTGCCGAAGGCCTGGTCAAGCTGCGACACAACCGTAATTCCATCGTTGCGCCCATTGACGCAGAGCAGCTTGCGCATCTGTTTGAAGTCGAAGCGAGTCTCGAAAGCATGGCGGCAGTTCTTGCCTCTGAGCGTATGACCAATACCGAAATTAAACGGCTGGAGGCGCTGCAGGACCGTATGGAGCGCATGCAGAGTGCCGGTGATCTGGATGGCTATTTCGAACTCAACCAGAAGATGCATGAGATGATTGTGGCCGGTGCCAAGAATCCGATTCTGGTTGAGACCCACAGTCGGTTGCTCGGACGCCTGGAGCGGGCACGTTATGCTGCACTGAGTAAATATGGTCGCTGGGAGGAATCTGCTGCAGAGCATCGGATGATTCTTGAAGCGCTTAAATCACGTGACAGTGACCGGGTTCGGGAGTTGGTTATGGGCCACGTCAGCCATACCGGGGAAGTGATTACCGATATTTGTGATGCTTTCAGCAAGAAACGTAAACGCGCATAGCCGGTCAGATAGCCTTAGCCTGTCTATTCCCCTTACAACATTCAGCTTTGTTCAACTAATACCGGTTAGTCGCTATCCGTGATACCGCATGGTTGATCATCCGCCAAGAAAAGCCTGCAAAAGTCAGTCATATTGACTGTATAGCTGACTTATCTCTGTAGTATGCAGGCTGTGACCTGTTCGCCTGTTTTAGTGATTTCATTGTCAGATCTCACAAGTAGTGAAATGAATAATCCAGACTATATGGACCATTTCTCCTTATATGAGAAATTCAAAGCAATATAATTCTCATAAGTAGTGAAATGAATTACGTTTAATCTCATATCTAATGAAATGATTTGCCTAATGATAGGCTATTGATACATGAAGAAGTAATGAAATAGCATGCCTGAATCACTCCCAGTTTTTGGTGCTGTTTGGTCGCTTTCGCCACAGAGGCGACATTCACGTTCGATTCGCTAGGGCCCTTCCGCATCTATCCAAATCCCCGAAAGCGGACTTAAATCTCAGCGTCAGAATTGGACGGCTATGTGCCATAAGCTAACCTTTAGAATTTGCTAGTCCATTTATTTCCCCGCCAGTGCCCAGCTCATAAGCGGACGATATCGACTTGCTGATTCTGGCCTCGCCAAACGCCTGAACGCGAGGGTCGTACCAGAAACACTTTTCCTGGAAGCAGACGCTTTGCCTAGCCAATTATCGCTAGCAGCCTACTTATATACCATAAGTAGGCCTATTGGCTAAAATCCACATAATAAGTGGCCTTGAGAGAACAGGCCAACGAACTGGTAGGGTTTTGTTAGCGCCTGGTTACCACTTTCCCGTAGCGGACAATTGCATCAAGCCGGTAGACCTCTGACACTGATACGGAACAGGCCAAAGAGCATACTTCGGGAGTGACCTAATCAGGTCGAATGTACTTCCGTAATCGCACTTTGCTAACGAGGGCTTCTATGATTCCACCGCCTGGCTTGATGTCCCTGAAATCTACAACTAGTTACAATTATCCCTAAACAAACGAAGAGCCTATTTATATTCCAAAGATAGGCCCTTTCATTACCATGTGAGTGAAATACACCACTCAGTGGTTAGCACTACAATGTTAATTTCCTATCAATAGCCTTTAATCTGATCAATATATTCTGGTAAGAAGAGCGATATCTGCGGAATATAAGTTATCAACATCAGGAATATCAGGAGCAAACTTAACCAGGGCAAACAAGCCTTTATCACCCAGATCATGTTCTTGCCGGTAATCCCCGCCGTGACAAACAGGTTAAGCCCCACCGGCGGCGTCAGCATCCCGATCTCCATATTGACCACCATGATAATACCCAGGTGAACCGGATCAATTCCCAGCTGTGTTGCTATTGGGAATAGAATCGGCGCCATGATGAGTATAATTGCAGATGGCTCCATGAAATTACCAGCAATCAACAACAGAATATTCACCACAATCAGGAAGCCCCATGCAGGCAGTCCCCATTGAATAATCGTTTCTGCTATCTGGTGTGGAATCCGTTCGGTAGTCAGTACGTGGGCAAACAGCATCGCATTGGCGATGATGAACAGCAACATCAGAGACACCTTAGTGGCATCCAGAATGACCTTACGCACTTCAGGGTGACGGATAGACTTAGGAATCGCCCACAACATCTGCAGAACATTACGTACCGCAGCCGTAGCCAAAGCCTCGTCTGTGTTACGCCATGACACACCTTTCATCGGACCAATATCCCGATACCCCAGCACCGACACCAGATAGGCATATACCGCCGCAACCGCTGCCGCCTCAGTAGGACTGGCAATACCACCGTAGATAGAGCCCAGCACGATGATAATCAGCATCAGGCCGCCCAGCGCAATCATGAACGATTTACCCAGATGCAGCACGCCCGGGAAAGGCTCTGCTGGCAGCTTCATAATACGCGCGGCAATGTAGATGGCGATCATCAGAATACCGCCCATCATCAGGCCGGGAAGAAAACCCGCCATAAACATGCGGGAAGCCGATACTTCAGTAGCTGCCGAATACACGAGCATTACAATGGAAGGCGGAATCAGAATACCCAGAGTACCGGCATTAGCGATAACACCCGCAGCAAAAGATTCCGGATAACCGGAACGCACCATACCGGCAATAACGATCGTACCGATAGCCGCTACCGTCGCAGGGGAAGAACCCGATACAGCAGCAAACAGCATACAAGCCATTACCGAGGCCATTGCCAGACCACCACGAACATGGCCTACACTATCAACGGCAAAGTTGATTAGTCGCTTAGCCACACCACCCGTGGAGAGAAATGCAGACGACAAAATAAAGAAGGGAATCGCTAACAGAGTGTAATGTTCGGATGTCGCCTCAAACAGCTTCAGTGAAATAGAAGCAAGAGAGTCATTCGAGAACATCAAAATCGTTGCAACACTGGACAAACCCAGCGCAATCGCAATCGGCATGCCCATAAACATACAGGCAAACAAAAGAATAAATAGCGCAGCAGTAGTCATGACCGATCCCCCTTATCATTATTTGAAGCTTTATCGGCTTGCTCTTTCGCCTCCAGTTCCTGAAGTTCTCTAGCAATCTCCATACTCTCTTCAGCTTCATCAGTGAAGTGAAAACCATCCGCCTGATGGGTTATTACCTTCCAGCCCAATTGAAGAAAACGGAACATCAGCATGGCAAAACCGATCAGCAGAATACTCATCGCTATCCATTTCTCTACTGGCATATCTTCCAGCTCGATACCGATCATCTTCATCTTGCTTAGGTAGACCCATGAGCCGTATAAAAACAAGCCGCAATAGATCAGACAGAGAGCCACTGCTACAATGGTAAAGAAACGCTGAGCTTTGTTAGGCAAGAGCTTCACAAACACATCAACACCGATGTGAGCACCCGCTTTTACCCCGTAGGATGCGCCATAGAGGACAAACCACGCAGCCAGCAGCAGAGTCATCTCCTGCGCCCAGTGGATACCGGTATTAAACCCGAAGCGCATAACCACTTCGACAAAAACCAGTAACGTCATCGCTACCAGCAGAAGGGAGAGGAAAGCCTCTTCCAGTTGGTTGAACAGATTACGAACCATAACGGCCCCCTTATAACAACAGAGTGATCATTCAGCTGAAAATAGATTCTCTGTGATTATTATTTTTGTATTTGCTACACAGGACAGCCTTGCAGCTATAAAGCATCGCCCACATTAGCCGGCGTGACTCTCCTGTGCAGCCTTACATACAACTTAGAATATAGAGGGAGCTGCAGTGGGACCTATACCCCCACCACAGCAACAGGGCCGGCACTCCATTTAAGGAGCACCGGAAACCAATTTTTACTGGTTAGAGGCTTCAGCCGCTTTGATCAGATCAGCACCGATATCATCGGAGAACTGACCCCAAACCGGCTTCATAGCAGCAACCCATAGAGCACGCTCTTCAGCAGATATTTCAATCACTTCAGAACGTTTGGAATCGATGATAGCCTGCTTATCGCTGTTCGCTTTTTCAGCTGCGATAACGTTACCAAATGCAATTGCTTCATCCAGCGCAGCTTTGATTTCAGTACGCAGATCGGCATCCAGATCACCCCAGAACTCAGCCGAAGTTACGACCATGTAGTCCAGCACACCGTGGTTAGACTCAGTGATGAAAGGCTGTACTTCGAAGAACTTCTTAGAGTAGATGTTAGACCAGGTATTTTCCTGACCATCAATCGCTCTGGTTTGCAGCAGAGTAAATACTTCAGAGAAAGGCTTCTTCAGAGGCACCGCATCAATTGCTTCAAACTGTGCCTGAAGCACATCGGAGGTCATGATACGGAATTTTTTACCGCTCGCATCAGCAGGCACTTTCAGTGGAGCGCTTGCAGACAACTGCTTCATACCGTTGTGCAAGTAACCCAGACCTACCAGACCTTTAGACTCAAGAGAGGTCAGCATCTTCTGACCATCAGCGCTGCCCTGGAAACGTTCAACTGCCGCCATATCCTTGAACAGGAACGGCAGATCAAACAGTTGCAGGGTTGGTGTGTATTTCTGGAACTTAGACAAAGATGGAGCCGCCATCTGCACATCGCCCAGCAGCATCGCTTCCAGAACTTTGTTATCACCGAAAAGCTGCGAGCTAGGGAATACTTTAACTTCAACTTTACCCGCCAGACGTTCAGCGACCAGCTCAGCGAACTTATTGGCCATCAGACCTTTAGGTGTATTTTCTGCAACAACATGGGAGAACTTAAGGGTTATTGGCTCAGCGCAAAAAGCTTGAGCTCCAGTAGTCAATGCAATGACTGTTACTAAAGATTTAATTAAACGCATATTCGTTTCCTCATATCTATTTGTTAATTTATTTTTATTTTTTATTTGCTTAAACAAATAAAAATACAGCCGGCTACACACAACTCAATATCGGGCTGTGTATACGGATTTAAAAAAGTCAGTCAACAGAATGTTCTATCAAGTGTTACTCTTGAAAAAACTGATTGACCTCTTCTAAAAGTTTTTCCGGTATTTCTTCTGCTATGTAGTGTCCTGCCGGTAAGGCCTTACCCTGGACATTCGTGGCAACCTTTTCCCATTCAACCAAAGGGTTAAAGCATCGCCCTACCGTTCCATCGACACCCCACATAATCAGTAATGGACAATCAAGTCTCTTACCTGCACTGATATCAGCTTGATCGTGCTCGAGGTCTATACTGGCACTAGCTCGATAATCTTCACATATACCGGTAGCCGCACCAGGTAAACGTAAACACCGCAGGTATTCCTGATATGCAGCATTAGTAAATGGTTTCATTCCAGCACTCCGCGCTCCGATGACACTGCGCAAATAAAGCTCAGGGTCAGACTCAATAAGCGCTTCAGGTAATGGAGCCGGGCGAATGAGGAAAAACCAATGCCAATAAGCACTGGCAAATTCACGGTTAGTTTGATTGTACATAGCCAATGTTGGAGCAATATCCAGCAGAACCATTCGTTTGACTACATGAGGATGATCCATTCCAAGACGATGGGAGACTCTTGCACCCCGGTCATGGGCTAAAATGGAAAACTCACAGAATCCAAAACTGGCCATTAATTCAACCAGATCTTGTGCCATGACCCTATTAGAGTATTCCTCATGGCTTGCGGAACCAGCAGGCTTCTCACTGTCCCCGTAGCCTCGAAGATCTGCGGCAATAACAGTAAATCGCTTTGCTAACTCACTTGCTACCTTATGCCAGATAATATGAGTTTGCGGATGACCATGTATTAGCAATAGAGCCGGGCCGGAACCGCCTATCCGGTAAGCGATATTAACTCCATTTACCATTCGCTTATCTTTTTTATACTCGCGAAACATCTGACTCTCCTCATCTATATTTCCCTCATGTGAGATTAACGAGGTAGTACTCATAACCTAGACCGAAGAAAACATACTTATATCTATATAGCCTGTATAAAACTGCTGAAACTGTAAGCAATTGTCTTCATACTATACTTCACTTTTCGTGTAATAAACGGGCTATCCATGACCACAGTAAACACAAACCGTGAACAATTACCCCTACCTGCAGATCTTCGTGTCTTTCTTACAGTCGTTCGAAAGCAGGGGTTTGCAGCTGCTGCTGAGGAATTGGGCCAATCACCAGCCTATGTAAGTAAACGTATAGGCATACTTGAAAAGACTCTGAAAACTCGTCTGTTACATCGCACAACTAGAAAGATCGCTTTGACTGAAGATGGTGAATGTACCCAGCGTTGGGCACAACAGATTCTTGGAGATTTCGGTGAACTGATCGATGATTTATCACAAGTGAAAAATGTCCCCAGAGGCTTACTTCATGTTTGCAGTACTTTTGGTTTTGGTCGTAAGCACGTTGCCCCTATGATCTCTAAATTTTCAGAAAAATATCCCCAGCTTGAGATTCGTTTAGAAGTTTTTGACCGAAGTATTGATATTGTTGGGGAGGGATTAGACCTGGAGATTCGAGTAGGCGATGACCTGCCTGATCAACATATCTGCAAGAAACTATTAACCAACAGTCGCATCATATGCGCTTCTCCTGATTACATCACGGCACATGGACTGCCAAAGACACTCGATGATTTACAGGTACATAGCTGTCTAGTTCTGAAAGAACGCAACACCTCATTTGGTATATGGAATTTAAGCCGCAACAATAAGACTGAAACGATTAAGATTAGTGGTCTCCTGTCATCCAACAATGGAGAGATCGTGCTCCAGTGGGCTCTGGACGGTCAAGGGATTGTGCTGCGTTCAATATGGGACGTAAAACCACTTTTAGAGCAAGGTAGACTGGTTCAGTTGCTTCCCGAATATACACAAAGCGCTAATGTGTGGGCGGTCTATCCAACAAGGCTGAGCCATTCTGCAAAACTTAGGACTTTTGTTGAATTTTTAGAAGAGCAGTTTCAGCACTTATAACCATGAAAGTATTTTCTAGGCGATTTTAAATTAGGTAAGCGTCGCAGATTCTCAATCAATTATTCACGAATCATGATTTAATAAGTCACATATAGAGCATTGATTTACGCATCATAGCCAATATCATTATAGTCATGTTGTCCGTACAGGTTTTCTAATTGAAGAAAAGCCTGGCATCCATATAAAAATGAGAACATTGACTATGACTTCGGCCAAAACTCTATATGACAAGCATATTGATTCGCATACGGTATGTAAGTTAGATGACGATGGACATGTATTACTCTACATCGATCGTCAGGTGCTTAATGAATATACAAGTCCGCAAGCATTCAGCGGTCTAAGAGAAGCCGGCCGTCAGGTTAAGCGGCCCAAAACTCATTTAGCAGTTGTCGACCATGTAAATCCAACAGCATCCCTTAGAACCGCTGAGATGCCGGATGAAGGTGGTGCTCAGCAGGTTTCATACCTAGGAGAAAATTGTCAGGACTTTGGCATTGAGCTCTTCGATATACTGGACCAACGCCAGGGCATTGAACATGTTGTAGCACCAGAGCAAGGATTCATTTTTCCGGGAATGGTTGTTGCCGCAGGTGATAGCCATACCACTACGTACGGAGCATTAGGAGCCTTTGGTTTTGGTATAGGTACATCTGAAATCGAGCACCTTCTGGCAACACAAACCCTTGTATACAAACGTCTCAAAAGCATGCGCGTCACAGTGGATGGGATACTGGGTACTGCCGTCACATCCAAAGACCTTATTATGGCGCTCATTCATAAAATTGGTGCGTCTGGTGCGACAGGTTTTGCTATAGAGTTTTGCGGTTCAACAATTTGTAACTTGAGTGTTGAAGCCAGAATGACCATCTGCAATATGGCTGTTGAAGCAGGTGCTCGTGGAGCATACATGGCGCCAGACGACAAAGTATTTGAATATTTGAAGGAAAAACCCAGATCTCCTAAAGGAGAACATTGGAAACAGGCGGTAAAGAAATGGCGGACCCTTAGGTCAGATGATGATGCAAAATTCGATGAAGAAGTAAAGATAGATGCCTCATGCATCCAGCCAATGGTCACTTGGGGCACAAGCCCTGATCAAGCCTTGCCAATACAAAGTACGATACCCAATCCTGAGTTAATAACTGATCCACATGTTCGAAATGATACTTACAGAGCTATCGAATATATGGGGCTGAAAGTAGGACAGCAACTTACAGAGATTCCGATTTCACATGCCTTTATAGGTTCCTGTACGAATTCTCGGATTGAAGACCTCAGAGAGGTTGCTGATGTTGTTCGTAACCGACATGTCGCCAGTAACGTGCAGGCAATCATTGTTCCAGGCTCAACAGAGGTCCGTAATCAGGCTGAATCTGAAGGCTTAGCTGATATTTTTAAAAAAGCAGGTTTTGAGTGGCGACAGTCTGGCTGCTCTATGTGCCTGGCAATGAATGATGATGTTCTGCAACCAGGCGATCGTTGTGCATCCAGTACTAATAGGAATTTTGAAGGCCGTCAGGGAGCTGGGGCTAGAACACACCTAATGAGTCCAGGGATGGTTGCAGCTGCGGCTATTTCTGGTCATCTGATGGATATTCGTAAAATTGGCCAAGAGGTTTAACTATATGAAACCCTTCAATATTGTAAATGGGAAGGCAGCACCTTTACTGGCTGCCAATATTGATACTGATGTCATCATGCCAAAGCAGTTTCTGAAAGGTATTGATAGACAAGGATTGGACCACGGAGTCTTTTTTGACCAGCGATTCCTTACGTCAGGCGAACCCAATCCCGACTTCATACTTAATCAATCAGAGTGGCAAGAATCCACTTTCCTTGTCGTAGGACCTAACTTTGGGTGTGGTTCCAGTCGTGAACATGCTGTATGGGGCTTAAAGCAATTAGGTATTCGAGCACTTATAGGAACTACATTTGCCGGTATTTTTTACGATAATTGCCAAAGGAATGGTGTATTAATTATTCAGCTACCGGAAAATTCACTGCTTGAACTCGGCCAGGTAATTTCGAATGCTAAAAGCAATGAAATTCAGATTAATCTCCAGGAGCAGCAGATTAAACTCAAAGACAACAGTGTTACCCATTTTGATATAGACCATCTGCGAAAGACGGCATTACTTGAAGGATTAGATGCTGTAGGAAGTACCCTACAACGTAAAGAGCTGATCGACCATTTTGAACATAAGTATTTAAAAACAAACCCATGGCTTCAATAAATTAAGTTATTCCTGGTCTCGTTTCATTTTTTGAATCCTTTTTAGAAGCAGTGTGAGGTTTTAGTATGTTAGAAGTTAGTTCAAATAACTCCTGGCCAACAGGTTACATGATTAATTCAATGGCTGAACCAATTCCGGACGAGTTTATTCGTAGGTTTGAAGACATGCCTTCATCAATTGTCAGTGATTGCCTTGGTCGAAATATCGGTGCCCTAGGTCTAAAGCCATACCACGGCTTCAAACATATGTGCGGGACAGCGTTAACTGTTCGTGTACGACCAGGCGATAACTTGATGATTCTGAAAGCACTGCAAATGGCGCGTCCCAAAGATGTATTGGTGGTTGATGGTGGTGGTGATACAAGTCGTGCTGTTATTGGTGGCCTGATGCGGGCCATGGCAATAAAAGCTAATGTATCAGGCGTGGTCGTCAATGGCGCGCTAAGGGATCGTGATGAATGGGTTGAAGGAGGTTTACCTGTGTACGCTCTCGCCTGTGTCCACCGCGGGCCAAGCAGTGATGGTTCAGGTGAAATCAATGTGCCCATTTCCTGTGCTGGATTAGTGGTTAATCCCGGCGATTTAATTATCGGTGATGCCGACGGCGTGGTTGCTGTATCCCCTTCAGAACTGCAGGACTTGTACAAACGCTGTCAGGTTTTGCTGGATCGAGAAAATCAAATCCTCAGAGATATTGAGCAAGGCTCGCTATCGAAAACACGTTTCGATGAGACACTCAGAGAGAAGGGGTGTCCCATAAAACCCTAAGAGTCCGCTATTTGGAAATGAGTAAGATAGTACACGGCTCAGGGCTGGCTGATCGTCAATGTCCGCAGTGTGCTGTGTTTACCACCAATACTGGAACTCGTGCGTGGCCGTAAACCTGCCAAAGGCCCTGAAGTGGCAATCAATGAAGGGGAAGGATGATAAACCCCGGGGGAAGGGAAAACCCTTCCCCCCTCTAAAAAAAGAACCAATGTATTTCAGGCAAACATCTCCGGCATCTGATAACCCTTAACACTTGCAGACACCCAGAACGGCACAGCCCGTGTCCGCTTTCCGAGTTCCAGGTGGTTAACCCCAAGCGCGAATCACCGGAACTCTCATGACTCCTTTTGGCACAAAGCGACCTGTTACTCTAAAAAATATCATTAAAGAAGCAGCCTATCGGCTGCTTCTTTAGTTCCCATATCATTCTAATTACATCTTGGTAAACCACCGCCTCCGGCGGTGAGACACAAATAGGCTCTGCCGGTCCTGCGTGCGCAGGGATACGGGGGAGCTACAGGGCATTCATTAAATATTCTGCATTGGTGGTGCTGTAAAGTTTGATGCGGTTCGTGCCTCACCAGCACTCTACATGTTCGATA
Source organism: Amphritea sp. (assembly GCA_036960915.1). GTDB lineage: Bacteria > Pseudomonadota > Gammaproteobacteria > Pseudomonadales > Balneatricaceae > Amphritea. Next base: position 54,280 of record JBALVQ010000018.1, read on the forward strand.
AAAATCGTAGGCTGCTGGTTTGCATGCCCCGCGAAGCGTTCAGCGTGGCCCACGAAGTGCTTTGGCCATTGGGTAGAGTTTACGAGCCGCACCGATCCATATTAAATTACACGGCAAAAATTAATAACACATCGGTAAACACCGCATCAGGCGGTTAAATACGCAAAGGCTACGCTATTCCGGCTTGCTGATGGGTAAGTAGCCCCCTCTGGGGGCTTTCATCATACCACCCGCTCTGCGGGTGGTTATTGATTGGAACGTCATTTCACTCTATATGAGACGGCATTTCATTACATATGAGATCTGCCATTCATTGTGGTCTTTTGGATGAGTATTCTTGCCCGGAAGAGGAGCTAGGCTAACATCTCCCGACTCGCTAAGCCTTACTGTAATTCCCGTCGCTGAAATAATGGAGTTCTTCCAGTTCTGGAAATTTTGCTAACTTGCCATCGAAATCCATTTTTAATTTGAGATTCGCAAGTTTTTTCCTTGGGTTTATTTGGCTGGGGGATTACCGGGGAGGGTGCTATATGTGGGGCTTTAGACGCCAGAAACATTTGAAAATGCTCGTGGCGTCTGTGTACCTCACTCTGATGCTTTATACGATGCTGGCCATGTTTACTTCAACCGGATATCGATAAACCGTTAGTAGAAGTTACCCGATATATTTTCTTATTCTTTACATCCGGCCATCTCGGGCGTCGAAGTAATTCGTGCCACGCCACTTTCGATTGCCGCTTGGGCAACCGCTTGAGACACGACTTCCAACAGTCGTGGATCGGTGGGCTTAGGAAGAATGTAGTCTGCTCCGTAAGTAAGAGCCTTAAGATCGTAGGATTTAAGTACTACCTCGGGTACTGGCTCTTTGGCCAGAGCGGCGATTGCCGTAACTGCTGCCAGCTTCATTGCTTCATTGATTGTTGATGCTCGTACGTCCAATGCGCCGCGGAAGATATACGGGAAGCCCAGCACATTGTTAACCTGGTTGGGATAGTCTGAGCGGCCAGTAGCCATGATCAGATCATCCCGGGTGGCGTGAGCAAGCTCCGGCTTTATTTCCGGATCAGGGTTGGCGCAGGCAAAGACAACCGGCTTTTCAGCCATGGTTTCAAGCAGCTCGGGAGACAGCATGTCGGGACCGGAGAGGCCGATAAAAACATCGGCACCGTCGATAGCATCAGCTAATGTGCGCTGCTCGGTGTCGATAGCGAAACGAGCTTTTTCAGGGGTAAGGTCTGTACGTCCGGTGTGAATGACACCGCTGCGGTCAAGCATGGTAATGTTTTGCGAGGATACTCCGACCTTGATGAATAGCTGCATACAGGCGCTGGCGGCCGCACCTGCGCCGAGGCAGACGATGCGAGCCTGGCTAAGTTCTTTGCCGGCAATATCCAGAGCGTTGATCAGCCCTGCTGCGGTGACGATGGCAGTACCGTGCTGGTCATCGTGAAAAACCGGAACATTGCAGCGTTTAATCAATTCTTTCTCTATTTCAAAGCATTCAGGGGCTTTGATATCTTCGAGATTGATACCGCCAAATGTCTCAGCGATATTAGCAACGGTGTCGATAAATGCCTGGGAATCGTCGGTGTCTACTTCGATATCAACGGAATCAACGCCAGCGAAGCGTTTAAACAGGAGGGATTTACCCTCCATGACAGGTTTGCTTGCCAGGGCGCCTAAATTACCCAGACCCAGGATGGCTGATCCATTGCTTATTACCGCAACCAAATTCCCTTTTGATGTATACCGGTAGGCGTTTTCAGGGTCTTTGGCGATCTCCCGCACGGGCTCAGCCACACCAGGGCTATAGGCTAATGCCAGATCTTGAGCTGTCTCAGCCGGCTTGGTCAGTGAAATACAGATCTTTCCTGGGATCGGTAGTTCATGATAATCCAATGCGCGTTGTTCAAGGGTTTTAGTCATCTTGTACTTTCTCTGTTTAAGTTAATGCTGGCTATCAGCGATCTAAACCATTGAAGGGTTAACTTAATGGTTGAAGTTGAAATTGGGGGTATTCGCTATCGGGGTTCGGCAGTAGTGATTACACAGACTCAGGCATTTGCTTTCTCAGGGACGCGACTATTGTCAGGCCTGAGCGTCTTACATGGTCGCAAAGGATCACTCCGGCTTGTTCAGCATCTCTTGCCAGAATTGCATCTGTTAATGCGCGGTGCTCAGTTATCGATTGCTCCCAGCTCTGTAGGGATGCAATGGCACGAAAACGCGCGCGGCGTGTTCGTGCTACCAGTAATTGGTGGGTCGACGCTAGCACGCGGTTGTTTGCCAGGCGGATGACTGACTGATGAGTTTCCTGGCAGGCTGCAAAATAGGCGGACCGATTGGAGTCTTTATAGTGTTGGTTCATTTGCTGTTGAAGAGAGTGAATCTGTTGCAGCTCTATGTCAGTTGCGCGTTGCGTGGCCAGTTCTGCTGCCTGACGCTCTAACGCTGCGAGGGTTTCGAAAAGTTGGGCCAGTTCATCGACGCCAATGATATTGACATAGGCACCCCGATTGGTTTCGATCGTCACCAGTCCCTTGGCCTGTAATACTTTTAGCGCTTCACGTAAAGGCGTGCGGGAGATGCCCAGACTGGTGCAGAAGGCTGTCTCATCGATATGGCTGCCCTCAGGTAGCGTCTCGTTGGTTATCAACTCATGAAGGTGCTCCGCCACCTCCTCATGTAAAGGCCGGCGGCGGAAACTTCGAGAAGTGCGGTGCGGAGTGATTTTTTTCATCTCTGAGCTGCCTCGCTTGGTTATTGGCTGATATTTACTGCATCGTTTCGATTCGCATCATGTTGGTGGAACCGGGCTTATCAAAAGGCATTGCCGCGGTAATAACCACGGTATCGCCACGCTTTGCCATGCCGAGCAGTTTTGCTTCTTCTAATGCCGTCGTGGTGATCTCTTCGATCTGGGCAAACTCGGGCTTGACGAGCGAATAGATGCCCCATGCAACCGTTAACTTACGGGCTGTCGCCAGGTGAGGGGTCAGGTTAAGAATGGGTGCTTTGGGGCGCTCCCGAGCTGCGCGCAGGCCAGTTGCCCCGGAATTGGTAAAGCTGATAAGTACCGCAACATCGAGAATCTGGCTGACCCGGCGAATCGCGCAGCTAATAGCGTCTTCAACCGTAGCGTTAGGCCGCGGACGGTTGATATCCTGCTGGGGGAGATAGTTAGGGTCTGCTTCGATATTGCGGATGATCTTGCACATCATGTTAACGGCATCGCAAGGGTAATCCCCGGAAGCCGTTTCTGCGGAAAGCATCACCGCATCGGCACCTTCGTAAACTGCGTTGGCAACGTCGGTAACTTCCGCCCGGGTGGGGGCCGGGGAGAAGCGCATCGATTCCAGCATCTGGGTGGCAACAACTACCGGACGGCCTTTGTGGCGGCATGTCTGGATAATACGTTTCTGAATAGCCGGAATTGTTTCAGCAGGTAGCTCTACGCCCAAATCGCCCCGTGCAACCATGATGGCATCACACAGCTCGATGATTTCATCCAGGTGCTCCACGGCGGTAGGTTTTTCGATTTTGGCCATCAGTGCTGCACGACCCCTAATCAGTTCACGCGCTTCTATAATGTCTTGCGGGCGTTGCACGAATGATAGTGCTACCCAGTCGACACCGATACTCAGGCCAAATTCGAGGTCGCGGCGATCTTTCTCTGTGAGAGGGCTCAGTTGCAGAATTGCTTCAGGTACGTTCACCCCTTTTCGTTCTGATAGCTCGCCACCAACGATCACTGTTGTTTCGATGCTGTCGTCGGTTTTGCTCACTACCCGCAGGCGCAGTTTGCCGTCATCAAGCAGCAGGTCCATACCGGTCTCGAGGGCCTCAATAATCTCTGGGTGAGGCAGGTTGACGCGCTCTGTATTGCCCGCAGCTCTGTTCAGATCAAGGCTGAATGTCTGGTCTTTGACGAGCTGAATAGGGCCATCGATAAACCGGCCAACGCGTAGTTTAGGGCCTTGCAGATCCATCAGCACACCCAGCGGAGTGTTGAGCTCGCGCTCGATACCACGAATCCAGTTGAGGCGTTCTTCGTGGTCCTGATGTTCACCGTGGCTGAAGTTAAGGCGGAAAAGGTTGGCTCCGTTGTTTACCAGTTCACGGATATCATCTGCGGATTCGGTCGCGGGACCTAAGGTAGCCAGAATCTTTACCTTTTTATCATGTGCCTGGTAGTGGGTGGTCATAGTCTCAATCCTATTGAATCAAAAATGGTGCGCTAGTCGTTCACGTTGTTCCGCTCGGGCCGGCGATGATCAGACCGTCCAGATCCTCGATGACGCCGTATCTGTATTGCTGAGCCTTTGGGGCGCTTTGATGCCCGCGTTCAATGCCCTTGATCAGCGGGAGGACTCAGAAGCGGCCCGGCGTCATCAATGCAATTGTTGCTTCTAAAGTCCTGATTCTGGCTATCAGGGATTAATTTAATTATTGATATTTAATCTATAATTACAGATTTATTTAATCGTTTGGCTGCCATGTTTGTCAAGTGAATGTTTTAGAATTATCATTTATAACTTCCTGGGTTTTCTGTAAAAAGCGTTTTATAACAATGTTTTATATGGATTTTATGTATTTGTAATTATGAATTATGTATTATTTGTTTGGTTTTTGGTAGTTTTTGCGGTAATTTTGTCACTGATTCTTAGTTTTAATTAGCTGTGCTGGAGGATGTTTATAGGGACTTGTTTATAGGTAGGTAGTTGATTAGGCGTGTGGTAGCTCAATAAAGCTGGGCAGGATTGGTCATCCGAAAGGTGAAGATCAATAGTCACAATGCCTTACTTTTAATGCCTTGCTTTTGGTGTTCAGGATGGATTGTTACGATTCTCTGGCACCTTCGATTTTTTGACTCTATGAATGAACTGGCCAGTTAACCTTTGTTCGAACATTAAGTAGAAGGATACAAAAATGATGAAAAGAACCTTGCTGGGGGTGCTGACCCCATCTTCAAATACGATACTCGAACCGGTCACGGCGCAAATTGTCGCTGATCTGCCAGATGTTTCAGCTCACTTTGGTCGTTTGCGCGTTACTGAGATCTCTTTGAGCGACAGTGCGTTAAAACAGTTCGATGAAGAGCCCTTTGTTGAGGCGAGTCGGCTGCTTGCTGATGCGCGGGTAGAGGCTATCGTTTGGAGTGGTACGGCTGCTGGCTGGCGTGGATTTGAACATGATGAAGCTATTTGTAAGGCAATCCATCAGGCTACGGGTATTGAGGCGACGACTTCGGTGCTGGCGCTGAATGATGCGTTTGACAAGCAAGGTGTTAAGAATTTTGGGTTGGTGACGCCTTATTTGCATGATGTGCAGGAGAAGATTCTGCAAAACTATGCCCAGGCGGGATACAACTGTGTTGCCGAGCGTCATCTAAATGATCGGGGCAATTTCTCTTTTTCTGAATACAGTGAGGAGACAATTGCTGATATGGTTCGGGAAGTCGCGGCCGAAGGGCAGTGTGATGCTATTACTATTTTTTGTACCAATATGAGGGGAGCCCGGGTCGCGGCGGAACTTGAGAAGGAGCTGAATATTCCCATCTACGATAGCGTTTCGACAGGGGTCTGGAAAGCGATGTTGATTGCCGATCAGGACCCGAGCCGGATTCAGGGATGGGGCAGTCTGTTTAATCTTGTCTGATTAGGATTGTTGGCATTTAATAGTGGCAGGTCAGTTACCCCCGCAGGCCTGCCTTGTGCGTCGATCAACCGGTTCCAGCCTATGTGTGATTGGGTTTAGTGTTCAGTGGGCTGGATAGATTGTTGTCGTTAATGCGTGGTTGAAAGGTTGATGCTCGTTAGATTTGCCTAATCTTCCAGTCTGGATTTTATAACCTGTGCTATTCATACAAGGGCGGTTGTTAACGTCTGCCTGAAGGTAGGATTGTGCTTGGGAGCCCGCGAATAAGTCTATCCAGTTCGCTGTTGTTATTAACATCAGGGGCTATAAACATCAGGGCTATAAACGTCAGGTGCACTGTCTTTTGCGTATCAGCGTGCCCCTTGGGTATAGCATGCCCTCTGGGTACTGGCCGTTCTATAGCCGCAGAGAAAACATTAGACTCCTTCGCAGATTCCTTAGTGCTCCAGGATACTTTTTTACTTCTATATATCCCCACTCAATAGCTCAGTTTTGTATCTGAGGCAGCGTTCTGCTGCCAACTCTCAGATATCTCCTTGCCTATACTTTAGCTGTTTCTTATCGATGTTTTGCTTACCAGAACCCTTGGTATCAGGGCATTTGTAAGGGAATTTGTTTCTCTATCAGAAGAGTATTGAATTATGAATGTGTAATTTTTTAATAAAAAATATTGCATTCATAATTATATTTGCGCTACTGTGGATTGAGATTAGTTGCGCAGCGTTGAGTTTATTAGCGGACAAATCAAATGATTCAACGGCAGTCGCGGTAAGAAAAAGCGTTACCGATTTTTAGTATCAAGAGGAAATTGCTATGACACCCAGTTCTCAATCCATGTTTGATTTAGTGATCCGCAATGGTTTGGTGGTGACGGCATCAGACCAGTCCCACTGCGATATTGGCATCACAGATGGTCGAATTGTGGCGTTAGGTGAGTCTCTGGGCGGTGGTGTAAAGGAGATTGATGCGGCGGGTAAAGTGATTACACCCGGTGGCGTGGATGCGCATTGCCATATGGATCAGCCGATGCCTGATGGCATGAAGATGGCGGATAACTTTGAGACAGGTACCCGATCTGCAGCCTGTGGCGGTACAACTACAGTGATCCCGTTTGCTGCTCAGGAAAAAGGTCAGTCGCTACGTGAAGCGGTTGAAGAGTATCACCGTCGTGCCGAGGGGAATGCACACATCGACTATGCGTTCCATATGATCGTTACTGACCCCACTGAGAAAGTCCTTACTGAGGAGCTGCCGCAACTGATACGTGAAGGCTGCAGTTCTTTCAAAATCTATATGACTTACGACGACCTCAAACTCAATGATGGTCAGATTCTGGATGTATTGTCTGTTGCCCGGGCAGAAGGGGCGTTGGCGATGATTCATGCAGAGAATTCCGATTGCATCAGTTGGCTGACCAAGCGTCTGCTGGCTGCGGGAAATACCGAGCCGCGCTTTCACGCTGATTCGCGTCCGATGCTGGTTGAACGTGAGGCTGCACATCGGGTTATAGCTCTGTCCGAGCTTGTCGATGTGCCAATTCTTATTGTGCATGTGTCCGGTGCCGAAGCGGTAGAACAAATCCGCTGGGCACGGGGGCATGGACTGAAAATTTATGCTGAGACCTGTCCACAATACTTGTTCCTCACCGCTGAGGACCTGGGTATCGATGGTTATGAAGGTGCTAAGTGTGTGTGTAGCCCGCCACCAAGAAATAAGGCTAACCAGCAGGTTATCTGGGATGGCCTGGATGATGGCCTGTTCAGTGTTTTCTCGTCGGATCACGCGCCGTTTCGTTACGACGATGCTGAGGGGTTGGGCAAGAAGCCGGGGGGTAAGGAAGTTGACTTTAATTATATTCCTAACGGTATTCCGGGTCTCGAAACACGCATGCCTTTGCTGTTCTCAGAGGGGGTGGGCAAAGGGCGCATTAATATCAATCAGTTTGTCGAGCTGACCGCCACTAACCCCGCCAAGCTTTACGGTATGTACCCGAAAAAAGGCTGTCTGGCTGTGGGTTCGGATGCGGATATTGTGATCTGGGACAGTGAGCGTGAACTCACCATTACTAACGATCTGCTGCACCACGATGTGGATTACACCCCTTATGAGGGGATGAATATTAAAGGCTGGCCCGCCGTAACTCTATCCCGCGGTGAAGTGGTGTGGGGTGATGGTGAGCTGAAGAGCGTTCCGGGTCGAGGACAATTCCTTGTTTGTGATCGTCCGGATGCGGCTAAGCCCAAAGTACGTTGAATCAAAGTACGTTGAATCGTAACAATAAAAATAACATCAAGATGGAGTTTATTGATGAGTAATCGAAGAGGTCGTCATTTTCTGCAGATTCCAGGGCCAAGCAATGTGCCCGATCGGATTTTGCGCGCCATGGATCGTCCAACTATCGATCATCGTGGGCCGGAATTCGCAAAGCTGGGCTTGAGTGTGCTCAGTGGCATGCAGAAGATTTTCAAGACTGAAAACCCGGTCGTCATCTATCCGGGGTCTGGTACCGGAGCCTGGGAAGCAGCACTGGTTAACACCCTGAGTGCCGGCGATCAGGTGCTGATGTATGAGACTGGCCAGTTTGCAACTTTATGGCATGGGCTGACTAAAAAGCTCGGTTTGAATGCTGAGTTTATCAGCGGAGACTGGCGTCACGGCGTAGACGCCACGGCAATCGAAGCGCGGCTTGCCGCGGATACCGAGCACAGCATTAAAGCGGTGTGTGTGGTTCATCATGAAACTTCCACCGGGGTAACCAGTGATATTGCCGCTGTGCGTCGTGCTATCGATGCTGCCGGCCATCCAGCCTTGCTGTTAGTCGATACCATTTCCGGTCTGGGTTCGGTTGATTTTCGTACCGATGAATGGGGTGTGGATGTTGCCATCACTTGTTCCCAGAAAGGTTTGATGCTGCCGCCGGGACTGAGCTTCAATACGGTTAGTGAGAAAGCGCTGGCCGCCTCTAAAAATTCCGATCTGCCCTGTGCCTACTGGGCCTGGGCCGACATGCTACCGCACAATGCCAAGGGGTTCTTTCCTTATACACCTGCCACAAATTTGCTCTACGGTCTTCAGGAAGCGATTGCCATGCTGCTGGAAGAGGGGCTGGAGAATGTTTTTGCTCGTCATGCCCGTTATTCAGAGGCAACCCGCCGTGCGGTGCGCGGCTGGGGTCTGGAAGTGCTGAGCCTTATGCCGTCAGAGCACAGCGACGTGCTGACTGCCGTGGTGGTACCCGAAGGTCACAGTGCCGATAAGCTGCGCGGTGTGATTTTAGATAATTTCGATATGAGTCTGGGAACTGGTCTGAACAAGGTTCAGGACCAGGTATTCCGTATCGGACATCTGGGCGATTTTAATGATCTTACCCTGCTCGGTACTTTAGCCGGGGTGGAGATGGGGCTGGCCTGTGCCGGTGTCCCTTATAAACAGGGCGGCGTTCAGGAAGCTATCAATTATCTGGCCGAAAGCGCGACTGAAAGAGGTAACCAGCGGGCAGAGCAACAGGCAGTAGCCTGACAAGTTTTTACAGTATTCACCTGTTATGGGTGATGTATGACTCGCCTTGAGTTTCAGTTGCTTGCAATTGAACTCACCTGGCGGGTCAGGCATCCAAAGGGTAGGCATTTTACAGATCTCTACTCCTGGATAGCACGTCAATGTTGGCGTGCGCTTAAAGAGTGACCAGTAACTCGAATAAAATAACAAACGGAGTAATAAAGTCATGCGAAAGTCGTTAATAGCCGCTTTTCTGAGTACATGTGTAATCGCGGCTCCCGCGTTTGCCGCGGAAACTATTAAATTGCGCGTTGTCGGCCAACCACTGGCCACGGGTTTGATCCAGAAAAACCTGGAACAGCCTTTCTTTGAAAACCTTGCTAAAACTACCGGTTTGCCTCTGCAGGTGAACTATAAGCCTCTGGATACAACCGGTATTAAAGATGTGGAAGAACTGCGGGTGCTGAAGTCGGGCCTGTTCGACTTGGCCTCACTGCGTCTGTCTCAGGTTTCTCGCGATGAGCCAACCCTGCTGGGTTTGGATCTGGTGGGTTTGAGTCCAAACTACAAAGCTGGCCGAGAGGTGGTTGATGCTTACTCTGAGGTCGTTGATAAGCGTTTGCAGGAGCGTTTTAACACGAAGCTGCTGGGTGTTTGGCCATTTGGTCCCCAGGTACTGTTCTGTAATGATCCGATTAAAAGCCTGGAAGATGTTAAAGGTCTGAAAGTACGCGTGTATGACCAGAACCTGGCTAAATTTGTTGAATCCATCGGTGGTGTTCCGGTGCCAATTGGCTTTGGTGAGGTGCATCAGAGTCTGGCGTTGGGTGTAGTCGAATGTGCTATCACCGGCGCGAGCTCAGCTAACTCTGCGGGTTGGCCTGAGGTTACTACTCACGTGTTACCTCTTGGTTTCCAGATGGGACTCAACGGTTACGGTATCAACCTGAAGACCTGGAATAAGTTTTCTCCAGATCAGCAACAGAAATTGGAGGCTGCGTTTGATGGCCTGATCGATGATATCTGGGCTTATTCTGAAGAGCTGTTTAATGATGCCGGGCGTTGTAACGTCGGTAAAATACCTTGTGATACGGGTACATCTTTTAATCTGGTAGAAGTGCCAATCTCTGATAAAGATATAAAGACTGTTCAGTCCGCCGTTAAAGAAGTTTCATTCCCTCTTTGGGCAGAGCTTTGCGACAAGACTAACTCCAGCTGTTCAGCTGACTGGAAACGTACTGTCGGTGCTCAGGTAGGCTTGTAATTTGATCCCGATCGGATTCTTGTAAGGTGCAGGCAGGTTCACTGTGGTGAGCCTGCCTAAGCCGCAGGGGTCTTGTATCGGAAACCGGAGGAGGTATTTTCGGTGAAACGTTTAGAAACCATCGCGAGTTTTATCTTTGGTGGCATCTTTCTAGCGCTGTCCGTGCTAGTGACTTTAGAAGTTGTCTTACGAAAAGCGTTCGGTATGTCATTGCAGGGCGTCGACGAATTAGGTGGGTACGCACTGGCGTTAGGCGCGACGCTCACATTCACCATCGCGTTATTAGGTCGTGCGCATATGCGTATCGATATTTTCCATGAAATGCTGCCACGCGGTGTTCAAGCGATATTGAACTGGCTAGCTGCAGTACTGATGGCCGCTTTTGCTGTTCTTCTGTTCTGGAATAGTCAGGGGGTTCTCACTGAAACCATGGATTACGGCAGTACCGCGGCGACGCCTTGGGCGACGCCACTGATCTATCCGCAAAGTGTCTGGTTGTTCGGTTTTTCTGTGTTTGCTGTGCTGGCTATTGGTTATGCGGTGCGTGCTACGTGGTTGTTGGTGACAAGTCGTATCGATGATCTCAATGAGGAGTTCCATCCGAAAGGCGTTAGCGAAGAGCTGAAAGAAGAGCTTGAGGACTTCGAACATCGAGTACAAGAAGCGCAGGCAGAGGAAGATGCGTTGCATGCAGATGATAGTCATGGAGCCAAGCAACACGTTCTATCTGAAAAAGCAGGAGGGCTCAGCAAATGAGTGTCGAATTAGTATTGATCGCTTTTGCCGCGATGCTGGGCTTGTTGTTACTGGGGCTGCCTGTCGCGGTGTCGATGGTTGTCGTGGGACTGACTGGTGGCATTGCCGCATTCGGTATGCCGTTCCTGGAGTCTACCGGTGCGGTCGTCTGGGGTGTGCATAATACCAGTCTGTTAACAGCGATACCGCTGTTTATTCTACTGGGGGAGCTGTTGCTGCGTAGCGGTATTGCTGACCGCATGTATATAGCTATTGGCGCCTGGCTGGGGCGTTTGCCGGGTGGTCTGTTGCATACCAATATAGGCTGTTGTGCCTTGTTCGCCGCAACTTCCGGCTCTTCGGTAGCGACGGCTGCAACCATCGGTACTGTTGCTCTGCCTTCATTGCATGAACGCAAGTATTCTATGCGTACGTCATTGGGTAGCCTGGCTGCGGGCGGCACACTGGGTATTCTGATTCCGCCAAGCGTAAACATGCTGATTTACGGATCGCTGACCAACAACTCTATCGGTAAGTTGTTTATTGCCGGTCTGTTGCCGGGTATTCTGCTGAGTCTGCTTTTCATGGGCTATATTCTGGTTACCAATATGGGTGAAAAGGGGGTTCGTGAAGAGAAATTGCCGCTCAGGGAACGCTTGCGTTTGTCGGTGTATCTGATTCCACCAGTGTGTATTTTCGGCATCGTGATGGGCAGTATCTATGCCGGTTTTGCGACCGCGACCGAGTCTGCTGCACTGGGTGTGGTTACCGCGCTGTTCTTTTCCTGGCATTCTGGTCGGTTGGACATGGAATTCCTGAGAAACTGCTTTGTTCAGACCTCGCGCATTACCGGTATGATCCTGCTGATCATTACCGCCGCTTTCATTCTTAACCTGGTTATCAGTCTCACCGGGGTGGTGGATGATCTGACCGCGTGGGTAACCTCTTTCGGGCTTTCTGCTACCGGGCTATTACTGGTGCTTGTGGTGTTCTACCTTTGCTTAGGCATGTTTATGGACGTGTTGTCGATGCAGGTGGTTACTATTCCTATCACCTACCCTATTGCTATGGCGATGGGTGTTGATCCCATCTGGTTCGGCGTCTTCATCGTACTGATGTGCGAACTGGGGATGATTACACCACCTGTCGGGATGAACCTGTTTGTTGTGCAGAGCGTGCGCAAAGACGGCGGTCCAATCCAGGATGTTATGTGGGGAGTCATGCCTTTCACGCTGATGATGCTAGCGTTTACGATGCTATTGATGGTTATTCCGGGGATTGCTCTATGGCTTCCGAACATGATGTTTTGATCAGTAATAATCAACTCTGGCGTCTGAGTGTTACCGAGCTGAGTGAGTTGCTGCAGCAGGGCGAGCTTACCCCAACGGTGTTGCTGGATGCTTTGCTGCAGCGTATTGAGGAACTGAACCCGCAGCTTAATGCAATCACGGCGCTCAACCCACATGCTCTGGCAGAGGCGCAGGAGAGTGAGCGTCGTCTGGCAGAAGGGCGGGCCCGCAGCCCGCTTGAAGGGATTCCAGTTGTCATTAAAGACAATATCCATGTACAGGGGATGAAAACGACCTGGGGAAGCCGGGTGTTTCAGGATAGCCCTGTACTTGAGAAGGATGAACTACCGGTCAAACGGTTACGCCGGGCGGGAATGGTGGTGCTGGGTAAAACCAATGTGCCGGAGTTTACGCTGGAAGGCTATACCGATAATCCTGTCTACGGTGTAACCCGTAACCCCTGGGATACCAGGCTGACGCCAGGCGGGTCCAGCGGCGGTGCCGTTGCGGCTGTTGCTGCAGGGCTGGTGCCTTGTGCGATCGGAACTGATGGCGGTGGTTCGATCCGTCGCCCTGCCAGCCACACCGGACTGATTGGCTTAAAGCCCTCTATTGGTAGAGTGGCGCGTGATAATGGTTTGCCACATATCATGCTGGATTTTGAAGTGATCGGTCCGGTTACACGAACGGTGGCTGACAGTAAATTGCTCTATCAAACCATGGTAGGGCCTGATGTCCGGGATAGAAACTCATTACTGTCGGTCACGGTGCCGCAGAAGAGCCCATTACGTATTCTATACGTGCCGCGGTTTGCCGATAACCCCCTGGATCCCGAGATTGATATAAATGTAGCAGAGGCTGCTGAGCGATTAAGGGCTTTGGGGCATGAAGTGATTGAAGGGGTATTACCCTTCGACCTTGATTTTGTTGATGAATTCTGGCCCATGCTGGGTTCGGTTGCAGTGGGGGCTTTGTTTGAGCGTTATCCTGGTGCGGAACAACTGGCTTCAGCTAAATTTATTGATATGGCTGCCGTCGGAAAGGGTATCAGTGCGCCTCGCTACCTGGATGCTATAGATCGCATAGATCTGTTTCGCAAGGATGTGGCTGATGCCTTTAAGGATATCGATATTATTATGACGCCCAGTGCGGCAGCACTGCCTTGGCCTGCAGCCACGCCTTTCCCGGCAGAGATCGATAATCAGCAGGTGGGACCAAGGGGGCATGCGGTTTATACCGGCTGGGTTAATGCTTGTGGACACCCGGCGATCAATCTGCCCGCAGCATCTTCAGTGGCAGGGTTGCCGATTGGCTTCCAGTTAGTTGGTCGTTTTGGTGCTGATGAGCAGCTACTGCAGATCGCTGAGCAGTATGAGTCGGCGCTGCCCGAAGAATGCCTTCGCCCTCCAATCAAACCCAATAGTAGTGAAGTGCAGCGTTAGTGCGAGATCGCGACGCTGCCTGAATTTTACTCTTATCCATTTAGTTAACTTGTAGCCGTCCCTGATCGGATACCGATCAGGGCATTAGAGGGGATATTTGTCTATGTCATTAACCCAAACACAGCTTGAAGGCGCAGCGGAGCTACTCTGTGCTGCTCATGATAATCATCAGCAGCTGCCGATGGCTGCTCTTGCGAATTGCACGCCACAAACTATCGAGGACGCTTACGCCATTCAGGATGCTGTGGCACAAAAACGCTGGATCTCCCAGGGTGAAAGAACCACTGCATGGAAAACGGGTGCAGCAAGTGTTGAGGCGACTCCTTATGCCGCACCGATTCCTCCGCAGCAAGTTTACACTGGGCCTGCAAGTTTACCCGCCAAAAGCCATCATATGATCGGTGTTGAAGCAGAGCTTGCTTACCGTTTTGCACAAGACCTGCCGCCGCGTGATAAGCCTTACTCTGCAGAGGAAGTCATGGCTGCCATCCAGGGTGTGTATGTTGCAATCGAGGTGGTTGATACCCGTCTGGCCCAGTGGCAAGAAGCCGGAGACTGGTGGCGTCTGGCGGATAACCAGATTACTGCCGGGCTGGTTATAGGTAGTGGGCGTACTGATTGGCAAGACCTGGATCCTCTGCAACAGGATGTTGAGTTACTGTTCGACGGTGTTACTGAGGTTTCCAGTAAGGGAACTCACCCTATCGGCGATCCACGTCCTCTATTGCCTTGGGTTGCGAATCACTGTACCGGGCGTAGCGGCGGGCTGAAGGCGGGTGATGTGATTATCACCGGAAGCTGGACCGGTTTAATTTTCATCAAGCCGGGGCTGGAGGTGACAGCCCGTTTTCCAGGGGTTGGCGAAGCGGTCGTGCGCTTTCCTGAATAAACGATGATTTCTGGAGAGATCTGATTGCGTAATCTGATCTTCCTGACCACCGTCCTGGCCTTGTCCCAAACCGGGGTGGTGGTCTACCTGTCCTTTGCGGTGTTGACTGGATATTGGCTAGCGGATGACAAGACGTAGGCGACAGTACCGTTAGCGTTGCAGTTCGTCGGTACGGCTTTTGTAGTGATGAGCTGCGGTCAGCCCCTGTGCGACAGCTTCCGCTGCCGGTGGATTGAACGGCAGCGGTTTTAGGCTTAAGTGTCTGCTTTGCCTTGCAGGGCTGATACGGCGGCGTCACCCGTATGGCGCACGTGTTCAAGTAGAATCTGGCCGGCTTGCGTGCCTTGACGTTGTTTCAATGCATCGAGTAGCTGTCGATGTTCATCGATCGCTTCTTCCCAGCGCTGGTCGGAACCGATCGCCATAAAGCGACCTCGGCCGGCCTTATTAAGCAACTGATTGTGCAGCGTTTCCAGACTCTCGTTTTTAGCCATGGCGACTATGGCGCGATGGATCGTCTGGTTGATGGCGAAGTAGGACTGTCGGTCTTCCTTCTGGTAATGGTTTTCCATGCGTGTCTGCAGCTGCTCCAGGCGTTTCAGCTCTGCGTCAGTGGCACGCTCGGCGGCTAATTCAGCTGCCATGCGTTCCAACCCACTAATCACCTCAAAAAGTTCATCAAATTCTTGTTCGGTGATCGTTGCAACCCGAGAGCCGCGATTGGGCTCAATCGTTACCAGGCCTTCTGACTGGAGTACTTTCAAAGCTTCGCGTAAAGGTGTACGTGATATCCCAAGCTCTTCGCAAAGTGCGTTTTCATCGATTCTTTCACCCTCGGGTAGCTCATTCTCGATGATCATAGTACGCAGATGATCGGCTATCTCCTCGTGAAGGGAGCGTCTTCTTAGCGAATTGCTTTTTCGTTTGGTTGATGCGGTGGACATCGATACAGCCCCTGTATTGCATATATATTTGTAATTTATAATTATACAGAAAGCTTTGATCTATGATAGCCCTTGTATCAGTTGCTGTATTCGTGCCAGAGCGGAGTTTATGCCGCTTAAAATTGGCTCATCGTTGATTACCGGGGAGCGCCTCTTAAATCTTCTGATTGGTATCTTTTTCTCAGGCAGATCCAACCCCAAGGCAATATTAAGTATTGTAGGGCGCCACCTGGGGCGCCACATCTATGCTGCACAGCCTTTTTGCGGGACTCAGCCCTTCGAAAAAAGTTCCTCCCTTGTGAGAGACAGGGTGCTGGTGAATCTTGTGGGAGGTGCGCCTCGCGC
>JBALVQ010000141.1:0-6912 GCA_036960915.1 Amphritea sp.
ACTTGTTATTCTACTAATACACACAAGGAGCGCTTAGGCGCTCCTTTTTTTGTCTCTGTCATGTATCTATCGGTGATCAACAAAGTGAGAGTAAATACAGTTGTGTTCGAATTGGCCAAAATCATATAGCAATAAAAGGCAAGGCGACACGTAAACGCGCAATTGCTTTTGGCGTTATGCTAATTCGTGTGCGGCAGCTTTGTGGCGCTTGCAGGCGCCCAAAACGGCGCAGCCTATGTCCACTTTCAGCTCTCAAGGATGTAGACGGGCATTCCAGTTTAATTATCAACTGACTAAAGAAATATTCGGGTAGAGAATAATTATCTGGTTAGTGATTGGGGTACTCTACTCTATTAAGTCAGCTTTTAGCCGTAAAGCATCCTGACAATGACTTAACAGCCCTTTCGTATCCGAATGGGGGTGACTGAAACAAAGCTCCCACTCAGCAAGCATTTTCCGGGCAATAGTTTTTGTTTACCGCATCATGCCTGGATTCCCACAAACTCGTTTAGGCGTCTATTATGAAATTGTCCTGTGGTGTAAAAATGCCCGCGGAACGATCAACTTACCATAATCAGGAAGTATGCGTATGAGCACTGGACTATGTACCGTATTAACTATTCTGACTAAATGGCAGTGTACGCCAATACAGGCAATGAGCATTTTGCAGTTACCGGCTGACCAGCCCTTCCCTGAATACCTGAGCGAAGAACAGCTTGAGCGTCAAAGCTATGTACTCAATATTGATTCTGCCCTGCACACGATATTTGAGGATCCTGAGAATATATACGACTTCATGTCGCTGCCCAATGACGACCCGTATTTCAATGGAAAAACCCCGCTGGAATTAATCGGTACGGGCGACTTAACAGCACTTGAACAAGTCTGTTGGCATATCGATGCGTTGCGGGTTTGCTGATGCCGGCCACGATTGGTTGCTTTATCTGAGCGAACGCATGCCCAAAATTTCACCCTCCACCGCATCTGTGTTGCTGGAGTGCTGTGTTGGAAAAAGCCGGCATCGTTAAATATGTTCAGTTGGATTCGCTGTCAAAGAGTCAATGTCGAGTAGCCCAGCCATCTGACTATGTCCTTGAGTGGCAACTAAGGCCACAAACTACCGCTCGTTATAGATTAAAAAGGCCCCATCGCATTGCGACGGAGCCTTCTATCTAGTAGGAGCAAACTCAGGTTGTAGCCTGGCGTTAGCAAGCTACCTTTGGAGTTTGCTCGATAAGTCGGTCAGACATACGATCACCTCCTTTGATCAGGGAGTTAATCTTCTCGGCAGCGCCTCCCTGGTAGGCGGATGACGAAACGCTTCACACACTAATGTGCACCTCACCGGCCCCAGTGTCAAATCCAATTAAATACAGGACACCTGTAGCACATAAAAGCCATCTATCGACACAAGACAGGCATTCACTGATCTACTAGAAGACATTGAAATTTACTAGAATTTCACTGAACGACGGGCTCTGCCTGGTGTTTCTTGATAATAGTTTTTATAAGCCCGTGAAAAGCTGGATGCATCCGAGAAGCCTAATTCTGCGGCCAGTACGGCTAACGGCATTTTGCTGTTAACAAGCAGAAATTGTGCCCGGCGCATCCGGCGCATCATCACATATTGCTGTGGAGTCATACCAAACTGGCGCTGACACAGACAGTAAAAGTGGCTTTCACTGAGATGCAATGTATAGGCTAGTTCAGAGTTACCAGGTGGTTCAGCCAGGCGCCGATCAATAACATCGTTCAGTCGGGCGGCATCCAGTCGCTTATTCACTACCTGTCTGGTTAATTTGGGTGAATAGATTTGACAAATCTGGGTCAGAAACAGGGATATCAGCTGGCAGTTCACTTGTGGATTAGTCTGCTCTTTACCACTAAGCAACTGCCCTGCCGCAAAGTCTAATAGCGGCAGCATCTCCGGATTCAGGGAGATAAATTCCGGTTGTTGAAACAGTGTTTCACTGAAAGAAATGTTACATGCCTGCTCCAATGCCTGAATGTAGGGATCAACGGGGGCGACATCGATCACCAGTAGCTCACTGTCATCATTCAAACCGCTAAAAAGATGCTCTGCCTCATCCGGAACGATGGCAACTGTACCATTCTTTAGCTGGCTTGACCCTCGGCGAAATTCACACGCCATCTCACCCCGCCAGCCAATCAGTAACTGGGGGAAATCATGGCGATGCTCTCCGCTTTGGCGGGCAATCAAATTGCGGCGTGCCTGACTATTTATCACAACAGCCATTCCAAAAAGACAGGGTTAGGGTTACTTCAGGAGTCTGGGTCAAAAACATCATAGCTTGAGTCAAAGATGTGGATTTGCTTGTCGTTATCATAGCTAAAAGACTAACAATAAGAGAATCTGTTATGCAACTGAATGCGACTCAAGTCCAGAATTCACTGCCCTGGGATGCCCTGATTGCAGCATTGAACGACATCTTTACCCGTGATGTCTGTTCGCCGGTTCGCCATCACCACACGATCAATGTACCCGCGGAACCATATGCGACTCTGTTGCTGATGCCGGCCTGGCTGGAGGGGGAATATCTTGGCGTTAAGCAGGTGAATGTCTTCCCCGGCAACAATACCCGCAATATTCCGGGTCTGAGCAGCCACTACATGCTGAGCTGCGGTAAGACCGGACAGCCACTGGTGCAGCTGGATGGCAATGAACTTACCGCGCGTCGAACTGCCGCCGCTTCAGCTCTGGCTTCCAGTTTCTTATCCCGTGAAGATGCCAGCGAAATGCTGATGGTAGGGGCAGGTCGCATGGGGCGCCGCTTGATACCGGCGCATATGAGCGTGCGGCCGATCAAAACTGTTCGGGTTTGGGATCGCAATGAGGAAGCTGCCGCGACACTGGTCGCAGAGCTCCAGGATGCTGATGTTAATGCGCATGTATGCCGCCATGATCAGCTACGGGCAGCGGTTCAGCAGGCAGATATTATCAGCTGTGCCACGATGGCAACGAGCCCTTTAATTTTGGGCGACTGGTTAAAGCCCGGAGCACATCTTGACCTGGTAGGCAGCTTCACACCGGCAATGCGAGAAACTGATAACACTGCCATGCAGCGTAGCGCGGTGTTCGTGGATACCCGTGTCGGGGCGTTAAGTGAAACCGGTGATCTGATCATCCCTATCCGAGAAGGCGCGATTACGGAAGACAAAATCATTGCTGAATTTTCCGAACTTTGCAGCGGTAAACATTCCGGCCGCTGCGGCCTGGAAGATGCGACCAACGTCGTCACTATTTTTAAATCCGTTGGCGATTCCAGGGAAGATCTCGCAGCAGCCATTCTTGCTTATCAACGATTAGCTCGGGTCTAGAGGGGCCCACCTTTGGGGCTTAACTGTCAGTGAAGTCCCATTTTTTATATCCAGGGATGGATGCTCTCTAACAAACTCTCTACAAAGAAAGGGGTTGCAAGGAGCCATGGACGGCGCTGCAGCGATATCCCTTAAAATAACAATAACTATGAGGCGGATTCCGCCTTCTGGAGTTTTATGATGAAACCAAGCAGTTCACCTAACATTGCTATTCCCAGTCTTGGAGTGGCGTTGATTCCCATTATCCTCACCATAGGATTGCTGGGTATTCAGATTTTCTACTATGACGATTTCACACCGCATATTGCATTGGCAATCGGCTTTGCTATTACAGCACTGGTGGGTTGGTCGCAGGGTTATCGTTGGAAAGACATCGAATCAGGCGCCTTTCATGTGCTGCATGTAGCGATGCCCTCGATAGCTACATTGATTGTCGTGGGGATGCTTGTGAGTACCTGGATCGCCAGTGGCACTGTGCCATTACTGATCTATTATGGCCTTGAGTTGATTGATCCGGCCTGGTTCCTGGCGGCATCAATGCTGTTGTGTTCTGTGGTTTCACTCTCCATCGGTACAAGTTGGACGACAGTCGGTACCGTAGGTCTGGCCTTGATAGGAATTGGGGCAGCATTTGGAATTCCTGTTTACTGGACTGCCGGTGCGGTGGTATCCGGCGCATTCTTTGGTGATAAGATCTCCCCGTTATCAGATACGACTAACCTGGCTGCGGCAGTAACCGAAACCAATGTGTTCGATCATATTCGCAATATGCTCCCCACCACTATCCCGGCCATGCTTATTGCTTTTGTTATCTACCTGTTTGTTGGCGGTCAAGCCACGACAGATGCTTCGCAACTGGAACAAATTGCTCTCTTCAAAGAGGGACTGAACACTCATTTTGATCTGGGGATTCTCCCGCTGATACCGCTTTTGGTAGTGATGGCGTTGGCATTTTTCAAAATATCGCCGATTCCGGCACTGTTTACCGGCTTTATTCTTGGCGCGTTGGTGGCGGTATTTAATTATGGTTACAACCTGAATGAAGTACTTACCTTTGCCCACAGCGGTTTCAAAATCACTACCGGTACCGCGTCTCTGGACAGCTTATTGAACCGGGGCGGTGTATCTTCAATGACCTGGGTTGTTACCCTGATGATGTTTGCCCTGGCATTTGGCGGTGCCCTGGAGCGTACCCGCTGCCTGGAATCAGTCGTAGGGGCGATCATGCGCATGACCAGGGGCTTCAGAGGGCTGCAGACTAGCGCTATCCTTACCTCTGTGGCGACCAATGCCGTGTCTGGTGATGTCTATCTTTCTATTGCACTTCCTGGCCGTATGTATGGTCCGGAATACAACAAACTCGGTTACAGTCGTCTTAACCTGTCCCGTGCAATTGAGGAAGATGGCACACTTGTATCCCCCTTGATCCCATGGAATGCAGGCGGCGCTTTCGTAATGGGCACTCTGGGCTTAACAGTGACTTCCGGTGACTACAGTGCGTTACTTTATATACCGCTGGCGTTTGCCTGCTGGTTATCTCCTGTAATTGGTATTTTATACGCGCAAACCGGATGGTTCTCCAAGCGGGCAGAACCAGTAGCTCCCCAGGGTGAATCAGTATCCCTAGCTGATAGCAGCATTGAACAGAAAGCTGAAGGAGTAGCCTGATGCAATTCCCCGGCTCGGACAACACAACTGATTCTGTGCCTAAAACTGTTGCCGTTGTTGGGGCCGGGGTGGTTGGACTTTGCAGCGCACTTGAAGCACAACGAAACGGCTATCAGGTAACCCTGATAGACCGGGATGAACCGGGCTTAGGCGCCTCTTTTGGTAATGCGGGATATTTGGCAACAGAACTGGTTGATCCATTATCCACTCCGAAAACACTGCGTTCAGCCCTGGCCATGTGGATTAATCCGCATGGACCACTGTCGCTGCCACTCGCCTATATGCACCGTATTCTGCCTTGGCTGGTGCGTTTTATATGGGCTGCCCATCCAGATACCGTTGACCATGGCCGTAAAGCTCTGCTGCAGCTTAATCAAGCTGCGGTTCCAGCCTGGAAGCGCTGCCTGACTGATATCGGTGCTACAGAACAATTGGTGAATTCGGGATATTTGCTGGTCTGGGAGTCGGCGGATAAGCTGGAGGATGCTAAGTCGCATGCCGCCTACATGGCGCAGTGGGGAATTAAAACCGAACTGGTGCAGGGCAAGCGATTAGAACAGCTGGAACCTGAAATGGCTGAGAATCTCAGCCATGCCTTGTTCTTTCCTGAAGCCTGCCGTGTGCTGGAGCCCTATCAGCTGTGCAAGATTCTTTTGTCTGCTTTTCAGGCACGTGGCGGAACATTTATTCAACAGGCCGTTGATGCCTTATTGCCTGAAGATAAGGGAATATCAATCCAGACAGAGACGGCGTCATTCAAGTTCGATCACGCTATTGTTTGTGCCGGCGCATGGAGCAAACAGCTATTAAAGGGCGTTGGTTTAAAAGTGCCGCTGGAAGCGGAGCGGGGATACCACCTCACCATTGATGCGAAGCATATCAGGCTTAATCACCCTATAGGCTCTGCTGAACGGCGTTTTGTGATGTGCCCTCTTGATTCCGGCCTGCGCGTGGTTGGAATGACTGAGCTGGGAGGCTTGAAACTTAAACCTTTTAAGCGGCGTTTTGATTCGCTCCATCATCACAGTCGCAAGCTGTTATCACGGCTGAAGGATCCGACATTACAGGTCAGTGAGTGGATGGGATATCGCCCCACTCTGCCCGATTCACTTCCCATGATCGATAAACATCCATGCCATCCCCAACTATTATTTGCTTTTGGAAATCAGCATTTGGGACTGACTCAGGCGGCAATCAGTGCTGAACTGGTGGTGGGCCTAATGAGGGGAAATCCACAGGCGGTCAATTGTGAACCGTTCCGGGTGGATAGGTTCAAGGCGGGGTTTTAAAAATACTACGCCTTTTTCTCGAACTAGCGCTTTCCTCTGTATGGGAGGCATAATGATATTGAAAACACATAGAATGGATGAAGCATGCTAATGGCTCTTTTTCTTCGTAACCACAACATTGTACGTGTAATTGATGGCGATAAAGTCGTCAATTGCACAGTGATTAAAATGTGCTTTGACTATGCATTAATCAAATACGAAGGGTCTAAATATAAAATCCCCTACGACATGATTGATAAGGTTATCGGCCATGAATTTCTATTACACGCCGAATAGCAGGATTATGAATACAGTCCTTTGACCATGGCCGAACGGTACTGCTACAACTAAACCACGCTGGATTCCAACCTGAAAGCATTGTCTGACTGATATCGATACGACAGAACAACGGGTGAATTCATGATATCGCGGGTCTACGGAGTCCGCAGATAAGCCGGAGGATGCAACCTAGATAATTTCTTTTTCTTCCATTTAAACGCCCTTCATTTTTACCATATGAGATAGAAGCTTCGTTATATTAATTCCCTGCAATTAGATTTATTTATTATCTATTAAGTATTACTTGGGCTCTGTTGGGGTTAGCAGTTGGTGAGCTATGCTCATAGTATGTTTCTTG
>JBALVQ010000142.1:0-6827 GCA_036960915.1 Amphritea sp.
TAAGTCCATTATGTTCTCTGCGGGCTATAGAACGGCCAGTACCCAGAGGGCATGCCAATGCGCGAAAGACAGTGCAGTGAAATGTCTGGACCTTTTCAAACTGGCTGACAAAGCAGGTGGCCGTTATAGAGCCCGCCCTTAGGGGCTTCCAGAGCGACCCGATATCTGTGTTAACGATTTTCGACAGACAACCAGTATGCCTGTAATCGTTGTCGTGATCTCAGATTGCTCTGAAAGCCAGTACCCGGTGGAGCGGGGCATGCTAAGGCCCAAGGGACTTGTTCGTAGGTTCCTTAGACACTCCTGCTTAAGTCAGTGCTGCGAGGCAGTTTATTATTCGACATAGCGCAACAAACAAAAAATAAAACACCCAGTTATAAGAGTTACTGGAATTACACCGGTTTTTAACCTCAAACCGCTATTCATACTTGGCCGAAAACGGCAAGCATGAGACAATTCGCGCCATTAAAATTCATCCGCTGAGGAAACAAGCCGAAAGATGAGCGCTCAGATTATTGACGGTAAACAGATTGCCTGTAATGTTCGTGAACAGGTTGCAGCTGGGGTCAAACAACGTCTTGATGCTGGTAAACGAGCCCCTTGCCTGGCTGTAGTACTGGTTGGCTTTGATCCAGCCTCCCAGGTATATGTACGTAATAAGAAGAACGCCTGTAAAGAAGTCGGCATACAATCCGTTTCTTATGACTTACCTGCTGAGACACCTCAGCAACAGTTACTGGATCTGGTGGATGAACTAAATGCCGATAGTAAAATCGATGGTATTCTTGTTCAGCTACCATTGCCTGAGCATCTTGATGCCAACGAAATTCTGGAGCGTATCCGTCCGGACAAAGACGTTGATGGCTTCCACCCGTTCAATTTGGGCCGCCTGGCTCAGCGCTTACCGGCCCTGCGTCCTTGTACACCCAAGGGTGTAATGACATTGCTGCAATCCACCGGGCTACCAATTCGTGGCCAGGATGCGGTAATTGTCGGTGCATCTAATATTGTCGGCCGCCCGATGTCTCTGGAACTGCTGCTTGCAGGCTGCACAACGACAACCACCCACCGCTTCACAAAAAACCTGGAAGCACACGTCAAGCGTGCCGATATCGTTGTCGTCGGTGTTGGCAAACCAGGTCTGGTTAAAGGCGAATGGATTAAAGAAGGCGCGGTTGTAATTGATGTCGGTATAAATCGACTGGACGACGGTCGCCTGGTAGGCGATGTTGATTATGAAATTGCGGCAGCACGCGCTAGCTGGATCACGCCGGTACCCGGCGGCGTCGGCCCCATGACAGTTGCCACCCTGATGGAAAACACACTGGAAGCGGCTAGCAATCTTAACTGATTGCCACTAGCCCAGATATCTCGTGAAGGGATTGGAATTTCTGGGAAATCTGGCTAAGCAGTTGGCTTTACCTTCCGCCAAGCCCTGGTTACTCCATGGCTCAAGGAAGATGGAGCCAAATGCAACGCCAGATTTTTTAGAAAACCGATCAGCGGCACTACGTTACATAGTGTAACTTTCTAATATAAGCTGCATTTCCAGCCATTATCGAGCCTGCAGCGCTATTTCAAGCGCCTTTATGAAATATTCGGGCTAGAGTAACGCTTCTAACAAGGCCTTTCTTTAACCACCTCTGTACCAAGGTGTTATCAGAAAGGCCTTTTTAATTTATAAGATCCCCAACCTCAAAGAATTGTTTCCGCCCAGGTACTGCGCGAAGTTTCACCCTGTGCCTCCAGCGTTTCACTGATAAAATCATTAAAGAGCTTCACCCTAAGCGGCAAATGCTCTCTTTTAGCATACAAGAGGTACACCCCCAACCCAGTCTGACGCATGCTCTTAAATAGTGGCACCAATTCACCAGAGGCCAGCCAGTTTCGGGCAATGAAATGCGGTATCTGAGTCAGACCCAGACCTTGTGCACACATTTCTGCCATCGCTTCACCGTCATTCACGATGTAATTTCGACCCGGATCATACTCTGAATCGCCCCCCGGCATCATGACGGGTAATAGCTTACCCGTTTGTTTATAGCGAAAGCGGATCCAGGAATGCTCATTAAAATCTTCAGGGCCTGCCGGAGCACCGCAACGTTCCAGGTAAGATTTACTTGCACAGACAATAAAATCAATCGGGCTAAGCTGGCGGACAATTAACTGACTATCCTGCACCGATCCAGATCGTATGGCGATATCAACACCCTGTTCGATTATATCTACATAGGCATCGTCAAAATGAATATCAATACTAATATTTGGATAACGTCGACAAAACTCTCCCAGCATGGGACGAATATACAGCCGCCCATAAGAGACAGGCACACTCAACTTGAGGGTTCCCGATGGCGTGTCATTCTGACTTTTCAGGCTCTCCTCACAAGCTGTCAGGTCCTCCAGCAACCGTCGGGCAGTATTTGCGTATTGACGCCCTGCAGGCGTCATACGCAGCTGCCGCGTCGACCGCAGCAGCAGCTGAATGCCCAGATCATTTTCAAGGCGATATATTGCCTTGCTTACCGTTGAAGGATCAGTACCAAAAGCCTTGGCTGCCGCCGCAAAACTACCGCCATCCAGTGTGGCAACAAAAAACCGTAAGGAACGAATTTTATCCATAGCAACAAAAAGCAACCATTCATGAATTTAGTTCACTATAGATAGTATAAAACAGCCATTCAATCGTTAATTAACGATAACTACAATGAGCAGCATCTTCTTCTCAACACCTACTTAAAGGAAAAACTATGACTATTAACTGGCTAAAAGCCCCTTTTCGCTCGCTGCTCGCGACCTTAACCATCTGCTTGGCGGTAGTTGCCACCAGTCAAGCTGCCGATAAGCGTATTGGTATTCTGGTCTACGATGGCGTTCTCACTTCGGATGTTACAGCGCCTCTGGAAGTATTTGGTGTCGCCAGTCGCCTCACCTGGTTCAGTGACTATGAACCTGTAACCATCTCGGTATCAAAGCAAAACACAATCACTACCGAAGAAGGCTTAAAAATTGGTGTAGACGCCTGGATTGGTGACGCACCGGACCTCGACGCCCTGATAGTAACGTCCAGTTACGACATGGATCCTCTTATTAAAAACGCCACGCTAATAAGCTTTATTAATGCTACGGCCAAGCAATCAGCCTGGATGGCAAGTAACTGTTCTGGGGCCTACCTGCTGGCAGAAGCCGGCCTGCTTGATGGCAAACAAGCAACCACCTGGGCTGGCGGTGAAGCCGACCTGCAAAAGCACTACCCACAGGTCAATGTGCAGGTGAACAAAAATCTGGTTGTTGATGGCAACATTATTACCTCTAACGGAAGCCTGGTGAGCTATCAGGCGGCGCTTAAACTTCTCAGTCTTATGAGTTCCAAAACCAAGGCACAGGAAGTTGCAGATACCCTGCAGTATTCACGCTTTTCCGATAAGGTGTTTTAAAAATCAGCCACAAAAACTCGCTCTATCTCCAATATTGAGTCAAAACAAGCTCCCAGTCCTCAAGTGACCGGGAGCCCCAACCAGCAAAACTCACTTTTCATGAAAACACTTCCCAACCAAGGCTGAAATCAATGCTCACAATCGAGTTCAAATTTTCACAGATTCAGCACCCTAAGCCAGAACACGTAAAATCCCCGCTTTATTTCCATAAACACTTCACAGCCAGATCAAACCCGTTTCTAATAAGCAGATAATTTTCGCTGGAATTCAGGTTGTTTTCAGATTGGCACGGCAATATACACCCATCGCGTAATCCCTTAGGACATGAATTTATGAATTGGAAAAAATGGACTCTGATCCTGGTAATAGCACTGGCCGTAGCAGCATTCTTTGCGCTCGACCTGGGCAGCTATCTAAACCTGGAGTACATCAAATCCCAGCATCAGGCTTTGCAAGACTGGGTCGATCAAAACATCTTGCTTGCCAGTGCAGCTTTTATGCTGATCTATATTGCCGTCACTGCCTTATCTCTACCCGGTGCAGCAGCCATGACCTTAGTCGCCGGGGCTGTATTTGGCCTTTTATTTGGTTTAGTTCTGGTTTCTTTCGCCAGCACCATCGGCGCCTCCCTGGCCTTTCTTATCGCCCGTTACCTGCTTCGCGAACCACTGACCAATAAATTCTCTAACTATGTCAACCCGGTCAACCGTGGCATCGAAAAAGATGGCATCTCTTATCTGTTCACCCTGCGCCTGGTACCACTGTTCCCCTTCTTCGTAATCAACGCGGTAATGGGCCTGACACGGATGCCAGCCCGCACTTTCTATTGGGTTAGCCAGCTCGGGATGCTGCCAGGCACTGCTGTTTTCGTTAATGCCGGCACCCAGTTGGGAGCGATTGAGCAAGCCGGGGATATCCTGTCTGCGGGACTAATTCTTTCATTCTGCCTGCTGGGGGTGTTTCCCTGGATTGCAAAATTTATTGTATCGACTCTTCAAACCCGAAAAAAATACAGCGGCTTTACCAAACCTGCCAAATTTGACACCAACATGGTTGTCATCGGCGCCGGCGCCGGTGGCCTGGTAACCTCCTATATCGCCGCAGCCACCAAGGCCAAGGTCACCCTGATCGAGCGTCACAGAATGGGCGGCGATTGCCTGAATACCGGCTGCGTCCCCTCTAAAGCGCTGATCCGTACGACACATTTTCTTGCCGATACACGCGATGCCCACGATCTGGGAATTAGGAAAGCCGAAGTAGAATACGAATTCAGTGAAGTAATGGCACGGGTACAACGCGTCATTACCACCATAGAACCGCATGATTCCATTGAGCGTTACGAATCATTGGGCGTGGACTGCGTTACCGGCGATGCCTATATCCGCTCCCCCTGGGAAGTTGAAGTAAATGGCAAAACCATTACCACCCGCAACATCGTCATTGCCACCGGCGCACGACCAACCATTCTCGATATACCCGGCATCAATGATGTCGAACCGCTGACCTCCGATACTATCTGGGGTATTACCAAACGCCCTGATCGCTTACTGGTATTGGGTTCAGGCGCTATCGGCTGCGAACTCGGCCAGTGCTTTGCCCGCCTGGGCAGCGAGGTCAGCATGGTATTCCGCGGTCCACATGTTCTGACACGCGAAGACCAGGAAGCTGCAGTTGCAGTTGAAAGCCGACTTAAGCAGGACGGCATTAAACTCTGCTCAGGCCATACTCCCGTACGTTTTGAGAAATCCGATGATGGCTATGCGCTAATCTGCCGCCATAATAATCAGGAAAAACGCATTGCTTTTGATAAGATACTGCTGGCTACCGGACGCACGCCCAATATTACCGGTTTTGGCCTGGAACAGCTGGGCATCATCAGCAATGAGCAAGGCACTCTGGAAGTTGATGAGTACCTGCGCACCTCGATGCCTAACATTTTTGCCTGCGGCGATGTCATCGGCCCCTATCAATTTACCCATGCGGCGGCACATCAGGCCTGGTACGCGTCGGTCAATGCGCTGTTTGGCCAGTTTAGAAAATTCAAGGTGGATTACTCTTTTATCCCCTTCACTACCTATACCAGCCCTGAAGTCGCCCGCATTGGCCTGAACGAAAAACAGGCGATCGATAAAGGGGTTGCCTATGAAGCGGTACGTTACGATCTCGCTGAGCTGGACCGCGCCATTACCGATGAGGCAGCCTATGGCTTTGTTAAAGTACTACTTAAGCCGGGCTCAGATAAAATTTTGGGTGTCACCCTGGTCGGCGAACACGCGGCAGAAATGCTACCCGAATTTGCCCTGGCGATGAAACATAAGCTGGGTTTGAACAAAATACTGGGAACGCTGCACGCATACCCAACGCTCAACGAAGCCAACCGTTTCGTTGCCGGGGAATGGAAAAAGCGTCATGCGCCGCAGAAAATTCTCGCCTGGGTTGAGAAATTCCACCGCTGGAAACGAGGGGCAGAAAAAACAAGGCCTCTGCCGTCACAAGAGAGGAGCCCATCGCGCAAGTGATGACTGCTAACTTTTACTAAAAAACCGCCTTGATGGCGGTTTCTTTTTATTACTTTCGTGCAATGACTGTCGTTACAGAAAACGCATTTTAAGCAACTTAAAAAACTCTGGCAGCGCCTGCCTTACCCAATACCACTGGTACAGTAATGTAAGTTCCCCCCAGCCCTTTACTGCATACTTGCGTGCGCTGGTTGTCAGTACCGAGTCGGTATTATTCAATCGAACACCTTGCTGATGGGCACGCCAGATAAACAGGTGGTCCTCACCATAAGGAGCATCGCTTGGGTAGCCGCCGAGCTTTTTGAACTGTTTACGGGACAGACAGAAACCCTGATCGCCAAACGGCAGACCTAACCAGCGGGAACGAAGGTTCGCGCCTTTACTGTTGAGCCACATGGGACCATTGCCATCTGATTCAAACAGCAGGTCATAATAGTGCAGCCGCTGGGGATAGCGGCTAATTGCACGGCCTAACGCTTGCCATTGCCCCCCCCCGAAGCGACTGTCCAGATGGAGAAACCAGAGGTAATCTGCGCGCGCAACGCCAGACCCTGCATTAAGTTGAGCTGCACGCCCTGCCGGAGCTGTTTGAGCGACAATACGGGTATCGACATCCGGCAATTGCTGCTTGAGGTGTTCTGACTGAGGACAGAAAACGAAGATAATCTGCTGCGCCTGGGCTAGCGAATGCAACTGCGACAGAAATGGAGCAAGATCAGTTTCCGCGGGACCCACCGGAACAACAACTGAAACTGAAGACAGCTGTTGATCAGACATCTGGGAACCTACGAACAAGTCCTATGCGCCTTAGCATGGCCCGCTCCACCGGGTACTGGCTTTCAGAGAGATCGGAGGTCAAGACAACGCACCC
>JBALVQ010000019.1:0-14972 GCA_036960915.1 Amphritea sp.
TCCCTCGGGGCCTATCCAACGCCTGCCCGATAAAATCCTGAATGAGATTGAGAGGTCTGCGATCCTGGACAGGCATCTGATAACCCTTAACAAAAGCCGACCCAATATTAAGACTTTTTCCTATACCCATATCAGCTGCAACGGTCTACGCTGTATCAGTACTCCATAGGCTTTCATCGGAATTCGCCCCGGCTCAGCAGTGGTCGGGGCTTTTTAATGTCAACGGCAAATCAGACTTTTCCCTAATAATTAGACTTTTCTTGAATCCACCGGCAACCACCTACGGTGGGTATTGGCGCCTATACTTTGCTATAAGCTGTGCAATTTGCAGAGCGGAATGGATAGAGGTAAAGAGTAAATATGAGCAATGATGAATGCAAAGCATGTATCTGCACATGCCAAGGGGATAAACTGAAGGAAGTACAGCAGAGCTTGATAGGAAGGACGCCCGAGCAACTCCAGGAAATGGCCAAGGAACTGGAGAAGCAGTTAGAAACTCAAAAGCCGAAGAATGAAAAAGAAGCGATCCAAAAGTGTGCAGATCAATACGCTCTTCAAGCTATCAGACGCATATTGGGCGATCAGGACAATAAATTGTAAATCAGACTTTTTCCTATTTACAGATCCCTGTAGCTCGTAAACAATACCGACCTTGAAACACTCGCGTTAAATGCATAGTCAATTGGATAAGGATCATCCCTTGAACAACCTTTCGGACACTCAGGTCGAGTCGTATGGCTTAGGCCCGAATCAAGACTCGTACATTGCGATCAACCAGGAGGGGCTAGTCGCTGACCAATGCCCTCTTAGTGCAGACGTGTTTCTCTGGATGCAGAAACATACAGAACATCACTTTCTGATCACCTCAATTGCCCAGGCGCTTAGCATGATCGGTAAGCCGCTACCTGAAGGTGATATCGATGTAATGCTACTGTAGTATTTGATGATCTGCTTTGTGCCAAAAAAAGTCATACCCTTATGTGACGCTCCATGTCAGGTCATGGCATTAGAGCGGACAATCTATAGCTGATCTTTAAGTCACTGTTAGGCCGGGCCTGAATTTCTACACATAAAGAACAATGGGACTTAATCAGACATTCCCTAGCCGTTATAAAGCTCTCAGAGAATCTAAGGGATTTGATTAGAGGCTCCCTAGGTAACCATCAATCTGGTTATCACCCGCATCACCAATCAACCGGTCGTTGTGTTCGGAACCATGAAGGTTCTCGATCGAGATCAGAGTATCACCAGTTTCATCGCCAACCTGCAGGGTGCGATTAAAAAGCTCGAACAGCATTTGGTGGATCTCCAGCGCCAAGTGAACCGAATGCGCCAGGAAACGATTATTGACGAGAAGCAGATCATCCTGAGCAATCAAAACAATCTCCATCTTCGGGTTAAACCATAATGCTTGCCCGTGTCCGGAATCCCCTCCTTGGCAACAAGTACCAAAAGTAAAGGTTAAGTGACCTTGGATGCAGCCTGAGAACTCTGCGTCATGGGTGGCGGGATAAACCTCCCCCCCCCCCCCTCCTAAACGCACTTTCAGGCATTGTTATAGTGCGATTCTTACCGCCTAAAGCATCGAAAAAACGCCCCCTCTCCTCTGATCTAAAGCCAATAAAAATTTAATTTGTGTTGGCTAAAACAGCTCTCGGCAACAACTCCGCCCCCCAATAGTACAAATATTGTACTAGAGATCTGACAGCCTGTTGGTCGACACTTGTCATAGACAATCAGATAAACCCACACAGCGAGGCTCACCATGAATATCAACACTGCCATTGCACTGGACGATCA
The DNA here is from genome assembly GCA_036960915.1 of Amphritea sp. Taxonomy (GTDB): domain Bacteria; phylum Pseudomonadota; class Gammaproteobacteria; order Pseudomonadales; family Balneatricaceae; genus Amphritea. The sequence goes on from JBALVQ010000019.1 coordinate 1,801, forward strand.
ACCTCCCTTGGAAACGATCAAAGCACAACATAAAGCCACTTGGGAAGACGGCGATTACGCTCGCTTCGCAAAATATATGCAAGACGGCGCTGTAGAGGTGCTCGAAAGCTGGAATATCGTCCCCAGCACAACCTTGCTCGACGTAGGCTGTGGGGCAGGCCAAACGGCCATCCCCGCCGCCGAGCTGGGCATTCAGGTCACCGGCATCGATCTTGCTGAAAATTTAGTCGAATACGCCCGTCGACGCACCCAGGAAGCCGACTTAAACGCCCGCTTCGACGTGGGAGACGCCGAGGATCTGCCCTATGCCGATCAGCATTATGACGTCGTCATCTCCATGTTCGGCGCCATGTTTGCCCCTCGTCCCGGACGTGTTACCGACGAGTTTGCGCGGGTGCTCAAACACGGTGGCCGACTGTTCATGGCCAACTGGACCCCCACCAGCATGCCCGCCCAGATGTTTAAAGCGGTCTCGGCTATAGTGCCGCCGCCAGCTGGGACGATTTCGCCAGTACTCTGGGGAGATCCAACCACGGTCAAACAACGTCTCGGTGATGACTTCACGGACATTCGACTGACTAGGCGCTGCTATCCCCAATGGCACTACCCGTTTGGCGCCGATGAGCTGGTGAACCTGTTTCGCAGCTATTTTGGTCCCGTCAAACTCGCCTTTGATAAGAGCGATGCCGCGGATCAGCTAAATCTGCATCAGTCGCTAAAACAGATTTATCAATCCAACAGCGTGATGAAAAACAGCAAGCTCACTATTACCGGTGGCGAGTATCTGGAGGTTGTTGCAACGCGGCGTTAAGCCCTGCTGGAGAATTGCAATGAGTTTACTGCCTAAAAAACTACGATTTGGTTTGTTCGATACCCTGTCTCTCAAAACCATGCGCTATGTCGACGCGGTTCCCAGATCCAAGGCGAAGGGACTGACAGCGGATGTATATCGACAGATTTGTGAAGACTTTTTTATCAACGGCTCGCTCACCAACACCTGCAAGATGGTACAAGTAGCGAGATTTCAGAGACATGAAAAAATGCTTATTGGCTTGTTAAGGATCATGGTGACGTCGATCTGTTGTAACAACGTCACAGCTGATGGCGGATATCGAGATGGGTGATTAGACCCTTAGAATGATCCAGGTTGATCAATTATGGAGGTATAGATATGTGTGAATTATTGGGTATGTCAGCCCATCATCCCGCAAACATCACCCTTTCGCTGAACGAGTTTGCTCGCCACGGTGGCGAAACCGGCCCTCACGCGGATGGTTGGGGTGTGGCGTATTACGAGGGTCCGGATGCCAACTTGATCAGAGAATCGACCGCTGCTGCCGAGAGTGTCTTGATGTCGACCTTGCGCGGCTACAAAGTTACCAGCGAGACCGTGATTGCACACATCCGGCGAGCCAGTTTTGGACCGGTAGAGCTTAAAAATACCCATCCGTTCAGGCGGGAAATGGCCGGACAGGTCCATACCTTTGCGCATAATGGTGATTTTCCAGGTATCGAGGATCGTTTCCAGCTCAAGCAGAGCGGCTTGGCTGTACCGATCGGCGATACCGATTCTGAATTTGCATTTTGTCTGCTGATGCAGCGATTATCCGATATCTGGACGAAACCCGGAGCAATGCCTGATCTCAGTACACGTATCGAGATCATTTCAGAGTTTGCCCAGCAGATGAGGGAATTCGGACCGGCCAACTTTCTTTACGCTGACGGTGACGCTTTATTTGTACACGGCCATGTCAGAACACAGACCGATGGTTCAGTATGCGCCCCCGGGCTGCACTATATTAGTGTGATGTGCGATTATGGTGTCGGTGAATCGGAACTGGCCACGGTTAAACTTGAGTCTAGCGACATTCAAAAAGTAACACTGGTATCGACCCTACCGTTAAATCATGGCAGCTGGCAGCCTATGCACCAAGGTCAACTGCTGGTGGTTAAAGGAGGAGAGGTCATCAATTGAGTTGAAGATAGACAATGACCGCTTTGGAGAAAACTAGGTAGTTGAGTGCAATCCTTGCAAAGCCGCCCCTTATGTCTCCTGTGTGGCGTAAGTGACCTAATTGCACCAGTGTAGCCGTGAAACAAAGATCTGGTTGCTTTCGTGCTAATGACGGCCCCCTTCTATACACAACAAGAGCAGCAATTCAGGCAGTAATCACTTTAATACCTATTGTTACCATTGCCCCACCTAATATACGGTCAACCCAGTGACTCATGCTTCTGAATTTCCTGTTTATTGCCGGTGTAGATAATAAAAGCACGACTAAAGAAAACCATGCAAGATGGATAACCATTATCCATGCACCGTATATAAAAATGTCAGCAGCAGGCATGGTTGGCGAAAGGATGAAGGTGAACAACGAAACATAGTAAATTGGCGCTTTAGGGTTTAATAAATCACATATGAATCCCGCTCTGAAAATCTGCAAGCCAGATACGTCCCCTCGCTTGGTTAGAGTGTCAGACGATGTCTGTGAAGGCTTTGCCATCATCGCAGTTACTCCCAGATAAATAAGGTATCCACCACCGACTAATTGAATGAGCAGAAGGGCTTTAGGAGAGTTCGAAATCACTGCGGCTAAGCCAAACGCAGAATATAAAATATGAATAGAAAGGCCCGACAGGGTGCCTGCCACACATATAAAGCCAGCTTTGCGTCCGCGAGTGAGAGCCTCTTTCGAAATTAGCATGAACTCCGGGCCAGGCGAAACTGTCGCGATGAAATGTATTACCGTTAGTGTCAGCAAACCATCTATCAGATTCATTAATTTATCTCCGCCTGGATCGTTTTGAGTCATTCCTCTTATAAATAGTGTATCTTGACCATTAGAAATAACCTTGCTAAATACACTCACAAACCGCTTCCACATAAAAGATTCTTTTAGCTATGAGTAAAGAAAAGAAAGATTCCCCTCAATCATCGATCGATAGTACAGACTTGCAGATACTCACCAAGCTTCAGTCAGATGGCCGTATCAGTAACAGCTCGCTGTCTGAGCAGGTAAATCTTAGTGAAACGCCTTGCTGGAGACGCTGGAAGAGACTGGAAGAAGATGGCTATATCAATGAATACCGCACAGTATTGAATCGTCGTAAGCTGGGATTCGGCGTGGTTGTTTTTACGCAGGTATCCTTTGCCAGCCATGATGTCGAATTAACCAACAAATTCGAACAGATTGTCAGTGAGTTCGAATGGGTTCAGATGTGTCACTGTATAACGGGCAATGTAGACTATCTGCTGCAGCTGGTTGCCCGTGATCTGGATGAGTTTTCGGAACGTATTACCCTGATCAGACGGATACCAGGTGTGAATGCTATTCAGTCACATATCTCAGTCAAAGAGATCAAAAATAGTTCAAGCCTTCCGATTGGTTAATCAAGCTGACTGCATGGAAAGGGCAATTCATTTACAGTATTCAATGTCTGGTTTGGGTTGTGGGTTCAACTGTGTCGCCCCAAAGAATGTCCGCTTTGGAGGAGTTAGATGGCAGAGTTCCATCCTTGGAAAATAGCCCCTAATGTCACCTGTGTGTCAGGAGCGATTTATTGGCCCCAAAGTTTGGTAGGCCATCATGAGGTCGCTGAGTGCCAACTCCGGACTTTTAGGGTTCGCTAATATAGCGCTGCACCTGCCCCCCCCCCTCAATTCCAATAACGGACGCTGAATACTTGCCTATCCGAGCTTCAGCTTGCGGCTCCAGTTGACACAGTGCGGGCATAACCACCACTGTACTTTTTCTGTCCAGGAAAAGTAGTATCTAGCACATCTTAATCCGTACTCATGGAGGGAAGTAATGTTTCGTTTTTATTGGGCGTGGTCGTTGTATCGCAAAGGTGAATTATTAGTCTGTAAATAAAAGAGAGGCTCCCAAAATCATCTGATAGTTTTTTCTATCTGCTCCATTAACCAAGCGATAGCGGGATCACGGGCGTAGAGCGGGTGATGAATCATGGTTATCTCGACTTCCGCTAAGCCTTTTGGTGGTGTAACAATACGCAGTGGAAAGATTTCAGAAAAGAGTTCAGCCATCCTGCATGGCAAGGTAATAATGGCATCGCTTAACGCTACAATTCGGGCTGCGGCAGTATAACTCAGGTTTCTGGATACGGTGCGGCGAGAAAGTTGTCGCTGTTCAAGCCATAGATCTACAACATTGGGGCGATAACCGGCGAGATCAATGAATGCTACATGCGGCTGTTCTGTAAAACTCGCCAATGTCAGACTGTCACCGATGTTTCGATTGTTCCGGGAGGCAAGGCAGACCAGGTTTTCTTTAAATAGAGTCTTTTTCACTAATCCCTTAGGGATTTCATGGGTGGCTTCCAGGCCAACCACTAGATCTACCTGCCGGGTATCCAGCCCTGAGTGAAGCACCTCATCAGTGATAAGCTCTATTTCAAAGCGAATAGCTGGGGCTAGTTTTCTAACCTCTGCCAGTAGCAACGGATACAGCATCAGCTCGAAGTAATCAGTAGTGGCTATCACAAACTTGCGCTCACTGACTTCAGGATCAAACCGAACTGGGGGAGCTAAGGTATTCTCTATCAGCTTCAAAATCTGCTGCACCTGAGGCAGCATCTTGAGTGCGCGCGGGGTTGGCCGCATTCCCTTCTCGGTCTTGATCAGCAATGAGTCATCGAGTTCATTACGCATCCTATTCAGCGCATGACTCACAGCTGGTTGACTAAGGTACAGCTTCTTGGCAGCACGAGTGACGTGACACTCGGTAATCAGCGCCTCAAATACGAGAAGTAAATTCAAGTCAAACTTGCGCAGTATTTGATCAGGCTGCTTTGACAATTCATCATTGATCATTCATTACTCACGCTGGGTTATTTATTTGGCGAATGGTTAAATTAATACTATGCATTGTACTAATGGGTTTGCAACGGCTATTTTCAATTGAATGATGAATAACCCGAGGTGATCCGCAATGTCTAATACCGAAAGCGCAAGTGATGCTTATGCCAAAGCTAACGAAGAGTACGTGCCCATTTACGCTACTTATACGGATACGTTTATGCAGTTTCCGTCTGACACTAATATCGAGCAAAGCGATGCAGATGTAGTGGTTTCTGGCATCCCATTTGATCTGGCTGGCGGTGGACGCTCAGGTTCTCGAATGGGACCAAAAGGAATACGTACCGCATCATCTAATCTGGTCTGGGAAGGCGTTCGCTGGCCATGGGATTTTGGCCTGGAAGATCGGCTCAAGGTCATCGACAGCGGTGATATTCTCTTTAATCTCGGTGAAGGCGAAAGCTTTGTCGTCAATGCCGAAGCCCATGCTAACCGAGTTCTGGCAGCGGGTAAGAAAATGCTTAGCTTCGGTGGCGATCACTTCGTCACTTTGCCACTGCTTCGTGCTTACTACAAACATCATGGCCCGGTAGCGTTAATCCACTTCGATGCGCATACAGACACTTATTCAGGTGGCTCTAAATATGATCATGGCACAGTGTTTTATCATGCGATGAAAGAAGGGCTGATCGATACCGAGCACTCTATTCAAGTTGGTATTCGTACCTCCTTTAATAGCGATGGCTATCCAATGGAAGTACTTGATGCGACATGGGTTAACAATCATACATCAGCGGAATTAATTGATCGCATCCGATCCCGTGTCGGAGACAAAAAAGCCTATGTTACCTTCGATATTGATGGACTTGATCCAAGCTGCGCTCCTGGCACCGGTACACCAGTAGCAGGAGGCATCACTACGAGTACTGCTTTAACAGCAATCCGAGGCATGGTCGGGTTAAATCTAGTTGGTATGGATGTGGTGGAAGTCAGTCCCCCCTATGATCATTCAGAAATCACCTCACTAGCCGCGGCTACACTGGCGTTGGAATATCTCTATGTTCTGGCGGCTAATAAGGGCTAGAACATTTCATTGATGAAGATTTAGCCTATATAAAAATACCCTCTGCCACTGGGTTTTAAATAATGGGGGCAGTTAAGATAATTAGTCAGTTTGCAGATAAAGCCATTGTAATGTTCATTGAACTGCGAGAGGTACCGTATGAGCCAGCCCTATCTGAGTCAAATCAACATATATCCGGTTAAATCCACACGGGGGATGAGCCTGTCTCGAAGCTGGATTGAGAAGCAGGGGTTGAGCCAGGACCGCAGATTAATGTTGTCAAAGGTCGGCGGGGGTATGGTGACCGCCAGAACCTATCCACAATTGCTAAAAGTTAAATCGGTATTACTCGCTGATGGCTTGCGCCTGACTTATCCTCAACAACCAGACTTGCATTTGCGTTATAGCGACTTCACACATAAAGCCGTATCCACCGAAGTTTGGGACGATCACTTCGAAGCCTTCCACACCACCGATGAAGCAGACCTATGGTTCTCCAGCATTATCGGAGAACCTGTCATTTTACAATTCAGTGGCGAACACCCCAATCGAATGCACGAGGATATACAGCAAGCCGTTGGCTTCGTCGATGAATTTCCCGCACTGCTTATTAGTGAAGGTTCACTGCAAGCCGTTAACGAGCGTAGCCAGCGCAACAATCACATGGAGCAGTTTCGCCCCAATTTAGTGATCGCCAATCAGGAAGCGTTTGAAGAGGACGGTTGGAAACGAGTCAAAATTGGCGATGTTATCTTCGACGTGATTAAACCCTGTGAACGCTGCATCCTTACCACCGCTGAAATTGGTCAGGATCGCTTTCACGACCTCGGCGAGCCGCTTTCAACCCTGGCGAAATTCCGCGCGGCAGTGGCCGGTGGCGTATTTTTTGGCCAGAATTCAGTTCCTCTGAACGAGGGCATGGTGCAAATAGGCGATATTGTTGAGGTGTTGGAAACTCAAGAAAAACAGCCCTACCCAGACAACGGCAGCATCAACTTCACACTAAAATGCGTTGAACGTGAAATCATTGCTCAGGACTTTTGTACGCTCTGGTTTGAAATGTCGGCGGGCGATGCACTACCGGATTATCTGCCTGGCCAACACCTGCCCATCCTTTTAGATATCGACGGTAAATCCGTTTCTCGACGTTACACCTTGTCTTCCAGCCCTTCGCGGCTAAATCGCTATGCCATTTCAGTAAAACGCGTATCTGATGGCCTGGCATCCAATTGGCTTCACGAGCACCTCCAGGAAGGGAGTACCTTGATCGTTCAGAATCCCGCTGGCAATTTTCATTTAGGTAAGGAAAGAGACAAAATTTTACTGCTGTCCGGCGGCAGTGGTGTAACACCGATGCTCTCAATACTGCGCTATCTTGCCGACCATAAACAAATTAACGATGTGGTTTTTTACCATCAGTGTCGTACTCAAGCGGATATTCCTTGTTATCAGGAGTTACAAAGTATCGCAGCGGACTTCCCAACACTGACGATTCACATTGCGCTAAGCCAGGCCGATGGTCAATGGCAGGGATTACGTGGTCGTTTCTCGGCAGAGCACGCAGCACTGATACCGCAGTTGACCGAACGGCAGGTATTTGTCTGTGGTCCGAATCCGTTTATGGATTCGGTAAAAACACAATTGCTCGCACAGGGATTGCCACCCAAAAACTATCACCAGGAAGCCTTTACTGCCACCAAACCAGATGTTGGTGAGAGCCGTGACCTGTACATTACGCTCGACGATAAAAGCATACCTGCCACCAACCAACGAACGCTACTTGAGCATGCTGAAAGTGCTGGAATCAAACTACCTAATAGCTGTAGAGCCGGTGTCTGTGGAGCTTGCAAAGTTACGCTTACTGAGGGCGAATATATTCAAGTCGAAGCCCCTGCATTATCTGACGAGGACAGAAAAGCAGGTAAGGTGTTAGCTTGCTGCTGCACACCTATGTCTGATGTCGTGCTAAGTAGTGAAGTAAAGTCTTCCTGATAACCCATCGAGATTAACAGCTAGAACCAAGTTTTTATAACAATCTGGCTGAATTGAAAGGTTCAAAAAAAATGAGAGTTACAGTTTGTGAGTTGCTCAATGATCCAGCCACTCTAGAGCATCAATGGCAGCGTTTGACAGAGCATGCACTGAAAGAGCGTAGCGAATTCATCCTGCTGCCGGAGATGCCGTTTGCCAGTTGGCCTTGTGCCGATTTAGGTACAGGTCGCCAAAACGAAGTGTGGCAGGCGGCAATCGCTAGTCATCAACAGTGGTGCAAGCGTATTACTGCCTTGAATCTGCCGGTTGCATTAACGCAGCCTGTAATAGATGGCGGTAGTCGATTAAATCGTGCTTGCTTAATTGAGGGAGAACGCACGATTGATGCACATGACAAATACTATCTTCCCGATGAAGAGGGTTTCTGGGAGGCTTCATGGTATCAGCGCGGTGATGCTTGTTTTGACCCCGTCGTTTTAGGCGATGTCTCCATGGGTTTTTTAATCTGCACCGAAGTATGGGCTCAGGAGTGGGCGCGGCACTACGGTAAACGCGGAGTGAATATGATTTTAAACCCCCGCGCCAACTACCTGGAGGACAAAGACATTTGGCAAGCTGGCAACCGCGCTACGGCCTTTGTCAGTGGTACCTATTTACTGACCTCAAATCTGCTACCTATCGATGCTGAAGGTGTTGCTAACGCTTGGGTAATTAGCCCCGATGGGGACGTTTTGATAGAAACAACAGCAGAGCAACCATTTGCTACTATAGATATTGATCTACAGGCGTCAGTGGAAGCAAAAAAAAGTTACCCCTGTTATGCCGTTGAATAATATCTGTAGCCGTTTTTTAAGAATGACATTCTTTGCCAGGTCGACGCCAATAGTATTAACCTTAGCCATGTGTGAATTCCTCTTTTAGCGTTTTGGTTGACACTAAGCTTAGTGTCTCGCGGGGAGGGAGGAGTCCATACATTGTGTCAAAAACGGAAACGGCCGATGAAATCACCGTCAAAATTTCTACACGTTGGATCACAAAAAAAACTGCGGATTTTCATTCGCAGCCTGTAATATTTAGTATCAGTTCTTAATCGACCACTACCCTTTCATCAAAAACCACACTTAACTTCCCAGCTCAATTATCCAGCATATGGGTCAGTAGCGTTTTTAACTTGAGAGGCCTAACCGGCTTATTCATCAACAGGTAGCCTTGCTCGCGGATGGTCTGCTTAAGCTCAATTGAGTAATTGGCGGTAATCATTAATACGGGAATTGGCTGGGGGAGCATTGCATTCAGTTGTACGGCGGCATCGACACCGTTTTCATCATTGTCCAGATGATAATCTGCAACCAGCATTCGGGCCGGGCTTTGCAGATCCACCTGCCTCAACAGATCAGTCAGGGACAACGCTGTCGTCACTTCACAGCCCCAACCTTGCAGCAACGTTGCCATACCACTGCAGATCGCCGGATCATTATCGATTACCCAGACAGCCGCCTCACTCAATAGATTATAACGCTGTACCGAAGTCCCCTGAACGTCATCTATATTTGCCGTATCCAGCTGACCATAAGGCACTTCAACAGAGAACACGGAGCCTTTCCCTTCAACAGAAGAAACACTGATGCGATGCCCTAACATACTGGATATCTTATCGACTATTGCCAGCCCCAGACCCAGCCCCTTATCGACCTCAGCAGTGGCAGGTTGCAGACGTTTAAACTCCAGGAAGATATCGGTCAGTTTCTCTTCTGGAATACCAATGCCGCTGTCCCAGATTTCAATCAGCAGACTGTTGCGCTTACGACGGCTGCCGAAAAGAAGCTTACCGCTGGGTGTATAACGGATCGCGTTGGAAAGAAAGTTCCTCAGTATCCGTGCCAATAACTGCGAATCAGAAGAGATGACCGCAGATGATGGAACATAGCGCAGAGTCAGCCCTTCACTCTCGGCCACTTGCGTATATTCGTTAGCGATATTTTGTAGCAGCGTTGCAGCAGAGAAAGCAGTCACATCCGGTTTGATCACTCCTGCATCCAGTTTGGAAATGTCGACCAGCGTACTCAACAGTGACTCGACATCTTCAAGCGATGTACTGACAGATTGAACCAGATAACTGTTATCTTTACCTTTAGGCTGTTCCAGTAAAGCACTGGTGAACAACCGCGCTGCATTGAGCGGCTGCAACAGATCATGACTTACCGCGGCCAGAAATTTGGTTTTCGACAGGTTAGCCTGTTCAGCATGCTTATTGGCTTCTATTAAGCGCGCTTCAACTTGTTTTCTTTCAGAAATTTCCTGCCATAACTGATCATTCAACTGCGTCAGTTCCGAGGTTCGCTCAACGACTCGCTGCTCCATTGTCTGATAGGACTGCTGTAGCGCCAGTGCAGTTTTTCGCCGCTCGGTAATGTCTCGAATCAGCACAAAGAAGCCGACTATCCGCCCTTCCGCATCACGATTTGGCACATAGGCTTTAAGCATGTAGCGCTCATTCCCCTGGGGGTCGAACTCTTCTATCTCAAAAGTAACACTTTCTCCCGCTAGCGCCCGACCGATATACGGCTTCAACTTGATAAACTGCTTACCACCATGCACTAGGGATATCGTCTTGCCTATCAATGCTTCACGGGGCCAGCCATACCACTCTTCATACACTTTATTGGTAAACTGGTAGCGCAGATCATCGCCGACATAGGCAATCAATGCCGGGACGTGATCGGTAATCAACCGAATCCATTGCTCACTTTCACGTAAGGTTTCGGCATACTGGTGCCGCTCGGTAATATCGGTATAGGTATTTACAAAGCCGCCATCCGGCGTTGGATGGGTGCGAATCTCAATGACTTTGCCATTACTCAGGCTCTGCTCCAGCTCAATCGGAGAACCACCATTGTGCTTATTGGTGAAAGGGGTCAACAGGATCAACTCACTGTTAGAGATCAGATCTGAAAACTCCGGCTGAAAACGCAGTTGCTCCTCACAGAAACCTGACAGTTCCATAAAGCGTTTATTCCACACTTCCAGACGGCCAGCAGCGTTAATCAAAGCAACCCCTTGCGATAGATTGTCCACCGTATTTTGCAGCACCAGTGATTTATCGGCGAGTGCCCGCTTGCGACGGGCCGTTTCATTCTGTTTCAGTTCGGTGATATCGGTGTAGAGGATAACCAGCCCACCATCCAGCGTCGCCCGCTCACTCATCTGAATCCAGCGACCGCTGTTTAGCCGGTAAACAATGCTATTGTCGGCTTCATCAGATGCATATTCTTCAGCAATAATGCCGTGTTCCTCGGCAAGGCGCTTAATATCCTGGATAGTAGCTCCTGTGGCTATATCAACGCCGGTACCAAACCAGAATGCTTCGAACTTACTATTGAACAGCACAATGCTTCGTTCGCTATCGAACAGCACAAAAGCGTCAGAGATACTCTCAATCCCATCGATAAGATGCTGGTGGGCAACTTCCGCCTGAAGCTTTGCCTGGTTTAGCGCCTGATTACTGTCTTTCAGATCTGCCAATGCGGTATTCAGGGCTTCTGTGCGTTCGCGTACCTGCTCCGCCAGTACCACAGAGTGCTCAAAAGCCGCATAAGGGTCTGAGCGGGTTGTTGAACTTACTTCGACCCGCTCGATCAGCACTTTGTTAATTTTCTGCAGTTTTGTATTTTGCTGCTCGAGTGCCGCTATTCGCCTTTTTAGCTCGACCTCACTATCAGCAATCAGATCAACGCTTACATCACATGTGCTCACAGCCCTCTCCCGATCGCTACCCCGGTAAAGGTCTGGTTAATATGCATGCCATCCACCTGTTCTCCGTAGGTGTTGAAACCGACCACCCGGTGTTTACGCAACAGCTCTGACATTTCCTGCTTTATGCCGCGTCGCTCAACCTCAAGACGGCGCAAGAAGCAATCACAGCCTATGGTGATCACATGCTCGCCAACAGCAGCCTCGACCCGCTCCAACTCGGCATCCAGTACCGCAAGCATCTCGCCGGGCTCCATTACGGTGAGCACAATACCGTTTTCCACCGCGCAGTAGAACGTCAGGCTAAGATCATCATTAACCCGCTGAATAGAGCGAATGTAATACTCCTCACCAATGCGCACCGCGATCGGATTGAGCGCAAACACTTCATGATTCAGCTCTGCGAGCGGCACCCCCGTGACTCTTGAATATTCAATAGCCGCAGGCTCGGCATTTAATTCACACACTCTGCGTTGATCGCTATTGGCTTCGGTCACCACCAGTTTCTCATCTTTACAGATCATGTGATGGCCGCTGAACACTTCAAACTCGCAGGAGGTATTTATCAGGATAATAACGGCCGCTCCGACATAAAACCGGCCATTGAAATAGACATGGGTATTGGTCAGACAGATATCATCTCCGGCCGAACCGCCAAAGTGAGGGATGCTGCCCAATACGGAGTCGAGCGTCACCAGCACCTGCTCTTCAAGTGTCGACAGGCCATCAAGCAGCGTCAGTGCAAAACTGTTGTCTTTTATCGGCGCAATCTGTTGCTGCAGGCAATCACTGATCAACTCGTCAACAACCGCCTGGGCATCACTAAAGGCAAAGCCTTCCAGGTTGCGGATTAACCTACCGCTGATCGCGAACTCTTTCCTGGAGAAGCCGATTGCCGAAATGCAGCCCTGACCATAGCCCTGGGTGGTAATCTCCCCGGCAGTCGTACAACCCGCTACAGGGATATCACCGAATTGTTGTTCGATTTCTACGGCAAGCGTATTCAGTTCATATTCGGTGGAACAGAAGAACAGCACAAAGCCCAGATTCTGCCATTTCAGTTTTGTAAACAGCTCATTGGCTGCGGCTGATTCATTGCGCTCACAGGAGCTTGCTGTACGTATCTCGAGTTGCTCAAACATTTACTTTCATCCGGATAATACAAAGCCCTTGAAGTTTTATTAAAAAATGGGCTCAAACCACAGTGTATGGCTGGCAAGCAAAAAGAAAAATTGTACTTGGGTATCAAAAACCGCAAGCGCCCAAGTCCTTAATTTCTTTTAACTTATTGATAAAACAAGGGATAATGAAGAAGAAATAGGCAAGAACATACTACTTTAGTGCAACGTCGTTATATTGAAAAACAAAAAAGGTGGACCCAAAGAAGGGGGTCAGGCCCACCATTACTCATCAGAGCAGTGTCATAACAAGAGTTACCAGATTAAAACCGTAGAGCATGTCAGTCTCCTCTAGCATTGCTCATCTGAGCAGTGTCGTAACAAGAGTTACCAGATTAAAACCGTAGAGCATGTCAGTCTCCTCTAGCATTGC
>JBALVQ010000019.1:15072-19921 GCA_036960915.1 Amphritea sp.
TCATCAGAGCAGTCTCATAACAAGAGTTACCAGGTAAGTACTGCACCCAGGGCAAGCGTATCGGTCTCTTCAACCATCGCTCCTGAAGAAGTAACTTCTGTCATATTGTATTCGGCAACCAGCTTTAGATTGCTGTTTACATCATGAAACAGCGCAACAGCCGTGTTTTCATACTCACTGTCGGCACCGACCAGAGCATCTAAATCCACCTCATTCTCACCGTAAGAAACAACAAATCGGTTGGCCCCCGAGCTGTATGACGCCTGCAGGAGATAACCTTCAGCCTCGTTACTTTCATCAGCAATGCTTGTATCAAGGCCGGCAATATTACCGACACCTTCAGAAGTAAACCCTGAAGCCGTCAACGATACGCCGCCGGCTTTCACATTGACGCCGTAACCGACACCGCTGGAATCCGTGCTGGTTACCGCCGTATCAGAGCTTTGCGTCATACCATTAACCCAGGCTTTCATAGAGCCACCGTCAAACTCGGTGGCATAGGTTACTTCTGTTTCAAAGCGTGGCGTGTCCTCTGAAGAATCGGCGGCAGCTTTATTGGGGTCCATGATACCCACAGCCAACTGGAAACCGGATGCTACAGGTGAACGGTAGGTAATCTGAGCTTTAGGAAAAGAATACAGGTAGCCCGAACCAATGTTGCCGAATGCCACATTGCCGCCATCAACCAGACCATATGTATCAGAAACCTGACCATGTCCCAGCAGCAGCTCATCCGCAAAGATATTACTGCGGCCAAACAGACCGTAATCCTTACCAATCAAGATCTGTCCGAACTCACCGTCCACGGTACCGAAGAACTGACGTGCATCGATACCTGTACTGGTGCCAACACGCTCAGCACCACGGTTTAAGTCGGTGTCATTGATAGTCACCCATAGAGAGGAACGCGCTCCCAATGTCAGGCCATCGACATTCTCTTTTTTAAAGTTAAAACCCAGAATGTTCGGTAGAAAACCCATCCGCACGCGGGATTGTTCACGGTCATCAGCAGTGCCGGGCTTATCAATATCGCTGAAGGTATAGAAGGTATTGATCAGACCATCAGTCGTAAAGCTGGTATCGCCCTCCTGGTAGATAGTCAAGGCTGCAGAAGCCTGAGCACTCATACCCAACACAATTGCTGCAGGCAAAATTTTTCTAAGCATTTTATTGTTTTTCATTGTATCCCCGATCATCAACACGTTTGTTTGAAATTATGTGGGGCATTATTCGTTACGGGAGGGGGCTGCTAATATTCGTCTTTAAGGCAGAATGGCTATACAGTTAAGTCATTATCCTGCTACACCTAAATACGCTCATTCGATCTGACAGTCAGGTATCACTAACTCGCCAACACCTTGGTCTTAACTCCGGCACAAAAACCGCTGTTACGACTTACGGCCTTCACCAAAATATGAATCTGCTACTTCAGAGACCACACCAACGGATTAAAACCAGGCCTGGCCAACGGGATTAAAGCGATTCTATTTGACTAAAAAATGTTACTAGAATGTGCTTGCAAACATGCTGTCGATCCTGTCCGAAAACAGCTATATCAGTAGTTCCTTTCTGCTATTGTTAAGCCATGCAAAACAACCTACACAATGATTACTACAACGCGCTGCTGACTCGAGACGCAAAGTTCGATGGCAAGTTCTTTTTTGGCGTTAAAACCACCGGCATCTACTGTCGCCCGATCTGCCCGGCAAAGCCAAAGCGGGAAAATGTAGAATTTTTCTCCTCTGCAGAACTGGCAGAAAAAGCCGGTTACCGCCCTTGTCTTCGCTGCCGTCCTGAAAGTGCGCCGGACTCGCCGCTGTGGCACGGCACCACCTCAGTGGTGCGCCGGGCAGTGCGAGTACTTCTCAACGACGAACACGCCATTGAGCTTAGCGAAGATGAGCTTGCCGAGCGCTTCGGGCTGAGCGCCAGACACCTGCGCCGCCTGTTCCAGGATGAGCTGGGCAAGACGCCGATGCAGATCATGCGCGATAACCGCCTTAACCTGGCGAGAAAGCTGATTGTCGAAACCGATCTATCTTTTGTGGATATCGCCTTCAGTTCCGGGTTTGAGTCGGTACGTCGCTTTAACGATGCGATCCGCCAACGCTTCTCGAAAACACCTACAGAGCTGCGCAAGCGAAATGCCAACAGGCTCGCAAAAAGGCCGAACAGCCATGACAATGCAATTGAATTCAGCGTGGCATATCGCCCACCATTCGACTGGGATGGCTGTCTGGCATACTACCAAACGCACAGAATGGGAGATCTGGAATGTTTCGAAAATGACTGTTATACACGGGTATTCGAGTTTGATGGCACTCTGGGCTACCTGTCAGTCAGTAACAATGACGCTAAGTGCCGCCTGGATATCAACCTTCACTGCGACGATGTCAACGCTATCAGTTTTGTTCTCAACCGCATAAAAAGCATGTTCGATCTGTCGCTGGATCCTGTCTATGTCGCCAATGCGTTTGAAGCAGATCCTGCCCTGAATGCACTCTACGTTCCACACCATGGAGTCAGGCTTGCCGGCTGCTGGGACAAATTTGAGTTGGCAATCACTACGATTCTGGGCCAGCTGGTATCGGTCAAACGCACCACTCAGCTTACCCGCGAACTGATGGAGCTGTACGGCGAACAGCACCCCCATCCATTGACAGGCGAAACCGTTACACTGTTTCCCAGCCCGCAAAGACTGGCCAGCGAGACACTGGAGGCACTGAAAGTACCGCGAACCAAAAAAGCTGCAATTGTCGCCCTGGCACAACAGGTGGCCAGCGGCGATATACACTTTTCCAGTTATCAGAGTCCTCAGGAATTCAAAAAACAGCTGCTGGCGATTCATGGCATTGGCCCCTGGACCGCTGAATATGTTGCACTGCGGGCAATCGGCGATACCGATGCGTTTCCCCACGGCGATGTGTTTCTGGAAAAAATCATCGCCTCAGAAGACCTGTCAGCGGCAATCCGGGATCTTTCCCCCTGGCGTGGCTATCTGGCAACAACCCTCTATAAGTATGGAGCACAACTATGACTGGCTGTTCGGTAATTTTTCAAAGCGCAATAGGTCCGTTAACGCTCTCCGAAAGTGACGGTATGATCACCCAATGCCGTTTTACCGAGTATCAACGCACTGAAGTAGGCGCAGAAGAAGAGGATGGTAAATCAACAAAGCCATCGCCTTTATTGCAAAATGCCTGCCGTCAGCTGGAAGAGTATTTCTGCGGCAAGCGCAGCAACTTTGAGTTGCCCCTATCCCCTGCCGGTACAAAGTTTCAGGAAAATGTCTGGGCAACTCTGCAAGCCATCCCCTACGGTGAAACCTGGAGCTACCTGCAGCTGGCACAACAACTGGGCAACCCGAAAGCATCCCGAGCAGTGGGGTCGGCCAACGGCAAGAATCCCATCTGGATATTGATTCCCTGCCACCGGGTGATTCAAGCCTCCGGTGGCCTGGGCGGCTATGCCGGTGGACTGGATATTAAAGCCAGATTGCTGGATCTCGAGCAGAACGGTATCGTCATAGAGGCCGCTTGATAGAAGGGATAAGCGGTGACATTATCTGGAGACAGAGGCTGATTATACCCACCTGGCCAGCATACGCTTGCCCTGCATGTTGAAGCCAAGTCCCAGCAGCACCAACGCAACACCCCACCACTGTAGCAACGTTACCTGTTCGCTCAGTAGTATCCCGGCACAGCTCAGACCAACCACCGGGACGCCCAGAGTCAAAGGCGCAATCTGGGCCGCCGGATAACGGCTAAGCAGATGCCCCCATAAACCATACCCTAGAATAGTCGCAATCAATGCCAGATAGATAAGCGCAAACGCCGACACCAGAGAGAAGCTCTGTAGGCTGGCGATGATCGCCTCTTCACCTTCGATCAGATAGGACATAGCAAAGAAAGGCAGTGGCGGAAACCACGCCGACCACGCCACCAGATTAACGCCCGCATGGTAGCCTTTCTGTGAGATTGCCCGATTAATAATATTGCCGATCGCCCAGCAGGCTGCCGCGGCCAATGTCAGGCCAAAGCCTATCGCCGTCATGGCGCCGGCACTGTTAGTCCAGCCGATCAACACCAGACCACTGCCGGCAATCATGATGGCAATAACCTGATGCGGCTTGATAGTCTCTTTTAACAGCAGCTGCGCCAACACCAGGGTAAACAATGCCTGGGACTGTAACACCAGTGACGCCAGCCCCGCTGGCATACCCACCGCCATCGCCGTGAACAGAAAAGCAAACTGGCCGAAACCCAGCGTCATGCCATAGGCGATCATCCAGCGCAGCGGTATTTTCGGGCGGGAAAAAATCAGCGAGCCGATAAGAGCCACCAGCAGAAAGCGCAAGCCACCCATTAATAGTGGCGGGATACCTTCAAGCCCCCAGGCAATAACCACAAAATTGAAACCCCACACCAAAACGATGACCAGGCTTAATAACGTATCCTTCAGAGTCATTCCCTAACTGCTCCTTATCAACCTTCTGCAGGTATATTTTTAAGTGCGGCACTGAACAGTTCATGTGCAGCCAGATCCACCGGCTTATACAGCACTCTTTTCGAGGCGGGATAATTACCCAGCAGGTAGTTACCCAGCAGGTAGTTACCCAGATAGTTGCCATTACGATGATTGGTTGCAGGACTCACCGGTCGGACACTAAAACCGCCACCCTTCAAATTCATTCCCTAACGGCTCCCTACAGGTATATTTTTAAGTGCCGTACTAAAGCGTTCATGTGCAGCCAGATCCACCGGCTTATACAGCACTCTTTTTGAGGCGGGATAATTACCCAGCAGGTAGTTACCCAGATAGTTGCCATTACGATGATTGGTTGCAGGAC
>JBALVQ010000019.1:20021-53017 GCA_036960915.1 Amphritea sp.
TTACCCAGCAGGTAGTTACCCAGATAGTTGCCATTACGATGATTGGTTGCAGGACTCACCGGTCGGACACTAAAACCGCCACCCTTCAAATTCATTCCCTAACGGCTCCCTACAGGTATATTTTTAAGTGCCGTACTAAAGCGTTCATGTGCAGCCAGATCCACCGGCTTATACAGCACTCTTTTCGAGGCGGGATAATTACCCAGCAGGTAGTTACCCAGATAATTGCCATTACGGCAATCGGTTGCAGGCCTCACCGGTCGGACACTAAAACCGCCATCGCAATTGGGACAGACGATATGTAGAAGCTGTTCGACACAGTCTGCTCAAAAAGTACATTCAAAGCTGCTGATTCTGGCCAGGGTGGATTCGGGCGGTAGCGCGCAGTTGCAATGCTCGCCAATGCTCACAAGTGTGACGTAACTCTAGCATGGATAACCTCTGAATAAACCGACGCTAAGGACATACTACACAAGTTGTCCTCTCATTAACCATGCCAGGAGATGACTATTATAGGGGTGAAAAAGGACAACTATCCTGCCACAGGGGACGATAACGAAAACAGCTTATGGGAGAACCCGGATAGCCAGCGGCTATCCGATTATGGGAGTCGACTAAATAACTTCAACCCAATGACCGCCCTGGTATTCCAGCAGCTCGCCAATCGGCTTAAGCGCCAGTCCAAATTCGGCACCTTTGGCTTCTACGGCAGCACAGTGTCGAGGCTCAACAGCGACCAGCAGGCCACCACTGGTTTGCGGATCACAGAACAGTGTTTGCTGGATCTCGCTCATCGGCGCCAGCTTGAGACCATAGCTGTCGAAGTTACGCTGACAGCCACCGGGAATGCAGCCCATGGCAAGGTACTCTTCCACGGCATTCAAGCGCGGTACCGAACAATCCTCAATACGCGCCGCCAAGTCACTGCCTTCGCACATCTCCAGCAAGTGACCAAGCAAGCCAAAACCGGTGACATCGGTCATCGCCTGCACCCCTTCCAGATCTGCCAGCTCAACACCGATCTTATTCAGGGTCGTCATATGATCAACCACCTGCAACTCATGCTCCGCCGTCAGCTTATCCTGCTTGCGCGCGGTGGTGAGAATTCCCACGCCGATCGGTTTGGTCAGATAAAGCTTACAACCAGCGGTGGCGCTGTCGTTACGTTTCACCCGATCGGTCGCAATAGCGCCTGTTACAGCCAGACCAAAGATCGGCTCCGGCGCATCGATGGAATGGCCACCCGCCAGTGCGATACCGGCCTCACGACACACCGCCCGACCACCTTCCAGCACTTGCTGGGCGATTTCAGGCGCCAGCAGATTCACCGGCCAACCGAGTATCGCTATTGCCATCACCGGCTTACCGCCCATGGCGTAAACATCGCTGATCGCATTGGCCGCGGCAACCCGGCCAAAATCGAAAGGGTCATCCACGATCGGCATAAAGAAATCGGTAGTGCTGATCACCGCCTGGCCATTGCCCAGATCATAGACCGCGGCATCATCACTGCTCTGGTTACCCACCAGCAGGCAGGGATCATCAAAACCGCTATGTTCGGTTTTCAGAATAGTTTTCAATACCTGGGGGGAAATCTTGCAACCGCAACCCGCACCGTGACTGTAGGCCGTTAACTTTATATCGCTCATGAGTCTCTTATATCTTTAATATCTGAAATAGAATAACAATCATAATAACGCAGCAATTGGCATTCATCTCAAGCCACAGTACTATTTTCTGATCTTCATCAACTCTCGGAACAAAAAGTCACCATGACCCCACAAGCACCTGTTATCTACTCTACTGAAATCAAGCCGCAATGGCTGGATTACAACAACCATATGAACGTTGCCTACTACGTACTGATCTTCGATATGGCGGGGGCTGAGTTAGTTGGTCAGCTGGGACTCAGTGAAGAAGTTACCCGTGCAACGGATATTTCCTGGATGGTGCTGGAAAATCACATCACCTATAACAATGAAGTAGTACTTAACCAACCCGTGGAAGTGAGAGTACAGCTGCTGGATCATGATGCGAAGCGCATTCATCTCTATTTTGAAATGTACGCTAAAGAGGAGAACGGGGAAGAATACCTTGCATCAACGCTTGAGCAGATGGCAATGTGTGTAAATCTGAAAGCCCGCCGCGCCAGTGCATTTCCCGAGGCAGTAGCCGCTAATATCCAGGCGATGGCAGCGCAGCAAGCACAACTGCCGACACCCGAAAACATTGGCCGCAAGATAGGCATCCGCCGTTAACAATCTTAAGGGGGTGGTTCATGGTGCGTATTTTAATGACGAAGAACGAACCAAGAACCCTATACCGGTTAGCGTCGACGCTTAGCTGGCTTCTTGCCAAAGGCACGATCCTTGGCGCGGCGTTTCTGGGCACTATGGCTATTTTTACGTGACACTTTCACCTCTTTTGTCAGATCCGGTTCGTAACCGGGTAGCCACTGCTGCGGTAAGCGCGTATCCAGAATGGCTTCAATCTCTTCCAGCAGGTAATTTTCTTCTTCGCTTAATAATGAGATTGCCAGACCAGTACCTCCAGCCCTGCCGGTACGGCCTATACGGTGTATATAGTCTTCCGCATTATAGGGCAGCTCATAATTGATCACGTATTTCAGCTGATCGATATCCAGTCCCCGCGCGGCGACATCGGTGGCCACCAGAGCGCGCGTCTTACCTGCGCGAAACTCTTCCAGTGCCCTCTCCCGTGCGCCTTGTGACTTATCGCCATGGATCGCCTGGGCTTTAATCCCATCTTTGCACATCTCGCTGGCCAGATGATCAGAGCCCTGTTTGGTACGCGTAAAGATCAACACCTGATGCCAGTTTCTGGCACCGATGAGGTGGGATGTCAGCTCACGCTTACGATCAGCATCAACCGCATAGACAATTTGCTCAACCTGGATAGCTGCGGTATTTCGCGCATCTACCTCGATAAGCTGCGGATCCTTCAGCAAACTTTTACTGAGCTTGAAGATAGCGTCATCAAAGGTCGCCGAAAACAGCAGCGTCTGGCGATCAGCGGGAATCGGCTTGATGATGCGCTTGATTTCATCAATGAACCCCATATCCAGCATTCGATCGGCTTCATCAAATACCAGGCTTTGCACCTGCCCAAGATCGACCGTGCCTTTATACATCAAATCCAGCAGCCGACCCGGCGTTGCCACCAGAATATCGACGCCCGCTTCCAGCACTGCAATCTGCGTATTAATGCTGGCTCCGCCATAGACAAGTGCACTGCGCAGCTCACTGTGCTTACCGTATTTAACAAAGCTGTTATACACCTGCTGAGCCAGTTCCCGGGTGGGCGTCAACACCAGTGCGCGTATCGCACGAGTCGGCTCATCCGACACAGGCTTAAGGCACAGCTGCTGTAAAATGGGTAATGCAAACGCCGCGGTCTTACCCGTACCAGTCTGGGCCCCGGCCATAATATCCTGCCTGGCTAATATTGCAGGGATAGCTGCGACCTGAATGGGCGTAGGCTCGGTATACCCCTGCTCTGACACAGCATTGATTAAATTTTGATTAAGACCTAACGATGAAAAACCCATAACGAACCACTACACTGCAAATTTTTCGCGCAGTGTAACAGATTTCATCATTCTTGGTCGGTGAGCAGTTCATTAGCCAATAATCAGCTTCTTTAGTGTTAGCTCAGCGAAGCTGTTACTATGGCGGCCAATTTTCCCAATGTCGCTGAGACAGGACCCAGTAATGTCAAAATTTTTCTTCAAAGGCCGTATCGAGAAGAAACCAAAACATCACAGCAGTGGCTTTAACACCAAACGTGTAACCAAGCCGGGCTCAGAAACTTCTCCATTGTCACTTAGCGTTGCTACCGATGAGCGCAAAACTGAAGTTGAAACCATCCTGTTGGAAAATGGCTTGTTCGCCACTATCGAGGTTAATGCTGATATAGCAGAAGATATCACCGAACTGGATGGTTTACTGAATACACCGAAAACGATAGTGCTTGAAGAAACACCCAAGCGTAATGACCCTTGCTCTTGCGGCAGCGGTAAAAAATATAAGAAGTGTTGCGGCTGAGATAGCCGACAGTTAGAAAGTGACTGGCAGCACTTAATTTAAAAGCTACTTCCAGTCACTTTAAAGTTAAGGAGGCAGTGAGCGTTCGTCTGGAAGCCGCCTGGATTGGTTATTCTTCGTCCTTAGTGTGTATAAACAGACCTTTCAAACCGTAGATAATGCTGCCAATGCCGATCAAACCAATCGCTGCAAGGTTGGTTGAATCATTCAGGAAAGGCAGTAACCCCGAGCCTTCGCCGAAATAGCCATATCCTGCTAGCACAACAAGAACCCCACCTATGAAAACATTCTTAATACTGACCTGTTTGATATCGCCATCGAGCCAAAACATACAATAATCCTCAGCCTACACGCTTTACAATTAATCACAGACTAGCAGATGCATTGGAGAAATACGTACAGCCAAAACAGTCATAGGAGGTAGGCCACAGGCGAGTGGCTAAGAGCAAAAAGATCACAGCTAGCTGTAGATTTCTATCATTGTAGGAGCGAATTTATTCGCGATTGGCTTCATTAGCGATTGATTTCTTTCGCGGTTGAAACCGCTCCTACGAGCCAAGAATAGCTTGCCACATCAATGCCGTTTCCCGAAACGGCTTGTTAAGAAGTAGTCATGCACCTACCGGCAAAAAACTGATGGCTCTCTGGCGGTTTTTGAGGGTCCATAGTAGAGCTGGGCAGAAGGTTGAGATTAGTCAAACGATTGAAGCGCATGGTGTCCTTATTAACCACTATGACCGTAAGCCCGTCTATCATTTGATAATGTAAAAACTTGTCGCTGGAATATATCAACTGATCCGCATAGACAATGAAATAATCGACGCTGCCACTCACTTTACAGGTCATCACATCATTCGACACTGCCAAGGCTGCCTGAGTAAAGGAATATATAAGGGCAGCATTGATAAGTAATGAGAGTTTCCTATACAAAATTTTCATAGCTTAATCTCCTTTTGAACCTGCAAAAAAAACCATGAAGCAAGCACAGCCCGAATATTATCTATCAGTTATCTGTGACCTCTATATTATAGCGTCATGCAAGTATCCAGTAGTTTGAGGCAACGTTTAGCTTGAAGCCCCTGCGAAAAATCCTAAACGCATCACTCGGTATTTTTTTCATAACTGGAAATAATAGTCGTGCTACCAACAGAGTTTTCAAAGTATTTAGCTTTTACCTCTAAATACTCAGGATTAGCGAAAAACCCATCCATAGCCGCGCTGTCTCTAAAATAGATTGTAAACACCCGGTTAATATCCTGCCCCGACTCAGGCAACAACACTTCAGAGACTTTAAAGTCGTAACCAAACCCGCCCCCATAGGTTGCCAAGATAGGTTTCATTGCCGCTCTGTAGTCCTGATATAACTGATCATCAAGTACATTTAAGCCAACCAGCACCTCATACGCCATACGAATTCCTCATTTGAGTGGGGCCATTAATCTGTTATGCCAAGCCCGTCGTTATAGATCAACCACGCAGCCTGTCCAGCCTGATGGCGAATGTTCTGCGATCACCAAAGCATCCTGTTTTTCATCGGCCATGGCTAACAGCCCAGTGTCCGTCCAGATGGCGCTTTTACCTATCGGCAACCAACCACCTGTGGGTTGATTGTAATTAGCCATAGCCACCAGCATCTTCAGCTTGCGTGCATAATATTCCAATTGCCGGGTATCGGCAGCATAGCCCGCTTCACTGAACATCACGCCTGCAATATAGACATCAGCCCCAAAATCAGCACACGCCTGGGCGTGATGACTGTTGTTTGTATCCGCACAAATTGCATTTCCGATGATGATCCCATCGACAGTAACAAAATGATGATCTTTACCGGCCGAAAAAAAAGCTTGTTCACCTGAATGTAAATTCATCTTTGAATAGGTGTCTATACAACCTAAAGGCGATATGACAAAGGCAGCTATATGCGGCGCTCTATCCGTTTTCAATGGAGCCCCGACAACAACATGAAGTTTATTAGCAACAGCTGACTCTATAAGCGGCTGCAAACGGCTATCATCAGCTGTGAAAGCCAATGACGCTGCTAATTCAGGCTCATAGCCGGTCAGTGACAGTTCGGGAAACACCAGATAAGAAATGCCCAATTGCCCGGCTTTATCGATGCTGTTCAGGTGGGTGCAAATATTGGTCTCAACATCACCCTTTATTGACGGGACCTGAGCAACGGCGATTTTCAAATTAAATACCTAATTTGAGTCAGAGAAGGGGAAGCATCGCAGGTATCCAACAGCCCTTGAGACTGTTGGATTAGACATTAAAGACTTCAGTTCAGGCTAAATCTACTTACTGTTCATACTTAATGCCATAGCTTCTGCAATTTTAATACCATCAATCGCAGCTGACATAATGCCTCCGGCATAACCGGCACCTTCACCCGCAGGATACAATCCCCGGGTGTTAATGCTTTGCAAATCTGCATTACGTTTTATATTGACAGGCGATGATGTTCTGGTTTCAACACCAGTAAGTAGTGCATCTTCCAGGGCAAAACCCTTAATTTTTTTGTTAAACGCCGGAATAGCTTCACGAATGGCCTCTATACAAAAATCAGGCAACGCCGCGGAAAGATCGGTTAACTTAATACCCGGTTTGAATGAAGGTGAAACAACACCCAGTGCTTCTGAAGGCTTACCCTTGAGAAAATCGCCAACTTTTTGAGCCGGTGCGTCATAGTTCTCACCGCCCAGCTGATAAGCGTTGCTCTCAAGCTTTCTCTGAAACTCAACCCCTGCTAATGGATGGCCGGGATAATCCGCAGGGTCAATACCCACCACAATCGCGCTATTTGCATTACGCTCCTTGCGTGAATACTGGCTCATACCATTGGTAACCACGCGGTGCTCTTCAGATGTCGCGGCAACCACGGTGCCACCAGGGCACATACAAAAGCTATACACAGAACGTCCATTTTTACAGTGATGCACAAGTTTATAATCTGCGGCACCCAGTATTGGATTACCGGCATTGCACCCAAAACGTGCTTCGTCTATTAACGATTGCTCGTGCTCAATACGAAAGCCAACTGAAAAAGGCTTGGCTTCCATGTAGACATTTTTATCGTATAACATCTGAAATGTATCGCGGGCACTGTGACCGATTGCCAACGCTATATGCCTTGATTTGATTTCTTCACCGTCGGCTAAAGTTAAACCGGTAATCTGACCATCTTCTATATGCAGATCGTCGACGCGTGAGCTAAAACGTATCTCCCCGCCCAATTGAATAATTTGTGCACGCATTTTTTCGACCATCGATACCAATCTGAACGTACCAATGTGTGGTTTGCTGACGTACATGATTTCTTCCGGGGCACCCGCTTTAACAAATTCAGTTAAAACTTTGCGGCCGTGCTGTTTGGGATCCTTGATTTGGGTATGCAGTTTGCCATCTGAAAACGTACCGGCACCGCCTTCACCAAACTGAACGTTGGATTCGGTATTCAGTTGCTTTTTACGCCAAAACCCAAAGGTATCCTTGGTGCGCTCACGAACTTCTTTGCCGCGATCTAAAATAATTGGGTTATAGCCCATTTGAGCTAACACCAGTCCTGCCAACAAACCACAGGGACCAAAGCCGATAACCACCGGGCGCTCCTGTTGATCGGCAGGTGCCTGTGTAACATATTTGTACTCTAGATCGGGTGTTGCTTTGATTAACTGGCTGTCGCCGAACTTTTCCAGCAGCTCATCATTGATAGTGGTTTCAACATCCAGCGTATAAATAAGAAATATTGTATTTTTCTTTCGCGCATCGTATCCCCGTCGACACATGACGTAGCTAACGAGTTGCTCAGCAGCGATTTCCAGACCAGTTAAAATGGCACTGACCAACGCTTGCTCATCGTGGTCGAGGGGTAATTTAATATTAGACAGACGAATCATGTAGAAGCTTCCAGAGAACAAAAAGAACCGTTAAATGAGTCATGTGCAAGAACGATGTGCCTACAATGATGCCGGTTCTGAAGTTACTTAGTTATAGTAAAGGCGTAATTTTACTCCATTATTAAACACTTGTTATAGCGTTTAATTGATACTCCCCGATTATAGGAATATTTGAGATGGCACACTCTGAACTATCAGACCATTTCCCCAATTCGGTTACAAAAGCCCTCCTTTATTCCCGCTCCCGTGCTAGCATCTACGGAACCTGCAAATAATTGTTTAATAAGGCTAAATCGAGGAATGCCTGTTGTTCGCTAATACCTTGTTAAAAACATTGCGTCTGCTGATTCCGACCTTTATCGCCCTCGCGTTTGGCGTCGTCGTGCTTAACCGTTTAGCAGAGCTACCGTTCCACTACCAATCACTGTTTAGCCAGTTACCTTATCTTCTGGCAGGCATCTGCCTGATTCTCTGCATCAGTTTCAATCAGGGCCGTTTGTTTCTCGCCAGTCTGAACTTGTTATGCCTGTTCAGCCTTATTCAGAGCGAGCTGCAAACCTCACTGGATAATCCAGCCAACTATGTCCTGTTTACCCTGCTTACACTATTATTCCCGCTCCAGCAGGTACTAATCAGCCTGTATGGCGAACGCGGTATCAGCCTGCGTTGGGCATTACCACGCGGCACGATTATAGTCGTTGGCTACCTACTGCTCTATACCTTCAATCAGTATGGCTTGCTGGCTAACTGGATTACGTCACTGCCGATGAGCCTGGTGGAACTGGCATTTGATACACTGCTGCTCAGCGAAGGCGCTGCGCTGGTATTTCTACTGTCGATTCTATGTGTAGTTTTAGTACTGTTGCTGCGTACAACTCTGGTGGATGCTGCGCTGCTTGCTGCCACTCTCGGCTGCCTGTTCACCCTGCTTATTTTTGATAAAGCCTATATCTCGGCCCTGTATGCCAGCCTGACGTTATTACTGTTTCTCTATACCGTGCTGTTCAACTCCTACAGCATGGCGTTTATTGATGAGTTGACCAACCTGCCGGGACGCCGGGCGCTAGAGAACCACCTGGCGAGCACCGGACGCAATTACAGCATCGCCATGGTGGATGTGGATCACTTCAAGAAGTTTAACGATACCTACGGTCACGATGTCGGTGATCAGGTGTTGCGCATGGTTGCCAGCCAGATGAAGCAAGCCGCTAAAGGCTGCAGCGTGTTTCGTTATGGCGGTGAGGAGTTCACTATAGTGTTTAACCGCAAGGATGAAGCCGCTGCATTGCCAATCGCTGAACAAGTACGTGAAGCCGTTGCTAACTACCCAATGCGCATCCGTGATACGGATCGCCCCGAAGATACCTCGCAAGGACGCAAGCAGCGTAAGAAAAGCAGCGATAAGAAAGAGATTGTTCAGGTCTGTATCAGTATTGGTTTGTGCGAAAAAACCGATGAGCATAACAACAGCAAAGAGGTGCTGAAGCAGGCGGATGAATCGCTCTACCTGGCCAAGCAGCAAGGCCGTAATCGTACAGTTGCAGCGCATATAGTACAAACCCGTAAACGCAAGCAGGCGACCCCTGTATCAGCATGATGAATCATCAATGTGTGTCGTTACCCAACACTTTCGCCATAGTTTAAAATCTTTCACTTAAGCAATTCAGTTTATGGGCGATAACATAACCACTGACTCATTTATTTAATGGATACTTATGATGGCCATATTACCTGCGCAAGGTCAATCTCCCCTCAGCACCAGCATCGCTGAGAAGCAGACCCAAAAAATGGAACAGGATTCCAGCCAGGCACAACCTGCCTCTGCGAAAAGCGCCCATAACCAATCCATTCTGCAGGCCTCGCTTGAAGTGAGTATCAACGCAGGCAATGACTCTCTCACACTGCTTTACCGCAGCGCGATTGATCAACTGAACATGGTGCTGGAAGCCGATTTTGGCCCCAAGCCAATTGAGCGCGCCTATGAAAGTAGTCTGGATATCAGCCCTGAGGCAACAGCAGATCGAATCGTGACATTGAGTACCGCATTCTTTGGCAGTTATCAGCAACAACATCCTGAAATGGACCAACAGACGGCGGCTAAAAGTTTCGTTGATGTCATTTCCGGCGGTATAGATCAGGGATTTACGGAAGCCCGCGAGATACTCGACGGCCTGCAAGTACTGGAAGGTGATATCGCAGCCAATATCGATGCAACTTATAATCTGGTTCAGGAAGGACTCGCCGCTTTTCTAGAGGCTAATCGCTAGACAGTCCGCAGTACGTAAGAGTGGATCTGAGCGGCCCCTCCAAGATACCCGTTCTGTTCAATTCAGGCGCAAACCTAAGAGCAGTAATTTCAGCAGCAAAGCACCAGCACGCTTGCATCAGGTTTGCAGAGTTCGCCTCTACATTAGACCCCACTAATACAACAATCTACTATATTAGTAAATTGAGATTTACCCGGTAATAATTTAGAATCCCTCCTTACTATTGTGCTCGCCGGTGATCCCGGAGTGAACAGATAGTGATAATAAGAACAAAGTGGAGAAAATGCGTTGAGTAGTATCGCAGGTCGACAGATGACGCCAGAGACCCTGGCCACGATGAAACAAAACTCCAGTAAAGCGGCCAAGCTGATGAAAGCACTCGGCAATGAAAGTCGGTTACTGATTCTGTGTTATCTGGACGGTAAAGAGCTGTCGGTCACCGAGCTGAATGATTGCCTCGATCTGAGCCAATCCGCCCTGTCGCAACACCTTGCGGTATTACGCAAAGATGAACTGGTAAAGACCCGTCGTGAATCCCAAACAATCTATTACTCACTGTCAGGCGACACGGCAACGCGCATCATCCATACCCTGCACGAGATGTTCTGCCCAAAAATGTAAAGACCGGTTTCCTACAAGGATAGATTCAATCCTCCAGTGTAGGAGCGGCGCCTCGCCGCGAGATTTCTAGATACAACAGCAAAGCTATCAAAATCGTAAAAAATTACCCCGGAGAACAGGATTCAGTGCTGCAAGCGATAAACCTGCCAGTCTTCGACCGGTTGGTGCAACATCATTTCCATC
This sequence comes from Amphritea sp., assembly GCA_036960915.1. Lineage (GTDB taxonomy): Bacteria > Pseudomonadota > Gammaproteobacteria > Pseudomonadales > Balneatricaceae > Amphritea. The sequence continues at coordinate 31,053 of JBALVQ010000019.1, forward strand.
TCAACCACATCTTCGTCCATGTTATAGCTGTTCTTGAATCCCAGCTTCTTCGCCAATCCCTGCATGCCCTTATTGGACGTCAATGTTGAGCCCATCAGTAATAACGTGCCACGCGCTTTACAGTAATCCACCACTTTCTGCATCAGAATAACACCCAGGCCCTCCCCCTGAAGATCATCCCGGATCACCACCGAAAACTCCGACCTGACATTATCAGGATCAGTAACCGCACGCACTACTCCCAGAGTCTCCCACCCCTCGCCATCCTCTTTAGGTGCGGTGACGATAAAGGCCATCTCCCGGTCGTAATCTATCTGAGTCCAGTTGGCCAGCTCATGGTGGGTTGGAATTCCCCGGCTATAGAAGTAGCGCAGGCGGATAGATTCAGGGCTGAGTTTATTGTAAAACTCCAAATGGTTAGGTTCATCTTCACCCCGAATCGCACGAAGCACAGCCTTACGGCCGGATTTTTTCAATACGATCTGCTCTTCCAGGTGCGCAGGGTAAGGTGAAATCGCTAGCTCTGAAGGCTCTCCCAGAGACACCGCGACATCCACGGCCAGAACACCCCGCTTATTCAGCAACAGAGGATTAATTTCCAGCCCTTTCAGGTTGGGCAGCTCGACAACCATCTGAGAGAGCTTGATCAGCAATTCACACAGTTGATCCAGATCCCTTTCCACCTGATCGCTGTTCTCTTTAAGGATGGAATACACCCGTGAGCTCATCACCAGCTCCCGAGCGAGACTCAGGTTTAACGGTGGCAGCATCACGTGGCGATCAGCTAGCACATCAACGGCATAGCCGCCTGTACCGAATACTAACAAAGGTCCAAATGTTGGATCCCGGGTAATCCCCATATTAATCTGTACAGACTGGAAACCACGTTTCATCTGTTGCAGACAAAAGCCCATCGAATCCTTATCAGGAAAACGCTCGTGCATCCGATAGGCCAGCTGGGTGACAGCATGCTTTACTTCGCTGACCGAATAGAGATCCAGTGCCAGATCCTTCCAACGCAGGTGACTTTTCTGGTCGTAGTTGAATGGATAAATATTTTCCGGGTTTATTACCTTCACCGCCACCGAGCCACCCAGTTTCTGGGCAACCTCAACGACGCCGTCTATATCGGCTGCATAATGCGTATTAGCGACCGGTATATCGTATTGATCCAGCAAGTCACAGGCTTCAAGATGAGTCAGATAGTCGCGTCCCTCATCCAAAGCATTGGCAATCAAAGACTCCGCATGCTTATGGTTCTGATAATTCTGTTGGATAAAAGGCGCAGGCGTCTGCTTCATTACCTCCTGATTACGGCGGAACTCAACCATATGCATAAAGGCATCCACCGCCTCCTCCGGCGTTACAAAGGTCGTTACCCCGGCGGCATTGAAATGGTTGCGGGATTCAATCGCCGTACTGCGTCCCATCCAGCAAGTAAGAATGTTACGCGGGGTGTTTCGCACTACCGATATAATCCCATCCGCAGTTTCCAGCCCTGGCGCCAGTCGGGTTGGTGCATGAATAACCAGCACCGCATCGACATTTTTATCTTTTGTGAGAATCTGTGCCGCCTGGATAAAGCGCTCCGATGTTGCATCGGCATGCAGATCAATCGGGTTTTTCGTGTTCCAGCTATCGGGCAATATCCCCTGTAACGCAGTGACGGTTTCTTCGGTTAGCTCCGATAGCTCGCCACCGCTTCTAATCAGTTGATCAGTTGCCAGCGCATTCGGACCCATGCCGTTACTCATAATTGCCAGACGCTCACCTCGCATCGGCTTCATGCGTGATAAAGTTTCCAATGCGTTAAACAACTGATCACTGGTCTCTACCCGCACCACACCCGCACGGCGTAAGGCCGCATCATAAACCAGATCTTCTTCGTGGATACCGGGAGCCAGCTGGGCACCTTTTTCTTCTTCAAAAATGATCGCCGACTTGAGCACCAGAACCAGCTTGTTTCTGGATGCCGCTCGCACTGCACTGAGAAAACTGCGCGAAGCGCCAATCACGTGATCCATCTGCAGCAAGATGGCCTGGGTATAAGGGTCCTGTGCCAGATAGTCGATAATGGAGGGTAAATCGACATCCACACCATCGCCCAATGTCAGAAAATGCGAGAAACCGATCTCCTGGCCATTGGCCCAGTCGATCATTGCCGTCCCCAGCAGACCAGACTGGCCGACGTAACTCACTTTACCTTTCTTTATATTCACATGAGAGTAGCTGGCATTCATATTATGGCCAGACACCAGCAGCCCCATACAATCAGGCCCCAGGATACGAATACCATAGGGTTTTGCGGCCTCACGAATCTCATCACGCAGGCAATTGCCACGCGTTTCGGTCGAACGGGATAAACCACCGGTCAGGATCATCGCAGCCTTAACCATGTGCGCACCAAGCTGGCGCACAATATCTGCTACCGACTCAGGTGGCGAACATATGATCGCCAAATCAGGCATCTCTGGCAGTTTTGACAAGCCTTTGTAGCAAGACACGCCGAATACAGTCTCATAGCCGCGCTTGTTCACCGCCATCAACTTACCCTGATAGCCGCTTTCCAGCAGATTCTGCAAAACCACGCCACCCATGCTGTTCTCACGCTCGGATGCACCAAATACAGCAATCGATTTGGGTTTAAAAAAGCGTTTGAGATACTTGGTACTCAAGAATTATCCTCCGGGATAGTTACCTGATCGAAGGAACCTGCGAATAAGTTCCTTAGGCCTCTGGCTTTCAGAGCATCCAGAGGTCAAGGCAACGATTACAGGCATACTGGTTGTCTGTCGAAAATCGTTAACGCAGAGATCTGTATGCTCTGAAAGCCCCTAGAGGCGGGCTCTATAACGGCCATCTACTTTGTCACTCAGCTTGGAAAGGACTCGTCATTCCACTGCGCTGACTTTCGCGTAGCTGGCCGTTCTATAGCCCGCAGAGAACATAAGGGACTTATTCGTAGGTTCCCTAATATCAATAACGGCTAATTTTACAACGTTAGTTTCATTTACGCAGGTGCAGCATACTGTTATAGCCAACATACATGATCTCTGTCATATGGGCTCGGGGTTAAACATAGATAACCAGCTTCAACAGCTTAAAATACCGTAAAGTTTGGTGCGGTGCGGTTCGTGCCTCACCGGCACCCTACATGTTCAAGAAAAATCGTAGGGGGACTGGTTTGTATGCCCCGCGAAGCTTGCTGCGTAGAGTTTATGAACCGCACCGATAATGATTGGATTACACGACAAAATTAATATTGGTGCTTTATATTTCAAGGAAACGCTACTTCAGAAACAGCCACAACCTGATCGATGTTTGTATAGACGAGTCATGTTCCATATGGCTTGCTGACAGATAAACTAGGAGGTTTCATCTAACAGGGAAAAAGAGATGAACGTCATCAGTAATGACGTACCGATGATAAACGCAGGCAGCGGAATCAACAGCATTAAGCAACCAGCAGCTACCCACAGCCATACAACGCGCTTCTTTTTTGCAAGATACTGTGTGGTGAACTTCCTGCGATAGAAATGGTGCATATCAGGCTGTCGATTCTGCATCCACTCGGGAAGCAACAGCGACAACATAAACCTGAACAGATGGTATCCCATATCTGCCTCTTCATCTTTGCCTTAAATTCAGCATAACAGAGCATTCAGATTTTGCTGCCGAAATTGCTTATCCGCCAGTATTTACCCGTAATTAAATATCAGCTACCCGAAATTAAAGATCCGCTACCCGGTAGAGAATAGAATCATGGTAACCAGTAATTACCTTAATCAGTCCTGCCAGCAGGTGGTTTAACTCAGGCTCGCCACTGTCAACGATCAGTGGACGCCCTTCAAGTTCTTTAATCTTGGTTTTCGTGGCAACGACAATAATGTTTTCACGCCCCAGGCGGCGCAACAAGGCAGGGCTGATCTGCTGATTGCCACGACCGATAATATGTCCCTGACCACCGATAACAGTGATCACCAGACGGGTCTCCCGGCCGGCAGTCAGTGCTTCAAGTTGCTTAGCGGTCAGGTCTTGTCCGATCAACTCGCCATTTTCGATCAGGTCCACACCTAACAGGGTATTTTCCAAATTCATCGAATCCATCAATGCCTGCACGGTTGAGCCCGACCCCATGATATAGAGAACGTCATCCTCCATATTTTCAGTAAAATCAGCGGCAATATCATCCAGCACCAACTCTTCTACTTCCCGACCACCATTTTTTACATGCTGCAAAAAACGAGCTTCGGCAGGTACCATCAACTCACCATAATATTTAGCTTTGACTTTGCCTTCGCGAAAAGCCACTTCATCAATATCGCGAACCTCCTGATCCCCCAGGCTGACCAGCTCTCCACGTACCAGCATAGAAACGATTTCTCCGGCAGCACCGGGTGTCACGGCATACACACCGGAATGAATCTTTACCCCGGCAGGAATGCCCAGTACCGGCGTGGTATCACCGATGGCATGACAGATATTGCGCGCAGTGCCATCGCCACCCGCAAACAGAATCAGATCCACACCTTGCTTTAGCATTTGACGCGCGGCATGTTCAGTATCATCTGCAGTGGTGTGTCCAGATTCGATAGCACCAATTACGACAGGTTCGAAACCCGCCTCACGGGCAGCCGTCTCCCCCATCTCAGCAGGGTAAGTAATCAACTTAAGATCCAACCCCTGCAGTACTTCAAGTGCCTGCAAGGTTCGCATATTAGCTTTTGGCTCAGCCCCCAGCTCAAGCGCCTTACGGGCGGTTTCTTCACCATCACTGCCTTTAAGGGCAACACTGCCGCCAATACCGGCTAGTGGGTTTACTATTAATCCCAAACGAAACATCTACAACTCCTATCCAGTACTGTCCAGTACGGTCCAGAATTCCGGTCTCAACCAAAAACTGCTGGTAAACAAACTGCCGCCAATACCGGCTATAAGATTGACAATTAATCCCAAACGAAACATCTACAACTCCTGTCCAGTACGGTCCAGATTTCCGGTCTCAACTAAAAACTGTTGGTAAACAAATGCGGCAATAATCAGCCGGGTATCTTCATCAAGATCGAGGAATTTCATGCCCTGATTGTACATCAGTCCAATTTCTTCACTGGAATTATGGGTATTACGCATTTCGACCGGAGCCAGGAGAACATGCTCCATTCCCGCTATGTTAACCCGTGTGGTGAGGTAAAATTTACTGCCCACGTCCCCCAAAACCCGCGGTAACTGCAAACACAATCCATCGGTACTTATATCGACACACAGTGCAGAGCAAGGTAGATCGTCGCGCTCACCCATCTCATCATAATCATCTACCGACACCATCAACCTTACCGGCACCCGGGTGTGCTGGCGGATCCGATTCAATTCAATCTCACGCGGATATTCCAGTACCCAGTGACTAAAGGGCTGATCATTCTCTTTCAGAATCTTGCTCTGAAAACTGCAGATACGATTGCCACTAATCATCCGCACTGTAACGATATTTCCCTCAGTCACCAGTGCCGCTTTTGCTGCAGCACTAAGCGGCGCACTTATTATCACCCCGGCATTTTCAGCATATCCCAGCAGCTTCGCAGTATAGCGTCCGCGAGGTACTTTTACTTCAACCCTTACCGGCTCGCCAATCTGCAAGCGCAGACCAGCCAGGGAATGTACATTTTGCTGCTGACCCTGAGCAGGTATCATATTTCAAACCCATGAAGTAGAAAGTATTCAGAATTAAGACTGTTTGTCATACCTGTAACCCGGTTTTATAGTCTCGATATTAATGCTCAAGCAGTTCAAACCCCAATGCTTCCAGCTGCTGGCCAAGCCTCGACGCACGACTGACACCGGCAACCTGCATGGCCATGAACTCACGACGTACCGGATAGTGCTTGCGCAGCAGGTCAAAATTAATCGGCTGCTGCGCCTTGTCCAGCAGTGACTCACGAAAACGCTGATCATCTTCCAGCGGACTATACACCGCATGGATTGCACTAATCGCAGCATCCTGTTGATGCATTTCAATTAGCGGTTGCTCGGGTGCCGGTAAGCATTGCTGCAAGCTAAACTCCGGTTGCAGTGCATAGCGCTCACAAAACGCCAGATAAAGCATATACGTGCCACGTATCTTGCCATCCAGACTGTAACCGGCGATATGGGGCGTGCCTATTCGGACCCGTTCGGCCAGACCGGCATCAACCACCGGCTCATCTTCCCAGACATCCAGCACCAGAGTGACATCGCTGCGCTGCAGATGCCACGTCAACAGAGCCCGGTTATCAATAACCGGCCCGCGACCAGCATTCAACAAGATAGCTCCCGTTTTAAGTAGCGGCAGGTTCGTTGCATTAAGCAGATGGAAGCTGGGGTAATCACCCTGACGCACCAGGGGTGTATGCATGCAGATAATATCTGCGCTGCGCAGCAGATGATCCAGGGTGACAAACTCACCGCCGTCACGTTGCTGCCGCGGTGGGTCATTCAATAACAGCTTGATTCCTAACCGTTGGAGGCGGGCTTGCAGTCGACCACCAACATTACCAACGCCAATAATACCGATGACTTTATCCTGCAGCTCAAAGCCTTGCTCTTGGGCCAACAGATACAGGGTACTGATAACGTATTCAGTGACTGCATCCGCATTACAACCCGGCGCACTGGAAAAGCCGATACCGGCACCCCGTAAATAATCCTGATCGATATGATCGGTACCGATGGTCGCCGTGCCGACAAAGTTAACCTTGCTGTCTGCCAGCAGAGCCTGGTTTACCTTGGTAATAGAACGCACTAATAGCACATCAGCATCTTGAACATCCGCTGCAGACATGTGCCTGCCCGGACGACGAATCACCTCACCAAAGGGCGAGAAAAGCATCTCAATCGCGGGAATGTTCTCATCCGCAACGATCTTTAGGTCAGTCGGCTTCAAATATGACTCCAGAAGTTAAAAATCAGCTGGTTTAGGCAAGAATCGATGATTATAATTCCCGGCCACACTGGATTGCATCAAAAGATGCATAATAACTTGTAATGGTAGTAACTTCTTGATTATACGTTGGCGCAAACAGCAGGACTATTTCATTGTCCGCCTCTATCAGGATTTGATGGGAGATTGGGTGCTGACTGAATCCTGGGGTAACTCTGTTAGCGACCAGGGAGCCTTCAACCACACAGTTTTTCATTGTTACCATGAGGCTCGTGATCACCTGCGTGAAATCGGCCGCAAGCAAAAACAGCAGGGCTTCAAAAAAACGGTTTCCAAAGAGCAGCAGATCGAACTCGACTTCGGCTAATAAAACCACCTTTCTTACCTGGAACGCCCCCTTCGCATTCAGATCAAAATAAATAGCTGTCACAGTTGGCATCTATGGCATACAACGATATATTGCTATGCAATGAACTACAAAACGCAGCTATTTATCAATACAACCTGTATCACGATAGCCCCTGTTGTTACAGCCTGATTTACAACAACTGTATTGCTAAAACGCTTATTGCTATAACTCTTTAGCTATAAGAAAAGCTGCCTGGATGTTGCCAACAAGAGAGGTCACATGAGCACGTTTGATTTTGCACCGATGCCGGATAAAGACGGTTTTTTTGGAAACTACGGTGGTCAGATTATTCCTCCTGAGCTGAAGAAGGTCATGGACGATATCGACACTGCCTACGAAGAGATTCGCCAGACACCTGAATTCCAGGACGAGCTGATGCAGCTGTTTCAGGATTATGTAGGTCGTCCTAGTCCAATCTACTATGCGCAACGCCTAAGTGAAAAACTTGGCGGCGCAAAGATTTTTCTCAAGCGTGAAGATCTCAACCATACCGGAGCCCACAAGATAAACCACTGCCTCGGTGAAGCGCTACTTGCCAAGTATATGGGCAAGAAAAAAGTACTGGCTGAAACCGGTGCTGGCCAGCACGGTGTGGCCCTGGCGACAGCCTGCGCCCTGGTGGGCATCCCGTGCGAGATTCACATGGGTCAGGTGGATATCGAGAAAGAACATCCCAATGTTACCAAAATGAAAATCCTTGGCTGTAAGCTGGTTCCGGTTACCCGAGGTACCGCGACACTCAAAGATGCCGTTGATAGCGCTTTTGAAGAGTACCTGAAAAACCCTGAAGAGTTCATCTACGCCATCGGCTCTGTCGTTGGCCCGCACCCCTTCCCGAAAATGGTACGTGACTTCCAGAGCATCATCGGCCGTGAAGCCCGCCAGCAGTTCCAGGATAAATTCAGCAAGAATCCGGATTACCTCACCGCCTGTGTGGGCGGCGGCTCAAATGCGATGGGTCTGTTCACTGCATTCCTGGGTGACGAGGAAGTAAACATGGTGGGTGTAGAGCCTGCCGGAAAGGGCCTGGATACATCTGATCACGCTGCCACCCTGACACTGGGCTCCCCGGGTGAAATCCACGGTTTCAAGTGCTATGTCCTGCAGGATGATAAAGGCGAACCGCTGCCGGTTCACTCGATTGCTTCGGGTTTGGACTATCCCGGTGTCGGCCCGCAACACTGTTACCTGCACGATATAAAACGGGTACAGTATGAATCCGTTACTGATGCCGAGTGCCTGGATGCCTTCATGACACTGTCCCGCGTTGAAGGAATCATCCCCGCGCTGGAAAGCGCCCATGCAGTTGCCTGGGCAATGCGTGTCGCGCCTACACTGCCACAGGACCAGACAATTTTGGTCAATCTGTCCGGGCGTGGTGACAAGGACGCGGACTATGTTGCGACCCTGTTAGGTTTGTAACGCAAGAAAGAAAGAGAAAGAAGTAGACATTATTTATCAATAACTTATCGATTTAGATAATTTCTGCTTCTTTCTCCTTCCCTGCTCTATATTTCCAAAAAATTCGTACTCTTTTCGCACTCAAGATTTTGCGCGCCTGAATTTAAGGAAGTAGCTATGCCCTCAAAAAGCCAAACTCTGACCACCTGCTGCTGCGGTAGCGACAACGTCAAAGAACTGAATCCCTGGGCATTGAGTCTGTTCAATGTGGTGACTGCCACGTTTCACTAATAAAGCAGGACTGGAACCGAGTGATGACACGCTGCGTTCCGGAAGGCTTTGCGCTGGTGCCGGTAGATCTAGCCCAGCACGTAGTAGCTGATGCACACCATAACGCCTATAGCTCACTTCAGGGGCAAGACAGAGCATTAGGCCGAGCTGCTAACAAGAACCGGCGCACAGCTGAAGAATTGCGTAAAGAGGGCAGCGTCAATCCTGACATCATTAAAATCTGGGATAGTGGTAGTGACATTAGATAAAAGGAAGCAGCTCTCAAATCTTACTTTTTCCTATATCCACCGACAAGTGGCTGGGCCAGCTTGCAACAGGCTACAGACAGCCCCGCCCTCTTTTTTAGCTAATCAAAGAATTCAATCTCACTTCTAGCAGAGATGATTAAGTGGGTATTTTATGCTCTCCAGGGGGAGGTAGCGGCAAATGAAAATTTAAGCCTTGATGGTCGCTAAAAAACAGCTGCATATCACTCGCGAGCGTAAATTAAAGTACCACCGACCTATCCCCAATTTGGGTACTTCGCTGCTGACATTTCACGGGGCATTAGTAGAATATAGGCCGTCGCTTCACTGAACTGAAATTAATGAAACGCTACGTTCTATCTCAATGTAGCAATTCAATAGTTGTATTCAACCAAGGAAAGCCGCAGGTTAATAATGAACAGAGAGATTATATTTTACCGCGCAGTAAAAACCATGTACGGAAGACCTTATGATTCAATTGTTTGGAATACAAAAATACCGCTTTCTATTTCGCAAGCCCAGGCAGTTGAATTCGCTAAGGAAGAACTTTGTAAGTGGGCAGAAGTAGATAGCTGGATAGATATTGCTGATTCCTTCGCGACGTCCCTTGAGAAGGACTTGGCGGGTGAAACACTACTCTTTGGCTTTGATGTTCGTTTGGTCACTTCATCAAGTCGGTAACCCTCCCTATTTCAAGGCTGGTGCCAGATTAAGTCTGGATCAATTCAAGTTATTCATCTAGATAATTTCTGCTTCTTTCTCCTTCCTCTTTATGTTTTCTAAATTTCACACGCTTAACTGACTTCCCACTCGATTACACAGAAAAAATCACCGTCTTAATCTATAAATACAATAGGGTTCAAATTTAGGGGACGCTTTGTCGCAGCATGCGCTGCAGGTGGAACGCGATGGTAATGGCGACGGCCAGCACAATTAACAAGCAGATCGAGATGCACTCCGAGGTCCTTGTCCACCTCCCCGTCGGCCAGGTGTACGATATCCTCGTAGACTTCGACAACCTGCCCCAGGTTCTCTCCAGCCTTAAAGCAGTGCATATCCTGGCCCCGGGCAATGATGGGCAGGTGCGAATGCAAGTAGTAGCCCGCATATGTATCGCGTTTTTCTGCTTCAACCCCACCTGGATACAACAGATGCAGTTGCTCCCCAACGGCGAAATTGAGGCGATCATCACCCCAGGGGAAAGTGATTTTGGTAAAGGCAGGGCTCACTGGAGCCTGGTCCCGCGAAACCGCAACACCCTGTTAATTTTTGATGCCCGGCTGGACTTCAAATTCTGGCTTCCTTCTGTTATCGGCCCGCTGCTCCTCCAGCAGAAGCTCGAAGAAGAAGCCACCTTGATCGCGCAAGGATTGGAGCGAGTCGCAGCCGTGCGATTCCCCAACTGAATCGTTGCCATTTCACCCCACTTACTTCTATCCATAAGCCTCTCCATGCCAAGCCCTCCCCCGGTTCCAAAAAATAATGTTGTGCTAATCTTTTCTAGGTACCTGCTAACAAGCCCCAGATTCTCACCACTGCCAGAGAAGGAACCGCTCTATGCCCTTAGGAATGACACAAAGCATCTCCAGACTGGCAAGCACCATCGCAAGGCTCTGCGGGGTCATGGTTTTATTGTTAATTGCGCCACTCATCGGCGCTTATCTGGTCAGCAGCTCACTGGATACCTATCTGAATACCTATCTGGTATTTCCGCCCACCACCATCTATATGCCGCAGCCAGGGTTTTACTGGCCGGTGTTTGTCGTACTGCTGTTAATAATTATCGCGACCTTAACGCCCTTCCTCGTGCGCATAATCCGGGTAAAGGCCGTCGCCTCAGGTAAACTGCCTTGCGGTAAACCCTTCCCCTGGTGGGGATGGCTGGGTTGTGCTCTCATTGGAATCGGATGGGTGGTTGCCTGGGCGCGCTACCCAGCACTGGAAGCCTGGCAACGGTATGATTTTTTCGCCCTCTGGGCGGGATTCATTCTACTTATGAATAGCCTGAGCTATAAACGCACGGGTGACTGTCTGCTGCTTAGTCATCCAGGGCGTTTTCTGATGCTGTTTCCACTGAGCGCTCTGTTTTGGTGGTTTTTCGAATACCTGAACCTGTTCGCGAACAACTGGTACTATCTGGGCTATAAGCAAACTACAGCGCTTGAATATGCCTTGTCAGCAACGCTCTCATTTTCGACAGTTCTACCCGCAGTCATTTGCTGCTCCCACTGGCTGGCCAGTTTTCAACGTTTAGATCAAGCTTTTACCCACTGCTGGCCTGTAAGGCCTCCATACCCACGAATCCTGGCGTTGATAGCCGTAGTTGCCACCCTGGCGTCCCTGGTCGGACTCGGTGGCTGGCCCCGGTTTTTCTTTCCCCTGACATGGGTATCCCCCCTTGTCATCCTGATCAGCATTCAGGTACTGTCCGGACAGGAGACTATTTTTACGCCGTTGATGAGAGGCGATTGGCGCCCGGTTTGCCTGCCAGCGTTGGCCGGTTTGCTGTGTGGCTTCTGTTGGGAGTTGTGGAACTTCGGCAGCATCGACCATTGGGAGTACAGCATTCCCTACGTTTCCCGTTTCTATCTGTTCGAAATGCCTATTCTTGGCTACTCCGGTTATCTGCCCTTCGGCATCCAATGCATGCTGGCCGCCAGCTTATTGTCGGCCACCCCCGTATCAAAGATTGAGGGGTTGCTATCCAAAGGCCAGGGAAATTAAACACTCTTTGCTCCAATCCCCTAAGCCATTAACACTCAATCCCTTACATCTAACCGCCTTGTATCCAAACTCCTTGTATCCAAACTCCTTGTATCTAAACAGAAAGAATCACCAACTTGAGAATAACAGTATCGGCGTTTTTCAAGACACTTGTCGCGTTCACCGGTTCTATGCTGCCTGATCGAGAGCCTTTTCTTCACGATCAGGATTCAACATCACTTCACCTACAGGCTGCCAGTCTCTAGCCTCTCCTGACCATCGCTCAGGTCGCCGAACCTTGGCCTGTTCGTAGACGTCTCGGCGCTGAGCCAAGATATCGATATCTTCGCCTTTATGGCGCTGTTCAGGCGTCACGTACTTGATCCGGCTATGCCGGTGCTCATGGTTGTACCAGTCCGTAAATCGCTTAACCCAGGCCCGAGCATCTGCCAGATCGGAAAAGCCTTCTGACGGCCACGTCGGGCGATACTTCAGGGTTCGAAACAGTGACTCCGAGTACGGATTATCGTTGCTAACTCTCGGGCGGCTTCGCGACGGGGTAACGCCCAAGTCATCCAGCTTGGCTAACAGCGTCGCTGACTTCATTGGGGCTCCGTTATCCGAGTGCAGCACCAGGGGTTCCCGAAAGCATTGTTCCGCCATGACTGTCCGCTGCATCAGCTCTGCGGCGTGTTCGCCACTCTCACGTTCATGAATCTCCCAGCCCACTATCTTGCGGCTATAAATATCTTCAATCAGGTACAGGTAATAAAACATCCCCCGTATTTTCGACGCGCAATAGGTGATGTCCCAAGACCAGACCTGATTGGGCCCAGAGGCTGCATACGTGGTCGGCCTTGCCACCTTGCGTGGCGATCGCGCGCGTCCTCGATGATGAAGCTGGCCATACTCTTTCAGAACGCGGTAAAACGTCGCTTCACACGCCAGGTAAATCCCCTGATCGGCCAGCCTTGGCACGATTTGGCCCGGGGGCAGGTTAGCGTATTCAGGCCGGTTACAGACATCCACAAGTTCCTGGCGCTCAGTTGTACTGAGTTTGTTCGCGGGATCCGGCCTGATCGCTGTCGGACGTCCGTCCCCCTTTAATTCTCCTGCTTGAGTCCAGCGCTGGAAGGTGCGAATCGTAATTTCTAGCGTTTGGCAGGCTTTCTTCTTTTGAGCGCCTGCCGCGACGGATTCGTTGATCAGCTCGATGGCTGTTTGGCGATCTGGGGTGCTGATCATTCGTCCTCTGCGTCCCCCCAGATCGCATTGGCTTTTTTTCTGAGTACCAGCAATGCTGCAGTTTCGGCCAGCGCCTTGTCTTTGCGACGTAGTTCACGCTCCAACTCTTTGTTACGCTGCCGTTCTTTCTTAAGCGCTGACTGGTCCGCTTTTACCTGCTTCTTCGCTGGCGTGACGCCTTGAATAAAGCATTGTTTCCAGTCTTTGACTTGCTCGGGAAATAAGCCGCGCTCACGGCAATACTGACTCAATTCATGCTCTGAAAGCGTCGCGGTTTCCACCACGATTGCGAATTTGGCTTCAGCTGAAAACTTATCTGACGACCTTCGATCTGGCACTAGATTGCCTCCGGCAACGGCTTCTTTACGCCAACGATACAGGGTTTTAGTGCAAAGCCCTTCTGATTTCGAAAGTTCAGCAACTGACACACTCTGGGGTGGAAGCATCTTCTGTATAACAGCGTTCTTCCGCTCTTCTGAGTATCGAAACATTAATCCCTACTTACCGCCCCTGCATGGTTATTAACTAAATCTGGGGAGGCGACAACTATCCTGCCACTGGGGGGTATGCTCTTCCATACTTATACTGCACATGAGGTTTCCCGTTGTTATGTCCAATGCCTATCACGCGGAAGTTCTTTGTGTAATGGCCGCTCCCTCATCAATGCCACTGTAGGAGCGGCCTTCAGTTTGATTAACCCGAATTTTTCATAAAGGCGTTTGAGATCGTGCGACATGCCCAATAATGACTGGACATTTAGCTTTTATTTGAAAGTTATACGATGTAACGCTGTGCCACTGATTGGCTTTCTGAAAAATCTGGCGTTGTATTTGACTCCATCTTCCTTGAACCTTGGAATGACCAGGGCTTAGCGGAAGATCGTCGCTATTGCACGTCCATATGCACGCGACATACCGTACATCCTGTACATAAAAGCCAACTACTTAGCCAGATTTCCCAGAAATTCCAATCCCCTCATGAAAGATCCGGGCTAAACTGATCGATTTCTCTATTTAGCTTTCTAAGGTTTATAACCACCCTTGTGGTGTGATCCAGGAGGTATGTCATGGCCTCACAATATATATATGTAGTTTCACTGGACGCCGTCCCGACATACGATGATCCGAATCTCGATCAATTTTCGAAGGCTAAAATCGCCGCTTTTATCCGTAAAAGTACACCGGAGGGTATCGAATCGGTTGTCACCGACGTACTTGCCGAAGAAGGCTGGCAAGTAACCTCCTACAACGGAATATTTGGACCTACTGCTGCCGAGCAAGTTGACGAAGACGAAGTTTTGCAGCATGCATTTACATCGGCAACCGAGAAGGGATTTTCAGCGGTGATTGTCGCTTACCCTGCAACCATTCACTGAGTTCACATCCAATCCGTAACCTAGTTCTTTCAAATTATTGTGACATACACGCCAAACAATAGAGGAAACTCCGCAGACTTAGCCTCAGTATTGCACTGTCATTCGTAAGCCGTCATCATATCGGCCAGAATGTTCTGCCTTCACTATCAGAGCAGCGATTAACCGACCAGAAAAGCGATACCCCATGAGTAATTTTACCGATGTTTCCTACCTCAACACCGTTTTTGGCAACCTGCAGGGTGATATGGCCGCTCCTGACTGGCACAAATCAGGTAAGCAATTGCACCTCATCCAGGAAGAATTGGCGGAACTGGTGGAAGGCCTTGAGAATAAATCCATCACCGAGGTTCGCGATGCGATCGCTGATGTGCTGGTAACAACTTACGGCATGGCGCATATCCTGGGTATCAATGCTGACAGGGATATGGCGGCAGTCCAGGCCAGCAACCTCTCCAAACTTTGCAAAACTGAAGATGAAGTAGCACAGACTCTGAACTACTACCGTACGGAAGTAGGCCTGGAAGTCTATTGTGGCGGCGAGTTGCCCGAAGCGTTCATCAAGTCCTCAGAAGACCAGACGGGCAAAGATGGCAAGTTCTACCCGGCCCACAAATTCCTCAAATCGATCAACTGGCACGAACCAAGACTTGGTTAACCACCGAGACTAAGCAAATACGAGTAACCTGGCGATGGAATAAACATCTGCCAGGTTGCCTGAGATCTACTGCATATTCGCCTAATTAGCTCGCTGCAGTCGCCTTCCTGCGTTTGGAACCACCGCTTGCAGTACTCTTTGTTGAGCGCTTGCGAGTTGATCTCTTGCGTCTCACCGGCTTTGATAATGATCTGAGTGTTTCGGGAATGTGCACTTCCTGTGACTGCTGGATTAACTGTTCAAGCGACCCGGTCAAGGGTTGCATAAAGCCCTCATAACTCCCCTGCCGCTGGCTGATACCATCCAGAGATGATTCCCAACGCGCCGTCATATCCGGCGTAGTGGCAGAGTCCGGCAAGCTACTGATGAGCGCGATGCCCACCTCGCTAGCCCGCACTGAGCGCCCGTCACGGTAAAGAAAGCCACGGTTAAACAGCAGCTCAATGATTCCGGCCCGGGTCGCCTCTGTGCCCAAACCATCGGTTTCTTTAAGCACCTTACGCACATCCGGATCGGTCACGTAACGGGCGATACCCGTCATTGCCGCCAACAACGTCGCATCAGTAAAGTATTTCGGTGGCTGGGTGTGTTTCTCTTCTGTCTGGGCGGCGCTACACTGCAGATTTTCACCCTGTTTTAGTTCTGGCAGCTGGCTGGTTTTACTGGCATCGGTATTGAGTAACTGCTTCCAACCCAGCTGCAGTGTCTGGTGTGCATTGCTGATGAATAGACCCCCCTCAATATCCACCTCTACCTTGGTTTCAAAGTATTCATAGCGGGCTAAGAACTGATACAGGTAAAAACTCGCTATCAGCTGATATACCTTCTGTTCTGTCGCGCTGAGTTTGGCCAGATCCATGCGCCGCTCCGTGGGTATAATCGCGTGGTGGGCGGACACTTTCTTATCGTTCCAGGCGGCGGAACGCTGCTGCGTATCTAACTGCTGCGCAACTTTGCTGAACTCACTGCAGTTACTCAGTACCACAGGGACAACCTGAGCCCCCTGGCGGTGATGCTCTTCTGGCAGATAGCGACAATCAGAACGGGGATAGGTAATCAGCTTATGCCTTTCATACAACGTCTGGCAGATATCCAGTACTTGCTTGGCACTCAGGTTAAAACGCTTTGCCGCCTCGATTTGCAGGGCCGACAGGTTGAAGGGTAACGGTGCTGCCTGCTGCTTGCGCTTCTGCTGCAGTGACTGAACCCGCCCCTGCTTACCGGTGATTCTCTGCACTACATTATCCGCCAGCTTTTTGACCAGCACCCGCCCCTCCTCATCCTGATAAGGACGGCAGTTCTCACTGGGTTTCCAGCGTGCGCTGAACTCGTCTCCCGCCTGTGTCTGCAGTGTGGCAACCACCTCATAGAAAGGCTTGGAAACAAATCCGGCAATACTCTGATCACGGCGTACCACCAACCCCAGCAGCGGGGTCTGTACCCTTCCCACAGAAAGCACGCCGTTATAGCCAGCTTGCCGGCCCCGCAGAGTGTATGCGCGGGTCATGTTGATGCCATACAACCAGTCGGCTCTGGAGCGCGCCAATGCCGACACAGATAACGGTATAAACTCGCTATTACTGCGTAATTGATTCAACGCACGTTTCACGGCGGGAGGATTCAAATCACTGATCAGGCAGCGCTGGGTTGCGTTTTTTTTGGCGGCACTGGCGCCAAGATAATTGATTACCTCATCGACCAGCAATTGCCCTTCGCGATCAGGATCTCCGGCATGTACCAGATGGTCTGATTGCTTCACCAGCTTACGTAAAACCGATAGTTGCTTACGCGTCTTGCTACGCGGCTGCAATTGCCATTGCTGTGGGATGATCGGCAGATGTTCAAACCGCCAGGGCTTAAATTGGGGATCGTAACTTTCCGGATCGGCCTGCTCCAGCAAATGTCCCAGACACCAGCTGACGATATCGCCATTGCCGGTCTCGATATAGCCTTCCTGTTTCTTGTGAGGCTTGGGCAAAACATCTGCGATGGCCCTGCCCAGACTAGGTTTTTCAGCGATATATAAAATCATTGCCAGCCGTATAATAAGTAGACGCTAATACTGTTCATATATACAGGAACAATACCTGACTATTTATGTATATGCCAGAGGCAGATCGTTGCTCCTGCACGTCCATGTGCCCGCAACATACCGTACATCCTGTACATAAAAAAGGCAGCCATCAGGCTGCCTCTTCATACAACACTGAACGCTACGAATTATGACGCTGCGTTGCTATAGCGCTGTTCAAGATAATTAATTATATCGGAGGACTCGTACATCCACTGCACTTCCCCCTGCGGGTCTTCAATACGCAGGCAAGGTACCTTGAGTTTCCCACCGTTGTTTTGCAGCTCGTTTTTAAAACTGTCATTACGCTTGGCATCACGTAATTCGATATTCAGGCTGTGGCGACGCATAGCACGACGAACTTTCACACAAAATGGACAGGCTTCATATTGGTACAGTGCCAAAGCTACTGTGCGTTGATCCATTAGCGCCTGCTCCTGGCTGGAACGCTGCACAGCTTTAGGTCGAAAAATTGCGTTGATTAGCAGTATAAGGCGTCCCAGGACCCAGCGAATAATTGCCACTATAAACCTCACTTAAACAGTACAGAAATCGGGGGGAAGGAGTATATCATCATCAAATAACAACATTACCTTTATTTAACCCGGATTTTTCATAAAGACGCCACGAAATGGATCTGCAGTCCACGTTTAATCAGGGGGGTGGAAGTACAACGATGGAATCACTAAAGGCTGATCGGTTTTCTGAACCATCTAGCGTTGTATTTTGCTCGATCGACCCATGCCTTTAAAAAGCAGCCCCTTGGAACCACCAAGGCCCTGCGGAAGATTGTCGCTCCTGCACGTCCATTTGCACGCGACATAACAGTACATTGTGTACATAAAAGCAAACTACTTGGCCAGCCGGCGCAGAAATTCCAATCCCTTCATGAAATTCCGGGTTAAGTACCAATTTTCAGTAATTCCCTCTTTATAGTCCTGCATATTATTCGTACTATACGCGGCAGAACTTTTTGACTGTTATCCAGTCTATATCCGGCCAGCTTTACCTTGGGGGGGAAAGATGGTCAAACAAACGAACACAGGTAACATATGCGCCCTCAAAATCTGTTTAACGCTCGGCAAAATAACCATAAACCCGCCCGAGCGATCAAAACGCTACTTGCTACAGCCCTGCTCTCGCTATTCGCGCTAACTGCCAATGCGGCACCTGCGTATATAAGTGATGATGTTTATACCTTCTATAGAGGGGGCCCCGGTGATCAGTTTAAAATAGTCGGCAGCATCCGCAGTGGCACGGCCATTACAATTCTTAACCGCAATAAAGACACAAACTATATTCGGATTAAAACCCCCAATGGTAAAGTAGGCTGGATCCATGCAGACAATGTCGCATCCGGTTCTAGCATGTCGGTGCGTTTTCCTGGTTTGCAGGAACAATTGGAGAAGAGCAACGCTCGAGTTGAGCAACAAGCCGAAGAGATTGCCGAGCTGAAGACACAATCCTTAAGCTTCCAGCAGGAAAATAAGGGTTACACCAAGAAGCTCAATACCCTGGAAGAAGAGATCGTTTCTCTGAATCGAAGTATTTCAGGGATGGATGAAAGCAACCTGATGCGCTGGTTTACCTACGGTGGCATGGTTGCCTTTGGCGGATTGATCCTGGGCTTGCTGATTCCTTTATTCCCTAAGCGCCGTAAGCGTCGCGATACCTGGTGATACCTTGTAAGTAAGAGGCGAGAACTCTGTGGTGCAGACAACGGCATCACAGAGTAAGAGAAGGTCTCCTTGCCACCGCTTGCAGTAAACTCCGCACACTCAATGGACAGGGTGCATTAGTCAATCTGATAGGCAGAAGGCAGTTTATGTGTTCGATAACCTTTGCCTATCTGAAACATAAAAAAAGCCAATTAGCCCTGGCTACCAATACCTGCTTCAATAGACTCAAACAAGTTTTAGGAGATATCCGGATGCAACGAATTACAATTTTTGGCCGTGAGGGTTGCGGTTTCTGTACCCGCGCCAAACAACTGTGCGAGATCAAAGATCTGGATCATCGCTACATCGATATCCATAAAGAAGGTATCTCCAAAGAAGATCTGGAAAAAACTGTCGGTAAGCCGGTAGAAACAGTGCCGCAAATATTCCACGGTCAAGAACATATCGGCGGTTTTACTGAGTTCTCCGCTTTTGTTGAACAGCAGGAAACTAACGTCTAAGCTGCAAGTTACATCGGGTCTGACAGAGAGAAGTTGATGATGACACTAATGATTATAGCTGTATTGGCATGTCTGTTTCTTGCTGGAGCAGTTGCTCAAGGCAAGAATAAGCAGGAGCCGGTTAGAATCCCGGTCGAGAAGCAACATCCCCGACATAAACGACCACGCCGCTAGCCAGATACTCCTGTTACTGAATAACGGGCTGTTACTGAGTAACGAGTCGCTACAAAAAGCCCCGCTGACTTTACATTTGCGGGGCTTTTTTTGTTGTTCGTTAAATAGCTTCGACCATTTCCTGTTACTAGCCCTACTACTTAGCCCTACTATAAGTCCTGCCACAAACGTTCTGCCAGCCCACTGGCGCGTTCGGTGCGCCGCTTAACCGAGCTCTGCAGAGTACTCAGTTTGCAATACAGGGAAAATCTCTGCTTTGCCCGGGTGACACCGGTATAGACAAGCTCACGGGTCAACAAAGGACTGTCCTCAGCCGGCAGAATCATTAGTACATGGGAAAATTCCGAACCCTGGCTTTTATGTACGGTCATCGCATACACGGTTTCATGCGCGGGTAAGCGACTGGGCAATACACCTCGTGCAGGCCCTTCTGCCTGCTCAAACCATACCCGTAGCGTGCCTTCGTTATCCTCCAGGGCGATACCTATATCACCGTTATACAAGCCCATCTGGTAATCGTTACGACTGATCATGACAGGGCGCCCGGGATACCAGGGCCCTTCCCGGTTAATTAAGCCACCTTTGGACAACTGCTTCTCGACAGCCTCATTAAGGCCCTCAACACCATAAACACCCTCACGCAGCACCGCCAACAGCTGTACCTCAGAATAGGCTTGCAACACTTCATCGGGTGTTGCACCCGTGTTGACCAGGCCCAGATAGCCGCTGTAACTTGTCGCGGTCTGGGCCAGTAACTGCTGATAGCTATCGATACTCAACGCACTGAATTCAATATCCCCATAGCCTTGCTGAAACAGCGGCGCTATAGCCTGGGGGTTGCCTTGATTAATCGCCCTGGCCAGCTGACCAATACCACTGTCAGCATCGAAGCGATAACTGTAGCGAAGCAACGCCAGCGAGTCCGCTACGTCAGAACGCCCCCCAGCTACCTGACTGGCTGGGATCTGACACACCCTGGCGAGATACTCGGCTTGCGGTGTTTGATAAGTCAGCTCGCCGCCTGGCGAGAATTGATCCCAGGCACAGATGTCACCCAGTACACTTCCGGCTTCAACCGAGGCTAACTGATCCTTATCACCGATTAAAATCAGCCGTGCCTGATCCGGCAGCGCATCGAGTAATCGAGTCATCATCGGCAGGTCGATCATTGACGCCTCATCAACCACTAGCAGATCCAGATGCAATGGATTATCTGCATGGTGACGAAACTGCTTACTGTTAGGCACCGTACCCAACAATCGATGCAATGTTGTCGCCTGATCCGGGATCAGGGTAATCACGTCCTGCGACAGGCTGAGCTTTTCACGGGCAGCGGCGATAGATTCACTTAAACGCGCCGCCGCCTTGCCGGTTGGCGCTGCCAGCTTTATTACCGGCATGATCCCCTGCTGGCGGCTGAGTTCAACAAACAAACCCAGCAAGCGTGTAACGGTCGTGGTCTTACCGGTACCCGGTCCACCACTGATAACACTGAAGCGACGACTTAACGCAACGGCAACCGCCACTTTCTGCCAATCTATCTGTTGTGACTGGTTGTCAGGAAACAATTGCTGCAACCCTGTCGCTACTTTTTCTGCCAAGAAGGATACCGGCTGCGATAACTGCCGGATTCGCTGGGCTATAAAGTTTTCATAGCACCAGTAGCGGCGCAGATATAAGCGGCCATTAAACAACGTCAGAGGCGCCTCCCTGTCGGCTCCACCAATAGTGCTGTAACGATCGATAAGAAACGTCGGTAGATCCCGGCGGGACAGTTGCTGTAGTACTGCCTGTTTGATCTCCCCTGGCCACTCCTGATAGAGCTGCTCGATGCTATTGAGTGGCAAGCATACCTCGCCACAGCCTAATTGATAGCTGGTCAGGGCGGCCAACAGCCCCAGCAACTCCCCCTCCTCGTCTCCTGCATTGCATGAGTCGGTGCTTTGATCTGCAAAGAGGTCGTCGATCAAGCCGCTACCGGACTCGGCAGCCGACTTAATGCCCGGCTCTACTTCCAATACCATCTCTTGCTGCTGAATAAAGCAGGCAAACTGGTAATCCAGCGCACTGATCAGCCTGAGGTCTCTTAAATCCTGTAATAACCGCTTGCTCATGCGTCCGCCTCCCCCCTAAATATCCGATCCATGGCTTCAACCCATAGCTGCTTGCTCATTGGTTCATCTCACCCCGAAGAATCCATTCCATAGTTTCAATCAATAACCGCTTGCTCATACGTCCGCCTCACCCCGAAATATCCGATCCATGGCTTCAACCCATAGCTGCTTGCTCATTGGTTCATCTCAC
>JBALVQ010000019.1:53117-67916 GCA_036960915.1 Amphritea sp.
CCCGAAATATCCGATCCATGGCTTCAACCAGCGGTTGCTCCGGACGGTATTGGAATACCCCATGATCTGCCACGCCGGCACGCATACCGCGCAGGAACAGGTAGAAAACACCGCCAAAGTGTTGTTGATAATCGTAGTTGGGCAGACGACTGGCGAGCAACCGATGCAGTGCCAGCGTATACAGTTGATACTGCAGATCATAGCGATGCTCCAGCATTGCCTGCGCCAGCGTGTCGGGCTGGTAATTCTCCAGCTGTTCCCCCAGATGGTTAGACTTATAATCGAGAATGTAATAGCGCCCCTGATGCTCAAATATCAGGTCGATAAAGCCTTTCAGCATGCCTTGCAGAGGTTCGAAATCGAGTTTTCCGGCACCGGCTGACAAGGGATCATATTGCTGCACTATACGATTAAGACTGTCGGCATTAAGCCCCTTGGAAGGCAGCATAAACTCCATCTCGACCAGTTTTTGACGATTACCGATCTGCGCCAGGCAAAGACCGGACTGATCCAATGGACTGTGCAACACATCGTTAACCAGCTGCTGCAAGACCGGAATCCAGTCAGGGTCGTACCCCGCCAGCTGACAGCGCTCTTCAAGCAAAGTTTGCAACGCCGTGTCATCGCAACTGGTGAAATCCAGTAGCTCGAACAGCTCATGCAAAAAAGTACCCGCCTGCGCACCTTTGGGAAAACTGAAAATGTCCCGTTGCACCGTAGAGGGTAATGGACTGTCACCGATCTCATCAACCACCTCCAGGTCAAGCCCCGGCAGTGGTGGTATATAGTGGCTACTGTGAGTCGCCAGCGCCGAATAGCTGGACATCCGCCAATCACGACGCAGGCGGCGCTGAAACTGCACGGCTCTGTAGGCCACCGTCTCCGGTTCCTGCTGATCAAACAGAGTCCGCTGCACCTCCCCTTGCGGAGGTTGCATAACACTGATAGCCGAACAGGTCTGCTGTAACTGTTGCAGGTTATCCTCCAGCAGATCACTGCTATCCGCACCATTGAGTAACAGATACCCCAGGGCCGAGCGGTGTAATCCGCTCTTGCTGCGCGAACGCCCATCGGGGATATTGGCCACGCCGACATAACAGGCATGAACAGATCGTGTCAGCGCCACATACAACAGCCGCAGATCCTCTGCCAGGCGTTCCTTATCGGCTCTGGCCCGGTTTTCAGCGCTGTTCAACAAGTCGGCGCAGTTTTGCCCGTTTTCATCATGATAGAGAGCCTGGTCAGCCTGGCGGAAACTGCAGGCAAATGGCAGATAGACCAGCGGGTACTCTAATCCCTTACTCTTGTGTATGGTGATCACCGTCACCAGATGGCTGTCACTTTCCAGCCGCAGGCGTTGCTCATCACTCTCGCCGTTGGGCTGCTGCAATTGCTCGTCAAACCAACGCAGTAAGCCGGCGATGCTGTCCTGCTCAAGACTTACTTTCTGGAGCAGCTCGCCAAGGTGTAGCAAATCGGTTAAACGCCGCTCTCCCTGCTCTCCAACCAACAGCGCTTCCGCCAGTTGGCGCTGCTGCATCAGGCGACGCAGCATCGGCAGCACACCCAGCTTAAGCCAGCAGTCATGATAACCACTGAACTCAGCCACCAGGGACTCCCATAGCTGCTCATCATTGTTCAGCTGCTCGAGAAACTGGGCCGGATAGTTGAGTAAGCCGGTGGCCAATGCAGCCCGCAGGCGGCGCTCATCCTGAGGCTCTTGAATCGCCTGAAAAATCAATTTCAGATCCACCGCTTCCTGAGTATCAAACACGCTATCGCGGCTACTCAGATAGACACTGGGCACCTGCCGGTCAGCAAGGGCTTCGCGTACCGCATTCGCCTCCCCCCGATCCCTGACCAGCACCGCTATATCCTTAGCTTGCAGCGGTTGATCGCCGACCAGTACCCGCTCTTCAACGGCTGCGCCAAGCTGCTCGGCAATTTGCACTGCACAAGCCTGGGCAAACTGCTGCAGGTAATCCTTGCGACTCAGTAACGCCGATCCCGGATACCAGATATTCAGCGCCGGCGTCCTGGATTTATTCACCAACAGCGGCGTTTTATCGGCTTTATCGGCAGCATTCACTTCGATAAAAGGAATATCTTCATTGTAGATAAACGGGCTGTCTGCCTGCTGGAACAAAGTGTTGACCGAAGCAATCATGGCACT
This sequence comes from Amphritea sp., assembly GCA_036960915.1. Classification (GTDB taxonomy): domain Bacteria; phylum Pseudomonadota; class Gammaproteobacteria; order Pseudomonadales; family Balneatricaceae; genus Amphritea. Next base: position 55,291 of record JBALVQ010000019.1, read on the forward strand.
GCTGGAGCGCCAGTTAGTGGCCAGCGTATAGTGAGCAGTTACCGCCCGCCGAGCCTGCATATAGGTAAAGATGTCGGCACCACGAAAGCCATAGATCGCCTGTTTAGGATCACCGATCATAAACAAGCCAAGCGATGGGTTACTCTTATACAAGGTACTGAAAATCCGATACTGCATCGGATCAGTGTCCTGAAACTCATCGATCAGGGCCACCGGAAACTGTTGGGTTATCCCCCTGACAAGCTGCCCGGAACGCTCACTGTCACGCAGTAGCGCATCATCCAACTGGCTGAGCAGATCATCAAATGAGAGCTGTCTGAGGTTTTGCTTGAGCAGCGCAAAGCGTTGCTCAATTTCCACTATTGTCCGGGTGAGGATAATCTCTCGCAGTGGCAGGCGCTGTTCGAAATAGTGTTCACAAAGCTCGAACAGCGGATGCTCTGGTACCGATTTGCCTGGCGGGGTTTTGGCTGCCAGTACGGACTGCCGAAAACGCTCCAGCTCGGCATCGGGCGGCGAATGACGCTCGCCACTGGCGAACTGATCTATCTGCGACAGCCATTTGGGTACCGATGCTTTGCGGTAGCTGTTCTTATTCACCCCGGATGCTTGAATCAACGCAGCAAGATCTGTCGTGTCTTGCTGCCACTGCTGTTTGAACTGTGCCAGCCGCTGCTGGCTTTGCTGCCACTGAATCAGCAGGTCACCGCTGTCAACAACAGGTTGCAACTGCAGTTCTGATTTCCCTAACAACGGCCGGAGGTCTTTGAGCAGACTATCGGGCGAGCTCCATTCACTTAACAAAGCCTGGGCCAGATCATCCGGCAGCTGATAGATCAGACGCCGCCAGATATCCAGCAGAGCCTGACGTTGCAGGTGTTTGTCATCGGTGATCAACTCGGTCTCAAACAAGCTGCCGCTTTCGAAAGCGTGCTGTTTAAGCATCCGCTGACAAAACCCGTGGATGGTAAAAATGGCCGCCTCATCCATCTGCCTGGCAGCCAGCTCCATTAATCGGGCAGCGGCACTGAGATCCTCGCTGTCAGCACGTAACTGCAACAGGTATTCATCGCTGGTTTCTTCCCCCATGAACACCGCATAGGCTTGCTGGATACGTGCCCGAATACGTTCTCTAAGCTCTTCTGTGGCGGCTTCGGTAAAGGTTACCACGAGAATCTGCGCGACATTTAATGGCGCGTCCCGGGCACTGTCCCTGTCACCGTGCCCGAGCAACAGGCGCAGATACAGGGCGGCTATGGTATAGGTCTTCCCGGTGCCCGCACTGGCTTCGATTAAGCGCCCGCCGTGCAAGGGAAAAGTGAGCGCATCAAGCTGCACAGGAGTAATCGCTACACTAGTCATCCGCCTGCTCCTGAGAATTTGAATCGGTAACGTAGTCAAGCAACAGCAGCCCATAAAAGCGATTCGACAGCTCAATAAAGCGCGGCCCCAAAACTGAAAAATCTGCATACACCCTGGCGATGTACCTAGTCATCAGCCTGCTCCTGAGAATTTGAATCGGTAACGTAGTCAAGCAACAGCAGCCCATAAAAGCGATTCGACAGCTCAATAAAGCGCGGCCCCAAAACTGAAAAATCTGCATACACCCTGGCGATGTACCTAGTCATCAGCCTGCTCCTGAGAATTTGAATCGGTAACGTAGTCAAGCAGCGGGCCATAAAAGCGATTCGACAGCTCAATAAAGCGAGGCCCTAAAGCGGCAAAATCCGCATACACCCTGGCGATGTACATATCGCCCCCCTCACCCTGGGTGAATCTATCCGGAGTGAAGCAGGCCTGCGCCTTGGCCAGACCGGTCTCCTGATCTTTACTCTGGGTAACAGAAACCAGCTCCCAGGCAGTATCTGGCAGTAATGGCATCGGCTCGCACAGCCCTTGCTTATAGAGCGTGATCCAGTCGCTCAGATACTCATAGGCTAACTCTCGGGCAACCGGCTTGAACCAGTAACGCCCGCTCAGACCGAAAAAGTAAGATTCACTGGTGTGTCCCATCGCCTGCGCTACCAGGTGCTCTATCCATAACAGCGCCAGATCCCGGCCTTTCATATTGGCGGGACGGTATCTGAGCAGGCCTTGTTCATGGTAATCCCTCAGCCAGCCGGTCAACTGCGTTTCATCAAACTGCAGGCGGCACTCCCTGCGCTGCGGATTATCGCTAAACAAAGGTGCTATTTTCTCTGCCATCTCGGCGCAATCATGCAGCAGCTTGCGGGTCTGTAATTTGCCGGCAAGACCAACCGGTAACAGACCTGATGCCTGAACCCTGTTGATCTGCTGTTCCTGTGACTCGCCCTTCAGGGCAGTGGCCAGCAAGAGCTGCTTCAACTGATAGTTTTCCAAGCCATCAAGTTGAAACGGCTCTTCATCCTGATGCGTAATGGCATGATCGATAAAATAGACTTTCAGACGCCGCTGAAAGAAGTGCTTCACCGGGTTACGCACAAAAGCCAGTAGCTCATTGAGTTCCAGCTGCTCCAGAGATTCTTGCGCTAAGGGTGCCGCAATAAACGGCACTTGCGGTTGCTCATCGCGAACCACTACGGGCAACCAGTCAGCTGCATAGCTAAACAGCTTATTGCCTGTTACCGGGTCAAAATAGCTCGGGCTGAATGGCTGTAGGGGGTGTTCCGTGAGCAGCTGATCTAACAGCGCACCTTCGTGAAGCCGGTAGCTGTTCTGACAATACTCAACCAGCTCACTGATCAGCACCGAAGGCACTTTGGCAGAGTTATCCTGCACATTGCGGCCGACATAGCTGATGTAGAGTTTATCCCGCGCCGACAGTAATGCCTCTAAAAACAGATAGCGATCATCATCACGTCGCGAGCGATCGCCACGGCGCGGATGCTCAGTCATCAAATCAAATCCCATCGGGGGAATCGAGCGGGGATAGACGCCATCGTTCATGCCCAGCAGGCAAACGGTGCGAAACGGTATAGAGCGCATCGGCATCAGGGTACAGAAGTTAACCGCTCCTACCAGAAAGCGCTGACTGGAGCGCGACTCGCCGAGATGGTTCTTTAAATAATCCTGCAGTACCGGCGCACTGATCGGCGTCTGATAGAGACTGTCCTGCAGCTGCTGCTGTAATTGCTCCAGGGTTTTCCTGATCTGGCTAAGCACCATCTCATCCTGCTCGTCAGGCAGGAATGCCCGCAGCAATATTTCATTGAGGAATGCCAGCCAATGCTCAATCGTTTGCGTTTTGCCAAGACCGCTGATACAAAAATCAAGCAACTCAACAAACTCTGCCAATTGCCCCAGATCCGCGGCCTCCAGGCCTTCAACTTCAATATAGGGTTCAATCCCCTGCCAGAGATTGTCCGTACGCCCCATTGCATAGCCAGCCAGCATTCTCTTCAAGCCAAATCGCCAGCTGTTCTGCTCAAATGCCGGTAACTCCAGGGCATCACGTTGCTCTGCATCCAGACCCCAGCGAATATTGGTTTCCTCAACCCAGCGGCGAATGCGGTCAAAACTGTCTTCATCCAGCTCAAAGCGACGCATCACGGCGGGTACTTCAAGTATTTCCAGCACGTCAGATACAGTCAACCGGCTGGTTGGCAGCTCCAGCAGTTTCATGAAACTGAGTAACAGCGGGCTTTCCTGCTCTAGCGTGCGGTCAGAAATTGAGTATGGGATGTAGCGTTCCGCAGGCGTATTACCAAATACGGCTTCGATATAAGGCGCATACGTTGCCACATCGGGCATCATGACGATGATATCTCGGGGACTTTCACTGTGATCTGCATCAAGGATTGCCAGCAGCCGGTCATGAAGAACTTCGACTTCACGTAACGGGCTATGCACGCTGTGCAGCTGTATCGAGCAATCCTGATTGTCGATCAGGGTTTTGCTACTCTCATCGGAAAAACCACTCGCAGAAGGGTCCTGAAGCTCAAGAATATCCTGCTGGATTTGTGTCAGCAGTGTTGCCTCCACCGGCGCCTCGAACAGGTCGATCTCAGGCGCCGCCAGTTCCTGCAACTGATAAAGATAATCCCGTCCCAATTTCCCCATCGATGACAGCAGTGGATTACCATGGCTAAAGTAGTTTTGCGCATCCATTCCGGGCTTTAACAGCCACTGCTGATTCAATCTGGCGAGGAACTTGGGATCGACAATATCCCCCCAGAAATAGCGGCACGGGTTGGTTATCATCAGATGAACATCAATGGTTTTCCCCAGTGCCTGCAGGGAATCGATAAAATTCTGGGGCAGTGCTGAAATACCAAACACAAACAGTCGCTCTGGCAACCGACTACGATCGAAGCCACCTTTGAGTAACCCGTCAACAAAACCGCTGAACATATTACCGCGATGCCAGTGGGATAGCCCCAGCTGAGCAATACGCTCAACCAGCAGCTGCCAGAGTATCGGTTGCCAGGGATGCTGGTGAGTGATATCCACCAGGGTATCACCCTGCTCCCAGCTGGCAATCCAGTCCGGACGGTATACCAGGTACTGATCGAAGATATCCGCTACCTTGCCGCATAGCTGATAGAGTTTGAATTGCTGATCGTCATCGTGCAAATACTGCTGCAGCACACTGAATTCATCGCGCTGCAACTGTTGTGGCAGCAGCTCCATCAGCGTCCAGGTCAGAGCCTCTTTATTAAACGCCGAGCGCTCGGGCACCCCGTCAAGCACGGTTGAGAAACTGCTCCAGAGAAAGCTGGCCGGGAGAGGAAAATCGATATTGGCAGCAATCTCCAGTTTTTCCGCCATTTCAAGCTTTAGCCACTGCGCCATACCCGGGCTTTGCACAAGTATGGTTTCGGCATCGAAGGGGTTAGCCAAAGGCTCCCTGCTGATCATTTCGACCAACAGATCCTTGAGCATATCAAGCTTATTGGAGTGATAAATGCGAAACATTACAGGCGCCGTATCCGTGCAAAGATAAAGCACAAGCCTAACGGATTTCCCCGGCCTGTTATATGTTTTAAACCGTGTTTTTAACTAAGGTTTTAACTGTTTTTTTAACTGAAGGTTTAGCAACTACTCAAGGGCACAATCATTGTCTGTCGGCGCCACAGGCATAGCTTCTTTAAGCTCCCAGGTTTCTTCGCCAGCCTCTACCCTAACAACACCATCAAAGCGGTCGCGCAGATAGACGACTGCGGTATCAAAATCTTCAATTTCACACAGCATTACACCACCGCGATCACTCTCTGTGGTAAATAGATAGCTCTTCATTAATCGTACCTAAACTGCATTTTTAAAAGCCTGCCGTCATCGACAGGCTATAGATTTAAAGATTTACGCGCTGCACAACATCATCCAGTACACAGTTGCTCTTTTCAAGACCAATCAATGACTCAATGACAATAACAACTAAAGAACATAGATACAGCAGCAGTTATGCGCATCTTTGTCGTATCAGCCAATAAGATTGGTATTGCTTTGATTTCCTAGTACCGATCCAGTCAAGTTTTTTTCTCACTTTCCAACAAAAAAACTACCCACAACGAGGCTGAGAATAATCTGATAAATATTTATTCGTTATCGTTTTCGATGCAATTAGCAACAACCCCTTACCGCTGCTGACCCCAAGGCCCCGACCCTCTTTTTAATAACTAAAAGACATAAATAAATTACTATTTGTTTTCTTGACGGATCAAATATTGCGACCAATACTGAAACTCCCTACCGGGAAACTCGAAGTGTAAGAGGCTTATTTTTTCCCGTTTAGCCTCCTTCGAAGCGGTTGAGGTGATATCGAACCGCAGCTGGCAGGGAATTCCCCAGCAAGTAGTTTCATCAACATGCTTAGGCCACAGACTCATCATCTGTGGCCTTTTTTTTATTTCAAGAAGCCTCACTAAGCTGTTGATAAACCTTACCTTTGAAGAAAAATATCACCAGAACCGCCGATAAAACCACGGGTATCATCAAACTATTCAGTACTGCCCAGCCCAGCGTAGATTCCAACCAACCTGAACTGAACGCCGACAAGGTAACCATGCCAAATATGAGAAATTCGTTAGCAGCCTGACTCTTGGCTTTTTCAGCCGGGCGGTATGCAGAAGTCACCATCTGGGTTGCGCTGATAAACATAAAATTCCAGCCCACACCTAACAGCACCAATGCTGACCAGAAATGCCACTGGCTTTGACCATGCAGATTCACCGCTATGCAGAATAACATCAACAAGGCACCGCTAATCATCATCCGGATAAGACCAAAGCGCGCGATCAGCTTCGGTGTGATAAAGGATGGCAAAAACATACCCAGTACATGCCATTCAATCACCCAGGCGGCGTCACTGAAGACAAAACCACCGCGCTCCATTGCAACAGGTGTGACCGTCATAATCAGATTCATAACCGCATAACTGACCATGCCGACAATGGCAGCGACGATGAAGACCGGTTGTAGTAGTACAACTTTCAAGGGCCTGGCGGCTCCCGTCTCAGCAAGATTCTCTACCTTATCCATACGAATAAAGTAGAGTAGCACCAAAGCCAGTATGTAAAGACCCAGCAGGCCTATAAACGCACCGCTAAAAAGACTGTCCTGCATCCAATGGCGACTGCTGATAGCCAGATTAGGCCCAATAACGGCGGCAATCACACCACCAGCCATTACCAGCGAAATTGCTCTGCTCTTCTGTGAATCCGGGCAGGCTTCAACCGCTGCGAATCGATATAAGGTGCCAAAACCAATACCGATCCCCAATAAAAATGTGCCGAGACAAAATAGATAAAAGTGCATCGAATTCAGCGCTACGATACAACAGAACGCCCCAATAATGCCGATACTGTTACCCAGGTAGAAGCCATTCTTGCGACCAATACGCGCCATGACTAATGATGCCGGAACGGTTGCCATCATCAAGCCAACAAATTGCAGTGCAACGGGCAAGGTGATCAGCGAAACAGCAGGCGCCATCTCGTGCCCGATCAGGGCATTTACCGAGATCAGCAGAACATTACCGGTAGTCAGCAATGCCTGGCAGAGCGAAAGTAGTATTACGTTGCGGTTCATTTAAGCTGTCCATAAAAAATGAGCGGCATCAGGAGCAGCCACTATACAAATATTTCCTTATTAAAGCAGTTATATATTACCCTGCAAAACGACCTTATCGATGTAGATACCGCCGTGGGCATCCAGCACCCCGCTTTGCATTAGCAAATGCTTGAGCCCCTTGTGGCGTAATGCTTCATTCGCAGGATCAAACAGATGACCGATCAGTGGGATAGACTCCAGCCAGGAGCGCTGCCATCTGGCTTCATCTGACATTAGCCATTCAATACCACTTAGACAAAGCAACAGGTTATCAAGGTACGCCTGTTCATCGCCGACCATCCAGAGAGCCGTTGCATCCAGGTGCAGATACGCATCGGCATTATGCAGAATGTATTGATGCCAGTAATCAAAATACGTATCGCAACGCGGTCCCAGCAGACGCTTAAAACGCTCTGCACGGGGTGCGTAACGCTCCAGCGCCTGATCCTTAGTACAAATAAGGGTAGTGTACTGGCAAGCTTCTTCTCCCTCACTGGTGTAAACCTTCTGTAGCTGGAGGTCATCCTGCTGAAAAAGCAGCATCCAGCACACAGGCAACTGATAGCTGGATTCAGCCAGTCTTTTCGAAGGCCCATCGCTGGCAAACAGATCTGGCTTAATCTTATGAGTAAAAATGCTGGTGCCGTCGAGCATGCAAAATCCTTTTTAGTCACCTAAGAAAACAGCCCAACAAATTCGAATAGCAAGCTCGCCAGTCAAAATAATATCGTGCAGATAAGCTAATGCGACTAAGAAACGTACAAATTAATTATAAAATACGGCTCACGCAGATCCCTATTTAGCTATTCATTATAGCGGTAAATAAAGATTGCTTTAGAAGTCACTCACAGAAAACAATTATTGCGCTGCAGGCCTGATTTCCAAGCGCTCACTGTTCGAAATTCTGACCGTCTGCCCCTGAACAGTGGTAAAGCTACGATCATCCAAATCACCTTTATACACCTGATAAACCACTTCATTGTCATTCTCAGGGTTGATAATCCGCACATCGAGCAATGTATGGCTATCGTACCAGCGGTAACCGACATAACTGAGCGTAGCCAGAACAGATAAGGCCAGCAACAGGACTGCTATCATCTTTACCGGCTGCGACTCAGCAATAGGTTCACGCGCCGGTTGGCGCTGCTGGCTGGCATTAGAGTCACGACGTTTCAGGTACAGATAGCAACCCGCTATAACCAACAGCGTAATTAAAATTTTAGTAACCATAAGGTCCCGGTGAATAAGCTAAACGATCAGGCAGAAAAACTGTGTGGCATTGTTACCAGCAATGCATAAAACTGCAAGTAATAATCGGCAACTGTAACTAAAACAGGTATCTGTAACAGAAACGGGCAACGCTTACTAAAACGGGTAACGCTTACTAAAACGGGTACCCCTAAGGTTACCCGCGACACTGATATGCTGGTTAGCTTTTCGGTTTAGCTGTATGCCGCCGCCAGCTGTTCATCATTCATCGCCATAACTGCCTCACTGCCTTCAGCAACCTGCGCTGCATAAGCGCGATAACGTGGCAATATCTGACTTATATAGAACTGTGCAGTCAGCTGCTTGGCCTTAAGGAATAGCTGATCAGTATCTCCAGCCGCCAGGGACTGCTCGGCAATTAAAGCCTGACGCAATAACTCCCAGGCACCACACACCGTACCGCTTAGCATCAGGAAGTTGTAAGCGACGGTGGCGGCAAACTGCGAATCCTGTTCGTTTTTCTGCAGCAACAGGTCACGGCACGAGGCCAGCGCAGCTACCGCTTCAGCAAAGCGTTCACCACCCTCCCTATGCGTTGGAGAACCTTGACACTGCTCAACAACAACCTGCATCTCGCCAAGTAAGGCTGTTAAGGCCTGACCACCATCAAACAGCGTTTTACGCCCAACCAGATCTAGCCCCTGTATACCGTTAGTACCCTCATAAATAGGCAGGATACGCGCATCACGAAAATGCTGGGCCGCACCGGTTTCTTCGATAAAACCCATTCCTCCATGTATCTGCACACCCAGCGAAGTTACTTCCTGCGCGTACTCAGTACACCAACCTTTGACAATTGGTGTCAGTAAAGCTGCCCGAGCAGCATGCTGTTTGCGCATCTCGGTATCTTCACCTCGATGCGCACGATCCAGACTGGCACAAGCATCATAGGTTATGGCCCGGCCAGCTTCAGTCAACGCTTTCATGGTTAACAACATGCGCCGCACATCGGCATGGCGCAAAATAGGTCCTGCCTCGGAAAACCCTACCGCGCGCCCCTGAGTACGGTCACCGGCATATTCCAGTGCATGCTGATAGGCACGCTCCGAAATTGCAACACCTTGCAGGCCAACAGCCAGGCGTGCGTTATTCATCATCTTGAACATGCATGCCAGGCCTTTGCCCTCTTCCCCCACCAGATAACCAATAGCACCGTCGTTATCGCCAAAGGACATGACACAGGTTGGACTGGCATGAATGCCCAGTTTGTGTTCCAGGGATACCGCAGCACAATCATTACGATCACCCAGCGATCCATCGCTGTTAACCAGAAACTTCGGTACCAGAAACAGTGAAATCCCTTTCACGCCTTCAGGTGCTCCTGGCAAGCGCGCTAAAACAAGGTGAACGATATTATCCGCCATATCGTGCTCACCCCAGGTGATAAATATCTTTTGCCCTTTAATCAGGTAATGATCGCCAGCAGGCTCTGCCTTACTACGCACCACGGAAAGATCTGAGCCGGCACCTGGCTCGGTCAGATTCATAGTTCCGGTCCATTCACCACTAATCATCTTCGGCAGATATGCTTGCTTCAGCGCATCACTGGCACTGGCATCAATTGCCTCTACTGCTCCTTGTGAAAGCAATGGGCACAAGCCCCACGCCATATTCGCCGCCTGCCACATCTCCATCACCGGGATGGAAAGCGCGTATGGCAGTCCCTGGCCACCATACTCGGGATCAAACTGTAAGGACCCCCAGCCACCTTCTGCATATTGCTGATAAGCTTCCTTGAAGCCATCAGGAGTCGGCACCTCTTTACCCTCAAGACGCACACCCGTCTCATCACCAACAACATTTAACGGAGACAGGACTTCACCCGATACTCGTCCAGCTTCCTCCAGAATCGCCGCCACCATATCCGGCGATGCTTCTTCGTAGCCTGACAGTTGCGCCAGAGCAGGCATATCCGCAATATGCTCAAGTACAAAATTCATCTCTTTAACGGGTGCTTTATATTCAGCCATGATCCATCTTCTCTCTGTTTCAGCCAGATAGTTTCCCAAGCGGTAACAAACAATTTTGTTTTAATGCTATCGCACTGCAACACAACCATGTTTTACTTAGCAAAACATATTTGAATGTATTGAGCGGCGATCTCTTGCATAAGGGTTTATACCTATATTAGCATAGAGAAACAAATTATTTGGGCCATTCACTTGATACTTTCGGCCTATTAATACGCGTAAACCCTGATTACGAGGATATAACGAATGGATGAATTGCACGGCTACTATCTGGAAGATCTGGAAGTGGGCATGAGCGCCTCCTATGCCAAGACCATCTCTGAAGCGGATGTTTACATGTTTGCCGGTATTTCCGGTGATAATAATCCGATTCATATCAACAGCGAGTACGCAGCAACAACACCATTTAAGCAACGCATAGTTCACGGTATGTTCTGTGCAGCCTTAATCTCGACCGTTGCTGGCACTCGCTTGCCTGGTCCCGGAGCCATCTATATAGAGCAGCAGATAAAATTCAAGGCGCCGGTACATATTGGCGATACTGCAAAAGCAACAGGCACTATTGAGGAAATCGATCAGAGACGCGGCCGCGTAAAAATGCGTACCGACGTGCATGTTGGCGAAAAACTGGTAGCGACCGGTTACGGTACTTATATGGTGGACAAGCGCAACTCTTAACCATCCCTGCGCCCGCCCGCGACCCTTTATTTTTTAAAGAGCCCTGATCCTGTTAGAGAATTCCTGTACATAGCTCGCTCCTGCACATCCGTGTGCCCGCCCCCTTTCTTTTTAGAGAGGCGTACATCCTGTACATAGCTCGCTCCTGCACATCCGTGTGCCCGCGACATACCGTACATCCTGTACATAAAAAAGCCTGCATTTAGCAGGCTTTTTCATATTTGATTGTGTATCAGCGATTCATTTCGGCGGCGAAATCAAGCATCCGCTGTAAGGGACGACGCGCATCATCGATTAAACCTGGATCGATAACGACTTCATCGGTACCGTTTTCCAACGCACTGAGCACATTTTCCAAGCCGTTCATAGCCATCCAGGGACAGTGAGCACAACTGCGGCAGGTTGCTCCTTCCCCGCCTGTTGGCGCTGCGATAAACTCTTTATCAGGAGCTACCTGACGCATCTTGTAAAAGATTGCCCGATCCGTGGCAACGATAAACTGTTTATTTGGCAACTCTTTAGCGGCATTAATAATCTGCGTAGTCGAACCGACCACATCCGCCAGTTGCACTACCGGATCAGGTGACTCGGGATGCACAAGAATCGCCGCTTCTGGATACACCTTCTTCAAGTCAATCAGGCCTTTTGCCTTGAACTCCTCATGCACGATACAAGCCGCATCCCACATCAGCATCTCAATGCCGGTCTGTTTCTGGACATATTCACCAAGATGCTTATCCGGCGCCCAGATAATTTTCTTACCCTGATCGGCTAAATGTTCAACAACTTTCAACGCTATTCCGGAAGTTACCACCCAATCCGCGCGTGCTTTCACTGCCGCAGAGGTATTGGCATACACCACCACTTCATGATCGGGGTGCGCATCACAGAAAGCGCTAAACTCATCGGCAGGACAACCCAGATCCAGGGAGCAGTTTGCATCCAGAGTCGGCATCAATACACGCTTTTCCGGATTGAGAATCTTGGCGGTCTCACCCATGAAACGCACGCCGGCAACAATCAGCGTTTTGGCAGGATGATTATTGCCAAAGCGTGCCATCTCCAGCGAATCGGATACACAGCCCCCGGTCTCATCTGCCAATTCCTGCAGAATATCGTCGGTATAATAATGCGCCACCAAACAAGCATCCTTCTCAATCAGAAGTTGCTTAATCCGATTTTTATAGTCTTCCAGCTCTAGCTGATCGATTACAGAGGGCAGATGCTGTTTGGCAAAGTACTCCTGAACCAGGATACGATCTGAAAAGTCTTGTTTTGTTAGCATTGGCAAATTTCTTGTTCTGGTAAGAAAAACATAACTCAGTTGAAGCAGGAGAATATTATATCATGCTCACGCCTGCGCATAGGACTTTTGCAACCACAAATTATCCGAATTTCCACCGCCGGTTAAACAGCATTCACTTGAAAATTCAGAAACAAAAAAGGAGCACAATATGCGCTCCTTTTTAATTGCAAATTTCTTTCACTCATCAGCTGGTGGGTCGTATAGGATTCGAACCTATGACCAATTGGTTAAAAGCCAACTGCTCTACCAACTGAGCTAACGACCCAGCATTTGAGGCTGATTGATGCCTGCCACAGGCACTCCACATTACGTGGGAAGTTGGTGGGTCGTATAGGATTCGAACCTATGACCAATTGGTTAAAAGCCAACTGCTC
>JBALVQ010000143.1:0-6700 GCA_036960915.1 Amphritea sp.
CAAATTCGACTTTTCCGCAGTAGATTAGTGTTAAGTCCGACAGGCTCCTAGATAGATATTTGTATTTAACAGACACAAAAAAGCGGTTAGTAACATCCCTGGATATTACTAACCGCTGTATCAGGTTTACGACTGTAGCGTTAAGACAACTCTAGCAAAACACTCAAAGCCACCGAGAAGATCGCGCAGTCGATCAGCTTGGTATTCTGAATGTCCTGTAGCGTATTGTGCCAGCGATTCAGCATTGAACTGTTAGTCTGCTGCCAATGGGTCAAACGCTCCTCAACACTGCTACCGGTTTCACCGGCGCTCAACACTCTCGAAGTCAGCAATCGCTGATGTGTATCCAGCTCGATCCTATAACTGCTCCTCGCCAATGCCTGCCAATGGTTGGTAGCCTTGAATTCTCTGATCTGCTGATCCAGCCAGACCAGATTGAGAGAGGTCCCCAGATTAAAGTAGGCCTGAGCCACCGTACTAACATCTTCATTCAGCTCGGTAGAGACATCGATAACATCCAGCAACCAATAAAGGCTATCGGTGGCTGCTGCAAAGGCAGCCAGTCGATCCGTCACACCTGCTGCCAGGTACGCCTGGTACTTCTCTTCAAGACGGTTAGCAGGAACGGTGGTGTGGATCTCCTCAGAACTGGAAACAACTCGCTCAATCGAAGGCTTATAGGCTTTCAGGCAGCGATCCAGATCCAGATCATCACGGCGCTGACGCAACAGCCAGTGACTACCCCGGGTTACCAGCTGGATCATATCCCGCATCATGGCAACCTGGACATCGGCAGGTATCTGATAATCCAGCGATTCTACTTCCTGCCACATGGAGTCGACATCGTAGATCTCACGGGTAATCAGGTACGCTGCAGCAATCTGACTATATTCAAGGCCCGTTGCCGTGCGCATATTATTTACATAGGTAATACCCATGCGATTAACCAGATCATTAGCGATCTGGGTGGCAGTAATCTCACGTCGCAGACGGTGATTGCGTACCGCTTCCGGATACTCTTTGAGCAACCGCTCTGGGAATGCCGTTTCCATCTCTCTGGAGAAACTGGCATCTTCGGTAATCCAGGAATTGATCAACCCCTGTTTCAGCTCAATCTTGGCATAAGAGATCAGCACCGACAGCTCTGGTCGAGTAAAGCTCAGGCCTTGCTCACGTCGAGCCAACAGCTCTTTCTCAGTTGGCAGGAACTCCAGAGCGGGATCCAGCTTGCCCTCCTTTTTCAGACTCCGGATCAGACGTATATAGTCATCCATGGTCTCGCGAGCATGAAGCTCGGCAATATTCAGTGCCTGCGCCTGACGGTAGTTGTTCTTCAGTACCAGATCCGACACATCATCGGTCATGTCACGCAGCAACTGGTTGCGTTGCTTAACGGTCATATCACCCTGGCTGACCAGCTCGTTCAGCAAGATCTTGATATTAACCTCATGGTCCGAACAGTCGACGCCACCGGCATTATCGATAAAGTCGGTATTTGACGAGCCGCCGTTGAGGGCAAACTCGATCCGCCCCAGCTGTGTAAAGCCAAGGTTACCGCCCTCGCCCAACACTCTGCAGCGCAGTTCATGGCCGTTGACACGCAAGCTGTCATTGGCCTTATCGCCAACTTCTGCGTGAGTTTCCTGAGTGGCTTTCACATAAGTGCCGATACCACCGTTCCAGATCATATCAACCGGCGCTTTCAGCAAGGCATTGAGCAGATCATTCGGTGCCAGACGATCAGCTTCGATTCCAAAGCGGGCTTTCATCTGCGGCGATATATCGATCCACTTGGAGCTACGCGAGAAAATAGCACCGCCCTTACTGATTAGGCTGGTGTCATAATCGGACCAGCTTGAACGAGGCAGCTCAAACATCCGCTTACGCTCGACATAGGTTTTGGCAACATCCGGATTCGGATCGATAAAGATATGCATATGGTTGAAGGCAGCCACCAGACTGATCGTCTCGGACAACAGCATACCGTTACCAAAGACGTCACCAGCCATATCGCCGATACCAATGACTGTGAACTCTTCAGCCTGGGTATTCAGGCCCTTCTCACGGAAGTGCAGCTTGACTGACTCCCAGGCACCACGCGCCGTGATACCCATACCCTTGTGGTCGTAACCCTGACTACCGCCGGAGGCAAATGCATCCCCCAACCAGAAGCCATAGTCTTCAGCAATTCCGTTAGCAATATCCGAGAACGTGGCTGTACCTTTATCCGCGGCAACTACCAGATAGAAGTCATCCTCATCGTGGCGATTCACATCCTGCGGGTGAACCACTTCGCCACCTACCAGGTTATCGGTGATATCCAGCAACGCTCTGATATATGTCTTATAGCATTCAATACCTTCAGCCTGGATCTGTTCACGCGTACCAGACTCTGGCATGTTCTTACAGATAAAGCAGCCCTTGGCGCCGACCGGTACAATCACCGAGTTCTTCACCTGTTGCGCTTTTACCAGTCCCAACACTTCGGTACGGTAATCCTCCATCCGATCAGACCAGCGCAAGCCACCACGGGCGACCTTGCCGGCCCGCAAATGCACACCCTCAACCCGCGGCGAGTAAATAAACACTTCAAACTTTGGCTTCGGCTTTGGAATATCCGGAATAGATTCTGAATCGATCTTAAAGGAGAAGTATGCCTTGTCATCACCGTTTGCCTGTTTCTGATAGAAGTTAGTCCGCAGTGTTGCTTTGATTACTATCAGGAAGCGGCGCAGGATCTTATCATCATCCAGGCTTGCCACCCCTTCCAGGGCATCCAGAAGGCTTCTCTCTATCTGTTCTTCACGGGCAAGATCAAAATCAGTATCGGGCTGGAATCGGCAACGGAACAACTCAACAAGTTGCTTACTCAGCGCCACGTTACGCACCAGCACATCCGCCAGGAACGACTGACTGTAGCCGAAACGCAACTGTTTAACATACCGCGCGTAAGCACGCAGCATGGCGACTTCACGCCAGTTCAGGTTACCTGCGATAACCAGGCGATTGAATTTATCACTGTCTGCGTGGCCTTCCCACACCTTGGCAAATGCTTCCTGCAAGATGGGCTTAATCTGATCCAGCTCTATCGCGGCCTGCTTGCCATAGCTGACACGGAAATCACTGATCCAGTAATCCTTACCATCGCGACTGCGAACTTTATAAGGATGCTCACTCAGCACTCGCAGACCAAGATTTTCCAATACCGGAATAACCTCAGACAGTACCAGCTGCTGTTCAGCACTGAACAGTTTAAACTTGAGGATGCCTGATGATTCTTCAAATGAGCGATAGAAACTCATGGCGATATCATTGTCAGATTTCAGGCTGGCTATATGCTGAATATCATACACAGCATTTCCGGTAGAGAACGTCTCCGCATAAGACGCGGTGAAAGCGCCACGGAAGCTGTTGACGTAACGACTGCCCTGCTCTTCACCAAAGGTTTCAATCAGGCTAGCCTGCAAATCATCATCCCAGGAACGGGACATTTCCATAATCCGGGCTTCGACAGTACTGATGTCCACTTCGTTCGCCTGCTGTGGATCAACATAGAGCACGAAATGAGCACGCGACAGAATCGATTCGGAGGTTTGCGCTGAAACTTCCGAATCGACCGCCTGAAAGCTATCATTCAACAGCTTGTGCACTTTGTTACGCAACGAGGTGGTATACAGATCCCGTGGAATGTAATACAGGCAGGAATAGAATCGCTTACTGGCATCCTGGCGGACAAACAAACAGGCCTTACGACGCTCTTGTAAATTGAAGATACCGAAGCTGGTCTGCTTCAGATCATCCGTATCGGCAAGGATCAACTCTTCACGGGGCATGTCTGTGAGGATCTGTACCAGAGACTTATGACTGTGGCCACCGGGTTCAAAACCGCAATTTGACAAGATCTCAAGCAACTTGTGGCGCACCACCGGAATACGCAGCGGATTGATGATAAATACCGAAGAGGTGTACAAACCGTAGAAACGGCACTCACCGATTACTTTACCCTTGGCATCAAAGCGTTTGATGATAATCAGATCACGGTAAGCCGGGCGATGCACCTTGGAGCGTTCACGGTCCTTACTGAACATGATTAAACGCGGCTCGAGAACAAACTGTTGCTCCGCCTCACTCAGGCGGTAGACTTTGTCATCGCCATTCTGGCGCTGAGTACCCAGGCGGGTTTCTTTAATACTGACGGCTTCAAGCTGTTTTTTAGTCTGGCGAAACTCGATCTCTTCATAGCCCTGGAATATAAAGTGTTCATCCAGCAGCCAGTCCATCAACTTACGGGTTTCTTTAATCTCAGGGTTATTAGCATCACGCTGGTGCAGTTCCTCTTTAAGGTCCTGAACCTTCTGCGTCAACAAGGAAAAATCTTCGACGACGGCCCGTACATCAGCAAGCACAGCCATCAGACTCTGACGTAACTCATCCAGCACCGCCTGATCGGAGTGACGATCAACTTCCAGATAGACTACCGATTCAACCCGTGATTTTTCACTGCGTTCCTTGGCACTTTTCATCCCTTTTAACTTGTGGGCTGCCGTGCGCTCAACCGCCAGCACACAGTTATTGACGCCGTGGATAGCCAATTCACGCCGGTTCAACTCCATCCGTACAGAATCGACCAGGAACGGCATATCGACGTTATGAATCTGAATTATCGTGTGATTTGAGTGCCAGCCATACTGTTCGTAATCCGGATTAAAAACCCGCACTTCCGGTTTGGAAACATCGTAGGTTTGAATAGCCTGCCAGTAGGAAAGAGCCGTTGAATAGAGATCATCCAGTGAGCGGCGACGCAACTCTTCGGGTGCAGAAACACTGAAAAACTGTTCGGTAAACAGGGCCATCGATTGTGTCAGGGGCTTCTTAACCTGAGCACAGAGTTTTTCGGTTAGCAGATCAAGAATCTGCGGTTTGGAAAGGCCAACTAAATCATGCATGTGAAGTGACTCCAAATAGTAAATACCAGGCACTGAGCGCCTTTTATTATTTTTTCCCTTGCATCTGACAGGACAGGCCCAGCTTGATGGCCCACATCACTTGCCAGATCTTTAACCGCCATATACCTACAGGAACAGGCGGGATTTCATAGACTTATCAGCTAATTGCACAGTATATGTAAAAGATTGAAGTCTTTTTCTCTGTATTTTTATGTTTTATAGCCTTATCCTTTTTAGACACAACATAAAAACAAACTAACAACTATAAAATAACTTCAACATGGATAATTTGGACAAATTGGATCTGGCTATCTTGCGCGAGCTCCAGAAAAACGCCCGTATCACCGTTACCGAACTGGCATCACGTGTTGGACTCTCCAAGACGCCCTGCCAGATTCGCATGCGTCGTCTCGAAGAGCAAGCCTATATTCTGGGCTACATCGCATTAGTCGACCAGAAAAAACTGGGCACTAAGCATGTCGCCTTTGTTCAGGTTTCCCTGAGCGATACAAGAACCAAGGCCTTAAAAGCGTTTAATGACGCAGTACGCGCTATTCCAGAGATAGAACAGTGTCATATGATTGCCGCCAATTTCGACTACCTATTGAAAGTGCGCACCACCGATATGGAGTCATACCGGGCAGTCTTAGGCGAGAAGATATCCTCCCTGCCGCATGTCACCCAAACCAGTACCTTTGTGGTGATGGAGGATGTCAAAGATATCGAATCAAAGCTGTTGTAGGTAATAGCTGCTGTAGATTTCAGCCGGGTGCTGCCCCCTTCTAAAAGAAACTTTATTGAACCGTAAAGCACTATTTATGGCGCTGGGCTGCGTGTTGATGTGGTCCACCGTCGCCAGCGCCTTTAAACTGACCCTCGCCTTAGTAAACCCATTGCAGATGCTGTGGCTGGCGGTTGCCACCAGCTGTGTCGTTCTGGGTATGGCTGCCGGCTGGCAGGGTAAACTGTCTCTGGCTATGGATTATCTGTGCAAATCCCCCGGCTATTTTCTGCTCCTGTCACTGCTCAATCCAACCCTTTACTACCTGATTCTTTTCGCTGCCTATGATCAACTGCCAGCTCAACAGGCACAAGCGCTGAATTACACCTGGGCGGTTGTGCTGAGCATACTGGCAGTACCGTTTCTCGGCCAAAGCTTTACACTGCGTAATGGTATTAGTGTATTCATTGCGTACTTCGGGGTGCTGGTTATTGCCATCCAGGGGAACTTGCTGACATTGCACTTTCAGAATCCAGTCGGCGTTCTAATGGCGCTTGGCAGCTCTGTATTTTTTGCATCTTACTGGATTCTCAACACCCGCCAGCCAAGGGATGCGATAGCCAGTCTGCTGCTATGCTTTACCCTGAGCCTACCGATTCTTACTGTATTAATGCTCTGGCAGGAGGGCTTTAGCGCCATCCCCGTTGAGGCTATTGCCGGAGGTATCTATATTGGCATATTTGAAATGAGCCTTGCTTTTCTGCTCTGGATGAACGCTATGCGACTGGCGACAAACACTGCTCAGTTAAGCAATCTGGTGTATCTGTCACCACCGCTATCATTACTCCTTCTTGCAGCCATTGTCGGCGAACCGGTGATGATTTCAACAATTATCGGACTTATTTTAATTATCGCAGGCGTGCTTTTTCAGCAGATTAAAAGCTCTACCTCAGCTGAGAAAACCAGCTAAGGAACCTACGAATAAGTCCATTATGTTCTCTGCGGGCTATAGAACGGCCAGTACCCAGAGGGC
>JBALVQ010000020.1:0-63139 GCA_036960915.1 Amphritea sp.
ATGGCTGGCGGCACCGCGATGAAAAGAATGTCAGAAAGAAGGGGCTATGCAGTTACCCAAAGTACCTGGGCATCTTCTTCACTGGTTGAGACCAGTGCGTGGCCCATCTCGCAATCATAGTAGGCGCTGTCACCGGTATTCAGTTCGATAGGTTCATAGAATTCGGTATAGAACATTATGGTGCCGCTAAGAACATAAAGGAGCTCTTCGCCATCATGACGTACCCAGTCTTGATACTCATCCCAGGAATGGGTGCGTACCGTGGTTTTGAACGGGATCATCTTTTTGCTGGATAATTGGGTTGCCAGCATCTCATGTTCATAGGTAGGCGTAGGGTGCGGCTTGCCTTCTCCCTTGCGGGTAATGTCCCTGCGACCTCCACTGCCAGGTGCCTTCTTGGTTGGCTGCGTGAACAGCTGGGGGATATCGATTCCCAGTCCTTTTACAAGCTTGTTTACCGCGGTAAAGGTAGGCGAGATCTGTTCATTCTCTATTTTTGAAAGGGTGGATCGAGCCAGTCCGGTCAGTTTGCTGGCTTCTTCCAGTGTCAGGTTTTGACTCAACCGAATTTCCCGTACCCGTTTGCCAAGCTCAAGCGGCTCCACAATAGCTTCAGAGTTATCGCGGGTAACCTCCAGAGGCTGGTCGGGATGAAGAAATGATGGTTTGTCGGACATTGGATCGCTCCGTTGAAGCTGCTTTTACAAGGTTGTTTTCGAAAGCCAATAGGCACTTGTTGTATTTTACCCCTTCCTTTTCGGGAAGGATCTAGCCGATTAGTAGTTATACCCCAATCGCTGGATCAGGAGATGTTTAATAACGACCCATAGAGCAGAGCGTAGCGACCGGTAGAGTTCGGTATGCTGCTTCACGGGCTGTACAACCTAATCAAAAGGCTGATCTATCAAGTAATTAGAGGCTATTTACTACATACAATAGTACACAACAGGGCTGTTGTTGGAAAGAAAGTGTGTTTTGAGAGCAAAATGGCGGTAAAAAGAAATAATGTTTCCGATAAGAAACTTTTTGTTGATTTTGGGAAAAGTCGCTGTTAATCTGAAACTCAGTTGCTGATTAATTGATCAATCTTGTGTCTAACTCAGTACCCGGATTTGTGCTCCAGGTGTTGTGTACCGCCAGGCGATACACGGCAATACTGATAATAAGAAAAGCGGATATACCGCTGTGGAGTTGGTAGCGTGCCATTAAGTATTTTTGATCTCTATAAAGTAGGTATCGGGCCATCAAGCTCTCACACTGTTGGGCCTGTGGTTGCAGCCAACCGTTTCCTTGATGAGCTGAAAGAGCGTAGTGAGCTGGATAAGGTTGCCACTGTAAAAGTGGGCCTGTACGGTTCCCTCGCAATGACCGGCAAAGGCCATGCAACCGATGTTGCGGTGATGATCGGCCTGATGGGTGAAAAACCGGATCTGGTTGACCCGGATATGGTGCCTCGCTATATCGAACAAATTCAGCAGACCGGTCAGCTTAATCTGGCAGGTGAACGCCTGATTCCTTTCGTGCAGGAAGAACACCTGCCATTCAACTTTGGCGAATCTCTGCCAAAACACCCTAACGGTATGCGTTTTCAGGCATTTGATGCTGCTGGCATCGTGCTGCATGACAGCATCTTCTACTCTGTTGGCGGCGGCTTCGTGCTGAGTGATGCCGAGGCTGATACCGATAAGAAAGCAGAGCCAGCATTTAAACTGCCTTATCACTTCAATACGGGTGTGGAACTGCTGGAACTGTGCGAAGAGCACGGTATGACTATCGCTGAGCTGGTGCAGAAAAATGAACTGCACTGGCACACCGAAGACGAACTGAAAGATCGTCTTCGCAGCATTTGGCAGGTGATGGATCGTTGTATCAAGCGTGGTTGCGGTGAAGAAGGCGAGCTGCCTGGTGGACTGCATATCAAACGTCGTGCCCATCAAATGTACGAAGAGCTGAAGAACAACCCTGAAGCATCCCTAAAAGATCAGCTGACCGTAATGGACTGGATCAACCTGTATGCGATGGCAGTCAATGAAGAAAATGCTGCCGGTGGTCGTGTGGTAACCGCGCCGACCAATGGCGCTGCCGGTGTTATTCCTGCGGTACTGGCTTATTATGATCGTTTTGTGCCGGGTTCTAATGAACAGGGCATTTTTGATTTCCTGGCGACCTCTGCTGCGATCGGCATGCTGTATAAAAAGAACGCCTCTATCTCTGCTGCCGAAGTCGGCTGTCAGGGTGAGATCGGTGTCGCCTGCTCAATGGCTGCTGGTGCGCTTTGTGCAGTTATGGGTGGTACTGTCCTGCAGGTTGAAAATGCTGCTGAGATCGGAATGGAACATAATTTGGGTCTCACCTGTGACCCGATTGGCGGCTTGGTACAGGTGCCCTGTATCGAACGCAACACCATGGGCGCGGTAAAAGCGATCAACGCTGCCCGCCTGGCCCTGCGCGGCGATGGCAAGCATCACGTATCACTGGATTCGGTGATCGAGACGATGCGTCAGACCGGCGTTGATATGCAGGACAAATATAAAGAAACCTCTCAAGGTGGGCTAGCGGTTAACGTAGTTGCCTGCTGATTCATTCGTTCTTAGTTGAAGCTAAGTAGTTGAACCTAAAAAGAGAATAAAAACCATGAGTCATAGTGATCTATATCGCAACGACAGTGTTTGCGAAGATTTTTTCACCCAGGATCTGGCAGCAAGAGATGCCGATCTGATGTCTGCAGTGAATGAAGAATTTGAGCGTCAGGAATCGCAGATCGAGCTGATTGCTTCAGAAAATATCGTTTCCAAGGCTGTTATGCAGGCGCAGGGAACTGTACTGACCAACAAATACGCGGAAGGCTACCCGGGCCGCCGTTACTACGGTGGTTGTGAGTACGCAGATAAGGCGGAAGGCCTGGCAATCGAGCGTGCCAAGCAGCTATTCAACTGTGAATTCGTAAACGTTCAGCCGCACTCCGGTGCTCAGGCTAACGGCGCGGTTATGCTGGCACTGCTTCAGCCGGGTGACACTGTACTGGGTATGTCCCTGGATGCCGGTGGTCACCTGACTCACGGCGCACGTCCGGCACTGTCCGGTAAGTGGTTTAACGCTGTGCAGTACGGTGTATCTAAAGCCGATAGCCGTATCGACTATGATGCCGTTGAAGCGCTGGCGGTTGAGTGTCAGCCTAAAATGATCATCGCCGGTGGCTCTGCTATCCCGCGTGAAATCGATTTTGCCCGTTTCCGTGAGATTGCCGATAAAGTTGGCGCCTACCTGTTTGTTGATATGGCACACATCGCCGGCCTGGTTGCTACCGGTCTTCACCCAAGCCCGCTGCCATACGCGGATGTTGTAACCAGTACTACCCACAAGACGCTACGTGGTCCGCGCGGCGGCATTATCCTGTCCAACAACCTGGATATCGGCAAGAAGATTAATTCTGCTGTATTCCCTGGTTTGCAGGGTGGCCCGTTGATGCACATCATCGCAGCTAAGGCAGTTGCTTTCGGTGAAGCGTTGCGTCCAGAGTTCAAAACCTACATCGAGCGTGTAGTTGAGAACGCAAAGGTACTGGCTGAAGTAATGGTTGAGCGTGGTTGCGACATCGTAACCGGCGGTACCGATACTCACCTGATGTTGGTCGACCTGCGTCCTAAAGGCCTGAAAGGCAATGCAGCTGATGCAGCACTGGAGCGTGCCGGCATCACTTGTAACAAGAACGGTATCCCGTTCGACCCTGAAAAGCCGATGGTTACTTCCGGTATCCGTCTGGGTACACCTGCTGGCACCACCCGTGGCTTTGGTTCTGAAGAGTTCCGTCTGATCGGTAATCTGATCAGTGATGTATTGGATGGTCTGGTGGCTAATCCCGAAGACAACTCCAAAGTTGAAGCGCAGGTCCAAACTCAAGTGGCCGAGCTGTGCAAGAAATTCCCTCTATACCGTTAAAACTAGTTAAAAGAATTGAAGGATAATAATTATGAGCATTCCATCTAACTACCGTTTTGCACCAAGCCATGAATGGGTTGTGGATAACGGTGACGGCACTGTCACTATGGGTATCTCTGAGCACGCTCAGGAGCTGCTGGGTGATGTGGTCTTTGTTGAGCTGCCAGAAGTTGGCCGTGAAGTTGAAGCCGGTGAAGAGTTCTCTCTGGTTGAGTCTGTAAAAGCGGCATCCGATATCTATTCACCTGTTAGCGGTGAAATTGTTGCGATCAACGAAGCGCTGGAAGATGAGCCGGAAACAGTAAACAGCGAGCCGTTTGAAGGCGGCTGGATTGTTAAGATCAAACTGGCTAATGCTCAAGAGCTGGATAAGCTGCTGGATGCAAACGCATACGCAGCAACGATTGCAGAAGAGGCCTGATCATAGCTGATACCAGTTTGGGCACCCCCTCACTTTAAGGGCTAAACTGGTATCACTGTCCCCCGATCAGATCTTTTTTCGCAAACGCGAAGCGGTCGTGCAGGACCGCTTCGCACCCTTTAACTATATTCGACTGGAAACCACATTGGAAAGCCGTATAGGTACAATGTATAAAGTTTCGGGTCGAGTCGTGTAACAACAGGTTATTGTTATGGCAGTAGAAACTCGCACACTGAGTGATCTTGAGCAGACCGGTGATTTCACCCGTCGTCATGTAGGCCCTGATGCTGAGCAGACACAAGCAATGCTGTCTGAACTGGGCGTTAATTCCCTCAATGAACTGATTACCCAAACAGTTCCCGATTCCATCCGTCTGGATGATGCACTGGATATGGATGACAGTGTCACCGAAACTGATGCACTGGCTTATCTGAAGCAGCTGGCCAGCCAGAACGTGGTGAACAAATCCTATATCGGTATGGGCTATAGCAATACCCTGGTGCCTAATGTAATCCTGCGTAACGTGCTGGAAAATCCTGCATGGTACACAGCGTATACACCTTACCAGCCAGAGATCGCCCAGGGCCGTCTTGAAGCATTGTTGAACTATCAGCAGATGGTGATGGACCTGACCGGTATGGATCTGGCAAACGCCTCCCTGCTGGATGAAGCAACTGCAGCAGCAGAAGCGATGACATTGTGTAAGCGTTCTAATCGCAAGAAGAGCGTCACTTACTTTGTTGCCGATGATGTGCACGCGCAGACTATCGACGTTATCAAGACCCGTGCTGAATACTTCGGCTATGACGTGGTTGTAGGTAACCCGCTGACTGATCTGGATGCTTGTGACGCGTTCGGCGTACAGCTGCAATACCCAAGCAGCTACGGCGATATCAGCGATCTGAAAGCATTGATCGAAAAAGCTAAAGGCCAGAAGGCGATGGTTGCTGTTGCAACAGACCTGCTGGCACTGATGCTGCTGAAATCACCGGGTGAGCTGGGTGCCGATGTCGTGCTGGGTACCTCACAGCGCTTCGGTGTACCAATGGGCTTTGGTGGTCCGCATGCGGCGTTCTTTGCTGCCAGTGAAAAACTGAAGCGTTCTGTACCTGGCCGTATCATCGGTGTATCTATCGATGCGAATGGCAAGCCGGCACTGCGTATGGCGATGCAGACCCGTGAGCAGCACATCCGTCGTGAGAAGGCTACGTCTAACATCTGTACCGCGCAGGCACTGCTGGCCAATATGGCTTCTTTCTATGCGGTATACCACGGTGCTGAGGGTCTTAAGACCATCGCCGAGCGGGTTCATCGTCTGACGGCTATTCTTGGCAATGGCCTGAAATCCAAAGGCGTTGAGCTTAACGATACGTATTTCGATACCTTGACACTCAGCCTGCCTGAAACCCAGGCGGTTGTTAATCAGCGTGCGCTGGATGCTGGTTGCAACCTGCGTCTGATCGGTCAGGATAAGCTGGGCATCGCTCTGGATGAAACAACTAAAGCAGCCGATGTTGCACAGTTGTTTGATGTTGTCCTGGGTGAAGGTCACGGCCTGAATGTTGCTGATCTGGATGCCCAGATCACTGCCGGTGCCACTACTGGTATCACTGCGGAGATGCGCCGTGAAGATGCCGTCCTGACGCACCCGGTGTTCAACAGCTATCACAGCGAAACCGATATGCTGCGCTATCTGAAGAAACTGGAGAATAAAGACTACTCTCTGGTTCATGGCATGATCCCACTGGGTTCTTGCACCATGAAGCTGAATGCGACAGCTGAAATGATTCCGATTACCTGGCCTGAATTTGCCAACATCCACCCATTCGCCCCGGCGGATCAGACTCAGGGTTACCTGAATATGATCAACGAGCTGGAAGCGATGCTGGTAGAAATTACCGGTTACGACAACGTATCCATGCAGCCTAACTCCGGTGCGCAAGGTGAATACGCGGGTCTCTTGGCAATCCGCAAGTATCAGGAAGCCAACGGTGAAGGTCATCGTGATATCTGTCTGATTCCATCTTCTGCACACGGTACTAACCCTGCTTCTGCTGCGATGATGAGTTTGAAAGTTGTCATCGTTGAGTGCGACGAAAACGGAAACGTTGATGTTGCCGACATGCGTGCTAAAGCTGAGCAGCATAAAGACAATCTGTCCGCGCTGATGATCACCTACCCATCCACCCACGGTGTGTATGAGGAAGAGATTGTTGAAATCTGTGATCTGATCCACAAGTATGGTGGTCAGGTGTACATGGATGGTGCCAACATGAACGCTCAGGTAGGTATTTCCAAGCCGGGTGTTATCGGTTCTGATGTATCTCACCTTAACCTGCACAAAACCTTTGCTATCCCACACGGTGGCGGTGGTCCAGGTGTTGGTCCTATCGGTGTTAAGAGCCATCTGGCACCTTACCTGCCGGGTCACAAGGTTAATGCAAGCGGTGTGGTCAGCTCTGATAACGGTGCGGTAGCTGCTGCGCCATACGGTAGTGGTGCGATTCTGCCAATTACCTGGGCATACTGCAAAATGCTGGGTAAATCAGGTCTGAAGCGTTCCACTGAGCTGGCAATCCTGAATGCCAACTACATGACTGAAAAGCTGGCGGCACACTACCCGGTGCTGTATCGCGGTCGCAACAATAAAGTTGCTCACGAGTGCATCATTGATATCCGTCCTCTGAAGGAAGCGTCCGGTGTATCTGAAGAAGATATTGCCAAGCGTCTGATGGACTACGGTTTCCACGCGCCGACTATGTCATTCCCGGTAGCGGGTACGCTGATGATCGAGCCGACTGAATCCGAGTCCAAGGCTGAGATCGATCGTTTCGTCGAGGCCCTGATTCAGATCCGTGAGGAGATCGAAAAAGTTCAGAGTGGTGTATGGCCTGCGGATAACAACCCGCTGTGCCGGGCGCCACATACTCAGTCTGATGTGATGAGCGCTGAATGGGATCGTCCATACAGCCGTGAGGAGGCGGTATTCCCGAATACTGCAACCCGTGAGAACAAGTTCTGGCCTATGAGCAACCGTATCGACAACGTATACGGTGATCGTAACTTTATCTGTTCTTGCCCAAGCATCGACTCTTACCGTGACGCGTAATTAGTCTATGACCAGGGGCAGGGTGATGCTGGATTTAAGCATTACTCTGCCCCAGATTTCCTCGCTGGAAATTAGGATAGGCTTTTACTGTTGTGTGAGCTCTGTTTAGTTGTGTGGACAGGGTTGTTAAGAGTCTATCTCGCTTTTTAGCGAACCTGTAAAAGTGAAACCTTTATGCGGATCAGGCAACTGATCCGCTTTTTTTTGTCTGATTTCAGCACAACCACGGCATCGCAACTGGCTAAGCTTTAGCCTGCTATAGGGCTGTCTGGCACTTAAGTTTCGTTGTTCAACTACAATGAGTATGGAAACCCGTCACTGCAACACAGGAGGTTTCAAATGCATACTCGTGTCACTCTTACTGTTTCAACAATTGTTCTCTGTCTGGCGTTGAGTGGGTGCCCCTCGACCGTCAAGGTAGCGGTGACCAATACTACCGCAGCGGATATTTCTATCCTCTATGCTTCAGGGCATGTGTCAACGATTGGCGCAGGTGAAACACGCGAAGAGACGTATGATTTCGATTGTCTGCGGGTTAAATCTGAGGGTGAGCTGTATGAGTTTGAGCCGTTGCAACCGCCTAAGGAGTATTATGACAAAGCGGGCTTCAACTCCTATATTTATGCGCGCTTTACCCCCGAAAAAGAGTTTAGAATTTATCGCAAAGATGGCAGCGATGCAGATTCACTCAGATTGAAATCAGGCTGTACCAACAGCCCACCCACAGGGGGCTATCTGCGCGGAGCTAGCTGATTTCTATGTGAATATTATTGTGCAGCTAGCGCATAAAAAACTTATCTTTGACTATATAAAGCCTGATAGGCTGTGTGAATGCTGTCATTTTTATCTCACATGTCGATTGCCTGGATTTCTGTTTTCTCAGTTCTTTTTGATCGTATTAAAGGGGTAAACTGTTTATCCGCTAAAGAGTTGATAATTAAACGCTGAAAACACTCTGGAATAGAAGTTTCTGTAGCAAAGTTTTCCTCCGTAACAGGGTAGTTGTCCATAGTTGATGTAATACTCCAGCCCCTCTTGTCTTTCCTGTTGAGTACTAAATATGCATGTCCATATTGAACCCTGTTATCACAAGGGTGTTTAATGGCAATGTAGACTAACGGGAAGGGGGACTTTGATGGATAAGCAGAACAAACCTGCAGTACCTGATGCCATGCTGGGCAGGTGGCAGCGTATTGTCGATTTACTGGGACATATTACCGACACCCCGGCGGCGTTGATTGCGCGGCTACGACAATCCGATATCGAAATGCTTATTCGCAGTAATACAGTGGATAACCCCTTTTCGCCCAATGAACGCTGTCCCCGTAATCCTGACCTCTACTGTGAGCAGGTGATCAGCCAGCAACGACCCTTGCTGGTTCCTGACGCCAGAGCAAGCGAGCGTTGGAAAAATAGTCCGGATCTGGAACATGGGCTGTCTTTTTATCTGGGTTATCCATTGAGTTGGCCAGACAACGAGCCTTTCGGCACTATCTGCGTACTGGATACCTATGAGAATCAACGCGCGATTCAATCCCGCGAACTGCTTGAGCAATTTCAGACGCTGGTTAACGATGATCTGGAATTTATATCGCAGCTGCATCAGCAGCACAGACAGCAGCAGCAGCAGTTAGAGCAGTCGCTGCAGCAGAAAGATTTTGAAATTCGTGCCCGTACCAGCGATCTGGCTGAAATAAATACTGCTATGCGGGTAATGCTGAACCAGCGTGACCTTGATAAACAGGTACTGGAGGCCGAGATTGTCAGTGATATTCAGCAACGCATTCAACCCGAGCTGAAGCAGCTGAAAGAAAGTCAGTTAAATCCTGATCAACAGGCCTGCGTTGATAGACTATGCCGGCAGCTGGAAGCGCAGGTCAGTAGCAATGGTCGCGTAAAACTGGCAGTACTGACGCCCACTGAGCGGAACATCGTTGACTGTATCCAGAAGGGGCAGTCCAGTAAGGAGATCGCTTATCAGCTGTATGTTGAAAAAAGCACCATCGACTTTCACCGCCAGAATATTCGCGACAAACTTGGTCTTAAAAACTCAGCGACCAGCCTCAAGAACTACTTGCTGACCTTGCAGTAATCTGTAAGTAAGGGGGATTTCCCCTTACTTTAACCCCATAAAACCCTCATTCTAAAGCCAGCTTCGATTCCCTACCATCAAACATGATGTCTGCAGCGTTGCTGTTATCAACCATGTCGTTATCTGGATCGATTCTGATACCCGCAAAGTTCGATGAGTATTTGGTCTTAGCATGCAAGGTATTCAGCCGTGCCGATATTTTAGGAATCTACCAGTCAGATCTGCCGATGATCGATCGCCAGATCAATAACAAGGCTTCTCGGCAACTAGCCGGGTATGGAGATTAATATGACTAATAAAAACAAAAAAATTCTTAGGTTTGCTACAGCGGCTTTGCTTGGCTGCTTTCTGTCCGGAGCGTCGCTGGCAGATTCCCGCTCCTGGACCTTCACTGAAAACAATAACAAGGTTATTCAGTCCCAGAAGGAGGGCGGTGATGCCGCTAAGTCCGGTGATGTGACGATTGACTTTTACGGCCACATGGCCTTTAAAATCACTTCGCCAGATGGGCTTACCGTGTTGGTTGATCCCTGGCGCAATGATCCTTCAGGCTATTGGGGAGTCTGGTATCCGAAGGAGTTTCCTGAGATTCCCGTTGATATCGTGCTGTCCACCCACGCTCATTTCGACCACGATGCGGTTTATCGCCCCCATGCGATTCAGGTACTGGAGCGCCTGTCCGGAAACTATCAGCTGGGTGATGTGAAGATCACCGGTCTGGCGGATAAGCATATGTGCCAGTCAAAAGGCTGGTACAAGTGGACCAATGCCGCAGCGGAGTTTAATCAGGACTTCTGTCCACCCAATAACTTCCTGCATATGGATAACTTTATTCAGGTAGTGGAAACAGGCGGAATCCGTATCGCCCATTGGGGGGATAACCGTCCACTTCCGGCCGAGCATGTCGAAGCCGTTCTTAAGGATGTCGATGTACTGATCATGAACATCGACGGCTCACAGCATATCCTCAGTTACGAGGATGTCGACAGTGCCTTGAAACGCTATCAACCCAAGGTGGTTATTCCCGGGCACTATTACACCAAAGGGGCCAGCAGTGTGCTGACAACATTGAGCAGTGCCGATGAGTGGGTAGATGTCCAAAAGGACGTCACTCGACTTAGCAAGTCACGGCTGGTGTTGAATCCGGAAAAAATCAAGAATATGAAGCAGCACGTATTTTACTTTGGCATGAATCACGCCAAGGAGTAGCGATTAATGCCCGTTCTAAAAGGCTTTCAGAGCGATCATGTTGTTGCGTTAACGATAGCCAGTACCCAAAGGCCATGATAAGGCCTAATAAGCTTGTTGTAGGCTACCTGGAAGATGTTGGTTTCAATATTGCCTTAACATCTGCCGGGTAAAACAAGGGAATAATTATTATGTGTAACCATGAAAAAGCGGCAAACGCAGTTCTATCGATACTTGAAGAGGACTTTCAATTTAGCGCAAAAGAGAGGGGTGAGGCCTTATTGCTAGCCTTGCAGGTACTTGGCGATGAGGAACTATTTGAAGAACCTGAGAAAGTCTGCGAAGTAAGTTAAGTGGACTGTCTTCGGACTTTAGGTCCGTTTCGTAGCGACTTACGTGAAAAATTCAGTTTAAACCGGACCAAGTCCAAAATCATGGACTTGGTGCTGCCGGTTTCGAATGGCTAGGTCAGCTCATTTAATTATTTGTTTCTCTGCGTTTTTCCTGACAGTTAGTATCAACTGACCGATCTTCAGGCCGAGTACAATTCCTAGCAATATGCAGAGAACAGCGACAAAGCCTGCTGGGGAAAGTACTGGCAAGGCAAGCAGCAACTGGGCATCATTGCCACCCATCGCCAGTGAGGCGCCCAGGCCCATCATGGTGCCGGCTAGCAAGTGGATCAGCGCGGAACTCCAACTGGCCGGTGTAAACTTAAAATGCTTGCAGCGCCAGGCTGCCAGATACATGCCGATGAGCAGGGCCAGTAAAAAATAGTAGCGGGGTAGCTCTGGCCAATGCGGGTTGTCTTTATCTGCAAGCTTATCTGTCATAGCGGCGCTCAGATCGCGTAGTAGTCTGCTGGGAGACCAGTTTGGCTCGTAAATAAGCAGAAAGCCCGCGATTAGTCCTATTCCCATCATGCTGAACCAGCGTTTTTTTCGCGCTTTATCGCCGTGCAAAACCCAGCAAACAATGAGCAGGGATAACACCAGCAGAGATCCGTAAGTCCCAATCGCAGGCGGTGCTAGTTCAACCACCTGGATATCCGGATGCCATTGGGTCAGCACAAACCAGCCGATAATCCATCCGATCAGGGTGGCGGCCATCTGTGAATCGCCGCGCATCAGCCTACTCAGGGTGGAAATGCTGCAACCCTGATTCAAGGCGGCTCCCAACCCGAACAGCAACCCTCCCATTGCGAACCAAAGGTTGGCCTCGAATACCTTTAATTGCAGCTGGGCGTCGATAAAGTGAGAGGTTAATGCAGCAAGCCAGATCCAGGTACCGCAAAACAGGATGGCGAGTAGAAATTCAGGGTTGCCCTTCAGGCATTCGCTGACGCCGCGGACCATACAAAGGTTGGTGATTTGTGCCAGATAGCCCACTACGGCTACCAGAAAGAGAGCACCCAGTAATAATGTCATAGTCTGTAGTCCCTTAAGGTGCAATTGCTATCGCATACGGAGCTGTTGAGTCAGCTCCCAATTCGATTTTGCAGCGCATATCCATTGCCTCTTTAATTAATCGCGAATAACGGATTCAAACATGTATCGCCGGAAATTTCTAATGATGCCTCGAAAAACCACTGTCTCTGGCAGTAAAATACGAAAAGGCTCTGCAGCTCCGGCATGCTGAGGAAAATGGGAGTTACAGGGCATTAATTAAATATTCTGCATTGGTGGTACTGTAAAGCTTGGTGCGGTTCGTAAACTCTACCCAATACCCAAAGCGTTTCACGGGGCATGCAATAGCCAATGGCCAAAACACTTCGTGGGCCACGCTGAACGCTTCGTGGGGCATGCAAACCGGTACCCTACGGTTTTTATCGAAAATGTAGGGTGCTGGTGAGATACGAACCGCACCGATTCTTATTGAATTAGTTGCGGTGATTGAGTCTCTCAGTCAGCACCTACAACGGATAAGGAAATTATTATGGGGGCGACAGCCATTGTTATTGGCGCAACCGGTTTGGTTGGCCGGGCGTTAGTTGACCAGCTTGCAGATGCCGATCATATAATTAGCGTGATCACCCTTACCCGGCGTCCAGCCGAGCATCCCAGCGCCAAGGTGCAGAATCAAATTGTCGGTTTTGAGCATTTGGATGACTATGCTAGCTTGCTAAGGGGAGATCTTTTATTCTCGTGCCTGGGCACTACCCGCAAACAGGCAGGTTCCCTTGCAGCTCAGCGTAAAGTGGATCTGGACTACCAATATAAAGCAGCGAAGTTGGCAGCTAGCCAGGGCGTAAAGCATTATCTTTTAGTTTCTTCCAGTGGCGCCGATATTGACAGCAATAATGCCTATCTGCAGATGAAGGGTGAACTGGAACAGAAAATCCAGGCTTTGCCTTTTAAGCGCATCAGTATTTTTCAGCCCTCGTTACTGGTTGGCAAGCGTGCTGAGCTACGAGTAGGTGAGAAGCTGGGGGATTGGGTATTGTCGCTACTCTGTGTGATACCCGGATTACGCCGCTTTCATCCGATACAAGGCGAACAGGTTGCCGCCAAAATGATTCAGGTTAGCCAACAGCCAGGCTGCTTGTTGGAGTGGTTTCGACTCGATGAGATATTTATTAGATAACGGCCAATCAAGAAGATTAAGTGGATAACAAGAGAGCTATATTTCTTAAACCTGTTTTCACTCTATCTGTTTTCTATATACACATTTTGAATCTCTATTGTTTAGCTATTCTTACTTGTATTACAACGTTAATTCACTAAACATTTGGGTAAGTAAATTGAATATGCAGTCAGTCCGTTGGCTGTTTGGATATACAAGGTGATGAACTGGCGATACTTAAAGCGACTGGCCTGGGGAGTCGTACTGCTAACTGCAATTTCCAGTAATACTTGCACGGCTCAACAATACGTAAAGTCTCAATCTGATCAGGTGAGGATTCCAGCAGGTGATTATCGCATCGGTAGCGATGCTGAAGAGCGACAATGGGGCTACCGAAATTCTCCGTTAATTGTGCGCCAACAGCAGTGGTATGATGCCTGGGAGTTAGCACCGCAACACCAGAAACTGGAAAGTTTCCTCATTGATCGGCAGCCGGTCACCCAGGCGCAGTTCGCAGAGTTTGTGTCTGCAAGCGGGCATCGCAGTCCCTATATTAGCCTTCAGGACTATCTGGAGCAGGGCTTTCTGGTGCATCCCTATGAACAAGTCGTACCTTATCTCTGGCAGCAGGATCCATCCCCTGTTGGGCTTGAGTCCCAGCCTCCTGCAGGGCTAGAGCATCATCCGATTGTATTGGTGAGTCATGCCGATGCGATGGCATATTGTCGCTGGCGTGGTTTGCGTTTGCCTTCCGAACTTGAGTGGGAAGCTGCGTGTAGTGGGCCTGAGAAACGGCGTTTTGCCTGGGGAGATCAATGGCAAGCAGAGAGCCTGCAATTTAATGCTGAAGGCACCGCCCTGGTTGATGCTCATCCCGAGGGAGTAACACCAGAAGGGGTACAGGATATGCTTGGCAATGTCTTTGAATGGACTGCTTCACCTTTTGCTGGTGGGAATAGCGTTGTACTTAAGGGCTGTTCCTGGGATGACGCCCCCGGTACCTGTCGCTGCAGTTTTCGCCACGGACGACCACCATCGTCCCGGCATATTCTGATCGGCTTTCGTTGTGCCGCAGATGTTCCTGCTCAACCAATTGTTGAGTGATAGCAACAATAGCTGATTGGATTTGATGCAAATGCGAGCAATAAAAATGTGCTTTGTGTAATCCTTACAAGCACTCTAATTCACTCAATGAGTGTCCTTAATAAGTAACTCGTAATTGTTAAAAAATATCCGATAAAACTTAACTTTGCTTGCCTGTAACTATTGCCAACGAAAAGTGTATATGGCAGCAGTTCTATACTGGATGCGAAACCGTATATTACCCACAGATTCTGTGGATAACTCTGTTAATAGTATTGGGGCAGATGTCTGCAGAGCCCGTCAATACAGGCCTTGCTACAAATCGTTCACGTAAACGTCACATTGAAAATAAGTCTTTATTATCAATTGGTTATATATATCAATAGGTTCTTTTAATGGTTTTTAAATTTTGTTGTGAAACATCTGTTTAACTATGTTTCACGCTGTGGATTTTATTTTTACTTCGGGGTCGGTGTCGCAATTAAAAGGCTCGCAGAGAAGTGGCTACTCACATGTTAATTTGTTAATTAAGCAGAGCGCAAAAAGTGTCATAAATGAGTAGGTTGTTATTTTATTTTTTATCGATAAACGGCAGTTTTTGTGTGTGTGCGGTACTGAAATTATTGCGCAAAGCTAAACATCTGTTGTTGGTATCGGCATTAGCCGGGTGTTGGGTCTATTTTCCTGTAGGACGGC
Source organism: Amphritea sp. (assembly GCA_036960915.1). Taxonomy (GTDB): domain Bacteria; phylum Pseudomonadota; class Gammaproteobacteria; order Pseudomonadales; family Balneatricaceae; genus Amphritea. The sequence goes on from JBALVQ010000020.1 coordinate 15,091, forward strand.
GCTTACAATCAGCTATGCTGTGCCGAATAAAAAGCCGTTAATTTGCTTTTACCGGTGCAGCTTAGGGGATACATTACCTATCAACTATACAGCCACAATATAGCAATAAGGAATGTCGCAATGAATGTAGCAATTCTCACCTTTGAAGGGTTTAACGAACTTGATTCGTTTATCGCATCAGGTATCTTGAATCGCATGAAGGGTGAGGGCTGGAATGTTCAGATAACTTGTCCAACGGATACTGTTACTTCGATGAATGGTGTAACTATTGAGGCGCAGCAACCTCTGGAGTTTGCCAACGATGCGGATATTGTTCTCTTTGGTAGTGGTATCTATACGCGGGATATCGCTAAAGATGTAGCTTTGTTGAACCGCCTCAAGCTGGATTCTACGAAGCAGGTTATCGGCGGGCAGTGTTCTGGTACCTTGCTGATGGCAACCCTGGGGTTGCTCGGTGGGTTACCCGCCTGTACCGACTTGACTACAAAGCCATGGGTAATGGAAGCTGGTGTTGATGTGTTGAATCAGCCATTCACCGCTTGTGGAAATGTAGCCACTGCGGGTGGGTGTATGGCATCGCAATACCTGGCAACCTGGGTAATCGCGAAAGTTGCTGGCATCGAGGCTGCTGAAGCTGCCGTGCATTATGTTGCCCCGGTGGGTGAAAAAGACGCCAATGTGGTGCACAGTCTCTCAATTATTAAGCCGTTTATTGGTTAACATCAATTACAGGGCAGTAAGGCATTGCTGATAACCGGGTGTTTAATTAAATGCGGGATACTCAAGGGCGTTAGTTTTTAGGTTTTCCAGAGAACAGTGCGGCGGGGGATCTGTTTCAGGTTACCAGGTAGGTGGTGCGTCGACTTCTTCGGTAGTGGCTTTTGTAAAGATGCTGTTCTCAATCAGCTCGCATAAAGGAGCGGGGCGTGAGAACCAATATCCTTGATACAGTTTGCAGCCTCGTTGCTGAAGAAAGTTGTATTGCTCTTCGGTTTCTACGCCTTCGGCAATGACGTTCACCCCCAGCGAGGCAGCCATAGCGAGGATGGCCTCAACGATGGCCTCATCATTGGAATCCACGTGTATATCACGGACAAAAGACTGGTCAATTTTCAGGGTATCCAGAGGGAGCCTCTTGATATACGCCAGCGAGGAATAACCGGTACCAAAATCATCCAGTGAGATGCCAATATCCAGCTGTCGTAGGGCATCCATCTTGGCCGAAATATCTGTAATATCCTGGATGACAACGCCTTCCGTGATTTCAAGAACCAGATGACAGTTTTGCAGATCGTAGGCGTTAATAATATCCTTAACCTGGCTGACGAAGTCTGCCTGAAGGAAGTGGTTTGGGCTGATATTGACTGCCACTTTTAAATGATCATCATGGATAGTGTTGGCTAAAAAACAGGACCACTCTGCCAGGGCTTGATGCATAACATAGCGCCCTAGTTTATCGATTAGGCCTGCTTCTTCAGCAATTGGTATGAATTCATTCGGTCCAATCATGCCTTGTTTCGGATGGTTCCAGCGTAACAGGGCTTCAACGCCAAACACCTGCCCGTCGTTGGTCATCTGAGGTTGATAATGGAGAAATAGCTGTTCCTGTTCCAGTGCGTCATGTAAGTCTCTGGCCAGGTTAAGCCGTTGTTCCACAAGCTTCTGCATGTCTTCATGAAAAAAGCTGAACTCGCCAGGCCCCTTGTTTTTGGCGTGATACAGTGCAATATCCGCCTGTCTGAGCAGATCGCCAACAGTTTCGCTCTTTGTTCCGGGAAAAAGTTTAATGCCGATGCAGCTTGAAGTGCTTAGCTTGTGATCAGACAGCAGGATCGGCTCGTTCAGTATATGGGTTATCTGCTGAGTTATCGCCTGCACTAACTCGGCAGCAATCTGTATGTCCGGGTTTAATTCAGTAAGTACAAGGACAAATTCGTCGCCACCCAGGCGGCCAAGAAAGTCCTCCTTTCGTTGACACTGCTCCAGCCGTTCGGCTATTACTTTTAGTGCAAGATCACCCGTTTCATGTCCCAACATATCATTGATGGACTTAAAGTCGTCCAGATCCAGAAACAGTACGGCACAGAAATAATTGTGGCGGGTAGCACGGATCATTTCATGTTCAAGACACTCATTCAGAGCATGGCGGTTGGGGAGCAGAGTGAGGCTGTCATGTAATGCTTGAAACTTGAGTTGTTCTTCCGCTTTTTGCCGTTCGAGGATTTCGAGGCTTAATTTTTTGTTTGCCTGCTGTAGTTCAATAGTGCGTTTCTGAACGCGTTTGTCGAGATCAAGGGTAAGCTGATTGAGGGCGTTTCGTGTTTGTTCCAGGTCCTGAATGCTGGGAATCCAGCGCCGAAACCCTAGTGCCAGAAGAAACAGGCCCAGAAGCATGCCAATCACTTTCTCAAGAAATGCCTGAAACTCTGTATCGCCAACCACTAGAAGAGAATTGAGTGAGGGAAAATTATCTGTAATGTCGATGACCGAGCTGAATAGCAGCAGCCCGAATCCGATGACAACCAGTTGAGAACCCGGCTGGGTTCGTACTTGGTGATGCTGTGTGCCCCGTAGCAGGGTCCAGAATATGACAGCGGCTATAATGCTCCCTACCGACTCCAGAAAGATATCGAACATCTAATACGTCCTGTATTTGATAATTATTAACGTCATATGCTGCTGGGGGCGCATATATAATATGTACTTATATAAAACAGAAAATCGAATATAAATCAATGAATTTGACAAGAATCCTATTGGACTATGGGGGGAATTATAAATAATATCAATAGCTTGGACTATAATAGCCTTTAGTCAGAGGGGATGCTAAGTCACTACGTCGCAAGGGACTTCCCCCCGAGATCCTTTGTCTAGTGAAACTTACTGCGCCTATTTTCAGTACGGATTTTGTTATTTCAACGATAGCCTTTACAATTGGTCTCAGAGACTCACTTCAACGTTGTAAGAAACCAATGAACAAAAAGAAAAAGATTAATCAGATTCTTAAAAAGAAAGCCAAAAAAGCTAACGCTAAATTGCATTGTAGTAACAAGCCCCGTTATATCACAAAAGCGGATCGTGCCAAGCAGGAAGAGACTGAATAGATTCAGATTTTCGATGCAGTTTTTAGAAAATAAGTGTGACAGGTTATTAATGACTCAAGAGCAGAACAACACGCAAAAAAATAATCCGCTGCATGGCATTACGTTGGAGCAGATAGTGACAGACCTGGAAGCGCATTATGGCTGGCATCAGTTAGGACAGCTGATCTCGATCCGCTGTTTCCAGAAAGATCCCAGTGTTAAATCGAGCCTGAAATTTCTGCGTAAGACCCCCTGGGCTCGGAGCAAGGTTGAAGAGTTGTATATCGAGACTAAAAACAGCCCCTGGAAGAGTTTCTGAAGGTTTTAGGTTTTATCTGTAAGGCACAAAAGGGTAGCAGATCCCTGCTACCCATAAGCGTTTATCGACAAGCTATTGCGTACTGAGTGTTTGCCAGGCACTGTCTGCTTCTTGTTTATAGGCTTTCCAGTCACCATTTAACCAACGTTGTCGGCCTCGTTCTGCGTAGAACAGGTGCAGGTTATCGCCGAAAAACTCCCATACAGTGCCGTCCGTATTAACCAGGCCTTCGCCTATGCTTAGCGCATTCGAGCAAAAACCATTGTATTGAGGGCGGTAGCGCTCAGGTGCAGCAGCGAATTTATCTGCCGATGCCTGGGATGCAAAGAACCATTTTGCGTCGTTCCATTGCACTATGAACCGTTCAACACCTTTGATTTCATCGTGTTTGCTTTGCACTTGCGTTGAATAATAGGCCACGCTGTCATGCCCGCCAATTGCGGTCGAATTCCAGTAACTTTTACTCACCGGTTCGCTGGCAAAGCTTGTGACGCTTGTCAGAGCCAGAGCCAGAGCCAGTGCAGCTGGGAATTTATTCATTAGTCCGTCCTTTGTCGTGTGGTTCTCGTTGTTCTTGGATGTTTGCTGTATTGGTATTAAGAACATGGCAGTGCTTGTAATGAATATATAACAGACCGGTAGGGACTTTGTTAGTTCCGAGGGGATGATTCTGAGGGAATAGTTCCGAGGAGGTAAAGTCAGCCGAGGTTGTTTAATTCTGCCGGATTTGGGCAAGGCTTACTATTGATGACCGGATACGTTTGCGTAATTGATATGTACTGCTGACTTATATCCGCTTGCAGCTGTGAACGTGTTTTCACTGCGCTGCCAACCAACACAGAGAGTTAGTGGATAGGCCGGTAAAGCTGTATTTATTTCATCTTTTTGATTGTTCCTTTAAGGCATAAAAGTCATATTAATAGCATTATTTCATCTATAGTGTGTGTCTACTTGATTTTTAAGGGATTGTTGTAAGTTTCTATTGATTAGTTTTTTTCATTTATTAAGTGAAAATGCATCGTTTGTTAATCCCTTCTTTGATTACTAAAATGGCGCCATAGATTAATTACCGAGGAGCTCTACAGTCAGGGCCAGCGGTAATCTTTAAATAGCCTTTAGAGTGATAAAACAATGACTAACTTCGATGCTTTTTTGAAAAATAACGAACCAGCCTATGGCGAAACTGAGAAGCAGTATTTCCTGCGTTTAGCTGAAGAATACAAGCTACAGGAAAAAGCAGAAGCTAAGGCGCTTCGCAAGCAGCTATGGATTAAGCGTTTTAATTCTGTTACTAAGCTGTTGGCTGTCGAGCCAAACCTTAATATGCTGCGACCTAACATCTTATTCCATTACCGCGGACTGTAAACGGTAATAATCCTGATACGGCTCTTGCACTGTTGAAAGCACTGTCGCAAGGGCTGTTGAAGGGATCTGTTCAAGCGGCTACTTGATAGAAGCGTGATAGAAAATGCACTTCGTGCATCAGTTTTAACAGCTATTCTTCCTGAGCTTTTTTATAGCTCACCTCTTATTTGAAACTCCTCTCCCTTATTGAAACTCAACTCTTTTTAACGTTTAGACATCCAATGTCTAATCCTGGCTTAGTTATTTCTCTTGATGTATTCCGGGAAAATCAGCGGCATGGTATTTAATCCATTCATGGGCTGCCTGTTCGGCTGACAGGCGACGGCCAATTGTCATCTGCTGGCGACGATAACATTCAATCTGGCAGGCTTGTTCTATCATCCTGACAGTAAATGCGCTATCCGTGTTATCAAAGCCGATGCCCAGAGTATAGGTGTCGCCGCTGCGCAGACACCAAACGATATGGCCAATTACTTTATAGCCAGGGTCACTCACATTGATGGTTATTTCTACCGTGCTGCCAGGCGCCATGTAGCGGTCGGAAGCGCAGCTGAGCCCTCCGTTGCTGAGGTTCTGGCTGATCTCCTGGTGTTTGTCTTGTCCGTCGGTAGTGCATAGTTGGATGGGTATTTCAGCTGGATGGCGGATGTAATCACGAGGCTGTGACTGTTTCTCGCCAATGCCTAGAAGTCGATACATAGTCTGTATCCCCCTATCGGTGGGCAAGAGCCCACCAGTCTGTATTCAGTAACCGCGTTGCTCAGTTGAATAATCGGCCGATCTGTATCGGTCTTTAGAGCTGAGTGGTTAATATCTGACCACAGCATAGAAGGAAGCGGCTGTATCTATCCTTAATAGGATGGCTAGGCCGGTTGAGTTTATGTTAATTCAGCACACTCAACCGGGTCATCTGATAGTGCTGTAGTCAGTGCTGTGAATTGCAAACTGGCTGTGGCTCGGCTATAGCGGCGCGCTTTTCTGTAGCTGCCTGACGGGTTATCTGCCAGGCTGATGACAGAAACAGGCCAGCCATGATGGCTGCTACAATCAGGTCAGGCCAGGCGCTGTCTGCATACCAGACACCCGAAGCAGCCACGAGTACGATGAGGTTGGCAATTGCATCGTTGCGGCTGCACAACCAGACTGAACGAACGTTTGCATCGCCATCTTTATAGCGCACTAATAGCAGAACACTGATCAGGTTAGCGGCGAAGGCGGCGATTGCGACACTGCCCATGGTGAATGCGTCGGGACTGTTTAGTATGAAGAAGCGATAGACGGTACTTCCCATGACCCACAGTGCCATTAATGTCAGGCTCAGGCCTTTGAGTAGCGCAGCACTGCTACGTACCCGGATGGTTTGTCCAATCGCCCACAAGCTAATACTGTAGCTCAGGGTATCACCGAGAAAATCCAGCGCATCGGCCTGCAGGGCTTGCGATTGTGCTGCTATACCCGCGAACATCTCGACACCGAACATGACGCCGTTAATGCCAATAATCAGCCAGAGTATGCGCTTGTACGTCGGGGTTAGTCCGGTGAAATTTTTGTTTGACGAGCAGCAATGCGCCATGGCAATGATCCTTTAGTGTTTCTTAATCGATGAAGACAGTCTAAAGTCTCTAGTTACTAGAGGTTCAAGGGCTGGAAGTAAAAAATGTCGAATTCATATTCTATTGGTCAGTTGTCGCAGCTTGCGGATTGTAAAATAACGACTATTCGCTGGTATGAAAAAGAGGGATTGCTGCCTGCAGCCAGCCGTAATTCCGGAAATCAGCGGCGCTACACGGATCAGCATCTGATGACGTTGCGTTTTATTCGTCATGCGCGGGCGCTGGGGTTCGATCTGGCTGCGGTCAGGCAGCTGCAGCAGCTATGCAGTTGTTGTTTTGATGATCATCAGGAAGCCGACCGTATTGCCCGCGAGCATCTGCTGGAGGTAAGGGCGAAGATCAAGCGCTTGCAGGCGATGGAGGAGGAGCTGGCACGGATGGTTGATAGCTGTCAGTACGATCAAAGCCATCAATGCCGGGTTCTGGAAGTATTAGCGGATCATACTCTGTGCGAGGATGATCACCATCACTAGCCTCATTTGGGGGTGTCCATTTGTCACAGCTAAGGCATAGGAAAAGATTAAGGCAGTTCGAATTCAACCTGCTATGAAATCCCATCCTGGATCAATGAGCAATATCCAGATTCAAGTATCGTCGCCAGTCGGCCCGCTGTGCGCTGGTTAAGTCGTTAACAATAGAATACTATATGCGGCGTTTTACTTTAGTCAGCTTCCCTGCCGAATGAATCAGAAATGCAGAGGTGATTATACTTTCTGAAGGTATAGCCGGGACTGTACTCTGAATATGAGTAGCATCCATTTTAAATAGAAAATAGCGACTTTCATAAAGTCGTTGATGAGCTTTGTTAGCTTTATTGAGGAACCGTATGCAGACAAATCTTCAGATACTTAAAGGAACGAGTATTTTTAGGTATAAGGAAGATCGCTGGCCTGTTGCTATTATTTTAATGCTAACTGTTGTCGATTTTGCATTGTATTTTACCATCGACAGTCTCGTTGTGTTGTTCGCGTATTATCTCGTGATGATTATTCCAAAAGGAACCATTTGCGCGTGGAATCATCACCATCAACATCTTTTTACGTTCCGTAATACGGCATTAAATCGCGGACTAGAGCTTATTTACGCCTTGCACACCGGTGTTACAACACACCTTTGGCGTCTTCATCATGTGTTGGGCCATCATTTGAATTTTCTCGATCAGGAAAAAGACGAGAGTCGCTGGCAGCGCAAAGATGGATCTCAAATGGGGGTGGTTGAGTACACACTGAATGTTGCCCTAACGGCTTATCCACGCGGTTATAGCGTGGGAAAAAGGTATCCTAAGCAGTTGAAACCTTTCCTTATTTATACGCTGGCTACATTTTTTATCGTCGCTATGCTGGTCTGGTATAAGCCTGTCGCAGGCATTTTTCTGTTTGTTTTGCCGATGATTACCAGTCTTCTCTTCACTGCGTATGTGACTTACGAGCATCACTCTGGTCTTGATACGGAAAATGAATTTGAGGCCTCATATAACAACCTGAACCCTATGTTCAATTGTGTAACCGGAAACCTGGGATACCACACGGCTCATCACCATAAGCAGGGCGTACATTGGTCAAAATTGCCGGCACTTCATGCCACAATTGCAGATAATATTCCTCAGTCTCTTTACCAGAAATCCATATTTACGCGTATGCTTTTGGGAGGGTAAATCCTCGAAATGTTTACTAAATTCACCGTAAAAAATCGCCAGCAGGCTGGCTGGCTGGATATATAGTTAATCCGTCAGCAGGAGATTATAAGGGTAGGCTTTAGCGGCGTTATCTACGCTTAATGACAGTGATGTTAACGTTTTTCCACGACGATACTGCCGACTGAATAGCCTGCGCCGAATGAGCAGATCACGCCTTTGTCTCCGCTATCCAGATCTGCATTGTGAAGGTGGAATGCGATAATTGAACCCGCGGAGCTGGTATTGGCGTAGCTGTCGAGTATCACCGGCGCTTCTGCAGGCTCTGGATCCCTACCCAGTACCTTGCGGGCAATCAGTTCGTTCATGCTGAGGTTGGCCTGATGTAGCCACATCCGTTTTAGTTTTCCAGGTTGAATATCCAGTTGCTGCAGATGTTCGCCGATCATCCGTGCGACCATCGGGCAAACCTCTTTAAAGACTTTACGACCATTCTGACAGAACAGCTTATCACGCTGGTGGATACCGCTCTTATCGGCTCGATTGAGGAAACCGAAGTTGTTGCGGATATTGTTCGAGAACTGGGTTTTCAGTTTTGTGCCCAGCAGGTAGAACTGCTGCTCACTGTAGGCCTGTTCGGCAGGTTCGATAATAACGGCCGTGGCGGCATCACCGAAGATAAAATGACAGTCCCGGTCACGCCATTCCAGATGGCCAGAGCAAATTTCCGGATTGACCATCAGCACGCAGCGACTGCTGCCACTGAATACCGCATTGTAAGCTGCCTGCAGGGCAAAGGTGGCAGACGAGCAGGCGATATTCATATCATAAGCAAAGCCATCAATGCCAAGTGCCTGTTGTACTTCGATGGCGATTGCCGGGTAGGCGCGCTGCAGATTGGAGCAGGCAACGATGACGGTATCGATTTCGGCGGCGGTTTTATTGGCCGCAGCCATCGCCTGTTTAGCCGCGCTAACAGCCATTTCTGCCTGAATGCTTAAGGCGGTATCTTCGCGCTCTGTCAGTGTTGGGCACATCCTTTTCGGATCCAGCACGCCTGATTTGTTCATCACATAGCGGTTCTTAATGCCGGAGGCTTTCTCGATAAACTCGCTGCTGGAATAAGCCAGTGGCGCGATGTCGCCGGCCTCTATTTCGCTCTGATGGTGGCTGTTGTATTGATCAACATAGCTGTTAAAGGCAACGACCAGTTCATCGTTACTGATGCTTTCTGCTGGGGTGAAAAGTCCGGTACCACTGATAACAATGCGTGGATTTTGCATAACGGCTGTCTCATCTCATCAATTCTTACTGTTCTGATATGTTAATCAGAAGGCTGTGACATATCCGGTCAGAAATTTGACAAAAAGAATCAGCGGTGTAGGTGACGTTTTCACGACCAATCCTATGTATAGTAACATCTCAGAAGGTCTATCAAAGCCACAGCCTTAAAGGGTTTACGGTTTTTTTGTTTCTATTAAAATCCAATAATGTCCTATAATGTACCCTTAGCCAAACGGGTTGGATTGTGTCGTAGATTACCGCACCCTATAGACTAGGGGGGGGCATGATTTCCTGCCGGCCCTTTATCTCAATTTTGCAGCGTCTTACCTAGCCCCATCGCCTGAAACCTCTTCGCGGATAGTGCCGTATACCCTTGTGTATGCCGAATGTTCTTGTGTCCCAGGAAGCCTTGAATACTGCGGGTATCATCGCCCTTGTTAACCAAGGCATAGCCGGTACTGTGGCGCAGCATATGAGGATTAATTGGCCAAGGCATTTCTGCCTTCTCACCGAGCCGGGCAAATAGTTTGCGGAAGCCTGCTGCACTGATTGGCCCACCGCGCTCCGACTGAAATACAAAAGGACTTACCGGATAATCCCTCTTCACCTGGCGCAACGCTCGCAGTTCTAAGCCACTCAGGGGCTGCATACTTGCGGTGACGTTTTTCAAGCGCTGAACTTCAACCAATCCCTGGTCGAAGTCGATCTGATCCCAGCGTAGATCCACAAGCTCGGATACCCGCAGCCCATGCAGGTAGGCCATGCGGATCATCAATGCATCCCTGGTACCGTGACGGCCTTTCTTGGCAACTTTAAGAACTCGGTCAATCTCGGGTGGGGTGAGGTATTTGCGGCCGTTACGAAGCTCGTCATTGCGCTTACGGTTGGGAACTGTCCCATTCTCGGCAATTGACGAGACGGTTGCAGCGGGTTGGAAAGGTATGATTTTACTCATAGTGATCCTCCTGACTGTCCCAGAAATGGCACTAAAATGGAACAGTTCCATATGGTGATAATCATAATTGTTAGTTAAGATTGATAAAAATCCTAATATTGTTTAGCTATACTGAAATTATTGATAGTCATAAAGTGAAGGTGTGATGCTGCAAGGAGAGTTTGGGGTGTTAGTTGAAAATGATGCGTTGAAGTCGTTAGAGATCGTGCCACATCCTTCGGGTAGCGGATACAAGCTCTTGATTAACGGTAAGCCGCTGACAACGCAACGAAAGACAGAGCGTCGGTTTGCCACGGTAGATAGTGCGGGAGCTTTCTTGAGTCAACATGGACTGAACAAAGCTGCTGTAGTCTTTAAAGACTTGTGAATATTAATTGTAAGGATCAGGTGCTATGCGCTCGCGCGCAGAACTTCGTTTCACTCGGCCTTTGACGCGCACTGCCAACAATCAAGGAGAATACATGAAGATATCAGGTCTTATTCTTAGATTTTTAGTGGTTTACCCCATTGCATTGTTTGTGTCTGCGGTTGCGGTGACGTTCCTTGGTTTTAATTTGTTTGGTTTGATGAATGTAGGTATTTTATCTGCTTCGGTATATTTCCTTGTCTATCGCTTCGGAAAGGAAAATTCTCACTTTTTGACAAAAAACGAAATCACTCAAGTCTGTTTGTTTTTCTTGTTGATAGATTTCTTTTTTAAATTTGTTTTTTCTGTTGTTTTTCAAGGTATGCTCAGAGATGTTGGCTTTAGTTCAATTCTGATTACCCTCGGAGTCATAATGCCGATACATGCAGTAGTGATCTTCTACTCTATCAAGTTTGCAGGTAATCAATTGGCAAAAAAGGGGGTAGTAGATACTTAACAATCCACTTCGGCGTTTTTTTTATGCCTGCAATTCAGGAAAACACAAATGAAAAACATGCCACATATTGCCAGCCGGATGCTGAATCCCGCCCTGTTGCTGGAGTCGAGCTATGCCCGCACGTTCTTCAGTGCGCTGGGCGCAGGGAAGATGCGAGGAATTCGCTTAGGGCGGGTATGGCGGGTGACAGAATCAAATCTAAAGACCTTCATTGAGGATCACCGGCCCAAGTAGAACCTGCTCGTTCAAAAGGCCGGTTATTTACTCCCCTCCTTAGGCACACAGAACTCTTAACACTTTTTGGTACAAAAACCTAAATGGGTACAAAAGTTCTATATATACAGAATTACTCACTTAGCCGTATCTATACTTAAACTCACGTGCTGAGGCAGAGTCACGGCGATAACCAGAAAAAGCACTTTGTCTTAGACGTATGTAGCTCCGTCTTCTATCGTTTCGCGACGAGGTGGACGGAGCTACGTTTAATAATATGGGCGATTAAGCAAATCATTGTGAGCCATACTGCCTTTACCACGGTCACTGTTGAGAAATTTCGGAAGACTTTTGGCTTTCTTGCATTCAATGTCTTCCGTTTTGACATCTATATCTTTCACTTCGCTATCTATTGATAGCTGCGCACACCCTTTATCAAAGTTGCCTTGATAGTCCATTCCCCTTCCCCTAAACCGCTGTTCCGCATAGCGGATATTGCCAGCGGTTGGAGGCATACGTAGCGTTTCACGGCAACGAATACCCTTGTATGCAAAATTAATTTGAATAGATTCAGAGGTTTTAAAACGGCGGACTGTCACTCCGCGAGGGAGTTCTAGTTTCCTTCCAGCCATCTTTTTGCTGCTCTTAGATTAACCATAGATTTGCCGCCTTTCGGCTTAACAACATGCACGCCACGTTGCCAGATTCCTTTTGAAAGCCGAACTGTAACTGCGTTTTGAGTGCAGTGTTCAAACTCGCACCAATCTTCAAGCGGCACATAGCCTATAGTTTCAGCTATATAATTATGCTCTTTCATTTTCATACCTTTTCATTTCTTGTACTCCCTAAAAAAATACATACTTTTCAAGGCGCTAACTACTCCTGGATTACCGGCATCGGCAATCATCTATTCCCCCATTATTTGATATTCATCGGTGTATATAGGACCTCCTCAGAGTTGTTTGAGGGTGTGTCTAAGTATAGAACTGATGGAAGGAACTCGAGGTACTGTAAAGATTGGTTTACAGGTTTATTAGGCCACTACATATCAGTTAAGGATTATTTACACTTTTTTCCTTCCCTGTTAAGGATTATTTACAATTTCATGCTTTCGTCGAGTGGCCATATTTACTATTTATTTGATTTTACAGTGTTTTTTACTTTGGCGTAAAAATTGCCTTTTATTTAAAGGTAAATAAAATCCTTACCGTTCATCATCAATGATCGGGGAAATTCCCAGGGGGGGGATTGATATGAAACTCAGAGATATTACTAACTTCTCATGTTCTATTTTCAGCATCATTACCTTTACTATGGCCATTGTCATGGCTTTCTATGTACTCACAACAATACAACTCTATTGGCCAGGCTGAATGCACTCTATGGGCTCTTCTACAGCGTGTAGATCAATGATCTGGTAAAACCACCTTGGAATATAAGATGCTACATTTTGATCATAAGCTACTAAGGGTGGGTGATAGTGAAGTGATAAGGGGGGTCGAAGCCTTACAGAGTGCAATTCGATTCTGATAAAGGTTTACACTAAGACGCCGATAAAGGTAGCAGCGACAACATGCTGAAGATACTGTAATTTGACATCAGGCAGGACGGATGGCCAGTCAATGCGATGCAATACCTGCACAGGAGACGGTGAGACAGCTTACATATATTCTTATATACAGCTGCGGCATGAGATTTTGGCTGAAATCGTACGTGGCACGTTTAACTATGCTGAGAAGTTCCCAGAAAACAAAGCCGCTAGGAAATTCGGTTTAAACATCCATAAGCCTTACATGAAGGATTTACTTGAACAGGCATATAAGATTAAAGCTGGCCAGCTAAAAGCATCCTCTCTCAAAGCATACAGACAGAGCCTGGACACACACTTGCTCCCAGCCTTTGGACAAATTTGTGTTGACCACATGAAGCCCAAAATAATCAGGGATTGGATGATCGATTCAGAGCTATCAGCGAAAAGCTTAAATAATCACAGAATTTTACTCGACTTCGCGCTTGATATGGCTGCCCAGGATGAATATATCAGCCGCAATCCATCCGAAAATATAAAGCTTGGTCAAATTCTCCCTAAGAAACGCATCAATAGCCAATATGAGATAGCTCCACTTAATAAAGATGAGATCGCCAAAATGATCGCCGCAGCCGATGAGTGGTATCGGCCCATGATCATTATCTGGTTGTTTACCGGCATGCGCCCCAGGGAACTGATCGCCCTCACCTGGGAAGATATCAACCTCGATGATCGATTTATCGATATTAATAAGTCACATGTTCTTGGTAATGAACAGACGCCAAAAACAGAAAAGTCCGTCCGTTTGGTTGATATGCTTCCACCGGTATATGACGCACTACTGGAGCAACGGAAACTAACGCTATTTCTTGATGGGGAAAAGGGACATGTATTCCGCTTTAAAAAGAGCAAGAAGTGTTTCCTGGATCACCGTAATCTTAGCCGGTATGTTTGGGTACCCACAATCGTGCGTGCCGGCATCCGCTACCGTAACCAGTACCAAGCTCGCCATACCTTCGCCAGCCAGATGCTGACAGAAGGCGAAGACCAGTGGTGGATAGCACAACAGATGGGGCTCAAGGGAGTAGAAATGCTGAACAGAGTGTACGGGAAGTTGATACGTGAAAATGATGGAGAGTCGTATAAGCCTAGAGGAGATTGGGCAAAGGTAGTGGAAAAATCACGCACTATCCCCATTTGACAAGCCCACAAACTAGGTCTACGTTGAAGTTGCACTGGCAAAATCCAATGCCGGGATTAGCAGCCCGAAACCTAAGGCGCTCACAAGACGCCTATATCAGAACGCGTCTTTTTTTGTGGGTGTTGCCTATGCTTGCCAGTTTTGGCAGGTCGGGCGGGGCTCCCTTCGGGGAGGCCGGGTTCCTTGGGTTCCGGTACTGCTAACCCTGTTCGACCCGCCTCCTTCTCGAGATTAGCAGCTCCTAGAGGCGGTTATATTACCAAACCCAAGGAGGCTACTATCATGGCCACCGTCTCTATCCAAAGTGCGCACTGCACTTTAAATCACTGCCTTGTTGCTGCCCCAGAGCACGCACACGGCGTTTTCACATATCCCCTAAACAACGCAACCATCCAAGCAAGGAGGTATTAACGTTTCTCCAGAACCGGCTGAAGTCGGAAAGAGAAGAGCTGGCATCGGAGTATAAATATTTAGCCAGGTCCTCGGGGCTCATGTTCGAGTTCACAGAGTTGACTATTGCTCTCCTGGAGAATGACATCGAATTCAGCAAGCAACTGCTTCAGGATCTGCGGGGAGGATACCGTCATGGATAATTCATCGCCTGGAGACATAGATATGCCTCATCGCCTTGATTTATCGATTATCCCTTTACGTGAGGATTATCCGGATCAAAAAGAGTTTTATTGTGCTGTGAGACTCATGTCTTGTTGCTGCTGTAGACGACATCACTGATGTGTTAATCGCTGTTCATGGACTGAAGACTATTGGCAGCACCTTCGCAGGCACTATTAGTGAGTACGGCATGAAAGACTATTCAGAAGATGACCTCGAAGGTATTGGGAATGCTGTACTCGCACTCTATCAAAACGCTTTTCTGAAGATGAATCGCATCAATGTGATTGTTGATTCGGCCGCTTGGTCCCTTGGTGAGACCAAGGAGGTGCGCGATGAAAATTGATCCAAATTCCGCAGAATTCCAATTGGAGCGCGCTCGGGATCATAACGGTGAAAATGTGCGTTTCGCTGCAACTGGGCTGGTAGGCATTGGTCGCCTTATCTCATCCATCCCTTTTGAGGAGGGTGTTAGCTATTTTACCGATCTTCAGCTCGAAGAACTAGGCTATGCCATCCGGAGCCTTGGTAACAGTATCCGCATGGAAGTGGAAATTATCGAAGAAGCGATAGAGAAAGCCAGTGAAGTCATCAATACAGCCAAGGAGGAATCAGGCTATGAAGACTAGTCCAAGTTCCGTCGAATTCCAGCTGAAGCATATAGTTGATAATGTGTTTACCGCCGTTAGCGGACTGCAATGTATTGGCGATCTTCTCGAGTCTCTTCCTAATGAGGGTGGTGTAGCCGAGTTTTCAGAGATTCAACTCACAGGGCTCGGTAATGCCATCGTGGCGCTCAGCCAATGTATTAGATCTGATATGGACTGTATCGAAGGAGCGATAGCGGAAGCCAGGGAGGGTTACGATCATGGCCACTAACACTCTCAAAATTCCTACTCGCCGGGAGTACAAACCAACTGGCGAATTAATAGAAACTCCGACATCAGAGCTACCTTTTGTACGCAGTGAGACAGATAACCACTGGGATGTCCCTCTAACAGACGATAGCGATGGTGATGAAAATGACGATATTGGAATGGCCGCTAAGATTGGGGCCGAGTACGCCGGGCACTACCTTCAGTATTTGAAAGACAATTCCAATATAGTGGGCGCA
Organism: Amphritea sp.; assembly: GCA_036960915.1. Lineage (GTDB taxonomy): Bacteria > Pseudomonadota > Gammaproteobacteria > Pseudomonadales > Balneatricaceae > Amphritea. The sequence goes on from JBALVQ010000020.1 coordinate 30,874, forward strand.
AGTCTGCTGGGATGGATTGCGCAAGATATTGATTTTGATGGACCCTCATCGAATACCTACTGGACTAGCTTCTTTTCCCAGTTAGAGCGCGTTCTGTATTGGGCAGCAATGGATATGGATGTCTACGGATACATTGATAGGTGCAATGCTCATCAGGATCAATTTATGGCGAAACTTCGTGAGGATGAAGAAGCCGAGAAGGGGCTACACTCATAATCACGCAGCATTACGTTGCAGTTAGAAAGGCGGTTAATAGCCGCCTTTTCTTTGATTTATCGCGCTTTACCGGAAAACGCTGATTTAATCTTCTGGCAAATACCTGAAGCGCCTTAATCCCACTTTCCATCGAGAACCAGACAGCCTACCGTCGGCTTTTCCGGTGCCACGGCGATGGGTTTTACCCTGCCGATGCTAGGGGAATTTCACGGTTCAATCATTATCCCCACCAGCATTGCCAGCGGTTTTGTACTGAGTATCGCAGTTCCCGTTTTAATTCCGTTACTTATCTCTTTCAACTGAATTGCCGACTTGCAGCACAATTTTCAAGTTATAACAGAAAGAACCAGCCTATACTGAAAGACCATAAGGGGGAACTCTGAACAATTCCCTGGCGAGGTAACAGTTATGTACAGTAAAACTCTTACAGGTCTGTCTGCTTCATTGCTTCTGGGCCTGGCAATGTATATAGCTCCGGTTACGGTCGACAGTATTACAGAGACCAACCTTGGCTTCAGCGCTGAAGCAAAGGGGGGAAACGGCGGCAATAACGGGGGCGGCAAAGGGGGCGGTCATGGCGGCGGTCATGGCGGTGGTCATGGCGGTGGTCATGGCGGCAGTAACGGGGGCGGTCATGGCGGCGGTCACGGTCATGATAAAGCGGGCTTTGCGGCCAGCTCCGAACACCAACACTCAAACGGGCACGGGTTGGGACATGCCAAAGGTCATGACGATGACCATGAACTAGACAACGATGATGATTCAATATCCAGCAAGCTAGGACGTCTCAATGCCGCCCATGCATCCGCTAATGCCCGGGCGAACGCAGCAGCTCATTCAACAGTAGGTCAGATCGCAGCTTATGAAGCAGCTGTCCTGGCTGCCCGTGAACTGGAAAACGAAGACGACCGGGCAATTGCTGAAGAACAGACTGTAGAAATGCTGGAAGCAATATCAAATAAAGAGGTTGATGATGAAGTTGTTGCCGCAGTCAATGAATTGCTGGATTTAACGGAGAAAGCCCCTGGGCCAGATCCTGATGTAGATTCTGAAGCAGATCCAGACCAAGAGATTTAACTAAACTGGCAGCTACTGTAAGGAACCTAATCCCGCAGTAGCTGCAACATATTCCAGTCTAGCGCGGCATCACTCAATAACAGCTGCTCCCTGACAAACCTCTGGTACCCCCTTTCTGTCGCACGCCCCCATACTCCATCAATAGTGCCTGAATGATATTTCATCTGGCTTAGCTGTTGCTGTACATACTGGGTAGTCACCCTGTCACCCTGTCAGCCGGTCTCCGTTTCTGTTCTGATACGCGCAGTGGACTGATAAAATATCCGCGGTTGCCGATGTGCTGAGTAGGGTGGTGATGACTGCAATTTGGCGCAGTGTTTTCAAAATAAAGATCTCAAAAATAGTTAAGGCAATGCTGTACCGGTGGATATAGGTAAAGTCTGATTATTCAAAATCGTCGTCTATCGAGAATGTGAATCCATCACATGTTGCATCGTCAAAACCTATATCAATAAGCTTTTCTACAGATTCTTGAGCTTCGTCCTCTGAATAGAAACTTTCATAGAGATATTCTCGTTTGCCATTTCCGTTAGTGAAATAAACTTGATATATCGTATCGCTCATAAGAATCAATCCTCACTGGTTAGTGCGGGCACATTCTTTAAAGGTAGACCTGGATCCGTTGGGTATAGGAAAAGTCTGATTATTTGCCTGCCATTTTGGGGGGTGTTCTACGCAAGGGGAGGCGCTGCTTCTATATAATCGCGCCTTCATTAAAACATGGAAGTAGGGAAATGGAATATTCTTGTAAGTGCCAGGATTTAGCGCGCCCCTCCAGAAGTCATCTAATCCTAATCAGCGTACTACCAACCAGCAGTATCTACTCCTGCAATAGCTGCGGAGCATCCTGGGAATGGCGAAGCAAGGAGGGGTGGGATTTATTACTGTCGGCTTCTGCTAAAGTTAATTCGGTAGACTTGGCCGAAACTGACAGCTAGATCAAGACTAATTTACTCAAATAACTCATCATCCTCCAGTACCTGCAAACTCAACAAAAGCGCTTCCACTCTCTCTTCTTCACTAAACTGAAAGTTTTCTTCAAGTACTGTCAGCATTTCATTTGCCTCTTTGTCGCATTTACACATGTGCATGATATCCAACGTTTTTTATTGGAGTTATCTAGGACCTATGCACGGCTAAGTAACGCTACAACCATAACAACCAAGCGGGTCTGTCTGACCAAGCAGAATAGAAGCGCTGCTCAGGGTCTACTCCCCAAGCCTGATTCCTGCCAAAAGTAGTCGTTACAATAGGTTTTAATAGCATCAAAGCCACTGTCATTAGAGTGTAGTCTATACAGATCACTTGTACGGAAACACCCTTTGTGCCCGAGGCCTACAAATTGTATCGCTAGTTTGGATAGCTTGTATGGAGAAAGAAATGGTGCCGGCACCAAGAGTCGAACTCGGGACCTACTGATTACGGGTCAGTTGCTCTACCAACTGAGCTATACCGGCAATGCAAACATGCTTTTGGCGAAGTTGATTCAATGGCATGAGTCTTTGCCGGGCTGCTATCTTGGTATGATTCGACAGCGCCAGAGTTTTGTCCTCTCAGGTTAACAATCTAGAACTGAGTCAAAGAGAACTAGAATTAGGCTGTTTTGGCTCCGCTATGGATATCAGATCCACGGAGGTGATAATTACCCCTCAACAAACTAGATATGGGGGTATTATTGGGGGTATCTATACATGTCAGTATTAATAAATTACTTAGTAAACAATTGGTTACTAATTTTTATTGGTTGACGTTTTCACGATCAATTCAGGATACTTTGCTTTACTGATAGGAGTTTGCTATCTGGTAATGGCGGGTATCCTGCCCTGGAGTGTTTGGAGGAGCTATGTTGGAATTTGGAAATTTCCTGATGTTTGGCCTGCAGCTGATGTCGGCATTGTTTATCTTTATCATTGGTGTGGGGTTGATGGTGGTGATAGGCATGTATATCGCGGATATCAGTCAGACTAAGCAGGCTATTCGACGGAACTATCCGGTGATTGGTCGGTTCCGCTACTTGTTTGAAAAGCAGGGTGAATTTTTTCGGCAGTATTTCTTTGCCATGGATCGCGAAGAGATGCCTTTCAACCGGGCAGAGCGAAGTTGGGTGTACCGGGCGGCGAAAGACGTTGATCGCATGATCGCCTTTGGCTCAACCCGCAATCTTGATCCACCGGGTACCATCCTGTTTATGAACTGCGCTTTTCCTACCCTGGAGGAGGATGCGGTTGCACCCACTGAAGTGGTTATTGGTCCTGCCTGTCGCCAGCCTTATGCGACACGCTCAATATTCAATATTTCAGGGATGAGCTACGGGGCAATTTCCGGGCTTGCGGTACTCGCGCTTTCCCGGGGAGCTGCCCAGGCCGGTTGCTGGATGAATACCGGAGAAGGCGGCTTGAGTTCTTATCACCTGAAGGGCGGGGGAGATCTGGTTTACCAGATTGGTACGGCTAAATACGGTGTACGGGATGCGCAGGGACAGCTGTGTGACGAAAATCTCAAAGAAGTGGCTGCCCATCCACAAGTAAAAATGTTTGAGATCAAGATGAGCCAGGGGGCGAAACCCGGTAAAGGGGGAATCTTGCCCGGCTGTAAGGTAAGCGAAGAGATCGCTGCGATCAGGGGGATTCCCGTTGGGGAGCCATCGATTAGCCCTAACGGCCATCCTGATATTCGATCGCCTAGTGACTTGCTGGATATGATTGAACGTATCCGGCGGGTTACCGGTAAGCCGGTGGGTTTTAAGGCGGTGATTGGCGATACTGTCTGGTTGCAGAAATTGCTGGATGAGGTTGCCACTAGAGGGGAGGAGAGTGCACCTGACTTTATTACGGTAGACGGTGCCGATGGTGGTACCGGTGCTGCACCGCAGCCGTTAATGGATTATGTCGGTTTAACCCTCAAAGAGAGCTTACCGCTGGTGGTTGATCTGCTTATAGAGCGAAATCTCAAGCATCGGGTTAAAGTGATCGCATCGGGGAAGTTGATCGTACCGTCCAAGGTGGCCTGGGCGCTTTCTGTCGGGGCTGACTTTATTACCTCGGCCCGCGGCTTTATGTTCTCGTTGGGGTGTATTCAGGCGATGCAATGCAACAAGGATACCTGCCCTACGGGGATTACTACCCATAATCCACGCCTGCAACAGGGATTGGATCCAAACCATAAGAGCCAGCGGGTCGCCAATTACCAGAAATACATCAGCTACGGGGTGGGTTTGATTGCGCATTCCTGCGGTGTTAACGAACCCCGCAAGCTGCGTCGTCATCATGTCAAAATTGTATCGGGCAATGGCCTGTCGATTGCGCTGGATAAATTGCATCCGCTGCCTCAGGGCAGTGGGCATGTAACTCGGCCTGATCAGGTTATCGCCAGTTCGGCGGATAACCCTCCGCAAAGGCTATGAATATGTCGCTAATGGTTGCCTGGCAATTCAATTAATCACTTTCGTGGACCAGGCTGCCGAGGCCGTAATCAAGCAGAATTTTATTCAGTTTCTTACGGGTTTTGCTTTCATCGTGTTGCTTGAGGGCTGCTTTTAGCAGTTTTTCGGTAACTTCATGCGGCACAGAACGGATGACCCATTTAATTTTCGGCAGGTTGTAGGCGCTCATACTCAGGGTATCGACACCTATGGCCATCAACAGGAGTACTGCGACCGGGTCCGCCCCCATCTCGCCACAGACACTGACTGGCAGGTTATGGGCGTGACCGGCTTTTACAATCTGCTTGAGTGCATTGAGCACCGATGGGTGAAGGCTGTTGAACAGTCCCGAGACTTTGGCGTTGTTGCGATCCACTGCCAGCATGTACTGGGTGAGATCGTTGCTACCGACAGAAATGAAATCGATTCTTTTCGCCAGCGACGAAATCAGGAATATCGCCGCCGGTACCTCGATCATGATGCCAAGTTCGGGGCGGCGGATGTCGTATCCCTCTTCGGTCAGCTGGGCAATGGCCTGATTAATAAAATCGATAACGCTATCCACTTCATCGACCCGGCTGATCATTGGAATCAACAGGCGCAGGTTGCCCAAACCGATATCGGCCCTGAGCATGGCGCGAATCTGGGTGAGCAGAATCTGGCTGTTATCCAGGGTAAAACGTATACCACGCCAGCCAAGATAGGGGTTTTCTTCGCTGAATTTGAAATACGGTAAGCCCTTGTCGCCGCCAATATCCAGGGTGCGCATGGCAACAGGCTTTGATTGGTACATCTTCAGCACGTGTCGATAGACCCGGATCTGTTCCTCTTCGGTGGGAAACGATTCGTGCATCATAAACGGGATTTCTGAACGGTACAGGCCGACCCCTTCGGAGCCGCGCTCCAGTCCCGGTGATATATCCGCCAGGAGTCCGGTATTGGTATGCAGGTTGATGCGTTTGCCATCCGGGGTTTGGGCGGGTAGCTTGCGCAGTTTTTCCAGCCCCCTGACCAGTTTCTTTTCCTGGGCGACAAGTTTTCGATATTCAGCCAGTAGGTGGGAAGACGGGTGGGCGATGATAACACCACGAAAGCCATCAACGATAAGTGTGCTGTTATCGAGCTTGTCAAAATCCAGGGATTCAAGCCCCATTACTGCCGGGATACCCAGGGCATTAGCCAATACGGACGTATGCGACAGGGCTGAGCCTTCGCTGCAGACAATACCGGCGATATGTTGTTGCGGGAATTGTGCTATATCGGCAATGGAGATCAGCGGCGCGGCCAGAATCACCGGTGCGTCGATCTGGGTGTGCGTGGTTTCTTCGTTGAGCAGGTTTTTCAGCAGGCGGTTGCCTACATGGCGGACATCTTCGCCGCGCGCCCGCAGATAGGGATCTTCCACCTGTTCAAACATCGCTGCCCGCTCTGCAACTTCGTCCCGCAGAGCTGCTGGTGCGCAGATTTTGTGCTGCTGGATGCGCTGCTCAATCGCGTCGGTAAAATCAGGGCTTTCCAGCATCATCAGATAAACGTTGAACAGTGCAATAACATCGGTGGGCAGGTTGTCGCCAATGTTGGACTGACCGGTTTTAAGATCCTCACCGGTAGCGGTTATCGCCTTGCGTAGCAAGCGAATTTCACTGTTGATATCTTTAACGGGCCGGGTCTCGATATCCTGTAGGCTATGTTCTCCCTTAAGGGGCATAACGCGGCCAATTGCGACGCCTGCGGAGCCTTTGATGCCGGTAATTCGCCGGTACTTATTCTTACGCTTGGTAGCTGTGGATTGTAAGTCCTTGCGGATCAGGCTATTGAGGTTACTTGCCAGCTGCGCTGACAGGGTGATCAGAAAGGCTTCTTCATCATCAGAGAAGCGCCGCCGGGTGCGGCCCTGGACCACCAAAACGCCGACTACCTGTCTAAGGTGTATGACGGGCACCCCGAGAAAACCTTCAAAGATCTCTTCATGGGTTTCAGGAAAATAGATAAAGCGGGGATCAGAGGGTGCACTTTCGATGTTCAGCAGGGTGCGCTTTGCTGCAATGGTTCCGGCAAGGCCTTTGTTGAAATCCATGCGTACCTTGCCAATAGCAAGTCGGTCGAGCCCTTCAGTCGCTGCCAGCGTAATTGAGCAGCCATCGGTGCAAATATAGATACTGCAGGAGTCGACGTTCATGGCATCCATGACTCGCTTTACAATGAGATCGAGGATGGCCGCGGGTGAATCCGATTTGGCGACATCCTGCATGATCTGACGCAGTGTTGAAAGTGGCTGTAGCATCCTTAACTCCATGGCGGGCTGAACTATTCAGGGCTTATCAGTATTCGATGTAAACGCTTAACCCCGATCAGCTAACTATCTTTTTATTATTCAACATCCTTGATGGCTATAAAAGTAAGTTAATTCAAGGAATGATCTATGCCGACCCTGCCTCAGAGCCGAATTCGTAACAGTCTAACATGGCTGGTGTTTACTGCACTTTTATCAATTGGGATTTTCTGGTTTCTGCGGCGGATAAATCTATGCAATCAATGCATTACAGTAAATCAGTTAAAGTAACAGGGGATGCCAGATATATACAGGGGCTTAATGCAAGCCCCTGTGTTACCGGTACATTTTGTACAGGTCGTTTAATCATCAGATGTCTTTTCCAACAAAAAATTGGGTAGTTTAAACCACATGTTGAGTAGGCACAGGCTGCTCATAGCAACAACAGCGCCAATCTCAATGCTCCCCGATACGGCTATAACGTAGGCAAATACGCTGGAGAACTTGGCCAGCCACCAAGATGCAATGTCCAGCCAGAGGGCAATCCAGCCAGCGGATATTAGTAAGCATTTAATGCCAGCAGAGTACGAGCTGAAGGCCATTATCAGGGAGACGATAACCAGGAAAACCGCGATGCCGAACAGATGTATATGTGCAGCTTTTGCCATGCGTGTCCAACTGTAGCCTGCCTCGGTATACTGTACGACATCCTCATAGCTGCCCAAGGGCATGGAGGTGATCGCTTTAGTCATCTGCGAGTTACGGCTGTGGCATTTTAGGCAGTCCTCTTCGAGGATATACATTACCTCTTCCTGAAACACCGTATTGTTTTTTGCGCCACTGGCTATCCATCGAGTTACGGTTTCGATATCGCTATCCTCGGCAACATACTGGTACATTGAGCCCTTCATTGCAGCGCTTAGAATTGAGTCGCTGTAGTGGGCCTGTACTTTGCTCATTTCGGGGATATTGAAGCCGCTGTTGTGTTTGGAATAAAGCAGCCCGATCAGCGTTGTTGCGCTGATTGCGCCCAGAATTACTGTGAGAAGAAAGCAGGAAAGGCCAAGCCGAGCCGCAAAGTTGAGATTGTTTATACGCATGGATAGTTAACCCTCTGAATCAGCAAATTGATAACTAGCTGTGTGTTGGCCGCTCTCTGCTTTACGATTTCAGCTTCACAAAACCGCTGAAAAAGAAGAATGGCAATATTCTCATTCCTGGCAGCACAGTCATTTGAAGGTGAAGTTATAGGCACCTTCGTGATACAGATGATTGATCTGCGAGTTATCAAATACCGAAATACCGAAATGATAGGTTTGGCTCAGATCGGAAAACTGTACATCCTGAATCTTGGCCTTATCGCCAGTTGTCACCAGTGCCCGCTTTATTTCGATAGTCCACTTGCCATTGCGCCAGTCACCTTTGGCCCAGATATCCCCGCGGGAGCCGGTGAATGGTTCCGCCATGATGCCTGGGATACGGTCGCCGGGTTTAAATGTATCAATAAAGGCTGTTTTTTGTGACGGTGTTATGGTGTAGCCATCGACATTGCCCTGGCTGCGGTTCATAAAGGCGGGGCCGGTGTTAGCCTCGTTGATGTTATTGAAGTAGCCACCGCCAGTTTTACTGTCGCCATGTCGCCCCCAGTTTTTATTTACGGAGGGATCTTTAACGTCATCGACATACTGGTCGTCAATCAGGCCTACGGGATTCATCCGAGCACTCTTCCAATGCCACATATCGATGCTCTGGCCGTTGCGGGTATATTTGCGGCCGGGGGCCTTGCCTTGTTGGTCAATGCCGGCAATTTTCCCCTGGTCATCCTGCATATGGCAGGCAGCATCGCAGCCTTTCTTGGCGAAACCGCGGGCGTTAATGTTCCAGAAGATACCCAGTTTATCTTCATAGTACACATTGTCATGGCCGGTCTGGTCTTTATCTTTTAACTGAATCCAGGAGCCATCTGCCTGTTTTTCCCAAGGATAACGGGACAGACTTTTTGTCGGATCATCATACTGTACAAGAAAGTAGACATAGTGATCATCGTACAGCGACTTGATCTGCAAGCTGGTGCTGGTTATGCCAGCATAATTATTAGCTTTGTATGGCAGGTTATCTAGTTGCACACTGAGTGGCGGGGCTGTGTCCCAATGGCTTTCGACCACTCCGTCCAGTGTAATGGTACTGTCTGTTTTGATGCTGGTCAGGGCTTCATTAGCGGCTTGTACTGCGCTGCTCAAGGCACTACTGAGGATAATCAGTGAACCGGCAAATCTCACTGTTGTTTTAGTCAATCTACGCATAGGTTGATCCTCGGCACTAAGGGGCTGTTAAGACCCGGATATCCTTTTAATCTAGCTCTCTTATACAGTACTGCTGAAGTTTTTACGGCGCCCTGAGGTAGATCAGGTATTGAGATGAAAAATGATAGGTATCATGTTTATTGGGGAGGCGCTGTAATCTACAGATTAATCAGTGATAGCTCAGGGATATATTCGTCGTGAGTCTGGTGTAATTTGGGGACCTGACTCAATGGGACTATAGTGTGTGAAGAGATTACTCAGGGTCTAGTATATTCAGAAACTTACAGGCTTCGCCTATTGGAGAGAGCCTGCAGGAGAGCCGCTAATAGCAGAGCCTATTACAAAATAAGGCTTCCAAGAGTGGCTTTGCAGATTGGTTTTACCAGAACTGTTTTAATAAGAGAGTGCTATGAGAATACTAACGTTGATCATGATGTTCTGTTTGTTGCCCGTAGAGGCATTGGCAGCTGAGGCCGATGTGCTGACCGTTGAGGTGAGTAAGCAGGCCGATAATCGTTATCAATTCAGGGTGACCGTGCAGCATGCAGATGAGGGGTGGGACCATTATGCCAACCGCTGGGAGGTGGTTGGACCCGATGGCGAGGTTCTGGCGACCCGGGTACTGTTGCATCCGCATGTGAATGAGCAGCCGTTTACCCGCAGTCTTTCAGCAGTGGATATTCCAGCAGGTATTTCGGAGGTCAGGGTGAGGGCCACTGATTCTGTGCATGGGTATGGGGGCCAGGAATATACCCTTAGTTTGCCTTAAAGGCTGTATTTATATATAGCGGAGATTAGCCGTCTGTGTAGTTTGCAGCATAGAGTTCTTTTGCTCACACCGAGGGTGTACCAGGGTCATTTTTTGTGTAATATGTGTAACTAGTTACGTAATTGGTTTTATTTTGTGGTGAGTAATGATTTATACCGGAGATGTAAATGGCCGTCGATAAGATGCAAAGCTTTGGCAGTCTTTCATTGGGGAGCCGCTTACGCCGTCTGTCTGATCGGCTGGTAGGCGATGTTGTTGCCCTGTATCAGTCACAGGGAATTGATCTCAACCCTACTTTCTTTCCACTGTTCAATTTGCTGCACCAGCAGGGCGCGCTGGCAGTGACGCAAGCCGCGGAGATGCTGGGTGTGAGCCACCCGGCTATCAGTAAAATAGCCCGCAAGATGATGCAGGAGGAGTGGATAAGTAAAACGGTTGATCCCCAGGATGAGCGTCGTCAGTTGCTTACGTTGACGCCTAAGAGTGAACAATTGCTGGAAGAGATCAAGCCCGTTTGGCGTGAGATTAAAGCCTATCTCGATCAACTTAACGCCTCGCAGCAGACCCCTATTCTGGACGCATTGACTGAATTTGAGAACATCTTGAATCAGCAAGGCTTCTTTCAACCGGTACTGACGAATCTGCAAACACGCAGGCAAACCATCGATATTGAGATTTGTGGTTGGCACAGTGAGCTACGCGAAGCATTTAAAGCGCTGAATATGGAATGGCTGAATAAGTACTTCGGCGGTGTATTGACAGAGCATGATCGTAAGGCGCTGGATACCCCTGAAGGCTATTACCTGGCACAGGGTGGCTATATATGGTTTGCGCAAAGCGCCACCGATGAGGGTGAAAAGCAGACTGTGGGCTGTATCGCTTTAGCCAGGCACAGTGATCAGAGCTTTGAAATCTCCAAGATGGGGGTTGATGAACGGGTGCAGGGGTTCGGAGTAGGACGCAAACTGATTCTTGCAGCACTGAATAAGGCTCGTGAGCTGGGCGCAACTGAAGTCTACCTGGAGAGTGCCACCAAACTGGAGCGGGCGATCCAGCTGTACCGCAATCTGGGCTTTCGGGAAGTGCCGCATCCTGATGGCCAATCGATCTATCCGCGCTCTGATATCTATATGAAGCTGGATCTGTAATTCGTTATGGAGAAGGGTAAGAGCAAGAGAGTTAAGCCAATGTCTGAAAATAGTACACAGGATTTCTCCGGCCAGCGCCGCACCGAGGTCATCAATGGGGCTAAAGCTACGCTGCCGTTGATTGTCGGGGCCATACCGTTCGGCATTCTCTTTGGCACATTAGCAGAGCCCAGTGGATTGTCGGCACTGGGTGCAATGGCGATGTCGGTTATCGTATTCGCTGGCGCCAGTCAGTTTATTGCCCTGGGGTTGTTGGCTGCCGGGGCGGCGATACCGGTGATTATCGCTACTACCTTTGTAGTGAATCTACGCCACCTGTTGTATGCCGCGAATCTGGTACCTAAAGTGCGCCATTTGCCACCCCGCTGGCGTTTGATGATGGCGTTTGGCCTCACCGATGAAACCTTTGCGGCGGTGAGTAATCGCTACCTGTTGCAGCAGGATATCAAGCAGGCACACTGGTTTTATCTGGGTTCCTGGCTGGCGATGTATAGCAACTGGGTATTCTGTACCGCTCTGGGTATAGGCCTGGGGGAGCTGTTCCCGGATATGACCAGTTGGGGATTGGATTTTGCCATGTCAGTGACTTTCATCGGTATGGTCGTGCCCTACCTGAAGAACAAGCCGATGTGGGCGGCCGTCATCGTTGCCGGCGCCATGGCAATAGCGACCATTGGTTTACCGCATAAGCTGGGCCTGATGGTAGCGGCCATCTGTGGCATTGCGGTGGGGATATCGCTGCATATGTTGCTTAACCGCAAGTCAACTTCACAAGTAGCGGCTGGAGGGGAAGCCTTATGAATGAGGTAAGCCTGATAGCGGGTATGTTTGTGGCGACCTTCAGCGTTCGCTATGTCTTGTTCGCTGTGGCTGGGCGGGTGCATTTCCCCGGCTGGCTGAATATTGCGCTGGGGTTTGTTCCTCCGGCTGTCCTGACCGCTATTATTGTCCCAGCGGTACTGATGCCCCAGGGGGACATCTGGTTAAGTCTTGCTAACCCCTGGTTATTGGCGGCTATAGTGGCTGCGCTGGTGGCGTTAATAAGAAAAGACCTGCTGACCACCATTGTTGTCGGGATGCTGGTGTTTATCGGCTTGCGCTTCGGGCTGGGGCTGTAAGTGTTGGGATCCTATCGGACTTTTTGTAGAAGATAAGTCCGACAGGCTGCCAGATCAGGCGTTTTTTTCTTCAGCTTCCAGCATGTGACTGCTCCTGGTTTGTTCGAAACTCCTATGCCGGCTCATCAGCAGGAAGGCCGCAGGTACAAAGTAGAACGACAGCAGGGTAGTCAGCACGGTACCGCCTGCGATTGCTACTGCAAACGGTGGCCAGAAACCACCTCCGGCCAGGATCAACGGCATAAAGCCGCCTACCGTGGTGATGGTGGTCGAGGTGATATGGCGGGTACAGCTGAGCACCGCACGAATTATCGCCTGTTTATCTCCGCGGATCGCATCGGCATCAGCTTTAAGCTCTGCCAGAATGACAATGGCAGCATTGATGGCCAGACCCATCAGGCCCAGCAGGCCGATGATCACAGTAAAGCCAAATGGATAATTGAACAGGTATACGCTGAGCAGACCAAGTCCTACGGATTGAAATGCCGACAGGAAGATCAGTGTGCTGATGCGGAAAGAGTTGAACGACAACACAACAACAGTGATCAGCAGGATAAAGATAATCCCGACGTTGGCGAGCAGTTTACCCACTGCCTTATTACGTTCGGCAGATTCTCCGCCAATTTCCATGCGGTAGCCCGGCGGCAGGGTGAAGCCTTCAGCATTTAGGCGTTCGGAAAATTCCTTCAGCACGGTGGCAGGCAGGACGCCGGCACGGATATAGCCCTCGATGACATTGACCCGTATCCCGTTACGGCGCGGAATCGCACCACGGCTGGGGCGTAGCTCGGTTTCGGCTAAAGCGGATAGCGGGATGTTGCTCTGGCTACCGGGTCTGGTGAGGCTTAGGTTAGTCAGGTCTTGCAGATCCTGGCGCTGATCGTTGGCAACGCGTACACGTACCGGTATTGACTCGGTGACTTCGAGTACAGAGCCGCCAATCTGGCCATTGAGGGAGGATTGCAGCTGGCTGGCGATCTCGGTGAGGGTAAAGCCACTGAGGTAGCTGGCGTCCTCATTGGTCTTCAGCCATACCTTCGGAATCCCAGGTTGCAGGGTTGCACGGGTATGCACTACCTGATCGGTATTCAGCAGGATACGGCGGGCTTCATCGCCCAGCTGTTTCAGGGTGTCCAGGTTGGATCCGAAGATACGCAGCTCTACCGGAGCATTAAACGGCGGGCCTTGCTCCAGCTTTCGAACCAGTACCTGGGCACCGGGCAGGGCGTCGTCCAGCTCCTGTTGCAGCTGGGGAATCAGCCGGTTAGCAGTGGCAAAATCAGCGGTGGTAATCATTCCCTGAGCGTAATTCTGAGCGCCCTGCTGACGGGGGACCATGTTGTAGTAAAAAGAGGGGGCGTTGTTGCCGATGAACCAGCGGGCATGCTCGATACCCTCTTTCTGTTCCAGTATGCCGCTGATCTGCCTGGCAACCCGTTGAGTCTCTATGATACTGGACTGTATTGGCAGGTAGACTTCAATCTGGAACATGTCGCGATCCGATGGCGGGAAGAACTGCTCACTAAGTTGTTTGGCGCTGATGAAACCGGTCAGCGGCAATACAAATACCAGCACAATGGCCAGCTTAGGGGTATTCAGTACCCAGCCAAGGGAGCGACTGAACAGGACACTGGTACCTTTAAACTCGACCCCGTTGCGGCTCCAGTGGTGGGTTTGCTTGCCTCCCACGGGTATGAAGCGGCCAGCCAGGCCCGCCACGATGGTATGGGATATCAGGTAGGAACCGATCAGTGAGAAAATTACGCTCAGAGCAATACCGCTGACAAACTCGCCGGCAGAACCTGGCATAATCACAATCGGCATAAAAGCCAGAACAGTTGTCAGGGTTGACCCGAGCAAAGGGATCCACAGGTGCTGTATCGACTTAGTTACCGCTGTTGAAGCGGACGCGCCCTGTTGACGATGCTGTTTAATCGTGTCGGTCATGACGATGGCGTTATCGACCATAATACCCAGCGCAACGACCAGACCGGTGACTGACATCTGATGGATGGGCAGGCCGTAGTAGTTCATGCAGATCAGGGTAAAGAGTACTGTCAGCGGCAGGGATACCGATACAATCAGAGCCGAGCGCCAACCCAGTGTCAGTAATAATACACTGGCGATAACGACAAAACCGATGAGGACATTGTTGACCAGTTCACCGAGTCGATTCTCGGTGTAATCATTCTGATCGAATAACAGTTCCATACTGATATTTCCCGGCAGTATGGACTGGAAATCCTGTAATGCGGTGTCTACTGTTTGGCTCCACTGATCCTGCCGTAGGTCCGGCAGCATGCGCACTCCGATTACCACTGCGGCGTCATTATCAACCAGGGCAATCTCCCGTGGTGGCCATTTAACCTGCTGGCTGACTTCCGCCAGATCTCCCACCCGAAAAACGAAACCGTTTTGATCGCTAAGGAGCGGAACCTGCCGTATTCTGTCGACTGAATCCAGCGCTCCGGTCAACTCCAGCTGAAACTGATTTGTTTGATTGTACAGTTGGCCAGCTGCAACCTTGGCATCAGCGGCGGCCAGGCTATGCGCGATGGCATCGGTCGACAGTTGTAGTTTGCCGGCAAGCCTGGGATCGACTTCTACCAGGATCTCCTCATCGGGTTCACCGATTATTTCTACAAAATCAGTACCAGCCAGGACTCTTAAGCGGTTTTGTAACTCTTTTCCATAGCGGCCCAGAGTCGCCAGATCAGGCTCTCCCGGTGCGCTCCACTTCAAGGCGATGAGGCGGCTAAAAGCATAGCCATGATCATCATCCAGCCGTGGCGGCTGAGTCGCTGATGGCAGCTCCGGGTAGACGTCCCGCAGCTGATCTCTTACCCGAGACCATACAATAGCCGAATCGGTGATGCTGTCCTTCAGTTTGATGCTGATAACTGAGTTTTCCGGACGTGAAGTGGAGCGGATCAGTTGAATCTGAGGCAGCTTGCGTAAGCGATTTTCTATCGGATCGGTCAGCAAGGCTTCTACCCGTTCGGCACTTGCGCCGGGTAAGGTGGTGATGACTGTCGCATCACGGTTAGTGATACGTGGATCTTCGGTACGCGGCAGGGTGGAGAGCGAGCCCAGGCCTGCTACCAGAAGGAGTGCGATCACCAGGCTTATCAGACGGCCGTTTTCAACAAACTGCTTAATCATTGGTGGCAATCCTCAGTGTTGCGGTGAAAGCAGTAAACAATGATTGCCTGACTGAACGACGAGCTAAACCGGCTTCAACAAATTGTCTGATCATTGCTTGCTTACCTCGTTATCTCCGTAGAGTGAAGTAACACGCACTCGTTGGCCTGCAACTAATCGCTGTGTGCCGGTGGCAAGAATATCAATATCAGCCTGTAATGCTCCGGTAATATAAGCGGCAGTTGCGGTTGTGTAGGCAACCTTAATATTGCGCGACTCCAGCTGGAATAGCTCTGGGGAGTCTGTCGGTTGTAACTGATAAACTGTCCACAGGCCCCTTACGGTATCTGTCAGAGCTGATAAGGGAACCCAGAACCCAGACACCTGATAATGTTGTGGCAGCTGCAGATAAGCCAGCTCACCGTTAACCACATCACTGTTAGCCGGCAGGGCAAAGCGTAACTGGACAGTACGGCTAATCTGGTCGACATCGGCCCCTTGGGTGATTAGGGTAGCCGGGTAGGCGACGTTGTTGATTGTGATATTGAGATTTTTCTGCTGTTTCAGTTGCGGCAGGATATTAATCGGTACGCCTACTTTTACTTCAGACTCTCCCTGCTGCAGTAAGGTAAATGCCGGGCTGCCAGCATTGACGACTTCGCCCCGGTCGATATGCCGGTGGCTGATGATGCCTTCAAAGGGAGCCATCAAGGTGGATTTATCAATCCGCAACTGATTCGCGCTGAGTGAGGCAGTGATCCGTTGGCGGTTGGCAGATAAAGCTTTCTGCCGGGCTTGCAGTTCATCGATACTCTGATCCGATGCATAGCCCCGGCTGCTCAGCGCGCGCAGGCGTTTCAAGTTTGCTACTACCAGATTAAGGTCTGCCTGGGTCTGGCGCAGCTGTGCTTGCAGTTCCTTGCGTTCAATCGTTAACAACTCGGTATCCTGCGATGCCAGAATTGTTCCCTGGGTGACGAATTCACCACTATCAATATAGATTTCAGCAATCTTGCCAGCCTGTTCAAAGCCGATACTGGCGTTTTGATTAACCTGTACGCTGCCGACAAACTGCCGCTCTACCTGATAGCTTTCCTGCGGACTGAGTTTTAGT
This sequence comes from Amphritea sp., assembly GCA_036960915.1. Lineage (GTDB taxonomy): Bacteria > Pseudomonadota > Gammaproteobacteria > Pseudomonadales > Balneatricaceae > Amphritea. Next base: position 47,453 of record JBALVQ010000020.1, read on the forward strand.
CCTTGAGCAAGGTGGTAGTAAGGTTGTTCGTTGCTTGTCTCAGCATCAGAGAGGCTGCAGGCGCTGAGTAGGATTGAAAGCACTGACACTGTCGTCAGTTTTATCAGTGTGGGGATGCGTTTGTCGATGTTCATGGCAGTCACTGCATATCTATTAAAGTGGACTAGTCGGTCTAGTCTAGTTATATAAAACTGGACTGTCCAGTTTGATTAGCTAAAATAGATAGGAAAGTTATTCATAGTGAAAAGGTCGTCGATGGTTAAGCCACGCAGGAAAAGTGAAGAAAAACGCAGCCTGATCCTGGCAGCAGCGGAGAAACTGTTTACCGAGAATGGGTTTCAAAGCACCAGTATGGATCAGGTGGCGAAGCAAGCGGGCGTTTCCAAACAGACGGTATACAGTCACTTTGGAAATAAAGATGAGCTGTTTGTGGCGGCGATTAACAAAAGGTGCATCGCCTATGATCTGGCCGCCGAGGGGGTTGCCGATCCTGATCCGAAAAAGCTGCGTGAGACCCTCCTCATGTTGGCGTTGCGCTTCTCAGGGCTGATTCTCTCCGATGCGGCAATTAATGTTTATCGCACCTGTGTCTCTCAAGCAGAGAGCTATCCCCATGTTGCCCGAATGTTCTATAACACAGGACCTAAACAGGTAGTCAAGATCGTCGCAGATATGATGTCTGCCTATGCCGATATGGGCGTGCTGAATATAACTAACCCGCACACCGCGGCGATACATTTTTTACTGCTGATGCAGGGCGAGCAGCGCATGCGGATTGAACTGAATATTGAGGAGAAGCTCTCTGAGGAGGAGCATCTGAATTATCTTCAGGACAGTGTCGATATGTTTATTCGGGCCTATGCCGTTTAAATTTTAGACTCGGTAATTTACAGTTGTATTGTCGAGAGAGATTTTTTTTAAATTTTTGCCATGGCTTCTGTCTGGTCAGGGTCGTTGATCGGCATCGCAAATAAGCCTTTGACGACCCGCAATACCAGAAACAGGGCTATGCCTGTCGACAGGAAATGATGAATCATTGCGTGGGAAAAGAAGGCGAAGGCGAGATCACTGCCAGTTTCAGAAACAAGTACTTTAACGAGAAATATTCCATAACTGAAAATATGCAGTACAGCGGCATATAACAGTGAACGTAATCCCCAGCGGAAAAGCTTGGCAGTGTAGTAATCAGTGATTTGTTTACTTCTGCCACGCAGCAGCAGGTAGCTAATCAGTGACAGCGCAATTGAGACAATGCCTAATCCCAGAATTGATGTTTGAACCAGTATGAAACTGATAATGTAAGGTTCCCAGGGGACTCTATTCCATTGCGTTGACATTACTGCTCCATCTGCGCTTATTGATAGCTGTATAGTGTGCCATATTTGATACTTTATTGGTTTTTTAAAACACTCGAAACTAGAAGATTTATTAAGCCTGCTCGTTATACAATTGCCAGCTACACTTTCGTAGATTAAGAACAAAAAGGGTGTTCATAATGATTAAAGTGGGTGACAAAATTCCTGCTGTCAGTATTTCTGCGGTTAAAGCGGGTGAAACCGAGGCGGTTTCTGCCCAAGCACTGTTTGCGGGTAAGAAAGTCGTACTATTTGCTGTGCCCGGTGCCTTTACGCCCACCTGCTCAGCGTCTCATCTGCCAGGTTTCGTGGTGAATGCGGATGCTATTTTGGCTAAAGGTGTGGATATGATTGCCTGCTTGTCAGTCAACGATTCTTTTGTAATGAAAGCCTGGTCGGATGCGCAGAATGCTGAGCAGATCACCATGATCGCAGATGGTGGCGCTGTGCTGACTAAAGCGCTTGGGCTTGAAATGGAAAGCGGCTCATTTGGCGGTACCCGTTCGCGTCGCTATGCCATGATCATTGAAAATGGTGTTGTGACTGCACTTAATGTGGAAGCGCCAAAGACATTTGAAGTGAGCAGTGCCGAAGCGATGCTGCAATTGCTGTAATTGATCACTACTATTTAGCTCGCACTTTTTAATCACATTTTAATTGTACGACAGGAATCTGATGCAAGACGTTATTGATGCGCTGAGAGAGGCCAATCTGGAAGTGCCTCTGCCGCTTGAACTGCCTGACTTTGACGATGTAGTGCAGGTGGAGGAGGAGATTTGCGTTCCACTTCACCCTGACTTCAAAGAATTTCTATTGACCGTCAGCGATGTCATCTGTGGTTCACTGGAGCCGGTCACAGCAGCTGACCCCGCCTCACATACCTATCTGCCTGAAGTGGCGGCATATGCCTGGTCGATCGGTTTATCCCGTGAATATACGCCGCTGTGTGCCCACGATGGCGGATTTTATGTGGTGAACCTGGAAGGTGCTGTGATTTACTGGACCCCGGAAAGTGGTGAGATTGAAGAGTGGACCACCATCGAGGAGTGGGCGCGCGAAGTCTGGTTAGTCAGCTAACGCGCCTCTTTAATTTAAGTTTTACAGACATTGGGCATTAGTAACTAGGTACTAGTCACTAATGCCGGGTCATCCTGCTTTTGGGACAGCATAATCAGTATAAATCCGATGCCTGCCAGTGAGACAATTGCCGCTATATAGAGTGAATCGGCATAGCTGCCATTATTTTCTGCAATTATTCCCGCAATGGCTGGTGCTGCAATTTGAGCGACGCCATAAAGCAGTGTGAGCTTACCCATGAGTTTGGCTGGCTTGGTGGGGTAGAATCTTCCAGCCATTGCCAGCACCAGGCTGACAATACCGATAAACGAGCCGCCGTATAAGATGGCGCTGAGAATTACGACCCACAGCGTGTCGTTCAGCGCCGGTAGAATAATGCCGATTATTTGTATAATGAAAGCGATCAGCAGGGATTTCAGATCCCCGATTCTGCGGGCTATGCGATCCCAGATTATTACTGCCGGCGAGGCACTTATCCCGACAAACATCCAGACCAGTTGTCCATCTCCTTGCAGCGTGGGCTGCGCTTCAACGATTGCTACCAGGAATGTGGCGCTGATGACATAGCCATAGCCGGCACAGAAATACATTGCCATCAGCAGCAGTAACCATTTTCTGCTGGGTGGGTTGTCTTCGAGTTTCTGCCCGCTAATGGTCTGATGGCGGGTATCCGGGCGAGGCAACCAGCGCCAGGCCGGAATTGCGATAAATGCACCGATAACGCCTAAGGCAAACCATTGTTCGCGCCAATCCAGATAATTGAGCATTGCTTGCGCCGCTACGGCACTAACAATGATACCCAGACCTGCCCCCGAGTAATGAATTCCCAGCTCGGTGCGACGCTTATGTCGAATCAGCCAGTTCATGATTAATCCGGCACTGATGAGCATCCCTGCAGCACTACTGAGGCCAGAAAAGTAGCGCAATATTGTCCATATATACAGATTATCAGTTGCCGCCATTGCCGCCGTGGTGATTACGGCCGTTATAAGACCGGCACGGTAGAGCGTGTCTTTGGTTTTCAGGTTGCCAACAAAGGCTGCCAGCAAAGCGCCGCACATGTAGCCTATATAGTTGACAGTGGCGAGAAAGCCGCCAGCAGCATCGCCGAGTCCTGCTTGTTCCTGCATGGCGGGTAACAGTGTTGTATAGCAGAAGCGCGCAATGCCAACGGTTAAAATCAATCCAAAAATTCCGGAACCCAATACCTTGAAGCTCTGCATCTGAAGCTGATGTGCTTGATGACTGACTGATGTTGTATTCATATCGGAAATCCTGAAATAAGTGCAAATAAGGGTATTTGTTGATACTGTTCTCTACAAGCGAATTATTCAGAATTATTTGTTCTCAAATAAAGAATTATTATTAGAGGTTGATGCAGCGATGGAACTGGTAGCGCTGAAAACATTTGAGATGGTTGCGAAGGAGGGCGGTATTGTAGCGGCCTCAAGACAGATGAATACGGTGCAATCGAATATCACCACCCGGATTCAACGGCTGGAGAATGAGTTGGGCACCAAGCTTTTTCATCGTCAGGGGCGTGGTCTTAAGTTGAGTCGCTCCGGTGAAGTGTTGCTGGACTATGCAGCTCAGATATTACAGTTGGAACGCCAGGCAGGGGTTGCCGTGCGGCTGGCGGGAAAAGGCGCAGCGGAGTTAAAAATAGGCGGTATGGAAACCTTTGCGGCAACTCAACTGCCCCAGTTTCTGGGTGCCTTAAGGGAGGTTTGCCCCAGCCTTCAGCCGCGAATCAAGACGGCAACCACCGGCGAGTTGCTGGAGGCGGTGCTGGAGCATCGCCTGGACTGCGCTTTTGTTGGTGGCCCCATTGATCATCCTGATCTTTTGACCACCGATGTGTTGATGCAGGAGCTGGTATTGGTGAAGCCCCGAGACTTGGAGCCTGCCGATAACCTTATCCTGTTTCGTGAGGGCTGTGTTTACCGTGCCAAGGCGATGCAGTGGCGCAGAGAGTCGGGACAGGTGGCGTTGCAGGTTAGTGAACTTGGAACTCTGGAGGGGCTGCTGGGGTGTGTCGCTCAGGGGCTTGGCGTAACACTGATGCCCCGCAGTGTGGTGGAGCGCTCCAGCTACAGTGATAGCCTTGTGATGGAAACTCTGCCGGAGCATATTGCCAGGGTACCGACCCAGTTTATTCAGCACCGTTCAACGCCACGCCTTAAGGTTATGGAAAGGCTGTTTGAGTCGATGCTGTGGTAGTCTTTTTAAAGAAGTACGGTCTTTTTAGAGATGTTTTATTTGATAGGGATGCTATAGCTGGTTGGCTTTGCGGTAGTTACCCTGATAATCAAAAATCTTCTCTTTAATGCGCCAGTGTCTGCCAGATTTACGGGCGATGACGAAGTCAGGATGAGCAAACAGGTGCGCAACGTCCAGTACCTGTTGCAGGGAATTAAATTCGATGGGAGTACTGTCCTGAGCACTGCGGCCCTGGGCAAAGCGTCGACCAAATTGCTGATTAAACCAGTAACGCTGTTTACTGTTGGTGAGATCGAACTGTTCGCTCAGCTCATCACCCTGTTCATCATGATAGGTAATCTTCAGCTTTCCAGAATTGGCTGCCAGCGTTACTCCGGAGCAGCGAATAACCAGTGCATCTTTGAGTTTCAGGGCGGCCTTTAACTGATCGTCCGGATCGATAATCGCTTCACCGCAGCTATGGCAACGCCGTGCTGCAATATCGTTTTCGGCATTGCAGTGGCGACACTCTTTAAAGCGGAAGCGGTAGTCGCATTGCAGTTGTTTACCATTAGGTTGCTCAGTTACGCCCTGGCAGCGTCGTCCGAAATGCTCCAGGATATTACCGGCATCATCGGTTTTTCCCCAGAAGATGTTGGCAAACTCACACAGCGGGCAGAATACCTGGACGGGCACGCTGTCACTATCGGGTTTGGGTTGGCCGACTTCAGGGTAGAACAGGTTAAAGCCATTGCCGGCATAGTCCATTACCAGACAGTCCTGCTTACCTTCTGCAAGGCGTAAACCCCGGCCTACAATTTGTTGATACAGAGAAACCGATTGGGTTGGTCGCAGTAAGGCAATCATGTCGACATGGGGGGCATCAAAACCGGTTGTCAGAACCGCCACATTGACCAGGTATTTCAGTTGCCGTTGTTTAAATGACTGGATCAGCTGATCGCGCTCGGCATTGTCGGTCTTGCCGGTAATCAGGGCGCTTTGGTTGTCAGGCAGGTATCCGGTAATCTCTTTGGCGTGTTCGACGGTCGAGGCAAAAATCATTACGCCCTGGCGGTCATTGGCCAGCTCGATAATCTGCTCGCTTATCGAGCGGGTAACTCGAGGGTGGCGCACCAGCAGCTGGTTTACTTCGGTGTCTGAGTAGTTGCCAAAGCGGTTAGCCTGCAAGGAGGAAAAATCATATTGAGCGATCGGGGCATCGATCATGCGGGGGGCTGTCAGATAGCCTTTTTTAATCATGTATTTGAGTGGCAACTCGTAAATGCAATGTACGAAAGGCCGCTCGGTTTCTGCACGGCTAAAGCCGTGATAGTGAAAGCGGTAGATCCAGCCCATTCCCATTCTGTAAGGGGTGGCGGTTAAACCCAGTAACTTGAGGTTAGCGTTGTGCTGTTTGAGTTGCTGAAAGATCTGGCCGTACTGGCTGTTTTCATCGTCATTAATTCGATGACATTCATCCACGATGATCAGCGAGTACTCATGGGCAAACTCGGACAGATTATGTGCAACAGACTGTACACTGGCGAAGGTGACCTGGTGCCGGGTTTCTTTCTGTTTTAGTCCGGCAGAATAGACGCCTGCGGTTAGTCCGTAACCGCGGTACTTTTCATGGTTTTGTTCGACCAGCTCTTTAACATGGGCAAGTATCAGAATTTTACGTTTCGCCAGGCGTGCGAGCTCGGCTATTACCAGACTTTTTCCAGCACCGGTAGGCAGGACGATGACTGCTGATTCATTGGTCTTGCGGAAGTGCTTCAGCGTAGCGTCCACTGCATCCCGTTGATAGTCTCTGAGCGTAAAAGGTGCCATTGGTAATGGGCCTGTCATTCATGAACGTGCATATTAACAAAAAATACTCTGCTTTTAAGTCCAAAAATAATCAGCAATCCTTGTCGAGTCATCTTCTGTTAATTATTTAGAGGGTATATTTCGACAGCCAATTTTTTCGGGGGAACATTGCGCTACAGTGATGAAAATCCGCCACTTATTAGCTAAGCTATCGGACTACCATTTCCGCTAGAGAGATGGAGCTCACTAGATAACATGTTTATCGATGAGTTGGCTGCCTGGGCCTGATACAGGTAAACACAGTTTTCTATGACGTAACGGGGAAAAGGAATATGGATTTTTTTGATATGTATGTGCTGCCCTGGGTGATTAATATTACTCTGGCAGTCGTTATTTTTATTGTCGGTCGCACTGTTGCAAAAATGATCGTAAAGCTACTGGCTAAAGCTTTGCGTAGAGGCAAGATGGATGAGATTCTGGTTAATTTCATTACCTCCATTGTTAACGTGCTTCTGCTGTTGGTTGTTATTGTCGCCGCGTTAGATCAGCTGGGCGTTGATACCACTTCCCTGATTGCTCTGGTCGGTGCTGCCGGTCTGGCTATTGGCCTGGCGTTGCAAGGTTCTCTGCAAAACTTTGCCGCGGGTGTGATGCTGATCGTATTCCGTCCTTTCAAAGAGGGGGATTTCATTGATGCTGCTGGTGTTGCGGGTATTGTCGAGACTATCAGTATCTTTAACACCATCATGCGTACCGCTGATAACAAAGAGGTTATCATTCCCAATGGCAATATCTACAGCGGTGTAATTACTAACTATTCTGCCCGTGATACTCGCCGTGTGGATATGGTGTTCGGCATCGGCTATGACGATGATCTGAAGAAGGCCAAAGCTGTGCTGGAAGATATTATTAATAGTGATGAGCGCGTGCTAAAAGATCCGGCACCGGTAATTGCTGTATCTGAGCTGGCTGACAGCAGTGTGAATTTTGTGGTGCGTCCCTGGGTGAACTCTGCAGATTACTGGGGTGTAATGTTTGACACCACCGAAACAGTTAAGCTGCGCTTCGATGAGGAAGGTATTTCTATTCCTTATCCTCAGATGGATATCCATCAGTATCAGCACGAGAGCAACTAAGTGCTTGTTGCCTTACATTGAAAACAGCCGCAATCGCGGCTGTTTTTATGTACAGGATGTACGGTATGTCACGGGCACAGGGATGTGCAGGAGTGACGTGTACAGGATGTACACTCTTCAACAAGAATGGGGTCGCGGGCACAGGGATGTGCAGGAGTGACGTGTATAGGAACTATCTATCAGGAACAAGGCTCTTCAACAAGAATAGGGGCACAGGCACAGGGATGTGCAGGAGTGACGTGTACAGGATGTACACTCTTCAACAAGAATGGGGTCGCGGGCACAGGGATGTGCAGTATTTCAAATGTGTTTGGCTAATTACTGATTGGTATCAATTTTGAGTGTTTGTTCCAGCTGTAACAGCAGGGTTTCGTTTTCGCGCTGAATTTTCTGGCTTTCCAGTCGATACTTGAAAATCTCCTGATAGCGGGATTCTAGCTTAATTTCCAGCTGCTCTACCTGCTTTTCCTGAAGCTTGTTCGATTGCTCAAGTTTCTTTATTTTTGCTTGCAGGTTATCAATCAGGCCGTAGCTGCCTTGCTGGTCCCCGACATTGGCAGGGGCCTCTTCTTCAGGCAGGTGCTGGCCATGCAGCTCGGTAACCAGATGGCTGTACAGCGCTTTAAGGTCTGCAGCTTCTCGGGTGTTATAACGAATGCTGGTTTCCATTGACTTGTGTGCACTGGCAGAACCGATCGAGCCAGCCAGAATATGTTCCAGCATGCGGTGAAACTCAAGCAATTCAATAATTGCGATATGCGATTCACCAGCGACCTGCAGATCTTCTGTGATTCGGTTAATTGAATGCTTAGCTTTTTCTGCACTGAGATACTCTTCAAGCAGTGTCTGAGCCTCATTGATCTTATCATCCAGAAAGATATAGCGTTCTAGTCCGGTTGGCCGCGCTTTCTGGCTCGGGGCTGGGTTCATTGCACACATAAATTCTGTTGCATGCGCGCGCTCTGCTTTGTGGGGGCTATAGAGCAGTGAGCCAAGGACATAGAAGCCGACATTAAACAGCATGGTCCAGAATACACTGTGTGGGATGAACCCCAGGCCTTCCATGCCGAACAGCGCTTCAGGACGCAATATGCTAATACCCAGTAAGCCCTCATCCAGAATCTGCTGAGACATCCAGCCGTTCTTTACAAATGTTGGAATTGCCAGGGTATAACCCCACAAGATAAATCCAGTCATCAGACCTGCAAAGGCACCCATGCTGTTGCCTCGGCTCCAGAAAATGCCACCAAACAGTGACGGGGTGAACTGCAGTACTGCAACGAATGAGATCAGGCCGATAACAACGAGAATGTAAGAATCGCTGAACTCGATAGCGAAACCATAACTGCCCAACAGAATTAACGTAACCAGAAACCAGCGAGTCTGTAACAAATAGAATTTCAGGGGGCCTAGAAGTGGAACTCGCTCGATCACAGGCAGTATCAGATGGTTTGAAGCCATGGTTGAGAGGGTCATGGTGGTGATAATGATCATCCCGGTAGCGGCTGAGAATCCACCGATAAAGGCCAGCATAGTTAACCAGTCGTTAGACGCCATCTGGGGCAGCAGGATGACATAGAAATCTGCCGATTCTTCCGGTAAACCCATCAGTAAACCACCGGCTGCGATGGGTACGACAAACAGGTTGATCAGGATCATATACAGTGGAAATAGCCACATCGCTGTCTTGATATGCTTGTGATCGGCATTTTCGACAACAGCAACGTGGAACTGTCTAGGTAGGTTCTGCACCGCTGCAAAACTAAGGATAATCAGTGTCAGCCACATAACACCGCTGTTGTCAGCTGCACTGAAACTGATGACTCGCTCAAATCCGCCATCAATTAGCCGACGGGTAATATCATCAAAACCGTTGAACAGGCTGTAACTGACAAACAGACCGATCGCAATGAAAGCAACCAGTTTTACAATACATTCAACCACCAGAGCGGTAATCATGCCCTGGTGACGTTCGGTGGGATCAAGGCGACGTACCCCGAACATGATAGTAAAAACGATCATAAACAGCGTGATGAAAAGCCCGGAAGCACCCCAGCTCATCGTTGAACTCTCTTGTGCCGTAATCAATTGGAAGGTACTAACGACCGCTTTCAATTGCAGGGCTATGTAGGGTAATACGCCTATCAGTGCGATCAGGGTTATCAGAGCAGCTATTTTTTCCGAACGGTTATAGCGCGTCGAAATGAAGTCGGCAATGCTGGTGATTCGGAAAGTCTCTTTTGCCAGTACCATCCTGCGTAGCGAATACCACCAGAAGGCGATGCCGATTAATGCACCCAGATAGACGCCGAGAAACATCAGGCCTGATTTTGCAGCAAATCCGACACTGCCATAAAACGTCCATGAGGTGTGATATACCGCCAGTGACAGCGCGTATATCCAGGGACCCTTGAAACCTTCACCGGTGCTTTCAATACGCCTCTCAACAAGCTGGGCTATACCGAATAACATGGCCATATAGAAAGAGATGACGAGGATAACAGTAAGAGAACTGAACATCGGTTACCTTTAAAGCAGTTAATCCATCGGGTTACTTTACCTATAGCCTTTGATAGTGCGGGGGTCAATGCCTATTCTCTGCAAAGCGACATTAGCTGTTTGCAGATTTCGAGCCGCATATATCAATGAACTTAAGGCTAGACTGAAGATGTTAAAGTTACATTAGTTAAACGTTTTAGTGGTCTTAAAAAGTTGCGTTTAGCAGGTGGTTACTGTGAAAGGTTTGCGGGTTGAAAAGCCAGGCTGGTTTAGTCTTATACAGGATCAAGGCAGGATTGGCTGTCAGCGTCTGGGGATTACCACCGGCGGCGCTCTGGATGAACATGCCGCGCGCTGGGCTAACCATCTGCTGGAAAATCCTCATGATGCCGCCTTGCTGGAAGTTACTGTGGGTAATTGCTGCTTATTCAGTGAGTTAGATACGACTATCGCCGTTACTGGTGCCGATCTACAGTTGCAGATTAATGGTGTCCACTGTCAGCATTGGCAAACACACCGTGTATCGGTTGGTGATCGTATCTACTTTGAGCATGCAGCTCATACAGGTAGCGGAGTAATAGCCTATCTTGCGGTAGCGGGTGGTTTTCAAATGCCTTTAATATTTGGCAGTGCTTCGACCGTTGTACGCGAAGGATTGGGAGGCTTGAGTGGGCTACCGCTGCAAGAGAATGACCTGCTACCTTGCCGAATGGATCTAACCCGGCAGATCCAGATGAGCAGGGTGCCCTGGGAATTTATTCCGGATTATCAGCAGGCGCTGAACTTACATGTTGTTGTCAGAGGGGATCCCGAACTGTTTGGTGAGGCACTTATCGAGCGTTTCTTTGGCTCGGAGTATCGTATCTCAAGGCAGATTAACCGCATGGGTTATCGCCTGGAAGGGCCGGCAATTGCACCGGAGCAAGGCTCGATTCTATCACAGGGGGTACCCTATGGAGCTATTCAGGTTCCAGCGGACGGGCAGCCCATTATTCTGCTGAAAGACCGCCAGACTATTGGCGGGTATCCAGTATTAGGCACAGTGTTATCTTTGGATGCATATCGTTTGGCACAGTATCCGTCGGGAACACCTGTAAGATTTACCCCTATTTCTTTACTCAAGGCGCAGCAACAGGTGCGCCAGTTTCTCAGCTATTTTTCCTGAACGTGGCTATCAAGTTTCGGTGTTGATTCAATCTTGTCAGACGGGGCTTGATGGCAATGACAGGGAGGTACGGGGTCGACGCCGCCGGGGTGGCCAGGATGACACTTGGCAATCCGTTTGATGCCCAACCAGATGCCTTTCAGTACCCCGTGGGTTTCGATCGCTTCAACAGTATAGGCTGAACAGCTTGGATAGAAGCGGCAGTTAGGCCCCAGAAACGGGCTGACCAGGTATTGGTAGATTTTAATGAGAAAGATAAAGCAACGGCGCAGAAGCATAGGACGATAGTATTCTAGTGAGTGCGTAACAATCATAGGCTTCGAGCACAAAATTGCAATCATGGATATGAATCGGTGCGGTTCGGAAACTCTACCCAGCACCCTACGATTTTTATCGAACATGTAGGGTGCTGGTTTGCATGCCCCGCGAAGCGTTTTGGGTAGAGGCACGAACCGCACCAGGCTTTATTACAGGTGCTCCTCTGCATACTCGGCAAGGCGTGAGCGGAAGATACCTTCCAGATGGATGTTGGCAGCCCCTTCAAAGCCTTTAAAGCGTTCCACTACATAGGTCAGGCCCGATGTTAGCGCTGTCAGGTAATTGGAATCTATCTGCGCCAGATTACCCAGGCAGATCATCTTGGTACCCTTGCCACAGCGGGTTATTATGGTTTTTAGCTGTGAGGGGGTGAGGTTTTGTGCCTCATCGATTAGTACCACTGCGTCCTGAATACTCCGTCCGCGGATAAAGTTAAGCGACTTGAACTGGATATTTGCCTTCTCTATAGCGTATTTAACACTGCTCTGAGGGCGTTCGTCACTTTCATGCATCGCTTCGAGATTATCGAGGATAGAGCTTAGCCAGGGTGTCATCTTCTCCTCTTCGGTACCGGGCAGGAAGCCAATATCCTCAGCCACCGGTGGGGTAGAGCGGGTTACAATGATTTTGTTGAATTGACCTTCTTCTATCACCATCTCCAGGGCGCAGGCCAGGGCAATTAATGTCTTGCCGGAGCCCGCTGCACCGTTGAGCAAACACAGATCAATATCCGGATCCAGCACTGCCTGCATAGCGAAGCCCTGATAGATATTAATCGGTGAGATTCCCCAGCAGTTCTGATGCATCAGGTGTTCATAGCCCAAATCACGCAGGATAATCTCTTCATGGTTAACGGCAGTCACCCGGGCGGCAAAGTCGTTCGAGTCATCGTAGATGTACTGGTTAACATAAGCCTCAGGCAGCAGGTCGGGACTGACCTTGTGGAATGTGTGTGGGCCATCCTGATAGCTCTTGACCTTATCCACATGATCCCAGAAGTTACCTTCAATATGGCTGTGGCCCGAGGGCAGTAGTTCCAGGTCTGAAACCAGCTGGTCCTTACGGTAGTCTTCAACTTTTTGCAGCCCGGCTCCCATTGCCTTGAGGCGCATATTGATATCTTTGGTAACCAGAATAATTTCCCTGTGCGGGTCACTGGTCTGCAGGTGTAAAGCACAGTTGATAATGTGGTTGTCGTTGTTTTTGTTGGCGGGCAGAAAGCCTTGGCGGGTGGTTAGTTCATGATCGGGAAAGATGCTGAGTTTGCCCAATTTGGTGTCATCATCGGTTCCAGGGACAGTAATCCGTACTCCTTTGGTTATTTGGGTGGGGGTCGTGGCAATACTCAGTATCTTATCGATCGCTCTTATCACGTGGCGTGCTTCTTGTGCCACGCTTCTTTTTCGATCTTTAATGCTGTCCAATTCCTCCAGAACAGTCATTGGGATGGCGATGTCCTGTTCTTTGAATTCGTAAAGACAGTTAGGGTCGTGCAGTAGAACGTTGGTGTCGAGGATATAGAGTTTTGATGCGCTCATAGGGCGGTTTCCTTCTCAATCCGAACCTTTTTTTGCATAGGTCTTATGGATAGATCTTATGGAAACTATCCAAGCCTATATAGTAAGTAAAACAGAAGTTGGCTCAGGATAAAACCCATAGTGTGGTCAAATTGGGAGGCGTAAATTTGGTAGCTGAATCAATTGTTATTCTCACCGGAGCAGAAATTTCTGCAGAACCTGGAATACAGACTTTCCGTGCTGCAGATGGTCTATGGGAGAATCACCGTATTGAGGGTGTGGCGACACCGCAGGCATATATGCGTGATCCGGCGTTGGTACATAATTTTTACAATGCAAGGCGTGAAAAACTGCTACAACCGGATATTTCACCTTACCCGGCTCATCAGGCTCTGGCTGAGCTGGAGCAAAACTTTACTGGCAAGTTACTACTTGTCACCCAGAATATCGATAATCTGCATGAGAGGGCCGGCAATAAAAAACTGATCCACATGCACGGTGAGTTACTCAATATCCGCTGCACACTGTCTGGAGAGGTGTTTAAAACTCGCCAGCAGGTCTTGACTGATACGCGTTGTAATTGCTGTAAAAAAAACGGGCACTCTACGTCCCCCGCCGTGTCAGGATAGTTGTCTGGTTTGGCGAAATGCCGATGCACATGGAATTGATCTACGATGCTCTGGAGCGGTGTGATCTGTTCTTGTCTATCGGAACCTCCGGGCATGTGTATCCGGCAGCGGGTTTTGTGGAAATAGCCAACAGTGTTGGGGCGCGAACTATCGAAATTAATCTGCAACCGACACAAAAACAGTCTGACTTTGATGAACACCTATACGGCCCCGCCAGCCGGGAAGTTCCAGCCGTTGTTCAATTTTTGCTCAAAGGCTAATTATCTGTTTATTCAACAGGTTAGTGGAATATTCAGATTAGAGTTTCTATAGTGAATGCTGAACTAACTGATTATCTTTTGAGTCGAAGGAAGGTACAGCCATAAGAGATCAGCCCTGTGTACAGGTGGTATTTATCTCCGCAAGGAGCCTTTTTAGAGGGGCATTAGCTATGATGACACAACAGTTTGTAACAGCAAATATTACACCCTTGGACAGCCTTGATACCCTGTCTCCCTATGAAGTCGCCAAGTTACAGGATCGTAATCAGGCCGGCCTGTATCGATTGTTCAGGCAGTGCGCCCTGGCGGTCCTGAATTGCGGCAGTGAACTGGACAGCACCAAGCAGGTGTTGGCCAAGTATAAATATTTTGATATTCGGGTTACCCATAAACACCGCGGCGTCCAGCTGGAATTGGTGAATGCACCGGCCAGTGCTTTTGTCGATGGCGAGATTATTCAGGGTATACGCGAGCATATGTTCTCCGTGGTGAGGGATCTGCTCTATGTCGGGGATGAGTTGGATAAGTGCTGTGACGGACTGGAAAAAGCTGAACAGATTACCAATATGGTGTTCCATATCCTGCGTCACGCGAAAGCGATTGAACCGCATATAAAACCAAACCTGGTGGTCTGTTGGGGCGGCCACTCTATCGGTCGGGATGAGTACGAATACACCAAGAAGGTCGGTTACGAGCTAGGTCTGCGTGGCAACGGGGTGTGTACCGGCTGTGGACCCGGTGCAATGAAAGGGCCGATGAAGGGCGCCACCATCGCCCATGCCAAGCAACGCATTAGTGAAGCCCGTTATGTTGGGATCTCCGAGCCGGGGATTATCGCCGCTGAATCTCCAAATCCGATCGTCAACGAATTAATTATTATGCCGGATATTGAGAAACGGCTGGAAGCATTTGTTCGCCTGGGACACGGGATTATTGTTTTTCCCGGTGGCGCCGGCACGGCAGAAGAGATCCTCTATATTCTGGGGGTCTTATTGCATGAGAAAAATCACAGTATTCCATTCCCACTGATCTTCACCGGGCCAGAAGGCAGTGATGAGTATTTCAAAACGGTGGACCGGTTTATTCGCGGCACCCTGGGCGATGCAGTCGCTGAACGCTATCAGATCATTACCGGTGATGCCCATACTGTTGCCGTTAAAATGAAAGAAGGGCTGGATACGGTAACCAACTACCGTAAGGCTACCAGTGAGTCTTATCATTTCAACTGGCAGCTGCATATTCCAGATGAGTTTCAACAGCCATTTGAGCCCAGTCACGAGAATATGGCGGCATTGAATCTGAATCATGATCAGCCAGACTATCTGCTGGCATCGACGCTACGTAAGGCGTTGTCTGGTATTGTCGCCGGTAATGTTAAAGAACAGGGGATTCAGGCGATTGAACAATTCGGGCCCTTTGAGCTTAGAGGAGAAGCTCGCATGATCGCTGCGTTGGATGAGTTGTTGAGCTCTTTTGTCAAACAGCGGCGAATGAAGATCAACTATCAGGAGTATCACCCTTGCTATCGACTCGTTGAAGAGGATAACGAGGTGACTGTGTAGAGAACCTTTTAAAAATTTCGTAGGTATCTTAGATAAATCCGGGCAGATAAACTGCCCGGTGTTTATTGTGTTTCCTGTCGATAGGCCTCATTTAACAGTTGCTGGTCAGAGTTTTTTCCTGGATAAAACGCAACAGGTAATTGGGTCCTCCTGCTTTTGGG
>JBALVQ010000020.1:63239-66280 GCA_036960915.1 Amphritea sp.
CAACCCTGTTGGTGGACAGAGTTTTTTCCTGGATAAAACGCAACAGGTAATTGGGGCCTCCTGCTTTTGGGCCAGTACCCGATAGACCCATGCCGCCAAAGGGTTGTGAGCTGACAACCGCACCGATCTGGTTGCGATTTATATAGATATTTCCGACCCGTGCCTGCTGACAGATAAAATCAATAGTGTGGTTATTGCGCGAATGGATACCCAGTGTAAGTCCGTAGCCGGTTCGATTTATTTCGTCGATCACACGTTCGAGGGTGTCGGACTGATACCGGATCAGGTGCAGAACGGGACCGAAATGCTCACCACTCAATTCATCAATCGTATGTAAGCGAATCAGCGTAGGCGGCAAAAAATAGCCGCAGTCATGCTCAGCACTTAAACTCAATTCATGGATTACTTTACCCTGATGGCGAGCGTGTTCGATATGGACATGCAGGCTGTGTAATGCGTGATTATCAATCACCGGCCCGATATCGGTATCCAGAGACGCCGGGTTACCTATCTTCAGGGTATTCATTGCACCGATCAACAGTGCTTCGATTTGATCGGCGGTTTCTTCCTGAAGGTACAAAACCCGTAATGCTGAGCAGCGTTGACCCGCGCTGTTGAAGGCAGATAGCAGGACATCTTTTACGACCTGTTCGGCTAGCGCTGTGCTGTCAACAATCATCGCATTTTGACCGCCGGTTTCAGCAATGAAAGGGATGATTGGGGCTCCCTGGCGCTTACTCAGTTGCTGGGCGATTGTAGCTGCGGTGTGGGAGGAGCCGGTAAAGGCAACACCGGCAAGGCGAAAATCACTGGTTAATACCTCGCCTATCTGGTTGCTGTTACCGGGCAAAAGGCTAATGGCATCGATGGGCAAGCCTGCTTCGAGTAACAGCTCACAAGCACGGTAGGCGATCAGTGAACTGTTTAGTGAGGGGTTGGAGAGTACGGTGTTACCGCTGACTAGGGCAGCTACTACCTGACCTGTCCAGATCGCCAGTGGGAAATTCCATGGACTGATACAGAGGAAAATACCTCGCCCTTCATAGTTGAGTGTATTGGTTTCGCCGGTGATGGAGGGCATCTCAACAGGGTTTAGTGTTTGGTTCGCTAATGCGCTGTAGTAATGACAAAAGTCAACGGCTTCACGTAGTTCAGCAATGCTATCGATGAGGGTTTTTCCCGCTTCTGTCATACATAATGCGATCAGTTCCGCCGCATTATCTTCAAGTAATCTGGCAAAGCGGCTAATGATTTTCCCCCGCTCAGCCACGGGAGTGCTGTTCCAGGGACTGAATCCAGCCCTGGCAACACTGTATGCTTCTCTGACATGCTCTGCAGAGCAGGGAACCAATTGGTCAATTTGCCGGGCCAGGTCATGCGGTGAGAAGAGTTGCGTCGGGGGAGCAGAGCCAACCCGAACACCGTTGATCAACGCCATCGACGACCATTGTTTGTCATTGAAGGACTGTATTTTTTTCAGCAGGCGATTACGCTGGACAGCTGAATCGAGAATATAGCCCTGCGAATTTTCCCTGACAGGTGCATAGATATTGCCTGGCATGGGTATAGCATTGTTGCGTAATATCTTGTGGCGTTTTAATGCGTTGACTGGCTGCTCAGTTAATTGTCGGGATGAGATCGTGGGATCAAACTGCTGCAATATAAAAGAGCTGTTGGCACCGTTTTCCAGCAAGCGTCGTACCAGATAAGGAAGCAATTGCTGGTGGGCGCCTACAGGCGCGTACACGCGTAAAGTCATTTGTGGATAATCTGCCAATATCTGATCGTACAGTGCTTCCCCCATACCATGCAGCCGTTGAAATTCGATTGAACTCTGGATTGATGGCTCTGCTATATTCAGCAAGTGATTGATATTCATTGCATTATGGGTAGCAAACTGAGGCTTTAAATAAGGGCAGTGCTCACTCAACAGGTATTCCCCACAGATCTGATAGGAAAGATCTGTAGCGGATTTCAACGTATATACAGGGTAGTCAGGCAGACCGGCCTGCTGCGCCAGTTTTATTTCAGTATCCCAGTAAGCGCCTTTAACCAGGCGAACAGGAATCGGGGTTTTGTATTGGCAGGCCAGAAAATTGAGCCAGCTTAAAACTGGCAACGCTCGCTTGGAGTAAGCTTGCACCGCCAATCCCAAACCGCCCCAGTCTCTACAGATCTCATTTTCATAGAGCTTAGCGAATACTTGCAGGGTCAGTTCCAATTGTGAGCATTCTTCGGCATCAATGGTGATCTGTACATCGTATTGGCGAGCCGTGGCTAGCAGGTGCAACATGCGGTCAACTATCTCGGTAATTACCAAGGGTTGCTTTAAAGGTTCGAAACGGGGGTGCAATGCGGATAATTTAATAGATATTGAAGCAGCCGGGCAGTCTGAAGCCGCACATTGACCGACTGTTTCAATCGCTTCAAGGTAGGCGCTGAAATAATGCTTGGCATCTTTACTGCAGACGGCCGCCTCGCCAAGCATATCGAAGGAACAGGTCTGATTCTGACCGAGATCGTGAACCCTCTGAACAGCCTCTTGAATGGTTGTGCTAAACACAAAGCGTTCGCCTAATATCTGCATTGCCTGGGTCAGGGCTGTACGTACAAGTGGTCGACTAATACGATTAATAAGACGGCTGAAAATTGTACCGGGAGTATCTTCGGCTGCTATCAGTTGCTGACTGATAGCCAGCCCCCACACGGATGTATTCAGCAATAGGCTATTATCGCTATCCAGGTACAGTTGCCACTGACCAGAGGACAGTTTGTCCTCAATGAGTGCGTCAACGGTTTCTTTGTCGGGTATGCGTAATAAAGTTTCAGCAAGGGACATCAATACCACGCCCTCATCGGTTTCCAGATTGAAGGCTTTAAGGAACTGCTCAAGAAAGTGGGGGCTATCCCCATTAGCGCGAATTGTTTCGATCCAGTGCCGGGCGCGAGTGGACGTGGTTTCAGGATGGGCCTCTGCTAGTTCTAGGTAAGCGTCCGATTCGACCCACCTTGTTTTCTGTGAGTTCTACTTTATAGGTGTT
>JBALVQ010000021.1:0-66188 GCA_036960915.1 Amphritea sp.
GTGTATCGGTCAGTTATCCCAGCCCCCTTATATAGAGGTATGATCTCGAATATTTGTCGACAGATTTTCGGGAGGGGATTGCTTGCTATGGAAGAGACCGCTTCTGGCACAAAGCGACTTGATCGTTGAGCTGCTATTTTTGGTGCTGTTTGGTCGCTTATGGCACATAGCGACCAAATCAGTACAGGAGTGCTCTCGGAATCTTAATGGTAGCTTATGGCACACAAAAGACATTAGGAGCGGCGTTCCAAGAATCGTACTCAGCTATCCAACTCCGCAAAACCGGATATCAATCTGGGCGTCAGAGTTGGGCTGTTCTCGCCATAGAGCAGACATAACATATATAAGCTTCTTCTGCGTAAACAACCCAGCATAAAGACTTGTTAGTGTCTAAAAAACGAGGGGTTTGCCAGTTTTTTCATAAATATTTGTGTACTAGGGTTTTACTCCTAAACTAACACCATCACATAGATCGAAGAGAATATTAACCCTGATATTCAAAGGGATTATTAGGCATGAAAAAAATACTTTCCATTGTAAGCACTCTTTTTTTGATTTCGGGCTGTGCAAGCTATCAGCCCATGAATAAAAACGGAACCGGGGTCGGTTACCAAGACATTCGTCTTGGCGATTCTAGCTATCAACTACGTTACGTAAGCAATTACGGTATTTCAAATGAAGAGGATGCCTGGAACAAAGTAGAGGTGCTCTGGAACCAAAGAGCTACAGAAATTTGTCGATCCGACCAATACCTTGTGTCAGATACGAAAAAAAATAAACCCTGTCGAGAATACTTGAATGTAATGCGTGACAAAGTGGTGCGTGAAAATCGTTGTTTACTTGAACTTCAGGGAACGCTGACTTGCGATTCTAATTAATTGAGGCATGACAAAAATGCATACACATCCGGCTACTAACGGCCCCTACCTACAGACGCCAAGAAAACCTTAACGTACGATTTTTTCCGAATTCTGCGCTTTTCCTCTTTAACACGGCATTGGTATTGGGTCGTTAGAGTCTAATCCCATCGTAGCTAGCTATGCCTCCTCCTGGCACCTTGTGGAAGGTCACCAGGTCAAGCAATAAGCTCTGCTCAGTGCTGTCCAGTGAACAGTGCCTGTACGATCAAGTCCAAGTTTCTACAAATAAATTCTACACATAAATATCGAATTAATATTCAGAGGGCCTTTCGCACCACGAACAAGCAGCGCTGTTTGCTGCGGTCGAACTACGAACGACTCTCAGCCCAGCCTACGCTACTGAGGCAATTCCCTAAACCAACCTGATTACAGATCTCTTCGAGTTATTTCACACATTAAAAAGCCCAGGCAAAGCCTGGGCAAAAATCACATCCTTGTGTACTAGATAAAAAAGTCAGATGGCAGAATTAACGACCGGAAGCGCGCAAATTCTGTACTGTCATCTTCTGTTTCGGGGTCAGCTTAGGATCAATAAGGCCCTTAAACTGGCCTGTAGTACAGTGATTCGCCTGCACATCGATCATCGTGAAAGAGTCATCGATGGAAACACCGGAACCCTTGTTTTGTGGCAGGTGGTAATCCGGATGCGCCTGACCGATAGTGAAGGTCTTCCACATAGCCCCTTTACGGTCGTAACTGATGTTACGCGGGATAGTGAATGTCTGAGCATCAATATAGTGCTCACGCTTACTGATCGGATGGTTCGGGTCTATCGCCGCAGATTCCAGTACGTATACTTTACGCAGCTGATAGGTCACATCCGGGAAACAGCCTCCCTTACCAGTAAAGGAAATCATCTGATAGCCATCTTTGTCTGAATGAGTTTCAGAATCCAGCGGCATATCATTGTGGTTATACATCGGCATCAGCATGTTGCGGGTGCCTTTGTAGGTCCAGTTCATATCGGAGATACGGCCGTTATAGCCCTCGAAATCCTCGATCATGATATCCGAGCCCAGGAACGCATCGGTAACCTGACCGGAAGACAGACGGCGAACGCGACGCTGGAAGCCAAGGTACAGATAAGCATTATCGCGCTTCAGGTCATCCTCGAAACGCTGGATCAGCAGCTGGGTGTTCTTCACATCAAACGGCTCCAGCACCTGCACGTAGGTACCCCGGAACATATTGGATGGGTTCGGTGTCATGGCAGGCGTTGGCGTCTGTGAAGTTCGGTGGGTGAAGTTCAGGAAGTGGAAGTTAAACTTCAGGGTGCGTTCCACCTTGCCGCTGTTCATATTGCGGAACTTCCAGTAGAACGGCATAACCGCTGCAGAATCTCCCCAGTTGTAGCCATGCTTATAGTTCCAGGCCAGTTTCTCACCGGCACGTGGATCATCCATGGAAGGCTCTTCCGGGAAAGGACGGCCTGATACAGAGCCACTCAATACGCCCAGCTTATCACCCAACTTTACATTCGCGAGATGCGTTTTGGTCGCTTCAACATAACTAGGGTGGAGGTCGAAAGAGGTGGTTTCACCCACCTTGATCTCGGTATCGCCATTTTTCACGAACTGATACATCGCAGGATCAAGATTCTCTTTAAACTGATCCACATTGCCCTGATTAATGGTCATGCCAGAAGACAGGCCATCGACGCTCGGCACGCCACTTTTATACGGGTAGAATGAGTTTTCTACATCCTGAACTGTTGCCGCGACAGCGGTCGTAGAGATCGCTGCAGCTGTGGCCATGGAAATAAATGTTTTCTTCAACATTACTCAATACCTTTCTTATAGTTTTAATAGAGAGCTTATTAACGAGTCTTTTGCGCCTTAGCTTGCCCTTTCGGGTACTGTTTATCAGAGCGACTCAAGGTCAAGGCAACGATTACAGACAAACAGACGCCCTGACGTATCGGTGATACGTCGAAAATCGTTAGCACTGAGATCGGGGCAGCTCTGATAGCCCCAAAGATCGAGCGTTAGAACGACCAACTGATATGTCAGACAATTTGAAATGGACACTCCATCTCATTGCGTTGCCTTACGTGCACCTGGCCGTTCTACTGCTCACTAAAACACAACGAACTTATTCAGAGCTCCTTAGAAGCTGTAACGAATCGTCAGCTGTAACTCATCCTCTTCATTAGCAACGCCAATCGGACCGTTGCTGAAGCGGGCCAGAGGTTCCCAGACACCAAATGGTGCTGGAGCGGTATCGAACTTTTCGTTGCCGCCGCTTTTAACATTAAGGGCCAGGTTAACCTTCCAATTATCGGTTACCAGATAGTCAACAGAAGGAACAAACGCTGTTGCTTGAGCACCGACATCATGAGCAATGATGACTTGAGGACTCAGACGGTTGTTCATCCACCAACCTTTCACCAGTAGAGTCCCAATCCAGTTATCTTCTTCGTTTGGCAGATCGTCCCGGTAATCCAGAATGTGTTCACCAAAGAGCTGGCCTGAAAACAGGAAGGCGCTGGAGCTGAGAGCTGGAATAACAACGTTCTTATCCAGGCCAAGCACATAGCGGAACATATCTGTTTCTGCAAACCCTCCCACCAGCGCAGGCACCTCTTCACCCTCGGTGTAGGTGGTTTCCAGTCGCAGTACGGAGTCGATATCCTGCGAGTAATAATCGATGGAACCACCGATCAGATTTACCCGAGGAAACTGTATCTCAAAAACACCACCCGCAGCACCCGGATCTGCATTAGCATGCAGAGAAGGCAACTGCTGACGGTAGGTATAGGCGTTCAAAGAGAAGGTTGCATCGCCCGCGACGCCTTCCCACTTAATACCACCCTGGGTATTACTCAGCTGCCAGTTAGGAATATCAACACCTGAAATAACCGGCAAGCCACCAAACGCTGGTATTCTGGCGCTGAAGAAACAACCGGCATCCAGCATCACATAGGCTGTTCCGCACTGGCCCAGATTGTTTGGACGGAACTTATCAAAGTTCCAGACAAGAGACAGGTTTGAATCATCCAGTGTGCCTGTTGCTCCCATGCGCCATTCAGCCTGCAAAATCCACTGCGGAATGCGGCTATCTTCCAGTTCGTCATAAATATTATGCCGGGAGAAGTCCACCGGATTGATCACATCCAGTACCCGGAACAGGTCAGTTTTGCCCCAGACCACCTGCTGCTTACCCAGGCGAATCGAGAACTGATCACCATTGGAAATGTCGGTCGTCGCATCCACGTAAAGCTCACGAATGAAGTCCAGCTCTTCATTAAACTCAGGAAATTCAACCTCATCTTCATCCTTGTCCATGTAGTCATCCAGATTGCTACACAACGCGGCATCGCCATTCTCACAGGGAAACTTAACCGGGGCAAAGGCGACCGGAGGATTGTCATTTGGATGCCAGTGCTCACCCAGATAGGCTTCCGGATCCGAGCTGGCACCGAACTCATCGTCATTCAGGTCATAGACACCGTCATAGGTACCACGCAGGACACCGTTAACCGTGACGTTATACCAACGCCCTTCTGTCTCTACCGGTTTGATAACTTCCAGCTGTCCAGTATTACGGAATTTGGATATGCCACGGCTATCACGGTAGTAAGTCGCGTTTTCGACAAACCCGGACACATCGGCTTCGGCAGCCGCAGCGGTTGCAACATACCCCATGGACAACCCTGTCACCCCCATGGCCACTCCTGCAGCCAGTTTATTCATTGTCGTTATTATTGTTTTCGACATCGGTTTAACCCCTTCAGGTTTTTTTATTTATTAAACACGCATGCATGCTGGGATGAATCAGCCGTGGATCACGCCATCTTCATCTTTATAGGCTTCACAGATAAATTTTGGTTTGAAATACAGTACCCAGGCCGGTACCAGCAACATCGCCGCGGCACCATTGAGAATCACCATCACGCTCAGCAGCAGTGCAGCATCTGACTGGAAGCGCAGATCAGACAGAATTACCCACATGACAATCCCTGCAATCAGCGTGATTGCGGTAAAGCTGATTGCCAGCCCAGTGGTACGGATCGAGGTCCGCACAGCAGCCGCAAGGTCGCGCTGGCGCACCATCTCGGAACGGATTCTATCCATCATGTAGATCGAATAATCGATGCCCACACCCACGCCTACAGCGATGATTGGCACGGTGTTAATATTAATCCCCATCTGGGTGATACCCATGTAGGCATAGGTCAGAGTGGTGGCGAACATCATCACCATGAACATCATCATGCCGGCCTGCAGTGAGGTGTAGAAGAACATCACCATGGCAAAGATCAGCAGGAAGACGAGTGGCAGCACCCAGAGGTTGGTTTCATACGCCGCTTCATTCATCGCGGCAGTTACCCCGATGGTACCGCCAGCCAGACGGATCGTCAGGCCTTCAACCTTATCGCCGTTGGCAGCGATCCACTGCTTGGCGGTGTGCATTGCCCGACGGATGGTTTCACCCTGGTGGTCTTTATAGAAGAACACCAGATTGGCAATACGCTCATCGGTATCAACAAATTCATTCAGCGCGCCCGGAATCGGGCTGGACATCATGTAGGTAAACATTAAGCCACCTACATACTGTTTATCATCCGGGATCTGCATCCAGCGGGGATCATCATTATGCAACAGGCGGTTAACCTGTTTAATCAGGTCAGGCACACCTTTGGCCCCCCCCACTTCAGGATCCAGCAGCATATGACGCTCCAGGTCAGCTAAAGCCTTGAGTACTTCAGGACGTTTGATACCGCCCTTCTCTTTAGTCTCTGCGACGATGTACAGTTCCTCAGAACCTGGGAAACTATTATTGATCGCTCCTGAAGATACATTATAGTCGTGATTCTGATACAGGATGGGAGAGCCGGGTTCAGATTCACCAATCACCACCTTGGAAGAGAAGTACCAACCACCAGCCAGCAGAATGGCACCGAACACCAGTGCATTTTTTGCGGCTTTTTCCGAGCTGATCACATCCGCACAGAAATAACCCACATTGCGAAACAGGTTATGCTGCATTGCGTAGTTCTTCGGTTTCGGCAGAATCGACAGCAGCATCGGCACCGCCAGTAACACGGTAATAATGAGTGACAGTGCCCACAGAGAGGCATAATGGGCCAGTTTCGTATTCAGCGGGATCGAGCCGATGGCAATTAATAGCAAACCGATCGCATCGGAGACCACGCCAAGGCTTCCCGGACGGAACAGATTTTCAAAGGTCAGCTGGGCGGCCTTCTTGTGGTCCGCATGTTCATTCAGCTCCAGATAGTAACGCTCTACAATCTGAATACCATGGGACATTGCTCGCGCTGAGATCAGGAAGGGAATAACCAGCCCCAGCGGGTCAAGGTTATAGCCAAACAATGAGATGATACCGATACCCCAAATGGTAGAGACAATCACCGCCGCCAACGGAATCAATACACCGTATGCCTTACGGAAATAGAAGATCAACAGCGACAGCATGATCAACGCGGTAAACATGAAGATCTCAATGATCTGACCCAGATACTGATAGGCCCAACCCACCAGCATCGGCTGGCCGGTCACATGAATCTTGAAGCCGTCAGCCGCTTCATCGGCGCGCAGCTTCTGAATCGCCTCGAAGGTCTTTACATAATCCAGCTGACCTTCGTTGAGCTGCGCCTTCACCAGCGCCATCTTCATATCCGGGCTGACCAGCGGCCCATAGACACGCGGGTTAGCGACGATATCCTGGCGCAGCGTATCCAGATCCAGATCGGTCAGCGCCTCGCCCTGAGGATCATAGTAGGACTCAGAGTTGACGTTACCCTCTGGCGTCATCCACACCTTACGGGAGTTACGGTGCGTAACACTGGCCACCAGGTTATGGTTAACCCCCGGCAGATTATCTACCGCCTGGGTGACACGGTGAATACGTGCCAACGCGTCATTGCTGAAGATATCACCGTTTTCAACCTCGACACCGACGATAACCACGTTAGCACCGCCGAAGGACTCTTTAATCTCATTATGCAGTTCAATATAGGGGTGACTTTGCGGCAATAGATCGGCAAAGTCAGAATACATTTTTACCCCGGGAATCTGCGCCGCAAAAAACAGCGTGATTGCCAGAATCAGCCCCAGTACAACCTTGGGGTGATGGAACACACGCTCATCGATGTTATGCAACAGATGAGTGAGTGTATGGGATTTTGCAGATGTTTTATCAGACATATCCGGAAGCTCCACTGACGATTATTATTGTTCGATATCTACGGTAAACAGGGCACCCCAGCCACCAGCCACTAACAACTGGCTGTCACTGATTTGCTTACCGTCACGCAGATAAACCGGAATTTCAGGTGTCTTAAGCCGCTCCCATCCTGAACCGTTCAGCTCCAGCACAGTGCCATGATCGCCGAAGGCAAACAGTCGGGTGTCGTTTGCATAGAAGCCATACAGAGGGGACTCTGTCGGTGTTGACTGAGTAGTCCAGCTCACACCGCCATCGGTAGTATTCAAAATAGTGCCACCCAGGCCAGCCACCCAGCCTGTCATTGAGTCTTTAAAGTGACTGCCTTGGGGGAAAAATTCATTGGGGATCGGGTCCTGAACGGTCCAGTTCTCACCGCCATCTTCTGAGCGGGCTACCAGGCCAAACTCACCGGTGACAATCAGATTATTGGCATTCAGGAACTGCAATTCGGTGATAGAGGCATCTTCATTGAGGGTCGTTTCCTGCCAGCTCTGTCCCTGGTCGTTACTGCTTACCAGAGTACTGAAACTCCCCGTTGCCCAATAGCTGTTATCAGGTCCACAGGTTAAAGAGATCAGGCTTTCTGGTGTGGGTATGTCACTTTTCCCCCAGGACGCCCCCTGATCACTGCTGATCCACACTTGGCGCTCCATACTCAGGGCGATCAGTGAATCATCCGGACAGGTATCGATATCGACAAAGTTAGGTCGTTCTTCCAGCACCTGACGCTGCCAGTTCAATTCATTTTGCGCGCTGGTCAGGATCAATCCATCTGAACCGACCACCGTTATCACCCCCTTACTGACAGCAACTGCCTGCAGTTGATCCGTGCGCCGTACAGACTTGCTCTGTTCCTGTTCAATGCCTTCCAGATTCAGAGGGGCTTCACAACCAGCCAGCGCAAGAGGAATAACGACTGCGGCCAGCAAACCTTTTGTTTTTGTTTCCCAAGAAGCCAGGCGGATAGGTTGACCGCTGTGTTGACTGGCTTCGATGAGTGTATTTGTAGTTATTAATCTCATCGCTTACGTCACCCAAAAAATTATAAACAGGGATTGAGTCTCCCTGGTTAATCTAAGAGCAATGCTTGTGCCAGATTTTTGACCTAAATCAAAAAACAAAATAAAACACTATAAATACAATAAGTTAAAACAAAAGACGATATGAACTTAATGAATAAAACAGCCGGAAAGCGTTTTCTAATATAATTAAAAATCAATCTCTTGAGTAAATAATCAACTGATTGATCATATGATTAACCATATAATTAATAGCAGAATATCTACGAGCAACCGGCCTTACCGCGGGCTATAAAAGTGAGACAAAATTGATCTATTGGTTAACTGTTGTTCAATGAAAAGTAAGCTTAATAACAACCACCTGGTCGTGATGTAGCTCAAAGCGCTTCTGAATACTAGACAGCTAAGCATTCCTATCGAATACTCTTTACCTCTGAATGAACCAACGTTTCATGCTTGAAATCCTTCTCCCCCACCCTCAGAGCATTTTGTACTCAATAGGGAGATAAGCATGACTGTGAGACACCATTATCAGTAAAAAGCCAAAGAGCTGTTAACAGATATACGAAGCACCAGACAGGATTGCGCAATTTTTTTGGTCATTATTTCGAATCAATCCCTAGCCATCCCTGCGTATTCCTCTCAATGGCTGTTGCGCGCCTCTGATGCTCACTGAGATCGTTCTATAATCATCAATAAACTTCTGACTGTTTCCTGATCAGGATAAATTTGCAGCAACCTATTCACTTCAATTGTTGCTTCCCTGCTTTTGCCCAACTCGTTTAAAACTACTGCATATCGATATCCATATAACAGGTTTTTTGACTCCAAACGCGCCGCATCAGCCAGTGCCTTGATGGCACCATCATAATTCAACTCCTTCAACCTAACTAAACCTAAAAGATGATGAACAAGCGCATTTTCCGGGTTTCGTTCGACACTGATTTCCAGCAACAATAGAGCTTCTTTAATCCTTGCAGTTTGACGGTAAAGATCCACCAGCTCCAACAGGGCCGGCAGATAATCCCGATCCAATTCTATAGCCTCATGAAAGCTTTTCTCGGCACGTGCTGTCTCACCAAGGGCTCGCCAATAACGTCCATTTAACGCCAGCCCGGCAGGCGTATCTGACTGCAAACTAAGAAATTGCTGATATTCCTGCGCAACCTGACTGTTTATCTGTTGCTCATCCTGCTTTGCATTAGCTTTCTCTGAAACAAGCCCCGTCAGCACAGCCGACTCATAAGCAGCAAACCTCACCGCGCGCACCTCGTCAGTCACTCCCTGCCATACTCTGTTCCTTTCCTGATCAGGCATATAACGCGCAATCCGATAGGCACTTTCTCGAATTAAAGGCGCCTTATCAGTCATCAGCTTATCTATTACTTCAGGATTCTGACGGGCAAGCTGCTCCCCCCTAAATTCCATCAGGGTCGAGCGAACCAGCGCCGGCTGCGACTGATCCGCCAGAATTGTTATCAACAGCTCAATATCATCCTCATTACGCCATTCAGACCAGTGACGCTTATGTAACCTGTCTGGATACCACTGTGCTATCGCTTCAACCGCCCAGTCCAGGTTATGGTCGCTATGGCAACCGGTACAGACATCAGGACTGCCGTATTTTTTTGAAAGATCAGGTCGTGGGATTCTGAAGCTGTGATCTCGCCGGCCATCTATCACCATAAAAGTACGCTCCGGCATATGACAATCGATGCAGCCGGAGCCCTCCCCGGAATGATGATGATGCTGTGGCGTATCAAAGCGCTGCGCCTTATGACACTGGGTACACAGCGAGTTACCGGGCAGCTTCAGCCTGAGGGAGTGGGGTTCATGACAGTTGGAGCAAACCACTCCGTTATGGTGCATTTTACTTTGCAGAAATGAGCCATACACAAACACTTCTTCTTTCACCTGACCATCGGCAAAGTACAGCGATGGCTTAAGCCGCTCCAGGCTGAACTTATCTGTATAGCCGGTGGTTACCGCATTACCCTCTGACAGCTGGGTTCGCAGGGAATGGCAGCCGGCGCACACTTGTAACTGTGCGGTCGAATCCCGGGAGCTGTTCAGCGCTGTATGTTTATCTTCCTGCTGCAGCCAGATGCCGACGGCATCAATATTCAAGGCGAAATCAGACGCTGCCGGAACCTTTCCCTGACTGATACGCTGCAAGTGGGCATCAGGTTTACCGTGACAGGCTGTGCAGCCAACATTTATCTGCGACCAGTTGGTCGTATATTGCTTGTTGTTATGATCGTAGTTTTTCTCCAGGCCGGTCGAGTGACAGGAGGCGCACTGGCTGTTCCAGTTCTGATAGACGCCCTGCCAGTGGAGCGCATCCCCTGCCGCTGGATGAGATGCAGCATCCAGGCGGAACCAGCGTTGCCCTCCTTCTGCTTGCGAGCGACTGTCCCAAGCTATATTTAACGCCTGCAAGCGGCCATTACCGGTCTGGATAAGGTATTGCTGGAGTGGATATACACCAAAGATATACTCGACCCGCCAGCTGACGAGGCCCTCGCTCCCCTCTGTCAGACGGACAAAGAAGCCCTGATCGTTATGGATAAACGTTGCCTCAAGTGCATCGCTGCGATAGACCTGGTTATCAAAATTACCCAGCACTGAGCTAGTATCCGCCCGCCGCATCGACCAGGCATGAGAGGACGATTGCCAGGCCTGAACCTGTTCAGCATGACAGTTGATACACTGGTCTTTCGCTTGCGCCCCGGAATGCGGGGTTACATCAGAGGCCGAAGCGCTACCTGTCTGACTCAGCATCCCAATCAGCAACAGGACAATTAACCATCTGATAGAGCCTTGCTGCATTGTCAGCCCTTCGCTTAACCATTTAATCAACAGGTCGCAACGGGCATTCCCGGCAACGGTTGTTAAAGCCATAACTCTTTACCCACGAATCAACGTCTTATGAGGCTTTGCGATATATCAGTAGCAATCTGTCTGACGCAGCCAGAGTGCAAAAAAACGGTACGTTTTTTGCCTATAAAGTTAAGTATAAAAAAAGATAAGGCAAGGTTTTATGCTTCCCATGACTAACAATTCTGATTTTCCATTTGCAGAAAAGGCTATATTGCAAACACTGGATATCTGCGAAGCGCAGGAAATACTTAACCGGAATATTGAACATCGCACATTTGTGCCTCTGGGTTCTTCTGCTGAAGCCGATATTCTGATCACCTCGCAGCAGTTACAAAAAACCAGACTGTTTGCCGCACGCTGGGGCATGGATATTTCCGCCAGGTCGGTGGAACTCAATGCCTACAACCTGATTATTCCAATGTCAGGCACCATTTACAGCCGCAATTCAAAAACCGATGTTCAGCCTGGCGAGGTTATCATTTTTCCGTCCGGCTCCTACACCGACCTGGAATGGAAAAACAACGCCAGGGCGATTGTGATATCCCTTGATCCGCTTTCTATGAGTGAGTATTTTAATTTCCCTGGTGCATTGCCAGCTAAGAAAAATGAAACAATTATCACGGCAGCTAACAGTCCGGCCGCAGGCTTAATTAATATAATCAACGGTATTATCCTGGACAACACTGGCAGCCACTCCCTGCTGAACTCGGATCGCGCCCAGAAGCACTGGGAACAACTTATTTTTGAAGCGCTGATCCTTTGCCGGCCTGAACTGGAACAGATTACCAGTCATACCGTACTCCCCCACTCCCTCAAGCTGGCTATTGAATATATCCAGGAAAACCTGCACCAGTGTATTACCATGCAGGATCTGGTAGCACTGACTAACACCAGCCGTCGCTCGCTGGAAAGCAGCTTTCGCAACAACTTCCAGACCAGTCCGATGAAATTTGTTACCCGCAAAAAACTCGAAGCCGTGCGTCAGGTACTGCTGAAATCACATTCCGAGGAAGCCACTATCAGTGAGGTTGCAGAACGGTTTGGCTTCAACCATGCCAGCCACTTTTCGGCGTTATACCAACGCAACTACAGCGAGAAGCCTTCCGATACCCTAAAACAAATGCCTTGATAAATAACCGGATCCGCGGCCGGATCCGGTTGCCAATTACCGATTAATTAACGCATTGATCAAACAAGCAGGTTTTGAAGGAGTATCCGATCTTCCTCAGCTTAGCCGGATCGGAAGGATAAACACCATTGAGTTCCTGATAATGCTGCCAGTCAGTCACCAGCTCCGCCAGTTTTTCAGGCTCTGCAGATGCCAGGTCAGACTTTTCCGTCGGATCGGCTTTCAGATTGTACAACTGCCACTCGCCATTGCCATAAGGCGCATCCAGCAGGCGTATTTTCCAATCGCCCTTTCGAATAGCCCGGCGCCCGAACAACTCCCAGCCGATCACCCGGTCGGCACTGACACCCTGTTCCACTGCATCTAGCATGGAGACGCCCTGAATTGAGCGCACCTGACGGCCGTTAAACTGTTGCCCCGGCTGTTCGACACCGGCCAGCTCCAGGAAAGTCGGCATCACATCCATCACACTGATGACTGAGTTATTAACCTCGCCTTTTGCTTTCATACCCGGATAGCTGATAATTGCCGGCGCTACGATACCGCCCTGCGAGGTATACCCCTTATACAGAGGAAACGGTGTCGCGCCAACCTGCCCCCATTGCGGGCCATACCATATATAGGAGTTCTGGCGCCCCATATTATCCAGGCTGTTATCGTAATCCGTGGCAAACCACTGTTTATTACCCGGCAGCAGTTCCGGACTATTTCCATCGGCGCCGTTATCTGACATAAACATGATCACGGTGTTATCCAGCTCACCTTTAGTTTCCAGATAATCCAGCAGACGGCCTATATGGTGATCCAGGTTATCCACCATCGCTGCGTAAACCTCCATCCGACGCGCCTCGATCTGACGCTGTTCATCGGTCAGTTCACCCCAGGCCGGCAGCTCTTCTTTAAACGGCTGATTCGCTGAAACACTTTTATCAACAATTCCTTCAGCCTTCATTCTCTGAAGACGGGCCTGGCGGATTTTTTCATAACCTTGCTGATAGCGGCCTTTATATTTTTCCAGATATTCATCCGGTGCCTGCAGCGGCCAGTGTGGCGCAGTATATGCCGCGTAAGCAAAGAAAGGCTTACCGTCCTGCAGATTACTATCAATATTACTAATCAGCCGATCGGTATAGAACTCGCTGGAGAAAAAGCCTTTCGGCAGATCCACGCTTTTACCATTTTCCCGGTAAATTGCCCGCGGGTCTTTTGAGATAATTGCCCGCTGATCATCAAAGTGGCTCGCCCCCCCCTGAATCAGGGCATAGGATTCTTCAAATCCTCGCCGTGCAGGACTCTTCTCTTCTGAGCGGCCAAGATGCCACTTACCCGCCATATAAGTATGGTAACCGGCACCGCGCAGCACTTCCGGCAAGGTAGCAACCTGAGTATTAAGATAGCCCTCATAGCCGGGTTTACCTTTTTGTTCAGGCTGCAGCAGTTCAGCCATATTACCAAGCCCCGCCTGATGACTGTCAGTACCAGAGAGCAACATTGCCCGGGTCGGGGAACAGGTCGGTGCGGTATGGAAGCTGGTCATCCGTACACCGCTATCGGCCAGGGCATCCAGATTCGGGGTGTCGATCTCGCCACCAAATGCACCAATATCGGAGTAGCCCAGATCATCAGCAACGATCAGCAATATATTCGGGCGGCTATCTTCAGTAGCCGCTACCGCTGTACTCATCAGAGCCCCGGCCAAACACCCCAGCCAGCGCTGGTAATTATTTTTTCTCTCAGGTTTTCTTATCATCTAAACCACCGATTATTATTGTTAATGCAATCTCTGCTGGTAAAAACCAGATTTCTTGCGAATAACTATTATCCGGAACAGATCAGATAGCCGTTAACAGATATGCGAACCAGGCATCAGGTTTGCGCAGTTTATTTTGACCGCATCATTGTTAGTAAAAAAGACACCTACCGTGCATGAGACTTTTGGCAGGCAATGGAAACCGGGTAAAAGAGATTAAATAAACAAAGGTAATTGCCAGATACATTGCACAACGTAGGCGATATTGTTGATGAGGTGCTAGCCAATATTGAAGTCAATATATTTTCCTCCAAGGCCATCTGGATGGCTCTAATTCAGCATGACAGGCAGGCAATACTTATGTGCTACCGATACAGCGGATCGGTAACATGCTTTTCTGGTTGGAAAGTGCTACCAGGAAATCCTTGGAGTCACTGATTATTTTGTTGCAATAGCGGAGACCTGAGCAGGGGTTGCATGATGTTGTCATCAAGGGTTAAATCGCTTCGCTGTCTGCCGTGGTTAAGTTGGCAGAACCTCTCGCCGGGCAACTGGTTAATGTAACCCACGGCAGTGTGTTACTCAGTTGTGACCGGCCAGAACAAACTGTCAATCAGCTCACGCATCCATTGATGCTCCACATCATCATGATAGCGACGGTGCCACAATAGCCGGATTGCCACTTGCTCCTGCACCGTGAGAGGAAGCGGTAGCGACATCGCGATCAGTTCGTCGGTGCGCGGAAATATCTTATGCACGCGCCTTCCTGCAATCATCGCCAAATCCGCATCACAGACCGCATTCATTGCGGTCATCAGGTTATTGGTCTCCAGCACGATATCACAGCTCAAGCCCTCAGCCGCAAAATGCTTATCCAGCACCCGGTTTTCATTAAAGCCCGGTACCCAGAAATGGACAAAAGGTAGTGAAAAGAAACGCTCAGCGGTGAGCGGTTGACCGGCCAGGGGGTGTTCCGCGCGCAACAAACAAACCGGTTCTTCATAGCCTAACAGCCGGGAGTGAATATTCGCCGGGGCTTCATCTCCCAGGTTGATGATAAAATCAAGCTGGCCCGAGGCCAGCTCTTCCATACTATAGGCCTCCAGGTTGACGATCTTCAGCCGAACATGGGGCGCGATCTCGCGTAACCGCAAGATCAATGGCGAAACAAGCCTATGGGAGAACAGATCCAGCACCCCGATGCGAAAGCACCGCCTCAACTGCGCCGGGTCTACCGTGACCGGAGCCACCAGGCGCAGCATATCATTCAGCAGCGGACGTAGCATATTCTGGATCTGTTCAGCCCTTGGGGAGGGCGACAGACCATGGGACTGGCGAATAAACAGGTCGTCGCCAAACAGCTTACGAAGTTTCTGCAAACTTCGGCTCATCGCTGGTTGCGACAGGCCCAGACGTTCCGCCGCACGTGATACGCTACGCTCCTCCATCAGGGTGTTAAACGCCACCAGCAGACGCAAGTCCACCTTATTGAGGTCATCCAGGGTCATGCCACTACCTCCTTCTCAGGCAACCGACGATATCCGATACGATAAACCATTGCATACAACACCGGTACCACGATCAGCGTCAACACCGTGGCTACCCCCAGGCCGAAGGTAATTACCACCGCCATGCTGGCGAAAAAGTCATCAAACAGCAGCGGAATCATCCCCAAGATAGTGGTTATTGCGGCCATACAGACCGGTCGCACGCGGCTTACTGCTGACTCGAACACCGCCTGGTAGGGCTCCTGTCCAGACGCCAGCGTCTGGTTGATCTGGTCCAGCAGCACGATACCGTTCTTCAGTACCATCCCCGACAGACTGAGAACACCGAGCAACGCCATAAAACCAAAGGGTAAATCAAGCAGCAATAACCCAACCGTAACGCCGGTTATTGCCAGCGGGACCGTTGCCCAGATCACCAAAGGCTTACGCACGGCATTAAACAGCAACACAGTGATCACAAACATCGCCAGGAATCCAATGGGCATTGCCGCAAACAGCGGTACCTGCGCATCCCGGGAACTTTCATACTCGCCACCCCACTCCAGGCTGTAGCCTGGTGGCAACTCGATAGCTTCGATCGCTGGCTGCACCCGACTTAACAGGGCGCTTGCGGTTTCCCCGGACAAAGGATCCGGGTCGGCCATCACCGTAAGGGTACGCTTACGGTCCCTACGCAGAATCAACGCATCCTCCCACTCCACATCAAAGCTACCCACCACCTGTTCGATCGGGATATAGGTCTGATAGACCGGACTCCAGACTTTCAGGTCCGGCAAGTTATCGATGTTAAGGCGTTCATCGTCGGGCGTCCGTGCGATAATCGGCATCAGGCTGGCACCGTCACGGTAAAGACCGATAGCTTTTCCACTGAAGTTCATCTGCAACATCGCATCCAGATCCTGCTTACTTACGCCTGTCCGGCGCGCTTGAGCTTCCATAAACTGTGGTCGGATAAGTTTGGTTCGTTCGCGCCAGTCATGACGGATATTAGCCGCAAGGGGATCTGTTGCGAGCACCTGCTCCACCTGCCCAGCTAAGCGGCGCAACTGGTCGGGGTCGGGGCCAGCAAGACGTACTTCGATCTTGGCATCGGTGGACGGCCCAATCTCCAGCCGCTTCAGTTTATACTGTGCATGGCTGTACTGCTGCTGCAGCAACCCATTGAGATCCCGCATCAAGGGCGTAATGTCCTCCATCCCCCGGGTCCGGACCAGCAGCTGACCGTACGCGGCGTAACTCTTCTCCGGTCCATAGGTCAACATAAAGCGCATCGCCCCTTTACCCGTCGTTGTAGCCACATAACTGACCCGCTCATCATCCAGTAGCCAGGCTTCGATCTGTTTGACATCTGCCGCGGTATCTCGGATATCAGTGCCTTGGCTACGCCAGTAGTCGACCAGAAATACCGGGGTAGTGGACGGTGGGAAAAATACTTGCTTCACCGAGCCGAAACTGACGATAGCTACTAGCAGCGCCGCCAGCATCAGCACTACCGTGGCCCAACGGTAGCGCAAGCATAAATCAAGCAGCCACTTATAGCCGGTAAAAATAACGCCTTGATATGGATCTACAGCTTCATACTCCGATAATGTTTGATCCGCTTCTTTTAGAAACAAGCTGCAAAAAAACGGCGTCAGGGTAACGGCCGTCACCCATGAAAGCAGCAGGGATATAAGCAGGACATAAAACAGCGATCCGGCAAACTCCCCGGTAGCATCAGGCGACAACCCAATCGGTGCAAAAGCGATCACCGCGATGATAGTAGCGCCCAGCAGTGGCCATTGGGTCTGGCGAACAACCAGGCTCGCCGACTCCACCTTATCCAGCCCTTGCTTAAGGTTTATCAACACCCCCTCGGTCACCACGATGGCGTTATCCACCAGCATACCCAGGGAGATAATTAAAGCGCCTAGAGAAATACGTTGCAGATCGATTGCCAGCAACTTCATGAAAATGAAGGTTCCGAGAATGGTCAGCAACAGGATCAGTCCGATCAGCAGTCCGCTACGCAATCCCATAAAGACCAGCAAGACCATAATCACAATCGCCACGGCCGCGGCCAGATTGTACAGGAAGCTGTTTACCGACTTCGCCACCTCCTGCGGCTGGTTATAGAGTACCGAGATATCCATACCAATCGGTCGGGCGTACTCCAGCTCCTCAAGACGTTGCTCGATCGCCGCGCCGACATCCACTACATTGACACCCGAGGCAAAGGATATGCCAATATGCTGGGCGGATTGCTCATTGTAACTGACCAGGTTATCCGGTACTTCCGCATAACCGCGCCTGATTTTGGCAACGTCACCAAGGTAGATCAACTCGCTCTGTCCTGCTTCGCTGATAACCAGACGCTCCAGCTCCCGGATTTCGGTAAACTCGCCCGTGGGGGATATCCGGATATACTCACTGCCCACCCGCACGAAACCGGCATTGGAGACCACGTTCTGCGTCGCCAGCAGGTTGTAAATACGCTCCAGGGAAATACCGAGATTGTTCAACTTGATGCGTGATATCTCAACCTGAATCTCTTCGTCCTGGCGGCCTGCCAACTCCACTTTGCCTACCCCCGGAACCAACACCAGCTCACGACGCAGGAAATCGGTGTAATCAGCCAACTCCTCATACTTATAGCCATCGCCGGTCACGGCCAGTAGCACACCAAACACGTCACCAAAGTCGTCATTAACCCTTGGAGCGGTCGCCCCTGGTGGTAGATTGGGGCGATAATCGCTGACCTTGCGACGCAGCTCATCCCAGATTTGGCGTAACTGATCACCGTCATAAATACTCTTCATCTCAACCGTGATCTGGGACAGTCCCGGCGAGGAAATGGAGCTCACATTGTCGACATAAGACAGCTGCTGTACCACGCTTTCCAGCGGAAAGGTCACCTCTTCCTCAACCTGAAGTGCAGATGCACCTGGATAGGCGGTGATAATCATCGCTTCCTTGATGGTGAATTCCGGGTCTTCCAGCTGTCCCAAACTAAAGAAGGAAGCCATGCCACCCAACAACAGTAAAAGTGCCAGCATCCAGCTGGTAACCTTATGCCGGATAAAATATTCAGCGCTGTTCATTTATATACCCCGCTCGCGAATCCAGGGCCTCACCTGCATGGCTTCCCGCAAATAGTGCACACCGGCAGCCACCACTACATCTCCGGCTTGCAGACCGGACAGGATCTCAATGCCACGCGCTGTCAGGGTACCGATACGCACATCCGTACGGATAACTTGCATGGTATCAGGGGATACTTTCCACACCTGTCTGACATCACTGTCCGCAGGCTTGTCCTCTGCCGAGAATACCGCTTCCACGGGTAGCACATAATGTACCTCATTCAATTCAAACACCTGCCTGAGATCAACCTGTACTGTCGCGGTCATCCCCGGGAATAGCTGTAACGCATCGGGCCGTGCCATGCTTAGAGTCACGGTGTAGGAACCAGTCTTGGGATCTGCCTCAGCAGTACGCTCACGGAATATTGCCTTGAATCGCTGTCCCGGCAATGCCTCAAAGGACACGTCAACCTTGTGGTTAAGAGCATCTGGCCGGGGTTTCAATGCGACGATCGACTCGGAAATCTGGAATTCAATATCGATCTGATCACCGGACTGCATCACCAGCACCGTCTGCTTCGCCGGTACGTTCTGGTAATTTTCCAGCAGGCGCTGCGATACAGTACCGTCGTAAGGGGCACGCAACTCGGTGTATTTCATATCCAGCTTGGCGCGGTTAAGCACTGCACGCGCAACATCCAGCTCGGCTTTCTTTTCATCAAACAGGGCCGCGGAGACAAGCTTTCGTTCGAGCATGGTATGGAAGCGATCATACTGGGCCTTGGCCAGCTGATACTGGGCTCGGCGCTGCTCCAGCACCACCTGGTAATCGGCAGGGTCCAGCCGGGCCAGCAGCTGGCCACTCGTTACTTGCTGCCCTTCCTGCACCGACAGCTCCACCAATTCCCCCGGTACCCGAAACGCAAGCTCAGTACGGGATGTAGCCCTTACTTCAGCCGGAAATGAACGCAGCTGACGGCTAGCCGGATTCTCGATCGTATACAACTTGGCCGGTCGCACCAGCGGCTTTGCCGTCTCAGCCTGAGCGACACTACAAAGTAGCAAGCCGCCCAGGCCAAGCAGCAGGTTTCTCCAAAATACCACTAAAAGATCCTCACTGAAGGAGTTGAAAGTATTTCGCGACTATACAGAGAGGGACAGATCAGTTGAATAAAGCGCCATCGATAGCTGATATGCACGAAACGCATATCAGTCATCAAACAACGGGGCGACGCCCTTTTAATGAGTGCGACCAGCCAGCAGATTCGCGGAAAACACCCTGCAGTGATACAGGAAAGTAGAGGGCTGAGAGCCCCTGCCAAAATAGAAAGTCGGCTGAAATGGGTCAAGCTGGAACGCAATACTTACGCAGCAAAATTGAATAGAATTTAAGACACTGACTTGCCATATTGGCAGCCTATAGTTAAGGCACCAGGCGTCCTCCCTCTGTGAACGACCACAACCAAGGCTTAGTCAGTCAGATTCTCTTTACTGCGCACCCTGCTTGTCTGAAAGGGTTTTGGTTTTCTTCCCATAACCTCGATCTCCATATCACTGCGGGGATGGATCAGGCAGGCGAGTGCCAATCCTTCTTCCTGCTCTTGCACGGAAACATAGTTACGGTTCATCCATTTGGCTCTGTAACGGCCACTGCTAATCTGCACCCGACAGATACCGCACCCGCCTCCGACACAGGCAAAGGGGATAACGTTGGAAAACATCAGTGCCTGGGCCAGGGTTTGTCCGTCCCGGCAGTCGCAAACCTGGGTTTTACCTTTGTTGGTTACGGTTATTTTATGTTGGGCCATGATTAGATACTCAGTGCAATGAACAGGATATAAATTAAGCAAGCGGGGCCAGGAAATGGTGGAGCACGCTCTCCTCGTGCCCCACCGTATTGCCACTACTGCCAGGAGTCTGTCGGACTAAATAAGATCTATGATCAGCTAAGCCTGTCAGGCGCCTGAGCGGCAATTCTTTTCACCGGCCTGGTTACAGATCCAGTACCAGCAGATCGTTTTTAGCCCGTGAACAACAAAGAGTCATCCGCGTATTGGCGGCCTTCTCTTCGTCCGTCTGTAAGCTATCGCGATGATCAACTTCACCCTCGACAACACCGGTCATGCAGGTACCACAGATCCCCTGCTCACAACTGATCGGCACCTCAATACCGTTATCAGACAGCGCATCGATAATGGTTTGATCAGCCCCGACAGTGTAAACCTTGCCACTGCTGGCCAGTTTCACCTGGAAATCACGATCATCGTCATGTCCGGCTTTTGGATCGGCACTGAAGTACTCACGGTGTACGGCCGTTTGCGGCCAGCCTGCCGCGTCAGCAGTGTCAGTCACCGCATCCATAAAGCCCTGCGGACCACAGACATACAGATTGTTACCTTCGGCACGGTTACCCAACAGCTTTTCAAGATCAAGCCGGGTACCATTGGCATCGTTATGCAGGTTAACCCGATCGGCGAATTCCGATGCCTGGATATCATCGATAAACGCGGTCCGCTCCAGTGAGCGGGTGGCGTAGTGCATTTCAAAACTCTTACCCAGGCTGTGCAGTCGTCTGGCCATGGACAGGATAGGCGTAACACCGATACCACCGGCTAACAGCACATAATGCTCAGCCTCTTCCTTCAGGTGGAAGCTGTTGCGCGGCATGCTGATCGACAGGGTATCGCCTTCATTAACGTTTTCATGCATCGCCATGGAACCACCACGACCTGCGGCTTCCTTGAGTACGCCCAACTGGTAACGGTGCGTCTCTGCCGGGTCGTTGCAGATTGAATACTGGCGCACCAGTTTTTCACCCATATGCACATCGATATGCGATCCGGCGGTGAATGGCGGCAACTGACCACCATCAGGATCAACCAGCTCGAAGGAGACAATACCCTCGGCAACCGACCGCTTAACAGCAACCTTAACGTTGAGCAGTTCGGCCTGATGGGGTGCCGGTTTGGCTGGCTCCATCAGCATAACTGATGACTTATCTCCGCGCGCAATCGCCTCTTTATAATCAGCGACAGTGATCTTTCTCAACGCATTGTAAGTCTCCTTACCCTTGTCGCGATCGACTTCAAAAGGCTCGGGATGCCCTGCCGGTGGCAAGTCCTGAGCAGGATAGCAACCCAGGGTCTGCTCATCCGCAGCCAGTGGCGGACGGAAGGAGAGTTCACGCTCATTGGAGCGTTTGGCAATCAGGATATTACCCTGCTTGTCAGTATCCAGGTCCCACCACCACTTTTTCTGCATATTAATTTTGCCGTTACCGACTTTGTCATCAAACTCGGCAAGCCATTCGCGGCTAAACGGCAAATTCATTGCAGCCCAATGGAACGGACTCTCGGCCAGTGTGCCTTCGAGGTTCCAGGGACAGGTTTTCATGCAACGGCCACACATGGAACCGGCAGAGTTAGTGATACGGTAACGGGCACACTTCTCAGAGTCCGGTTTCCAGATTTCATAACCGTTGAACATCACTTTGTCGCCAAAGGTGATAGCGGTACATGGACATTCGCGGGCGCACTTGGTGCATTTCTCACAAAAATCCTGCAAACCGAAATCCAGCGGCTTATCCGGTTGCAACGGCATATTGGTGGTCAAAATACCGGACTTGATGCGCGGTCCCAGGAAGGGGTTCAGCAGCATCTCTCCGATACGACTCATCTCACCCAGACCCGCCTGCAGCAGGATTGGGATGTGTAATACATCCTGATCAATAACACTGTGGGTTCGGGCGGAGAAACCAAGGCTGCGGATGTGCGAACAAACAATACCGGACACCAGGGATGCGCGCATGTAAGCCCGCATACTCTGGGCGCCACTGATCCAGTCATCGCCACTGGCGCCTTCCATGGTTTCATAACCCTGGTCCACCAGAATCGCGACACCGTATTTATGATAAGGCTCGATCTCAGAGCCATCATGGTCGTGAGAATACCAGGCATAGTCTGGCATTTCACAGATACCGACCATATCCGCGCCCAGATAGTTAAGTGCCGCCTTGATGGTTTTGGCGTTAGCTTCCGGATCTTCATAACCCGGAGTCACGGTCTCGGCTTCCTTGGCATTCTGCATTGGCACCAGTCCACCCAGGACCGGCATCATGGCGTGGCCGAAAGGCGACTTGGTAATCATGCGGAAGCCTTCCAGCTGCTTCTGCGCTTTCTTACCCAGATCACCAATAGCCGCCCGCACAAACATATCGCCGCGTTTCGGAATCCGCGGCACATTCGGGGTATCGATAAAGGTTGTAGGCTCATCCAGGCGTTTCAACTTCTCAGCCGGGAAGCGGCCCAGATGGTATGGACGGTCCTTATACGCAGGCCCCTCAGAGGCACGCTTGGTACCATTAACACCCAGCCACCATTTAGGACCTTTGGCACGCCAGCTATCGGCTAACGAGCGAGCAGCCAGTGGCTTATCATCGGCCAGCTCAAGCGTGGTGGTAATCACCGCCACGCCAAAATCCTCACCCAGGAAAGGGTTAACAATTTTGCTATCGCCCCCGTTGTTACCAGAGCCGCCCTTAATTTCACCCAAGCCAGATGCCAGCAGCATCTGATCGAAATCAACATCCGTAGACGTAGCGGTATGAGCACGCGCATCGTGTCCTAGAAAACGCAGATATTGCGATACAACAGCGGCAACCTCAGCCGCTCGCACCGCCGCACGATGCTCCTGGGTACCCACCAGCCACTCACCACCAGGCTCGGTGATATCAGGCTCACGAGGGTATTCCACCAGCAACACCAGGGAATGGGTATGGTGATCAATCGACACATACTCATCATCGGCGTCTTGCCAGACACTGCTGCCCTCTTCTACCGTCGATGTAGACATGGCATTTTGCGATGCCCCCACCGAATACTCTTTCTCAACTTCTTCATTGAGGTAAGGGTTCAGAATCGGCTCATCCAGTAGTGCCTGCTTTGGCAAAACACAGCTGGCCGCCTGACTGGCATCAAGAAAATAGCAGGCGGCTTTAAGATGGTTTGCTCTTTCTGCAGGGTCATCAGGAATGGGCGCTTTAGTCGGCGCCTTCTCACCGTCCCTCAAAAGGTCCATCAACTTGACATACTCTTTCATCGCATTGGATAGCGACTCCGGGCTGGCCTGATTGACAAATTCGAGCCCTTGTAATGGCTCTTTACGCTTGAACGCCGGGATTTGGTCACTTCGCTTGAGAAGCTCCAATGGGTAAGACCCCAGATGAGCCGGCCGGTCTTTATGGGAAAACAGTTTCATAACTCTCTCCGCTTAGGAGTTGGATCAGGTCCCTGGTTTCCAGCGCGACAGAAGATACTCTGCCGACTGTTCAAACAGCACTCAGCAATCAGCTAAAACCCAGGGTGAATAACGGCCCTTATGCAAAGGCCGTAAGCTCGTTTTTATCCGTTTCAGACGTACTGAATTTTGCCTTTTACACCGCTCCATTGATCGGCATCATCAGGCACGTCGCCCTGCTCATCGATTACCGGCCACTCTTCTGCATACTGGGCGTTCAGTGCAATAAACTGCTGTTGGTCGGCGGGCACATCGCCATCGCGGTAAATGGCTTTTTCCGGGCATGCCGGAATACAGACGGTGCAATCGATGCACTCTTCCGGATTTATAACCAGCATTTTATCGCCTTCATGGAAAGCATCTACAGGACAAACTTCCACGCAGTCCATCCGCTTACACTTAACACACCCTTCAGTCACTACATATGTCATTTTTAAGTACCATCTATCTTGTTATTATTTGAAAGACTCAAAATCCGGATCAGTCTTCAACCACCCAGGTATCGCCGCTATTGAGAAGTTGCTCCAGATCACCTTCACCAAATTTGGCTTTGGCATTGGCGACCTGTTGGTGAACCAACTCTTCGTAAGTAGGGATATCAATATCGCGCAGCACCCCCATAGGGACCGGAAAATCCGGGTAATGCAGTTCGGCGAGACTATGGGCATAGGCAGAATTCTCAGCATGTGCGTTATGCACGACGATATCGGCTGGATCCACATCAGCCACATTAACCACCTGCATCCGCGAATCTGCGCCCTTACCGGTGACGGCAATGGCTTTGTCTTTAGCCTTGCCGAAGATAAGCGGCTGACCGTGCTCCAATTTCACTGTGCGTTCTGCGCGAACAGATTTATCGGTAAAGTGAGCAAAAGCCCCATCATTGAAGATGTTGCAGTTCTGGTAGATTTCGACAAAGGCCGAGCCTTTATGACGTGCCGCCTGCATCAGGACTTCCTTCAGCAACTTGGCGTCGGTAGCTACAGCACGGGCAACAAACGTTGCCTGTGAAGCAAGCGCTACGCTCGCCGGAGTCAATGGCCGCGCCGTACTCCCCTGAGGACTGGACTTGGTCTGCTTGCCCATTTTGGAAGTAGGCGAATACTGACCCTTGGTTAAGCCGTAGATCTCATTATTGAACATCAGTATCTTGATATTCACATTGCGACGCAGGCAGTGCATCAGGTGATTACCACCGATACTCAGAGAATCTCCATCTCCGGTCACCACCCAGGTCATCAGCTCTGGTCGAGCCACTTGCAATCCGGTAGCAAGCGTTGGCGCACGGCCATGAATACTGTGAAAACCGTAGGTATCCATGTAATACGGGAAACGGCTGGAACAACCGATACCGGAAATAAACACCAGATTTTCTTTTGGCATCTGCAACTCTTTGCAGACGTCAGGCATAATTCGCTGCACCTGCGCCAAAATGGAATAATCACCACACCCGGGACACCAGCGGGGTGTCTGGCTGGATGAAAAGTCATCCCGCTTGTACTCTTTCAGTTCGATCATGTTGTCGGCGGCTGCTGTTTCAATATCGCTCATAATTTTTGTCCTCGTTACGTTCACACTGACGTTAATGGGATTACGGTCCCTCAGCGTTTACATAAAAGTGCTGGCTTAATGGGAGCGCCCCAGCAGCTCATTAATTTTCTGTTCAATTTCAATCGTTTTGAAAGGCAAGCCCTGAACCTTGTTAAGACCTATGGCGTCTACCAGAAATTCAGCACGTATCAGCAGACTCAACTGCCCCATATTCATCTCAGGGATCAATACCTGCTTATAGCGGCCAAGCACATCGGCAAGATTCCTAGGGAACGGCTTGATATGGCGCAGATGAGCAGATGCAACAGAAGCTCCATTTGCCTGCGCTTTCTCAACCGCAGCGCGAATCGCGCCACTGGTGCTTCCCCAGCCCAATACCAGCAAATCAGCCTGT
Source organism: Amphritea sp. (assembly GCA_036960915.1). GTDB lineage: Bacteria > Pseudomonadota > Gammaproteobacteria > Pseudomonadales > Balneatricaceae > Amphritea. Next base: position 25,698 of record JBALVQ010000021.1, read on the forward strand.
TCAGGCCCCATGACTGTCAGCTCGGGAATATCATTGGCGATACCGGCAATTTTTGCGGCGCGTAAATGCACCATTTTTTCGTGATTTTCAGGATCAGCCGAAACGTTGCCTGTAACATCTTCTTTTTCCAGACCACCGATTCGGTGCTCCATACCCGGCGTACCTGGTACAGCCCAAGGCCGGGCGAGTGTTTCAGGATCACGACGGTAAGGCTGGAAACTTTCAGCGTCAGAACAGTAGGGAGCATCAATCTTAGGCAGATCACTGACCTCAGGCACATTCCAGGGCTCTGATCCGTTAGCAACATAACCATCAGACAGCAGCATAACCGGCGTCATATACTTAAGCGCCAGGCGGCAGGCCTCAATCGCTGCATCAAAACAGTCCGCAGGACTCTGTGGCGCGATAATCGGTACCGGACTCTCGCCGTTGCGACCAAAATAGGCCTGCATCAGATCAGACTGTTCCGTCTTGGTCGGCAGCCCGGTTGAAGGTCCGCCACGCTGAACATTAATAATCACCGCCGGCAGCTCCGTTATCACTGCCAGGTTAATCGCCTCTGACTTCAACGCCAAGCCGGGGCCACTGGTACCGGTAACCGCCAGGGCGCCACCATATGAGGCACCTACGACGGCACCCATTGCGGCGATCTCATCTTCCACCTGGCCAGCCAGTACATCAAAATGACGTAACCTGGCCAGCTCATGCAGGATATCGGTGGCGGGTGTAATCGGATAAGTAATATACATCAGCCGCTTATCGGCTAATTTACTGGCGGCTACGAGGCCCAGAGCGGTTGCAGTATTACCCGAAATACGACGGTACTTACCCGCTGGCAGACTGGATTTTGCAACCCGGTACTGGCTGGTAAACATCTCTGCTGTTTCGGCAAAGTTATACCCTGCATGCAGAGCCAGGCAGTTGGCTTCGAGTAACTTCGGGTCTTTTTTAGCAAAACGCTGTCTGACCAGATCTTCGACAAAATCGGTAGGACGATTAAAAATCCAGCAAACCAGCCCCAGGGTGTACATATTCTTACAAAGCTGAGCCTGCTGGGCATTCACTTCGGATGGCTTGGCTGCCTCAATCGTCATCTGTGTAATCGGCGCTGCATGCACCGTATAACCGTCCAGCGAGCCGTCTTCACGCGGATCCTCTGAAATACCGGCCAGATTGAAGCTCTGCTCGGTAAAAGCATCCTCATTGAGGATAACCACGCCACCAGGCACCAGGTCTTTAAGGTGTACCACCAGGGCCGCCGGATTCATGACCACCAGCACATCGGGCTGATCTCCAGGCGTATGCGCCTGACGCGAGCTGAAGTTTAATTGAAAGCTACTGACACCTGCGCGGGTGCCTGCCGGAGCTCGAATTTCGGCGGGAAAGTCGGGCAATGTGCTAATGTCATGCCCCAGTACCGCTGAATCGTGAGTAAACATCGAACCGGTCGCCTGAATACCATCTCCAGAGTCGCCGGCAAAGCGGATAATTACACTCTCCAGCGAAGCCGATGAGTCACCCGTATTTGTTATATTGTTGGTCACCTTTACCTTCCTCAGAACTGAATTTACGCTGCAAAATAAATTCAAGTACTCGCAAGTACTCTTACTCTGTACAAGAAAGCAAAATGTAAGCCAAGAGAGGAAAAACTACTTCAACACGTCCAAGTCAATGATATAACCGCATATTTTTCAGTAAGTTAAAAAAACACAAACTAAGGGTTTAGAAAGTTTATGGAATCAATTACAGTCCAAATCCAACCAAGCTACGCCTTACCATTTAGTGAAATTCATCGATTAACTAATCAATTGATGCAATTTACGGAATAATACATACGGCTGCTCAGGCTATACTAGCCAACTACCGTGGGCGACCTTGTTCAGCCCGATACTATTTGGTTAAAGTAGCCTGCATTGTCCCTATGGAGTTTTATTCAGTGTCTGACCTCATCAAACGAAAAAGACTAAGACGTCGCCAAGAGATTCTTGATAAGACCTTTGAACTGTTTAGTACCCAGGGATACCAGGCGGTAAATCTGGATGTGATAGCAGCCCATTCAGGCTGTTCCAAGTCAACCCTCTATCAGTTATTCGGCAACAAGGAAGGACTGATCTCCGCCCTCAATGAAGATATCGTTAACGAGCTGGCGCAAGATCTCTATGAACTGAGTCAGGCCGGACTGTCCATTGAAGACAGCCTGACTACTTTTGCCCGCCAAACGCTGGAATTAACCCTATCGGATCGTCATATAGCGGTTATCAAAACGACGTTTGCAGAAACAAAGACATCGCCTAATCTCGGTACTGCCTATTACCAGATAGGACCCGAGGGGGCACAAAAGGCACTCGCCAAATTTCTGGAGAACCAGGTGGAAGCTTCGGTGCTGGAGATATCCGATTGTTATCAGGCATCAGTCCACTTCTTTGGACTACTGCTGTGGGACAAGTTGATGCCGATGGCCCTTGGAGCACATCCAGCCATGTCCTCCAGTGAGATAAAGCAACACGCCAAATGGAGCGTTGATACGTTTCTGAAGATTTATCGTCCCTGCCAGACAATCCCGGTAGGGTGCCGGTAAAGTATGTGGGAGGCGCGCCTCGCGCCGATTAGGGGATTATTCGCGGCGAGGCGCCGCTCCCACAGGCTTTGCTCTACCCAATAGCCAATTAGCTAATGACTAATGGCCAATGTCCAATGGCCAAAACACTTCGTGGGCCACGCTGAACGCTTCGCGGGGCATTGCAAACCGGCACCCTTGTATCTCTCAGCGATGGATGATTAGCTATCTCCATCGCACAGAAGTCAGTGAGTTTGACGGCACCCTTAGCACTTAGATGCTGCGTTGTAGATTAAACCTGACTTCTTTTTTCTCCAAGACTGTATGGTATCCAAGTACTCTGATTTTCAGATGATGCTGCATGTACAAGGGAAGTGGCTGAAATGCGATGGTTGAAAACAGCAGTCCAAAGCAATAAAGCTCCACTTTAGAATGAATACTGAAGACCCCTTATAGGCATACTGCATACGGCTTACAGCTTACTTAAGCGCTTGCGTACATTATAAGAATCAGCCTGGGGGAAAACAGTGTCCCCCCCATGTAATCAACCATTATGGGTATCTCCGGCAAGAACTTCAGTCCCCCCTGAGTAATACTAAATTGAATCGAGTTATTCACAGCTAACTACATACAAGATAATCACGGACCATACTATGCAGTTATTGGATGGCGACACATTACTAGACGAACTTGGTATCGACTATTTCAAACAAGGCGCAGTGTTTGGTGCTTTATCGGAGCATACCATCCAGTACCTGCTGTCAAAGGGCACTGTGAGTAAGCTGAACAAGGGAGATGTTCTTTTCCAGTCAGGAGAGCGTAGCGACTCTTTCTTCATCATCCTTAAAGGTACGGTTGCCTTTTACAAACCCCATCAAGAGCAATATATATTCCTGCGTAACTTCAATTTCGGTGAACAGATCGGTTTTGCCAGTATGATTGCCCTGCAGGATCGCACCGGCAAAGTCGTCGCTGAGTCAGACGCCTACGTTGTTGAGATATCGTGCGACCTTTTCTATACCCTGCATTGCGAAATTCCGCAGGGTTTTGGCCTGCTGATGATGAACCTTAGCCGCGAGATGGCAAGAATGATTGTAAATTTCAGCAACAGCCAGGTTGCGAAGCATGTGGCTGAAAGTACTAACTAGTGCCCATCCAGAAACAGATATCTACTGCGGACGTCCCACTGGCACAATCTGAGCACCACAAGATATAGTTATTTAGAATAACTAAACGCCCATATCCTGTAGAGCCCATATCGCACCATTGGATCGCCCTCGCTACGATCCCGTTTTAGGACGAACACTAGCTAAAACCTGTTAATGACATATATTTGCATGAATAATTAAGACGTCAGCTATCGCCTTTGTAATCAATATAAATTGCTAAGCCCACGGCGGGGTGGGAGTAAACTTATCCACCAGAAAATCTACTAGCACCCTTACCTTGGCCGGCAGATGTTTACGATGCGGATAAACGGCGTGGATTAATTGCTTCTCGATAGAATACTTTTCCAACAAAGGCACTAATCTTCCCGCCTCAATAGCATCACCCACCATAAAGCCCGATAAGCGTGCTATGCCTCCCCCCATTAACGCAAATTCATACAGCGCATCCACATTGTCGGTGACAAAACCGCCCTTTACATCGATAGTCTCATCGCCTGCCTCACTGCTGAATTCCCACTGATTAAAAAACTCGCTGGTAGATAACCTCAGACAATTATGCTCGAGCAAAGCTTCTGGTTTTAACGGCTTACCATTAACGTTCAGATAGTCCGGGCTGGCACAGACAATCCGCCGGCTTTCACCCAGTTTTCGAGCCACCAGGCTGGTATCCTTTAGCGCTCCCAGCCTGATAGCAATATCCACACCCTCTCCAATCAGATCCACGGACTGACCGGTTAACTGGAATTCCACAACAAGCTGCGGATACAAACGCTGAAACTCGGACATTAACGGTAACAACTGATGCTTGGCAAAACCCGGGGTACTGTTTATGCGTAAAACCCCTTTTGGCACCTGACCGAAACCGGTTAAGGAATCTTCCGCATCCTCAACGTCGGACAGTATCTCCACACAGCGCTGAAAAAAAACCTGTCCCCCTTCGGTCAGACTTAAAGTACGGGTGGTGCGATTAAACAAACGCACCCCCAATCGACTTTCAAGGCGAGTGATCAACTTACTCACCGCAGAAGGAGATAAGTTAAGCTGGCGCCCGGCCGAGGAAAACCCCCCGCGTTTAACGGCCTCAACAAACACCTGCATCTCTGTCCACTTATCCAATTTACGCGCCCCTTGTTCGACAAGCTAGTTTGACAAAGTATCTGCACCCAACCATCAACCTATGAATCTAATTCACAGATACTATGACTATTTTGATATTTATTGATAAATAGCACAAGAGGTAACCTAGAGGTCAGCTATTTAGAAGCGGCTGTACAAGCGAATTAATTAAACGCGATGTCCGCTTTCCTATAAACAAACTACAAAAAATGGAGTGCTGCTATGCTGGAACTTTACACTCATCCGATGTCTCCCTGCGCACAGAAAGTAAGAATTGTTCTGGCCGAAAAAGGCCTTGAATGGACCAAACACCATGTTGAACTTTCACAGAAAGAAAACCTGCGTCCGGAATACCTGAAACTGAATCCGCTGGGTGTTGTACCCACCCTGGTCAACGATGGTAAGCCGGTAATCGAATCCAGCATCATCTGTGAATACCTCGACGACACTTACCCCCAGAACAGCCTGAAACCGGAAGATACCTACGCCGTATCCAAGATGCGTTACTGGATGAAACATGTGGATGTCAAACTCCACCCTTCCTGTGGCGCCCTGCAGTGGCCACTGGTAATGCGCCCGGGACTCATGGAAAAAACCGAGGAAGAGCGCCAGGCACTGCTAGACAAAATTCCGGAGAAACCGCGCCGTGAACGTCAGAAACGCCTGGTGAAGTTTGGTCTCGATGCTCCGGACGTCGTTGATTCGGTTATCATCTACCGCAAGACCATCCTCGATATGGAAGAAGCACTGAAACAACATAAATGGATCGTCAGTGACAGCTTCAGCCTGGCGGATGTCTGCCTGGCTCCATACTTCCAGACTATTTTTCAGTTCGGCTGGACCAAGATGTATGAAGACTGCCCACGTGTAGCCGATTGGTTCAAGCGCTGTCGCGAACGTGAATCCTATAAGACATCAGTAGCCAGCGACTTCTCAGCGGAAGTATCGGCAGTTCTGCTGGCCAAAGGCAAGCCGGCCTGGGACAAGATCAAGGTTCACCTCGATAAAGTGGCTTAACTGCAAGGCATGAACACAGTGAAACAAGCAGCCAGCCATCAAAGCACGCCTAAATCCACCCCGCGAACCACGGACAACAACGGCGCCTTTATCAGGGTGAAGTCTGAGTTTCGCAACTGGATTACAGGTGATGGAACTCCGGGCCCAACTGGCTCGGGGGGCTTCAAAGCAGAAGCGGGGCGCTATCACCTGATTGTCGCCCTGAACTGTCCCTGGGCTCACCGGACACTGATTTTCCGCTGCCTGAAACAGCTTGAAGAGGTTGTATCCCTGAGTATCGTGCATCCGCAACGCACTGAGTATGGTTGGGAATTCCGGGATTTTCCCGGCAGTACCGCCGATCCACTGCTAGGTGCAAAGTTGATACGGGAGTTTTATCACCAGGCAGACGCAGAATACAGCGGCCGTTTCACCGTTCCTCTGCTCTGGGACAAACAGCGCGATACCATCGTCAGCAACGAGTCTGCCGACATTATCCGCATGTTCAATTCGGCCTTTGACGAGCTGACGGATACCACTGAGGACTACTACCCCGAAGCCTTGCATACAGAGATCGATGCACTCAACCACTTCGTCTATGAGAATCTGAATAACGGTGTCTATCGCGCAGGTTTTGCCAAGTCACAGGCAGCCTATGAAATCGCCTACCAGGACGTTTTTATGGCACTCAACCAGCTGGAATCAAGACTGTCCAGGCAACGCTATCTGATCCGCGGGCAACTGAGCGAAGCGGACTGGCGCTTATTTCCCACCCTGATCCGTTTTGATCAGGCTTATTACTCGCTGTTTAAGTGTAATAAAAAACGCCTGCAGGATTATCCCGCGCTATGGCAATACACCCGGGAGCTATACCAGATACCGGGTATTGCAGACACCGTTAATTTTGATCACATCAGACATGGTTACTGGCGCAAGAGTGAACGCAACCCTAGCGGCATTATCCCGCTGGGTCCGGAGTTGGATATGACAACACCGCATACACGGTCTTCACTCTGACGAGGCCAGTGGCAATGTTATCTGCTCCTCAGCTTATTCAATTAATTTACTGGAAATACTATGTCTTCTTACGATTATGACCTGTTTGTTATCGGCGCCGGCTCCGGCGGCGTCAGAGCCGGCCGCATGGCGGCAGCCATGGGTGTACGGGTTGCGGTGGCTGAAGATCGCCATATCGGCGGCACCTGCGTCAACGTTGGCTGCGTGCCAAAGAAACTGTTCGTCTACGCGTCCCAGTTCGGCGAAGAGTTCGGCCAGGCGGCAGGATATGGCTGGGAGCTTGGCGACGCCAGGTTTAACTGGGCGACCCTGCGCGATAACAAGAATGCTGAGATAGACCGCCTCAATGGCATCTATCGCAACCTGCTGGCAAATTCCGGCTGCGATCTGATTGACGGGCGCGCGACAATTAAAGACCCGCACACTGTTAGCGTTGGCTCACGTAATATCACCGCCGAGCGTATCCTGGTTGCTACCGGTGGCTGGCCTTTCGTACCCGATATCCCGGGCCGGGAACATGCCATCAGCTCCAATGAAGTTTTCTATCTCGAGCAGTTTCCCAAACGCGCTATCGTTGTCGGCGGCGGTTATATCGCTGTCGAGTTTGCCGGCATCTTTGCAGGCCTTGGCGCAACAACTACACAGGTTTATCGACGTGATCTGTTCCTGCGCGGTTTCGACCAGGAAGTGCGCCAGTTTGCGGCTCAGGAAATAGCCAAAAAAGGCGTGCAACTGCGCTTTAACACCGATATCACCCGCATCGATAAACTGCCAGACGGCTCACTCAGTGTCGCCTACAGCGATGGCAGCAGCGAACAGACCGACTGCGTGCTATATGCCACCGGCCGTACACCCAAAGTAACCGGGCTAGGCCTTGAAAATACCCGCATAAGACAAAAGGACAACGGTGCCATCATCGTTAACGATCAGTACCAGACCGATGAGCCCTCAATCTACGCCATTGGTGATGTAATTGATCGTATGCAGCTCACGCCAGTTGCCTTAGCTGAAGGCACAGAGCTGGTACGTCACCTGTACAGCGATGGCGGGCCAAAAGTTGATTACTCACTGATTCCTACCGCGGTATTCAGCCAGCCCAATATCGCTACAGTTGGCCTGACAGAGGAGCAGGCAAGAGCCGAATTTGACCAGGTTGAGATCTATAAATCGGACTTCAGGGCGATGAAGCAAACCCTTGCCGGCGGTGAGGAACGCACCTTCATGAAGCTGATTGTGGATAAACTGAGCGATCGGGTGGTCGGGGTGCATATGGTGGGTCCCGATGCCGGTGAAATTATCCAGGGTATCGCTATCGCCCTTAAGGCCGGCGCCACTAAACAGGTATTCGATTCCACTATCGGCATCCACCCAACGGCGGCAGAGGAATTTGTCACCATGCGCGAACCCAGCAAATAAGGAAAATACCATGCGAGAGAGTAAACATTTCATCAACGGGGAATACCTCGGTTCAGATAGCACGCCATTAACGAACTACAGCCCGATAACCGGTGAACAGATCGGTATCATCCATAACGGCGGCGCCGATGAGGTCAATCTGGCGGTTACTGCTGCCCAGAACGCATTGCAGGGCAAATGGGGTCAGATGAGCGTCAATGAGCGGATCGAACTGCTCTATAAAGTCGCCGACCGGATGAATGAGCGCTTCGACGAATTTCTAGAAGCAGAATGCGCGGATACTGGCAAACCGCATTCGCTGGCCTCGCACATCGATATTCCCCGTGGCGCAGCCAACTTCAAAGTGTTTGCCGATACGGTTAAGAACGTGCCAAACGAAGCCTTCGAAATGGCCACGCCTGACGGCACCGGTGCATTGAACTACAGCCAGCGTGTCCCCAAAGGGGTGATTGCCGTTATCTGTCCGTGGAATCTGCCGCTGTTGCTGATGACCTGGAAAGTAGCACCGGCACTGGCCTGCGGCAATACGGTGGTGGTCAAGCCATCGAACGAAACAACCCTCAGCACCTGTCTGCTGGGTGAGGTTATGAACGAAGTAGGCATTCCGCCAGGGGTGTTCAACGTTGTTGTTGGTAAAGGCAGCCGCACCGGTGATGCCCTGGTACGTCATCCAGAGGTTGATGCAATTACCTTTACCGGCTCGACACCTACCGGTGAGGGCTTGATGGCTGCGGCAGCAACAGGGGTACGTGATATATCACTGGAGCTGGGCGGCAAGAATGCCGGGGTTATTTTTGCCGATGCCGATCTGGACAAAGCGATTGAGGGCACCCTGCGCTCGGCTTTTGCCAACTGTGGCCAGGTCTGCCTGGGAACCGAGCGGGTATATGTTGAGCGGCCCATTTTTGACGAATTTGTCAAACGCATGAAAGCCGGTGCCGAAAGCTTCACATTCGGCAAGCCGGAAGATAGCACCACCACCATGGGCCCCCTGATCAGCAAAACCCATCGCGACAAGGTCCTGGGATATTTCGACAAAGCGCGCGAAGAAGGCGCTACAGTCGTTGCCGGTGGCGGTGTACCTGAAGAGCTGTCCGACGAGCTGAAAGATGGGTTCTGGGTACAGCCTACGATCTGGACCGGCCTGCCTGAAGACGCGGTCGTAATTCGTGAAGAGATCTTTGGTCCCTGTTGCCATATCGCCCCGTTTGATAGCGAAGATGAGGTGATCAAGCTGGCAAATGACAGCCCTTATGGCCTTGCCGCAGCGCTGTGGACTGAAAATGCCTCTCGCGCACACCGGGTGGCCAAAAAGCTCGATGCAGGCCTTGTCTGGATCAACAGTTGGTTCCTGCGCGACCTGCGTACCGCATTCGGTGGCATGAAGCAGTCGGGTATCGGCCGCGAAGGCGGCGTGCATTCTCTGGAGTTTTATACTGAACTAAAGAATATTTGTCTGAAACTCTGATTTCGGCAACCTGTGGACACCAGGATTAAGCATTTACCAATGCTTGCGGTGTTCCGCAGTTGTATTGCGATCGTCAGGATCAATTAACGGAGATTAGGCCATGACCCAACCAGTTGACGTAAAACTGTTTTTTAATTTTCGCAGTCCCTACTGCTATCTGGCCAGTAAAACCCTCTGGCCGATTATTGATGATTTCAATACCAACCTTCTGTGGCGCCCGGTCAGTGGCTGGGACCTGCGTTCTCCTCCCGACCGCGCCAAAAGCAAAATGCCGTTGGCGCGACAGGATATCGCACGTTTTGCCCGTCGCTTCGGTATACCGCTAACGCCTCCCCCGGTCACAACCGACCCGACCCTGGCAGGTGCAGGCTCCCTGCTGGCCGAAGAGAAAGGTCTGTTGCGTCCCTACATTATCGAAGTAATGCGCAAGGAGTGGGCTGAAGGCCAGGATATTGGTAATCCGGATATCTTGCTGGATGTCGGCGAGAGTATCGGCCTGGATCGCACCGAGTTAGCAGCAAGCTTCAACGATATAAAGAATCTCGACAAACTGCACCAAAATGCCCATGAAGCGGCCGATATTGGTGTGATTGGCGTGCCGACCTTTGTCGTTGGTGAACAGATTTTCTGGGGCCAGGACCGCATCGACTTTGTACTCGAAGAGTTACGTGAACTGCGGGCGGCAAAGATCTAGTCGCCCGCCCCAATCCCTTAAATCGGAATAAAAAGGTTCACAGTAACCGGTTCAAACTATTACGCCACGAGGACAGACAATGGCTACTATAAAACTATATGATAAACCCGAATGCCCATTTTGCTGGAAAATACGCCTGGCCCTTTTTGAACTGGGCATCGACGCTGAAATAATTGACTCTCAATCCCCTGAGCATAGAGAAGAGTGGCAAGCTCTGACTCCGCGTAAAACAGTACCGGTATTGGTCAACGGCGATATTGTTATATATGAATCCAATGTCATTTTAGAGTATCTCAATGATATCAGCGGCCAACTGCTACCAAAGAGCCCGGCAGATCGGGTAATGCCTCGCCTGATCAATAAATACAGTGATGGCGTAATCGGCGCAGGCTTGCGCGAAGTAATATTTGAAAAGCGCGGCAAAACAGAAAGCGAATGGGATCTCGAGCGTATTCAATCTGGCGTCGAGCAGTTCGAAAAAGCACTGGAATACTTATCTGAACAGCTCGGCGACAAGGCGTTTTTTGGTAGCGACTATGGACTGCCGGAATGCGCACTCACCGCCCGCTTTGGTCTGGCTGAGGCATATGGGGTAAAAATCCCGACAACCTATGCCAACCTTAAAGACTGGTTCGAACGGATGAAATCCCGACCAGGCTACCTGGCAACAGCACCTCAGCACATCATTGCAAATCAAACGCTGTAACTCACTTGGGGAGCCTCTGAATAAGTCTTACTTTCCATTTGGATACGGACTTATCAGAGGTGCCCGAAAGCAACAAACATGCGAACAAGTCCCTTGCGCCTTAGCGTGCCCTATAGCTAGTGACTACAGCCTACTGGCTTTCAGAGAGATCAAGGCAATGAGAGAAACTGGACATAGGAGGCCTCTAGAATGATAAATATTCAATCGGCGGTTATCGCCCATCCCTATCCACTTGATCGCCTGTCGATTAGCCAAATCATCAATCAACAAAATCCCAGGACCCATATCACCGAAGTTGCCAGTGTAACTGAACTACAGAAGCAGCTTGATCATCCACACAATATAGATTTACTGCTTCTCGATCTGGCCTTGCTGGATGGCACTTCTCTGCAACCGCTTAAAGACTTATGCAGTAACTACCCAACATTAAAAACAGTAACGATTAGTCATCACCAGCAAAACATTGGCCAGCAGTTATTACGCAGCCTGGGAGTAGCAGGCAATATATCCAGTAAAGATTGCAGGCAAACGGTCATACATACGTTACAGAGTGTGGCTCAAGATAAATGCGGATTCCTTTCCGGCAACACCGCTACTGGCGCCCGAGCCTCTGCACATGCTTCGACAATTTGTGAACTCTCCAGGCAAGAGCAGCGAGTCATGGATAAACTCGTCAAAGGTTTAATGAATAAAGAGATCGCAGATGAGCTGAAGATCAGCCCCCATACAGCCAAGGCTCATGTACGTTCAATTCTGCGCAAGTGGAACGTAAATAACCGTACCCAGGCAATACTCGCCCACCGCCAGCAAATGATTAACAGCCAACAGCCGATAGTCTCCTGAGCCTGTAGGAGCGGCGCCTCGCCACGAATAATTTCCTAATCGGCGCGGGGCGCGCCTCCCACATGCCTCTACCCAATAGCCAATGGCCAAAACACTTCGTGGGCTACACTGAACGCTTCGCGGGGCATGCAAACTGACATCCTACCCATTAATGAGCCACATTAAGCGTATTCAGCTGCAACCCTTTTGACGGTATATACCAGCCCACAAAAGAGCATACACAACGTCAGCGCCACTAGATTCTCTTGCAGCACAGGAGAAACAAGCAGCGAAAACCCCTTGCCTTTGGTCAGTGCTGAAAAGCTGGAAACACAGAACGGGCAAAGAAAAAGCCGGGTAACCTGCCAAAACTGCTGACGAATCCTGGCTTTGGATAAAGGGCCTGTCGCAAGTACCAGCGCAAAGCCAACAATCAGACTAAGGCCGATAGAGTTACCCCAAAGGGTAAAAGAACCATCAAAATAAAATGCCACCATCACCAGGTACCAAATGATATAGCACCACAGAATCAGGGTGCCTAACGGCATCGACTGCAGATAATTTTTCATAACAATTAAAACCTACATCTCTAATCCCCATGACCTGGGACAAACAAAAAAAGCCCCGTTACCGGGGCAATGAGTAGCACTTGATGGAGAACTTCTGTTACCTGCGAGAGAGCCTGGCAGGTGGTTTTTTTGGGTAGGGTGCTGATCTGCATAGCCTGTGGGAGCGGCGCCTCGCCGCGAATAATTCACTAATCGGCGCGAGGCGCGCCTCCCACACAGCTCACCAGCATCCTACTGAGCATATATTTTTTATCGCCCCAGCTTTTTCGCAGAAGAGCCGGCAATCCCCCAGTTCTGTTTAGGAACCTCGTGGATAAGTACGCGGATATTCTGCTCCGGTGAATCAAGAGAGCGGCTAATAGCGGCGGTGACTTCGGCAACCAGTGTTTCCTTTTGCTCGTCAGTACGGCCTTCCATGATATTGATATGTGCGATCGGCATAACCGTTCTGCTCCTCAGGGAACCTGCAAACAAGTCCCTTAATCTATTTATACAACCAGGATTGCAACAGGCGTGTGACCCGCGGCATTACCAGATAAGTCATCAGCAATACCTGCAACACCACTATTGCCAGCACACGCTGCCAGAGTTGCATGCCTTCCAGCCAGGGTGCCAACACCAGGTTAAACATCAGCACCAGGCTAAAGACAACGGTGATCAGAACCAGCGCCATTTTATGCGGCGATGGGTGCTTCTGCACCGGCAATTCAGGCAGATCAAACCAGAACTCGAGTCCGGTACCCCGGCGTGTCACCGGCGCCCCTTCGGCCATTCCTTCCAGCTTGTCCAGCCATTCAGTGCGCAGATCGGACTGCTCCCAGTCCCTGCAACTGCAGTAGCTGTCAAAGCGGTAAATCAGCACATATTCGTGGTTTGTTGCAGGTCCCGGCCGGAGTACGTTGGTACCCAGGTGGCCGGGAAAATGTGAAGCAGCCTCAATGACACCGGAGATCCAGGCTTCGTACTGCTCCTCAAAACCGGATTTGATCCGGCGGGAGATACTGACAGTCACCGCCCCTTCGTCACCGGGGCGGGTTACCTGTTCTGCACAAAGAGACTGCTTCATCATTACCTTCTCACTTCGATTAAACGAACTTACCGCTAATAGAACCCAGATCCTGGTAACGGACACAGAAGGAATCACCCTTGTTAACCTGTACCGCCGCCGTGATCGCACCGATCATAACGAAAGAACCGGCAGGCAACTCTTCACCGCGTTCGCCCAGCATATTCGCCAGCATCGCCACTGAAGACGCAGGGTGTCCCAGTACCGCCGCACCGGCGCCCGTTTCCACCACTTCACCGTTGATTTCCATCACTACACCCAGGTTTTTCAGATCCAGGTCTGCCGCATCAGCCATACGGCCGCCGGTAACGAAGCGTGAAGATGAGGAGTTATCGGCGATTACGCTCTTCAGATCGAACTTGAAATCCTTATAGCGGGAATCGATCACTTCCACCGCGGGCATGACAAAGTCAGTGGCACGCAGCACATCACCGATGTGTACACCCGGGCCTTTCAGCGGGGCTTTAGTTACAAACGCCAGTTCCGCTTCAATTTTCGGATGGATCAGTTCGTCATGTTTGATCTCGCCACCTTCGGGTACGGAGAAGTAATCCGCCAGGAAACCGTAACAAGGATGCTCAACACCCATCTGGGACATTTTGGCCCAGGAGGTGAGGCCCATTTTCATACCCACGATTTTGTTGCCGCGAGCTTCCTTACGACGACGGATTTCCCACTGAATATCGAAGGCATCTTCGTAGGTCATATCCGGGAAGTCGTTAGTAATTTTGGTAATTTCATACGCCTGCAGTTCAGCATTTTCACAGTGCTCTGCCAGCTGTTCGATCTGTTCTTTTGTCAGGTTACCCATTAGTTTTGCCCTCTATCTTTTGCCCGCTCTTTAGACATGCTCAGTGCCAGGTCTTCAATCATATCTTCCTGCCCGCCAACAGTTCCGCGGCGGCCCAGTTCTACCAGCAGATCACGTGCCATGATGCCGTACTTAGCTTCAGCGCGTTGTGCGAATAGCAGGAACGAACTATAGACACCGGCATAACCCAGAGTCAGTGCATCACGGTCAACCCGGATCGGCTGATCCATCATCGGTACTACCAGGTCTTCAGCCACGTCCATGATCTTGTACAGATCCATACCGTGGTCCGCCCCCATCCGGTCCAGTACCGCAACCAGTACTTCTAAAGGCGTGTTACCAGCACCGGCACCCAGGCCAGCAACAGAACCATCGATACGAATTGCACCGGCATCGATCGCCGCCAGGGAGTTAGCGATCGCCATACCCATGTTGTGGTGACCGTGGAAACCTACCTCGGTTTGAGAATTTAGTTCGGAACGCAACAGGCCAATTTTTTCTGACACTTCATCCGGCAGCATATAACCCGCTGAGTCAGTGCAATAGATGCAGTTGGCGCCATAGGACTCCATCAATCTCGCCTGCTCGAGAATCTTTTTCGGGCTTGCCATGTGGCCCATCATCAGGAAGCCCACAGTGTCCATTTCCAACTTGGCCGCCAGACCAATGTGCTGTTCCGACACGTCTGCCTCGGAACAGTGGGTCGCAACACGGATAGTGTTTACACCCAGATCTTTGGCCATGCGCAGGTGATCGACAGTTCCGATCCCAGGCAGCAGCAAAGCTGACACCTTGGCATTTTTCATTTTCGGAATAACAGCCCCGAGATACTCCTCGTCGGAGTGGGCCGGGAAACCGTAGTTCACGGAGGTGCCACCCAGGCCATCACCGTGGGTGACTTCGATCAGCGGCATTCCCGCTTCATCAAGGCCGGTAGCGATATCAACCATCTGCTCCAGGGAAATCTGGTGACGTTTGGCATGCATGCCATCACGCAGACTCATATCGTGGAGTACGACTTTTTTACCTTCAAGATTCATAATTTTTTCCTCCACTTAACCGCGAGCCGGTAGTTCGATAGTGCCGTTGTGGGATTCTTCGGCAAACATTTCTGCCGTACGCAAGCCCGCTGCCGTCATGATATCCAGGTTGCCGGAGTACTTCGGCAGATAATCACCCAGACCTTCCACCTCCATGAACATGGATACGCGGTTGCCATCAAACACCGGACCATTCACCAGGCGGTAGCCCGGCACGTACTTCTGTACTTCTTTCACCATGTTATGCACGGATTCAGTAATAGCAGCTTCATCCGGAGCTGTTTTGGTGAGGCAGTGAACAGTATCGCGCATCATCAGCGGCGGCTCTGCCGGGTTGATAATGATGATCGCTTTACCCTTATCGGCACCGCCGATTTTCTCTACGGCATCGGCCGTGGTACGGGTGAATTCATCGATATTTTTACGCGTACCCGGCCCTGCGGAGCGTGAAGATACGGTGGCGATGATCTCGCCATACTCAACAGCCTGCACCTGGGAGACAGCAGCAACCATTGGGATAGTCGCCTGACCACCACAAGTCACCATATTGACGTTCATCTCCAGGTTCTTGGCGTGCTCCTGCAGATTCACCGGCGGCACACAGAACGGACCGATTGCGGCTGGCGTCAGATCTATCATGATCACACCCAGCTCGTTCAGCTTACGGCTGTTCTCAGCATGCACGTAGGCAGATGTGGCATCAAAAGCGATACGGATATCGTCTTCGATCACGTGGGGCAGTAAACCATCGACACCCTCGGCGGTGGTTTTGATTCCCATCTCTCTGGCACGTTTCAGACCATCGGAGTCAGGATCGATACCCACCATCCAGGCCGGCTCGATCCACTGCGAACGCAACATTTTCATCAGCAGATCGGTACCGATGTTACCCGGACCGATAATGACTGCTTTCAGTTTTTTACTCATATTCGTATTTCCTCTCACTTACCGACGGATTACACAAAGCGCACAGAAGCAGAACCCATACCACCGATGCTAACGCGCATGTGGTCACCTGCCTGTACTGGCTCCAGCGGTACCAGAGAGCCTGACAGAATTACTTCACCCGCTTTCAGTGGGATACCGAACTGACCCAGGGTATTCGCCAGCCATGCCACGCAGTTCACCGGGCTGCCCAGAGCAGCAGCACCGGCACCGGTTGAGATGATAGAACCGTTTTTCTCCACCACCATGCCGCAGGTCGCCAGATCCACTTTCCGTGGATCAACCGCTTTATCACCGAGGATAAAAAGGCCGCAGGAGGCGTTATCCGCAACGGTATCCTGGATCTTGATCTGCCAGTTCTCGATGCGCGAATCTACCACTTCGAAACAAGGGATCACGCAATCGGTCGCGGCCAGTACATCGGCGTTGGTCACACCCGGCCCCATTAAATCTTTTTTCAGGATGAAAGCGATCTCACCTTCCGCTTTTGGTTGCATCAACTGTTCGCTGATCGGCATTTCCTGACCTTCGCTGTAAGCCATGCGATCGGTAAGGTAGCCAAAATCAGGCTGATGCACGTTGAGCATGTTCTGCACTGCCTTGGAGGTAACCCCGATCTTTTTGCCGATAATGGTTTCACCGGCCTGGACACGACGCTCCACCATACGCAGGGAGATGTGATAGGCATCGTCCATGGTGATGTCGTTGAAACGCTCGGTGAAGGGACGCAGGGTATGGCGCTGGGTTAGCGCATCATACAACTCGTCACCACACTGGATAATCTTTTCTTGATTCATATTTTTTACCTTGTACTTGGTAAAAGATGAAAGCTGTCAGAGTAGCGTTTGGCCCCGCACAGCCTAACGCCCCCCTGACGACTTTAACCTTTCAAACATTACGAAAAACCTATTAGCAAACCCTCTGAGTTAAACCGTAAGCTCAGAGTTTTATGCAGACGTTCTTAAGTTCGGTATAGAACTCGAGACCATGGACACCGCCTTCACGACCGATACCAGACTCTTTAGCACCACCAAAAGCGGTACGCAGGTCGCGCAGGAACCAGCTATTAACCCAGGCGATTCCCACTTCCATTGCTTCGGCGACACGCGATGCACGGGCAACGTTCTCAGTCCAGATGGTGGCAGACAGACCGTATTTGGTATCGTTGGCCAGTTCGATCGCCTCTTCTTCAGTGTCGAATGGACGGATATGGCAGCAAGGGCCGAAGATCTCTTCATTCACCACCCGGGCATCGTCGGACAAGCCAGTCCAGATAGTGGGCTCAACCCAGGCACCGTCATTCAACTCGGCGCCCATATCTGGCACACCACCACCGGTAACCACGGTTGCGCCCTCTTCGACTGCCAAACGGTAGTAAGAAAGCACCTTCTCTTTATGCTCCTGGCTCACCAGCGGTCCAAAGTCCACTTCTGGATCTTCCGGAACACCCAGCTTCAGCTTCTCGACGCTCTCTTTCAGGCGCTGAACAAACTCGTTAAAGATCGGACGCTCTACATAGACACGCTCGGTACCCAGACAAACCTGACCACAGTTAACGAACGCCGAACGCATGGTGCCTTCAATCGCCTTATCCATATCGCAGTCGGCAAATACAATCCCCGGGTTCTTACCGCCGCACTCAAGGGAGATGTTACGCAGGCCAACAGAGGCAGCGCGCATGATGATCTCACCTGTGCTTGTCTCACCGGTGAAGGTAACTGCATTAACATCAGGATGTGCTGTCAGGAAAGCACCGGCAGAGTCGCCACCGAAACCGTGAACAACGTTGTAAACACCTTCAGGTACGCCACACTCGTTCATTACCTCACCCAGCAAGGTTGCGGTGGCGGGCGTTTCTTCAGATGGCTTAACCACCACCGTATTACCACAGGCTAGCGCCGGACCCACTTTCCAGGTCATCAGTAGCAGTGGCAGGTTCCAGGGGCTGATCACAGCAATCACACCCTTGGGTGTGCGGTGACCGTAGTTCAGGGCACCAGCGCCATCTGGCGTATCCAGTTTGAACGTTTCAGTTGGATGGTTCGCCAGAGTCTCGGAGAACGCCTTGAAATTAGCGGCACCACGCGGAATATCGATGTGTGAGGCAATTTTATGTGGTTTACCGGTATCCTTACACTCAGCATCGAGAAATTCGTCAAATCGCTCGTTAATACGCTCAGCGACTTTATCCAGCAGTTTAATGCGCTGCGCCTGGGTCATTTTTCCCCAGGGACCTTTCATCGCAGCTTTTGCCGCAGCAACCGCAGCAGCCACCTCAGGCTCGCCCGCCTCGGAAACCATTCCGATCAGGCTGTTATCCACTGGGTTGCGGTTTTCAAAAGTTTTACCGCTGGCGGCAGCTACAAACTCGCCATTGATAAAGTTCTTAAATTCTTTCATGTTAACTCTCACTTGCATTGCGACATCCGGTGCTTACCGACAAATGATAGAACCGCACCGGAGCCAGTTCTGTGAAGCGCGGTGCGGTTTACCATGCCTGAATCAGGTCAGCACAGTCAGGAAAGCCTCGTTCAGGACGCGATCATGATAGAAGATCGCCTTACCTAACTGATCAGTCGTCCAGGTCACTGGCGGATGATCCGGATAGTGGTAGTCTCCGCCGCAGAACACTTCGGTACGATTGCCGGACGGATCGAAGAAGTAGATGGTTTTACCGTGGGTCAGGCCATGACGGGTAGGACCGATATCCAGGGAGACATCCTCCATAGAGATCAGGTCAGCAGCGCGCAGTACGTCTTCCCAGGTATCCAATAAGAAAGAGGCATGGTGGAACTTGCCTGGCTCCGGGCACTCGATAAATGCAACATCGTGTGCTTTCTGACTAACTGTCAGGAACTGGGCGATACGGGTACCGTTCTCATCAAGCGTTTGTTCTGCCAGGTCGAAACCCAGTACTGTCTGGAACAGCTCCAGAGTGCCGGCAATATTTGGACCATACAGCAGACAGTGGTCAAAACGGGTTACCTTCATGCCGGTCAGACCACGCGGCCAGGCCTCTGGATTTACTTCATCCACACCCCATTTACCGGTCTGCTCTTTCTCGGCGTAGATTTCGAACATGTGACCAGTTGGTGAGTCGAAACGGATACGGCGACCACAGCCGTTCAGCTCGCCTGCCGGAATCTCTTCCACATTGCAGCCAAACTCAACCAGCTCACCGTGCAGCTTCTCCAGAGTCTGGTTGTCCAGCACCTTGTAGCCAACAAAATCCATACCCGGCTCATCTGCTTCACGCAGTACAACGGAGAATTTATCGATTTCCGTCCAGCCTTTTAGATAAACACGGCCCTGACTATCTGTTTCAACTTCAATCAGTCCCAGCAGATCACGGTAGTGATCCAGCGCTTCTTTCATATCCAGTACACGGATCTGAATATGACCTGGACGCATTACTCCTTTTTTCATGTTCTTATCCTCAACTCTTGTTTTGCTTTTATTGTTTAGCGAACCGCTACCTGCGCAGCAGCTTTCTGGTAAGGAGACTCTTCCGGCGCGATGTAGTGATCGGATTCAACCGCCATATCGCTACGGGGAAAGACACGGCAGGCCAGAGCAAAGCCCTGCTTCTCTTCAGCTTCAGAAATATGCGCACGACTCATGCGCTTGGTCTCATAATCACCGTTGAGAATGCGGATCTTGCAAACTCCGCAACCGCCACCTCGACAACCAACGTTAATGCTGCTGGCACTGCGGCGTTCCATATCGATTAACAACACCTGATCCTCTGTACAGAAAAACTCCTGATCCCGATTCACAATCCGGATACGGTAAAGTTGCTCTGTTGCCATAGGATCACTCCATCAAGGTTTATTTAGCTTTCTTACTGCTTACTATTGAGCAACCTCTATGCCAGAACATAAAAACAGCTAACAAACTCCAAAATAAACAATATAACTATTTGTTTTTATTGGTCTTTTTTATAAACAAATATTTTTCATTGAAGTTCACAGCAGAGTTAGAAAACACCAGACGACAAAGTCCGGTTAACCAAATAATTAATTTCCAGCGCAAAAAAGTAATTATTTGATCAGGCTTTAAAATAGATTTGTAGGTTGGGGTGAGCGTAGCGATGCCCAACAAGAACAAGAACATTGCTCAAAATTTGACTGCAGCTAGAAGAGCCCCCTTTTTATATCGAAACAGGAAACCAAAATTATTTCTTCGTCGGATATTTCGAGAAGATTGTTGGGCATCGCTGCGCTCAGCCCAACCTACGTTTCTGCGTTCTGCCCGTATCGCTGCACCGCCATCCATGGCTCCTTGCAGCATACAATCCATCCCTGGACATAAAAAAGCCCGCAGATTGAGACAATCTGCAGGCTTTTTAAGCACAACTATTAAGACGCTATCAGATACGTTTGAACTCAGATCCGCTTAAACAAGGCAGAGCGGCCCGACTCCTCGGCACCATCGGCTGCAGTTACAAAGCGCTCCATATGGATGTCACGCTCAAATAATCGACCCTGCATCAACGCCGTGATCGCGGCATCAATCATCACCGGTGGACCACACAGATAAGCTTTATTGCCATCAAAGCGACCATCGAAATGCGCGGCGGCGGCATCATGGACAAATCCTGTGAAGCCCTGCCAGTCATCGCTCTCTTCGGGAGCATTGAGTGCTGGCACGTAAGTGAAGTTAGCAAACTCTTTATCCATCGCTTCGAAGATCTCCCGGTTATACAGCTCAGAGACATTACGCGCGCCCTGCAGCAGGGTAATCTGCCGGGTGTCGCCATCCTCCAGCATATCCAGAATCATTGATTGCGGACTCGAAAGGCCGGAACCACCAGCAATAAAGATTGCCCCCTGCTCATCCGACTTACGGACAAAAAACTGACCATAAGGACCGGAAACATCCAGTGTATCTCCCACCTGCATCTGCTCATGCATATAGGTGGTACCTGCACCGCCTGGCACCAGACGCACATGCAGTTCAAGAGTGCGTGAGTCCGAAGGCTTGTTGGCTATAGAGAAAGCACGATTGCCCTCCACACCCGGAATATTGAGATTGATATATTGGCCGGCCTGGAACTCCATATCCTTGTCCAGTTCAAACCAGATGCCTTTGATCGTCGGTGACAAGTCCCTGACCTCGGTGACCGTACCGACAAAATCCTGTACAGAGTAACCGGCAAAATCATCATCGACATCAATGTCTGCTTCGATCACCATATCGGACTCAGGGGTACAGCAGCATGCCAGCACCTTGCCTTCATCGCGCTCGACATCCATCAGTGCAAAGGGCGAGGCGTTGCCAAGATCGCCCTCTCCTTCAAGCACCTGCACTTTACATGTGGCACAGGTGCCGTGACCGCAGGCGAAAGGCAACCACACACCCTGACGCAACGCTGCATCAAGAATCGTCTGACCTTCTTCAACCTCAATTATATCGCCGGTTGGCTCAACAATAACTTCGTAACTCATGTCTATCACCTATCGCTTATCAGACACCTGCTCCAGCGTAGCCTTTCAGCTCGGGAGTTTTGAAACGGATCAGGGATTTATGATCGATACCCTGAGCTTCAAGAGAAGCATCCATTTGTGGTTTGAATGGTTCGTTGTTCAACAGCCACTCAGCGGTATCCCAGTTGATCTGAGAAAACTCCGGATGCTGACCAAAGGCTTCTGGCAAGATCTTCTCCATTACCGCCGCAAATGGCATTGATGGTGGCAAAGGGAACGCCTTAGCCGCACAGAACATACGGTGTTCGTCCCAACCAAAATAAACCACCTGATTACCACCGAAGTTCTCAACGCGATCCATACGTTCGCCTGTATAACCCGGATTCAAAGCATAAACTGGCATAATTATTCTCTCATGCTACGGGCCACGGTACGTGGCCCAGGTTTGTTTTCAGACTCTATGTCTCTGGAGGGGGATCAGGCCACGCCTTTCCACTTGTTCCAGCGTTTTTCATCTGGCGAGCCTTTCATATCCATGTTGTCGTGACCGACATTCATGCGGTAGAAATCACTCAGGATATCGCCCATTTCCGGGCCTCCACAGTTGCCCTGGAAGATCTGGTGTACCGGCAACCAGGCCTGAACATACTTCTCAGGCTCTTCTTCGAAAATGTCACAACAGCCATCAGAGCAGAAATGATAACGCTCATTCTTATACATAGTGTCGCGCATAGCGTTTTGATTCGGATTATCCATCTCGGTAAACAGCATCGGAATCTGACAGACCTGACAAAGCTGCGGCAGACCAGTGGTGTAAAAACGCTCACCCTTGGCTTCCATCTCTTTCGCCATTTCCCACAGGGGACGGTAATACTTGTCGAAGGTGTCCGGATATTTCTCTGAAAACCAGTCCAACTCTTCATCAGACGGGATCCAGGTATGGAAACCGGCTGCATGGCCGTGGGTGTAGAAAGTCCACCAGGCCTGGTGCGAGATATGCTCTTTTTCTTTCTCAATAACTTCAACATATTTAGGCATCTTAATGCCATAACGGGCGAGATCCTTGAACAGCGCACCACCGGCCTCTTCGAAGTACACTTCCCAGGCTTCTTTCCAGGACATGACCTTCTTCGGCAACATGTAATCCATCATCATCGCGACGATGGTCAGCAGACGGGTACCGCGCCAGAACCATTTATCGATCCACTTCTGTACGATCGGCAGGTTATCTTCATGCTGCTCCAGCAGGAACTTGATCACCTCAAGGCCCAGCGTCATATGACGGGCCTCATCAGACTGTGCAGAGAAACCGAAGGTTACCGTCGCCATATCACCGTTATGCGCCGCACCGGACATGAAAGGTACAAACAGCAGGTTGGTCAGTACATATTCGAAAGAGAAACCGATCGCAATCATAAATTCGAAAGGACCAGCCGAGCGTGCATCGGTAAAGAAGGACTTAGGCACCGACAGATACCACACACGGTCGTGCTGGTGGCTGAATTCCTGAAGGCCATCAAAGAACTTATTGTAATGGCTCATCGCATGGATCTGGGTCTGTACGTGACGCAGCTCGTCCAGCGACTGCATCTGACAGGCAACCCGTGCACCGACACCACTAAACTGGCGTCCCACATGCGCAAAGCCCTGATACGCCTGATATTCCAGCGGAGACACACCGGTGAGGAAAAGCTTAACAGCGTTAACATAACGCGGATCAACGACGTTCAGATGACCATTGTTCTGCGAGAACGCATCGAAGATGGCGTACAGCTTTTTCTCTTTCTCGGCCTGATACTTCCAGTAAGTATCCATTGTCAGACGGAACGGATCTTCCCATTTGTCCCAGTCGGTAATTTTGATCCCTTCGAACTCTTCATACGGGAATGCTTTCTTCGGGTCCTCGTAGGAGAAATCCCAATCCAAATCCCGGGTCAGCAGGCGATACTTGTCTTTTATATTTAGTTTTTTAGCAGCCATGTTGTTTACCCCTACAGTTTCCACTCAAGAACGAACCGGTCGTCATCTTCATCCACGTTACCGCCCAGGGTGATCAGATTGACGTGCAGCTCCTGCACATCCCACTCGCGGCCCATTTTCTCTTCCACTACTTCACGATCAATAACCAGTTTGTGCTCTCGCTCGACGCGAATCATGGCCGGCATATGGATAATCGTTGAATCTGGATTGGTCTCTTCTATCGCTTCAACGATATAGCGAGATTGCTCGTTATCCTGTAGTGCGATGTATACTTTTGACATTATTTTTATCCTCTAAAGCGCGCTGTTATTTGAACAGGCCGGCTTTTTGCAATCGCTTATCCAAAGCTGCCACTGCGTGATCCAGCGCACCTTCTCCCAGCATTTCTGTTGCCAACGGCGCCAAAGCTTCAACGGCTTTGCCTCTCCAGGTAGAAACCCACTGCTCCAGCAACGCCTTATTTTCAGAACAGTCAGCAGCTGCAATTTTCAACACTGAGTCAACCCAGCGGTTAGTGTCTTTGTTCCAGTTCTGAATAAATTCGGTCAGCATGCCGATATCCTGGGCACCATTTTCCTGCAGCCAGGCGTCGAACTGGATATACACAAGTTCATACACCAGAGCATCCAGCACCACATCCTGGGCAACAAAAGACTCAAACCAGTCTTCAACACAGATATTGGCTTCACAATAGGCACGTACGCCCTGCCAGACGGAATCTTCCACCCAGTGATGTTTGGCTACAACCAGCGAATCACCGGTATTGCCATCCAGAATCAGGCCAATTCGGGACAGGTATTGAGCATTACCCAGTCGATCCATACCGTTGTACAGCAACGCCTGAGTGATCGCGGTGCCATAGCCGAGCGAGCTGCCGTAGACGTTATTCAGGTTGGCGGCCTGCTCGACATGGCGTAGCGGCACCAGCAGACGGATAAGCTTCTGTTTGATCTCATCAGAAATCAGGCGGGCCAGATCACGCTTCTCAAAAAACTTGTAGTTACTTTCTGACACTTCCTGCTGCTTGGCACGGGCCTGAACATAAGAGCCGTAGTAGAACTGACGTGGATCCTTAAAGGCATACCAGTCTTCCATCACAATCGCTGTACGGCCGGAGTCATTCAGTTCGAACTCTGGCTGCCATATCGGGCGGTAATGAAAGTTAACTTCCGATGCTACATCGTAGGTTGCTTCCTGATAGCGTGTTGCCGGCTTATCACCAAAACGACGTTCGATATGAGCAAAAGTATTTCGAACCGGTTCCAGCATTGCTGTTTTTATTTCAATGGTCATCTGCTTTATCCCAACTTTTCAGGGTCTTTGTTGTTTTTGTCCAATCAGCATCTCAGCATTTGGTGCCTAGCTGCGCTGCTCATTGCGGTTTTTAGCCATCAATGTTTCTTCACCGTAACGCCACTTTTCCATTTCAGAGTCGACGGCGTCCTGCTGTTCCCTGCTCATAACCACCACATCGTTAACCTGGCAAAAGTGCTCAAACGCGGCTTGCGGCATAATCAATTCAACGAACAGACTCGGATCACCAATTGCAAAATCAAATTCGACAAAGCGTGAATTCTCGGAGCTACGCACCCTGATATACTTAGTAAGCTGCTCAAAAACAGGCTTATCTGCTTTTTCGCTGCGGGTATGTAGTTGAACATCCATCATGATGGCCTCCTGTGAATTAAGGTTTGATCACCCATAACACAGCAATGCCTGTGCCAGAAAACAAAAATCAGCACAAACACTCACAACAAAAAACACCTAACACTTTGTTTTTAAATAACTTAAATTATTTAAAACTTATGAAACCCGGGCGCTAAAGAGACTAAAATAGGTATAGCCTCCCCATTTCAGCGGATAATGAAATGATTAAAAATTTATTAAAAAGTTAATCTTATGATTGATCTTTTCCACATGAATCGATGCTAATGCGCAATATAAGTTGTGTTTTCAAACTGAATAACCACAATAGAAAAGAGCCTTTCAAACAATAAAAAAGTTGGTTAATACAATTACCATGACAAAAAAATCGCTGACGCTACCCGATGCAAAGGACTTACTTGATCAGATTCGCTTTGAAAGCGAAGAGGGAAAGATCTGGCTTGATGAACAGCGCATGCTACTGGTGCATGCATCAGTCATGGGCCTGTTGCGTAAAGAACTGATCGAAACCATGGGTATTGAGCGCGCCAAAGGATTTCTGATGCGTTTTGGCTATCACAGCGGCTGGCGCGATGCGGAGCTGGCTCAAAAAGTTCGCCCGGACATGACTAGCGATGAAGCCTTTATGGTCGGACCACAACTACATGCCATCAAGGGCATGGTAAAAGTAATCCCCAAGGTACTGGATTACGATGTTGATAGCGGACAATTCTATGCAGAGTTCGATTGGGTTAATTCCCATGAAGTTGAAGTCCACATAGCCAATTACGGCCACTCTTCAATCCCGGTCTGCTGGAGCCTGACAGGCTATGCCAGCGGCTTTACCACCTACTACATGAAACGCCAGATTCTGTTTAAGG
The DNA here is from genome assembly GCA_036960915.1 of Amphritea sp. Taxonomy (GTDB): domain Bacteria; phylum Pseudomonadota; class Gammaproteobacteria; order Pseudomonadales; family Balneatricaceae; genus Amphritea. The sequence goes on from JBALVQ010000021.1 coordinate 52,021, forward strand.
AAATCCAGTGCGCGGGTACCGGGGCCGAACACTGCCACATTATCGGCAAACCCGCCGAGGAGTGGGAAGATTGCGAGGAAACTGAAAAATACCTGCTGCCCGATCCGATGATTGAACAACTGCTGGCGCTGCAGCATGAAGTATCTGATCTGAAAGACAATTTTCGCAGTGCCGAAGCTGAAGAAGACTTGCTCATCAATTCGGTTGGCCATTCAGGTGCATTCAAAAATATCTGTCATCTTATCCGCAAAGCCGCTAAAAGCCGCGTCACTGTACTTTTGCAGGGAGAAACCGGAGTAGGTAAAGAGGTTGTTGCCCGCGGTCTGCACACCAGTAGCGATCGCGCAGAGAAAGCCTTTGTTGCAGTAAACTGCGCTTGCATTCCCCCCGACTTGATTGAAGCCGAACTGTTTGGGGTCGAAAAAGGCGCTTATACCGGCGCTACGCAATCAAGGGAAGGAAAGTTTGAGAGGGCAAACCTAGGCACTATTTTTCTCGACGAAGTGATCGAGTTGACTCCTCGCGCCCAGGCAGCGCTTCTCAGGGTTTTGCAGGAAAGCGAACTGGAGCGAGTAGGCGACACCCGCACCCGCCGAATTGATGTGCGCGTCATTGCCGCCACCAACGAGGACCTGGAGATTGCCGTTCAGGAGGGACGATTCAGAGCAGATCTCTTCTACCGGCTGAATGTATACCCTATACACATCCCCCCCTTGCGGAACCGCACCGAAGATATTCCACTGTTAATAGAGCATTTCCTTAAAAAACACTGCACCCTGTATAACAAGAAAACAGCGGGCATTTCCGATAAAGCGATGCAGGCACTTAAGCAGTATAAGTGGCCGGGAAATATCCGTGAGCTCGAGAACATGATTGAGCGCGGCGTAATCCTGACGGACAACAATCAAACGATTGGCCTTACCAGCTTTTTCCCATCATTATCAGAACCTTCTCACCCGCTAAACATCATTAATGCTCAGGGTCAGCTGGCGAAAAAGCCGCAAACAGCTGAAGCCCCCGAGCAACAACATTCGATTGAACAGCTAATGACTGACGACTTTAGCCTGGAAACACTGGAAAAACAGTTGATCGACTCGGCAATGGAACAAGCCAATGGCAATGTATCAAAGGCAGCCCGCAAGCTGGGATTAACCCGCCCGGCACTGGCCTATCGCCTGAAGAAGATGCAGGACAGTGAATAAACCTGGACGACACTTGGGCGGTACTGACAGTTAACTAATCAGGTCATGCTGATCCCAGGCGAAAAGGACGCAACGCGCAAGGATCACCAAGTTGCTATCAGTGTTAAGTTTTATCTTTTATTTTTACTTAAACTTCATTAAGTTAGAACAATACAGCCTGTGTTATCCATAAACTCGGCCTGACTCAGCCGGGTGGTTTCGCTGAAAGAGGATTTAAGTCCACCGCCTTTATTATCCTGATGCGCGCTAGCCCGGATATTTCGTGAAGGGATTGGAATTTCTGGGAAATCTGGCTAAGCAGTTGGCTTTTATGTACAGGATGTACGGTATATCGCGAGCACATGGACGTGCTAAAGCGACGATCTTTCGCCAAGCCCTGGTCCTCCATTAAATGAAGGGGCAGGGCTCAAGGAAGATCGAGCCAAATGCAACGCCAGATTTTTCATAAAACCGATCAGCGGCAAGTTGGTTACATAGTGTAACTTTCTAATATAAACTGCCTGATCAGTAACCATCTACTCTACAGCTTGATTTCAAGCGCCTTTATGAATTATTCGGGCCAATGCTCATTGTGCTTCAGTTACAATATAAGATGAGCTGATACCGACCATGGATCCGATGTGAGATGAATAAACAGAATTTTGCCGATAATCTCCGATTACTCTGCAACTACAAAAAATCGATCTCAGAAGTCTGCCGGGAGCTGGAGGTTAACCGTCAGCAATTCAATAAATATCTCAGCGGTAAGACTACCCCTTCCGGTAATAATCTGCGCCGTATATGCGATTACTTTGGCGTCGAAGAGCATGAAATAGTGCTCCCTTCAGAAGAGTTTGAACAGATTATCCGAGTACGGCCCAGTAGCGATCTCAGCGGCACAGTGCAGAATCGTCCGGAATACCGCTACATAGATAAGCTGATGGAGCGCTCCACAATAGACCTGTCTAAGTATGAGGGCAGCTATTATATCTACTATTATTCCACCTCCTTTCCCAAACAGATCCTGAAAGGCTATGGCATCATCTTTAAAGAAGACGGGCGCTTCTTTATTAAATGGATCGAGCACTTATCTCAGAAAGACAAGTCCAGTCACAACGATTTTATTTACAAAATTAAAGGCATGGTTACCGGGCTTGGCAACCGGATTTTTATCAGCGGCTATGAGGAAGTACTGCAGAACGAGATGGTCCATGTGACCCTGTTCCCGACTTACAAGAACAAAGTGTCCCTGTTATCAGGGCTAATGCTGGGCGTATCCGGTACCGATTCAAGGGAACCGGTATGTCAGCGAATTGTGATGTCTTATCTGGGTAAAAACTTCAATCATCGGCAGGCGATTAAGGAGTGTGGCGTGTTTGCCGAAGACTCGCCGGAGATCGAAGAACAGATCCGCAACCATATTCGCAACGAGTTGGATCCTGAAGAGCGGGTTTTTTACGCCCGCCCTCTCTGAATGTAGGGCTGCTCACCGCCCTTTTCTTTGGTTCATCGTCAGATAGCGTGGAGCAAACTTCTGATCATTACATTATGATTTATGCATCAGGAAAATCAGCTGTAGGAGGCGCGCCCCCGCGGCGAAATAAAGCTATAACACTAATGATGAAAAGCAATCGCCGCTCGCAGCGCGCCGCGAGGCGCGAGGCGCGAGGCGCGAGGCGCGCCTCCTACACCGGTAATGTACTATGAAAAAAAGGAAGCTTATGAGCCTCCTGTTTTCGTGTTACAGATCAACTAAGTCAGCTACTGCCTGAGCTGCGCACCGGCAGCACATCGTAGTCTTCCAGCGTATCCCTGCGGTAGGGAATCTCTTCGCGCACCCGCTCGATCACCTGCCTATCAACCTCAACCACCCGAAACTCCTCATCCTGACCGAAGACAACAGGTTGTACCTTGTCATCAACCCAGGGTGGGCAGACTATCGACTGACCAAAATGATCACCGCTCTGATTCACACTCATGAAATAGACCTGGTTTTCCAACGCCCTACTGACGACAAACTGCTTCCAGGTATGGAATGAAAGATCCTGGGCAAAGGCGACGGGATGCAGAATAACATCCACCTCAAATTCGCCGCACAAACGGCGGATCAGCTCCGGGAAGCGCATATCGTAGCAGATAATAATGCCCGCCCTGACACCATCCACTTCGAATACGGCCAGGTGATTACCCCGTGTAAAATATTTCAACTCAGCCGCATCGCCATACTCGGCGGTATGGATCTTATCGTAATGGGTTAGATACTCGCCGTTACGCCCTAGCGTAACCTGGCTGATATAGGCATCTTCTCCCTCTTTACGCGGCATTCCATAACAAACCGCAACATTATTCTTGCGGCAGAAACGGGAAAACCTGTCGTAGGTTTCGCCATACAACTCTTCGCTGAAACGATCGATATTCTTAAAGTTCTCCGCCGAGTATTCCATCGTGGATAATTCCGGCAGCACCACCAGATCAACCGGCTTGGTGACTAACTGAGTTTCAAGTTTACTGATCAATGTATTTATATGTTCAAGTTGTTTTTCCCGGGTATCGATAGCGGGAATTTGAATCTGACAGGCAAGTATACGCATACCAGAGTTACTCCTAAGTTTTCGTAGGACAAAATATATATTTCTGAAGCTCTGCTCAGCCAGTTAACCCAGCAGCAATTCAGGTAAGAACAGTGCAAGCTGCGGAACAAAAGTAGTTAGCATCAGCGTTGGTAGCCATGCAAACGCAATAAAGATGAGTGTTGGCTTCATCATTTTATTAACCGGCGTCTCAGTCACCCTTGCACCCAGATAAAGCAATGGAGCTGTCGGCGGTGTGATATTCGCCATCCCCAGGTTAACCCCCAGGACTGCAGCAAAGTGGATCGGGTCCATACCAACACCGACAACGATCGGAAGCAGCAACGGTGTTGACAACAGAAGGCCACTGATATCATCCATCAGCATACCAATCAGGATCATCGTCAGATTTACCATCAACAGGATGACTATCGAATTATCAGAGACCGAATAAACCAGCTCCTGGGCAATACTCGGAATATCTTCAAACACCAGGAACTTGCTGACGATCAGTACCATAAAGATCATCACCATCACGACTCCGACGGTGACACCTGCGCCACGCATCGTCTGCAGGAAGGTTGTCCAGGTCAGGCCCTTATAGACGTAGATACCGATAGGAATTGCGTAGATCACGGCAACACCGGCAGCCTCAACCGGCGTCATGATACCGCCGTAGATACCACCAAGAATGATTGCCGGCATCAGGAAGGCCGGAAATGCCTTAATTGAACGCGAGCGGAACGCCAGACCGAAGTTATCGACCTTCTCACCCAGTTCCAGTTGCAGACCTTTGGTTCGGCGCAGGCACACGTAGTTAACGATAATGAGCAGGGTAATCAGGATAATGCCGGGAATAACTGTGGACAGAAAAGCCTTCAGTACTGACTGCTGTGCCGCCCAGGCATACAATATATGGGAAGAACTGGGTGGAATCAGCAATCCCAGCGGACTGGCGCTTACAATCAGTGCCGCGGACAGGCCATCCGGATATTTGGCCTTACGCAGGTGAGGCATCATGACGCCGCCGATACAGGTCAGGGTAGCGTTTGCACTCCCGGAGATAGAGCCAAATATGCCACTGGCAATAACCGCAGCAGCCGACAGCCCACCTTTGAGATGGCCGACAAACAGTTCCGCCAGGGTGACCAAAGGAGCCGCAATTTTACCTTTCTCCATTATCGAGCCGGCAATGATGAACAGAGGAATTGCCAACAGAACCAGAGAGTTCATTTTCCAGTGACCGGTAGGCAGGTAGCCGGAAACTTCATGGCCCCCCATCGCAGCCAGAAACATCAACACACCACCGAATGCCAACGGCACACTTACGCCAATCAGCAAGAGTAGACACAGAATTAAGAGGGTACCAGCAATAATCATTTTATAGCGTCCTGTAATTCCGGCTGTTGTAGTTCGGTAGTTTCAGGACCATTACGTAACAGCAGGCAGAGATGAAGAGCGGTATAAACGGCCATCATCAGGAAACCGAGGAAAATACCAATACGTGGAACCAGAAAAGGGATTTTCAGAGCGATTGTGGATTGCCAGTTAGGATATGTATTGAACTCTTCCTGGCACATCAGGAAACCCCAGTAAGCCACTACAGTTACGATGATTAGCTCTATGCTTTCAACCAACAGTGCCCGCCCCCATATCAGTTTTGGATGGCTGATCAGGAAGCCGACAACATCTGCATTGATATGGGCTCTGTCGTGAGTAGCAACGGCACTCGCCATGAAGAACATCCAGAATGCGACGGTCATCAACCACTCTTCATAGGCAAACAGATCCGCACCGAAGCCATACCGGAATATCACTACGAAAAAGAACGTGAGTGCCATGATGATCCCGGAGGAAATAATGACGAAGTTCATAAACTTCATGATTACGGCCATTGGGATTCTGATTACGGGGGAAAATTCATTTGTATAATCTGCCATGATCGAAGCCTTACTCAGTTAAGTCGGGAACCTGAACTCAGAGTATGGAAGGCATGGCCCCCATACTCTGGCAGACCTGATCAGCTGGCATCAGCCTTGATTCGATCCAGCACATCCTTACCTACAGTTGGCTCGATCTGAGGCCAGATTTCAGACTGTACCCGCGCTTTCAGCGCCAGCTTCTGCGCATCAGTAGGTACCAATACTTCGTAGCCTTTCTCAACTAGCTTGCCACGATAGAGTGCGTCGTTTTCCCGGTTCATGGTGAACAGCTCATCCGCAGCTTTAGCGAAGGCCTGTTTCACAACAGCACGCTGCTCATCATTCATCTTGTTCCAGGTTTTCTGGGAGATGTAGTAAGAGGAGATATCGATAATGGCATCGTTGGCAACGAAATATTTACCCACATCACTGACTGCAAAAATGGTATAAGCCGCCTGGCTGGTACAACAGATTGCACCATCAACAATACCGGACTGCAAAGCCGGGAAGATATCACCCCATGCCATGGTTGTGGCGCGGTAGCCCATCATTTCTACGAGGTTCTTAACGACATTCGAAGACCAGACCCGGATATTCATTCCCTTCTCGCCAACGCCTTCCCAATTCTCAGGTTTTTTACTGGCAACAATACCGGTAAAACCTTCGGGAATGTTTTCCATCAGATGAATACCCAGCTTATCCAGTCGCTCGCGCATAATCTGGTTATAAGCAGAGTCCTTATTGCGCACAACACTGTCCATCTCCGCCCAACTGCTGGCCAAATATGGTAGGGAGTTGATCTCTAACACTGGATCCTTGTGGGAGTAGATAAAGCCGGCAACCATATCGATATTGCCGCGGATACTATCTTCAAACAGCTCTTCTCCAGAACCCAATTGGTTAGCCGGGTACACAGAAACCTTCAGGCCCACATCAGCGGCTTCAATATCCGTTTCGATCTGCTTCATCATCTGAGTGCCTGGATGATCCATAGGCAGGGTGCCGGCAAACTTCAGCCGCAGATCCCCTGCGGACGCCGTCATTGCAGCAGAAAGTGTCAACACCGCAGCCCCAGCGCATACGATTTTTTGCACATTCTTGTTCAGTGAATTGAGATTAAACATCTTTAGATTCTCCAGGAATTGTTGTTATTAAGTATGGCGTAATCTAGCTACATCACCCGTTTGTGGCGGTAACTGCTGAGCAACTACCCAATCAAAAACAGGCATCAGTAATAAAGAAGTAAAAACAGGGAAAGCGAGCATCAGAGCTCCAGCAAGGGATCGTATGTTCAGTGGAAGATTATGCTCGGGACTTACTCCCGATATAGTGTTTTTTAATCTTCAGCCCCTGGTGTTATGAACAGTTGCCATCAACAGGTGCTATGAACTGGACCGCTGCACACCCTGACTTAATTAGCGGGTCTGAGTGCTGTATTTAGTGAAGCTTACTATCTGTTTTATTGTTACTTCAGCCTGAGCCAGTCAGAGATCCTTTCCCCCTGTCCGGCTCTGATTCCACTATAGGCCTGTAGCAAGCAGCGGTTCAATTTCGCCCTCTTTGGTTAACTGGCGCGACTTTATGCTCGATTAGCTTCGGGTGACATACAGGACGCTTTAGTCTTCAAGCCGCCTCGGCACTGAAAACACCAGTATTCTTCCAGGAAGTACCGAAAAATGGCCGCTACACACTAAAACCTTACCGTTAGCCACTATTTTCAGCTCGCCCCTTTCCCAGACGACTTAAGCAAGCTGACGCCGCTCTTGCTTCAAAGTGCTTCAGTTTTAGCCGGGCAGCGAAATTGTCTGCCGGACGGGCCCGGACGTATAGTTAATGCATCACGCAAATAACAATAACGCTGCGGGTAACCATGTATGACAAGCTCTCGACACAAGCCAGGATTTCAGTATCCTCCAGATACGCTGCAAGCGATCCGTGAGGAACCCACTATGGTGCAACTTATCTTCCGCAATCTGGTTATTGCGAACTGTTCAATGATGGAACAGATAATAAAGCCTTTCCCGCAGCTGAATGTTTCACCCACAGTATTATCACCACTCTTATTACAACTCTTATTACAACTCTCACCACAACTCTTTTCACAACCCTGGCCAGCAAAACGCAGGCACAATACTCGGCCCGACTGCGCAGCCATTGGTTCTCTGTTTCTATTCTCTGTCTTTCAACTAATGGCCCCGGTACTACTGCGGCCCGGCCATTGGAAGCGCCGGGGAAACTCCGATTAAGACTTCAGTCTGACTCCGAAAGCAGGCTAAACCCGGCACTGACACCTACATATTTCACAACAAGCAGATACCGCTATAGCGAGTATCACGGGGCAGATTCGCCCAAAAAAACTCGAGGAGAGAACCATGAGTTTCGAAACGCTGATTTATAACAAAAAAAACAACTATGCTGAGATCCGTTTTAACCGACCTCACCGCCTCAATGCTGTCATCGAGCAGTTCTATCACGAACTGCTGGAAGCTCTGCAGCTAGCTGAAGCCGATAACGATGTTCGGGCAGTTCTGCTCACTGGCGAAGGCCGTGCCTTCTGCGTGGGTGCCGATATGAAAGAGCACGGCGCTGGTGAACGTACCCAGTATCAACGCCGCCAGTACCTGCAATTGGGTAACGATGTCTGCGAAGCCATTTTCCGCCTCACCAAACCGGTGGTCGCTGCAATTAACGGCTACGCACTGGGCGCTGGTGCCGAGATGGCCAGCTCCTGTGACTTCGTGCTGATGGCAGAAAGTGCAAAGATCGGTTTCCCGGAAGTCAGTATCGGCACCTGTGTCGGTGGTGGTGTAACCCAGTTCCTGCCACGCCTTGTAGGGTTGGCAAAAGCCCGCGAATTGATCTTCCTGGGGACCAAGATAGATGGTACTGAAGCAGCGGCTATCGGCATGGCCACCCGCGCGGTGGCCGATGATCAGCTACAAGCAGAAGCCGCTGCCTTTATCGCAGAGCTTGCGACAAAGGCGCCGATCTCAATGCAGCTGGTTAAGAAAATGCTCAACAACTCCTCCTATAACGACATAGATGCCCAGCTGCAGCACGAGCTGGACGGTGTATTCATGTGTACCACCACCCAAGACTGGCAGGAAGGTGTCGATGCCTTTGCCGAAAAACGTTCACCTGAATTTAAGGGATGCTAACCATGAGCAGTTCTCTACACGATTTCCTGGCACCAGACTCAATCGCTATCATTGGCGCCTCTGCCGATCCGACCAAACGCGGCTATAAAGCGATGGTGGGACTACTCAATGATGGTTATCAGGGCACCATCTACCCGATCAATCCCAAGGCGGATGAGATTCTGGGGGTTAAAGCCTACCCTTCTGTGACGGCTCTGCCAGCGGCTGCTGATTTGGCGCTGATCTGTACCCCGGCGAAAACCATTCCGACACTGCTGCAACAGTGCGGCGAAAACGGTATTAAGGGAGCCATTATTCTGGCCAGTGGTTTTGGCGAGGTCGATGCTGCCGGTGCCAAGCTTGAACAACAGGTACTCGAAGCTGCCCAACAGGCAGGGGTACGTATCGTCGGTCCGAATACCTCCGGCATATTCAACCTGCATAAGAAAGTTAACCTGCTGGCACTGGATAATGTAAAGGCCGGCGATATCGGTATTATCTCCCAGTCCGGCAATATGCTGCTGGCCCTGGCACTGGAGGCCGAAAGTAACGGTCATATCGGCTTCAGTACCTATGTTGGTCCGGGCAACCAGACCGATGTCGGTTTCGCCGATTACCTGCAGTACCTGGGTGAAGAGGACAATACCCGGGTCGCCACGTTCTATGTGGAAGGCTTTAAGGATGGCCGCGGCTTCCTTAATGTGGCACGGGAAACTGCGAAAACCAAACCGGTAGTTGTCTATAAGTCCGGCAGTACTGAAGCGGGCCAGAAAGCGGCCAGTTCCCATACCGGTGCCCTGGCAGGCAGTTACCAGATGACCGTCGATCTGCTGCGTCAGGTAGGTGTCAACGTGGTGGAAAACTCCGATGAGATTCTACCGGTAGCTGAAGGACTCGGCCTGCTGCAACAGGCCGCTGGGAAACGGGTTGCGGTGCTGGCAGACGGCGGCGGCCAGGCCACCATTGCCTCCGACCGTATATCTGAAGCAGGCATGGAGCTGGCGGAATTAAGCGACGCGACCCGTAGCGCCCTGAAGGATATTCTGTTCCCGCAAGCCTCTTTGATTAACCCGATCGATGTTGCCGGCAGCACCGATGCTAACCCGGGCCTGTTGTCAGACTGTATGGAGATTCTGGCGCGGGATGAAAACGTCGATATGGTATTCCTGGTCGGTATGTTCGGTGGTTACGGCATCCGTTTCGCGGCTGAACTACAACAGGATGAACTGAACTGCGCTAATGCTATTGCCAACCTGTCCAGCCGAACCGACAAGCCACTGGTGATCTACAGCCTCTATGCCCATGTCAAACCGGAACCGCTGGAACGCCTGCGCAAGGCCGGTCTGCCAGTATATGACTCGATTGAACATGCGGTGAAAATCATGGCCGCTCTGGGTGAACGAGGCGACTATATTCAGCGTAGCCAACAGGCAAAACCGCAACAGGCACTGGATCTGATTCCAGAATGCAGCATACTGTTCAGTCAGGCTCGTAGCGAAGGCAGAGATCTGTTTGAGTTTGAAGCCAAATCCCTGCTGCGCAACTATGGGGTAGATGTTCCCCTGGAGCTGATCGTACGCGATGAGGGCGAATTCGCTCAGGTACTGGAGACCTTCGGCGCTACGCCACTGGCGATGAAAGTGGTATCCAGGGATATCCTGCACAAGTCCGACGCTGGCGGCGTGAAACTCAATGTCAGTGGTGCCGCTAGCCTGCAGCAGGCCCGCCAGCAGATTCTGGAATCATGCAAAGCATATAAGGCTGACGCCGATATCGAAGGTGTTCTGGTAACCCCAATGGCCCGCAAGGGAACCGAGGTGATTATCGGTATGAGCCGCGATCCGATCTTCGGTCCGGTACTGATGTTTGGTCTGGGTGGTATCTTTGTTGAGATCCTCAAGGACGTGGCCTTCCGTGCTATTCCCCTGAACCGGGACGATGCTCGCTCCATGATCGATCAGATCAAGGCCCGTAAGATCCTGGAAGGTGCCCGCGGTGAAGCGGCTGTTGATAAGGAAGCCTTGGTTGAGCTATTGCTGAAGGTCTCCGCAATTGTTGATGCCCATCCTGAAATAGCCGAGCTGGATCTCAATCCGGTCATCGCTTATGACGATGGTTACGCCGTGGTCGATGCCCGGGTTATTGTCGATCAGGAGGCAGCATCATGAGCAATCTCCCCCAACTGACCGATGCGACACTACAGCTGGAAGATCGGGTCGCCCTGCTGACCCTTAACCGCCATGATCTGCGAAATGCCCTGACCGGCTCCAGTCTGATTGAGGATATTGTCACAACCGCAGACTGGGTTAACCGGGCTGAAGATGTATCCGTACTGGTAATTACCGGTGCCGGCTCCGCCTTCAGCGCAGGCGGTAATATCCGCGATATGGCAGAACGCGGCGGCGACTTTGCCGGCGATGTCGCCGAATGTGAGGAGCGTTACCGCCGGGGTATCCAGCGGATTCCACTGGCTCTGCAGGATGTTGAAGTGCCAATTATTGCAGCAGTGAATGGACCCGCTATTGGTGCAGGCTTCGATCTGGCCAACATGGCTGATGTGCGTATCGCATCAGAGAAAGCAAAGTTCGGTGAGACTTTCCTTAACTTAGGCATCATCCCAGGCGACGGTGGAGCCTGGCTGATGCAACGGCTGATCGGCTACCAACGGGCGTTTGAGCTGACCTTGACCGGTCGGGTGATCGATGCCAACGAAGCGAAGGAGCTTGGTGTCGTAATGGAAGTTACAACGCCGGAAGAACTGTTACCTTCTGCGATGAAATTGGCCAAGCGCATTGCGAACCAGCCACCGAAAGCGACCCGCATGACTAAGCGGCTGATGAAGATGGCGCAAAGGATGGAACTGAAGGATTTCCTTGATCTGTGCGCTTGCTTCCAGGGCATGTGTCATAACGAGCCAGAGCACCTGGATGCGGTAAACCGGATGCTGGAATCGATGGCTAAGCGCTAAACTTTTGTAACCTTTTTAGCCTTTTAACCTTCTTAACCGGGCCGGATATCCTTTGCTCATTTTTTACCGGCCTTGGTTACAGGTGCATAACGACCTTGTTATGCACCTTTTTTATTTTCCTATTTTCCTCTTTTTTTTACTACAGGAGTACAACTATGCAGATTCAACAGGTTGGTGTGGTCGGTGCAGGCCAGATGGGCGCAGGTATCGCTCAGGTTTGCGCCGCAGCCGGATTAGAGGTGATTCTGTTCGATCTTAACCAGCAGGCTTTGGACCAGGGTATCAGTACTGTTAATTCCAGTCTGAACCGGCTGGTCAGTAAAGAGAAACTGTCTCAGGATGAGATGGCCGCGACGCTAAACCGGATCAGACAGGAAACAGAACTGAACGGACTGAGCCAGGCCGATATTGTTATTGAAGCGGCCAGCGAAAATGAACAGATTAAGCAGAGTATTTTTCGCCAACTGGATGAAGTGTGTAAGCCTACAGCTATCCTGGCAACCAATACCTCCTCGATATCGATCACCCGTCTGGCTGCTGTGACAAACCGTCCAGATCAGGTCATTGGCATGCACTTTATGAATCCGGTTCCGATGATGCAGCTGGTTGAGGTGATCCGTGCACTGCAAACCGATGATGAGGTATTCCGTGCGGTCAGCAAGCTGGCAGAGCAGACAGGAAAAACGCCGGTCGATGTGAAAGATGCGCCTGGGTTTGTCGCTAATCGAATCCTATTGCCAATGATCAACGAAGCAGTGTTCTGCCTTTATGAAAACCTGGCAAGCACTGAAGAGATCGACACGGTAATGAAACTGGGTATGAGCCATCCGATGGGACCGCTGGCACTGGCAGACCTAATCGGGCTGGATACCTGCCTGAGTATTATGGAAGTACTCTACAACAGCTTCAAAGATCCGAAATACCGTCCCTGCCCGTTGCTGGTACAGATGGTGGATGCCGGCTACCTGGGCCGTAAATCCGCTCGCGGTTTCTACAACTACGAATAAGGAGAAGTATGATGACTTTTACCAATATTCTGCTGGAACAATCGCAACCAGGTATCTTTTGCCTCAGCATTAACCGCCCTGAAGTACTGAATGCCCTGAACAAAGAGACCCTACTGGAGATCGATCGGGCATTAAAACTGCTACAGGACAACAAAGATGTCCGGGTTCTGTTGATTACCGGCAGTGGCGAAAAGGCTTTCGTTGCCGGAGCCGATATCGAATATATGAGCCGCTTATCACCGTTGGAAGGCAAAGCGTTTGCTGAATTGGGTATGACGGTATTCAGACAGCTTGAGACCCTGAAAATACCAGTAATCGCTCTGGTAAATGGTTACGCGCTAGGTGGTGGCTGCGAGCTGGCGATGGCCTGTGATTTTATCCTGGCCTCAGATAACGCTCGCTTCGGCCAGCCCGAAGTTAATCTGGGTGTAACCCCGGGTTTCGGAGGCAGTCAACGACTTACCCGACTGGTCGGTCGTCCGCTGGCCCTGGAGCTACTGTTCAGTGGCCGCATGATGAAGTCTGAAGAAGCCCTGCAACGGGGACTGGTCAACCATGTCTATCCGCAACAGGAACTAATGGAACAGGGTATAAACCTGGCGGCACAAATTGCCAGCAAAAGCAGCACTGCACAACAGTTGAGCAAGCAGCTGGTGCAACGCGGACAGGATCTGGACCTGGACAACGCCTGCATTATGGAAAGTGATCTCTTCGGGCTCAGCTTTTCCACTGATGATCGTCACGAAGGGATGACCGCATTTCTTGAAAACAGAACGCCAAAGTTCCGTTGACCCCTGCTACAAAATTCATCCTTAAGCAATTTCCGGTCAAAGGCCTTAGCAGCGTGTTTTTCACGCTGCTAGCAAACCAATATATCGAACACATCAGCGCCCATAGCATCGCTTTTATACAATTAAGTCGCACATGAAAAGTACGATATAACTGTTGAGTGCCTCTTAGCTCAAAGCAAGCGCGCTTCGTTCTCAGGGTTGAACAGCACAGCTTTGGACATATCGACCATAAATTCCATGTTGGTACCGACCGGCTTTTGCTCACGGGGGTCAACTCGGCAATCCACTTCCTGGCCGTTAAGGTTGATCAACACCAGAGTATCAGGACCAGTAGGCTCGGCGACCTCGACGTTGGCAGTGAAGCGGGCGACGCTGCTTTCACCTTCTTTATGGGGGATCACCTGGGTGATCAGTTCGGGACGAACCCCTAAGACCACCTCTTTCCCGATCCAGGGCTGTAGTGAGCTGTCAGCGTGCTGTAACGGCAAGCGGTATTCGGTGCCGTCTACCGTAGTTACCTTCACCCCGTAACCGCCATCGATACTGAGTACCTCACAGCGCAGAAAGTTCATCGCCGGAGAACCCATAAAGC
>JBALVQ010000022.1:0-65335 GCA_036960915.1 Amphritea sp.
AAGATTCCCATTACTCACTGGTGCATCGCCCGGCCTATATGGATCGGGTGGTTATAAAGCGCTTTGATGAGCAGGGTAACGTCATTGGTAAATGCCGTTTCCACGGCCTGTATACCTTGGCATTCTATTCTGAACCGATGTCGGTCATTCCTGTGGTACGCAGTAAAGCCGAAGCGGTGCTTAAGCGTGCCGGCTTCGATCGTCGCAGCCACAACGGCAAGGAATTACTGCGGGTCATGAATGATCTGCCCCATGATGAGCTGTTGCTGTCGAGCGAACAAGAGTTGCTTGATATTTCGATGGGTATTTTCAGCCTGCATGATCGCCGCAAGGTCCGCTTGCTGGTGCGCAAAGATCGCTGCAATCAGTTCATCACCTTTCTCTACTATGTACCGCGCGATATCTTTTCGACCGCTTTGCGGGTAATGGTGCAGGACATGTTGGTCAAGGCCTGCGGTGCCAGTCAATCTGAATTCACCACGACGTTCACTGAATCGATTCTGGCGCGGGTACAATATGTGCTGCGTATTGATCCCAATAATCCAGTGGCTGTCGATCCGGCTCAGCTTGAGGCTGAAGTGGTCAAAGTTTCGCAAGACTGGAGCTTTGAGCTGCATGCAGCCTTAACGGATGTATGTGGAGAAGAACACGGCAATCGATTACAGAATAACTACCGTAGTGCTTTCACCAGTGCTTATCGTGAGCACTTCAGCGCAGTTAGCGCGGTGTATGATATTCAGCGTATAGAAGCGTTGGGTGAAGACAATCCGGTGACGATGAGTTTTTACCGGGTGTTGGAACAGAGCCAGAATTTGCTGCGCTTCAAACTGTTTAATGCTGATGAGCCGTTGGTGTTGTCGGATGTTATTCCGGTGCTGGAAAACCTGGGAATGCGAGTGGTGGGTGAGCACCCATACGCGGTGTATCGCAGCGATGAAAAACAGTTCTGGATACATGATTTTACCCTGATTTATCAGGGCGCTGAGCCGGTTGTTTTGGAAGAGGTAAAAGACGTTTTTCATAACGCCTTTGCTAATATCTGGAGCGGTTGTGCCGAGAACGATGAGTTCAATCATCTGGTCATCGGTGCCAATCTTAGCTGGCGTGAAGTGGCGATGTTGCGTGCCTTCGCGCGTTACAGTAAACAGATCCGTTTCGGCTTTTCGCAACAATACATTGCAGGTACGCTGGCACGCCATATTCAGGTGACCAAATTGCTGGTGGCCCTGTTTCGTGCACGCTTTCAGCCAAACCGTCAGGGTAGCGATAAAGTTTCTGCTGTAGCTGAGCGTATCGAAAGCAGCATTGTTGATGCCCTGGACAAGGTTGATAACCTCAACGAAGATAAGATACTGCGGCGTTTCCTGGAGTTGATTACAGCCACGCTACGCACCAGTTATTTCCAGTGTGATGCTGCCGGAGAGCTGAAAGATTATTTCTCCTTTAAACTGAATCCGCGGGCGATTGCCGGTATTCCAGAGCCCCGTCCGATGTTTGAAGTGTTTGTCTATTCGGCGCGGGTCGAAGGTGTCCACTTGCGTGGCGGTAAAGTCGCCCGAGGCGGTTTGCGCTGGTCTGATCGATTGGAAGATTACCGTACCGAAGTGCTGGGTCTGGTAAAAGCACAGCAGGTTAAGAACTCGGTGATTGTACCGGTGGGTGCCAAAGGTGGCTTCGTCCCCAAGAAGCTGCCGACAACTGGCGGGCGAGAAGCCTTCCAGGCAGAAGGTATTGCCAGCTACCAGATCTTTATCAGTGCGCTGCTGGATATCACCGACAATTTAGTAGGCGGTGAAGTGGTGCCACCGATCGATGTGGTGCGACACGATGAAGACGATCCGTACTTCGTTGTCGCCGCCGATAAAGGCACTGCAACTTTCTCCGATATTGCCAACGCCATCGCTGAAGAGCGCGGTTTCTGGCTGGGTGATGCGTTTGCCTCCGGTGGCTCGCAGGGCTATGACCATAAAGGCATGGGTATTACCGCCCGTGGTGCCTGGGAATCGGTCAAGCTGCACTTCCGTGAGCTGGGGCTGGATAGCCAGTCTGAAGAATTTAGCGTGATAGCCATCGGTGATATGGCCGGTGATGTATTCGGCAATGGCATGTTGCTGTCTGAACATATCCAATTGTGTGCTGCGTTTAACCATCTGCATATCTTTATTGATCCGGAGCCCGATGCTGCCAGCAGCTTCATCGAGCGTAAGCGGCTGTTCGAACTGCCACGTTCAAGCTGGGAGGATTACAATGCCGAGCTGATCTCCACCGGTGGCGGCATTTTCTCGCGGGCAGCCAAGTGGCTGGATATCAGTCCGCAGATGCAGGCGCGTTTTAATATAAAAGAAGACCGTCTGTCGCCGAATGATCTGCTTACTGCACTGCTCAAGGCGCCGGTGGATCTTATCTGGAACGGCGGCATCGGCACCTACGTCAAAGCCAGCCACGAGAGCCATGCCGAGGTTGGTGACAAGGCCAATGACAGCCTGCGTATCAACGGTAATCAGTTGCGTTGTCGCGTGTTGGGCGAGGGCGGCAATCTGGGCTTTACCCAGCAGGGCCGGATGGAGTTTTGTGCCAATGGCGGTAAATCCAACACCGACTTTATCGATAACGCCGGTGGCGTGGATTGCTCCGATCATGAGGTCAACATCAAGATCCTGCTCAACGAAGTGGTAGCCAATGGCGATATGACGGTTAAGCAGCGAAACGCACTGTTACGTGAAATGACCGATGAAGTGTCAGAATTGGTATTGCAGAACAACTATAAGCAGGCGCAGGCGATCAGTGTCGCGCATAACCATGCGCACCGATCAATGGATGAGTATACCCGCCTGATTAGCCGTCTCGAAGCAGCAGGCAAGCTCGACCGCGAACTTGAGTTTATCCCTGCAGATGATGTACTGCAGGAGCGCAAGCAGGCTGGTCTGGGGCTCACCCGTCCGGAGTTGTCGGTGCTGATCTCCTACGTTAAAGCGGAGCTGAAAGTAGCGTTGAGCGAATCCTGGATTACCGACGATGTCTATCTGAGTAAAGAAGTTTTAACGGCTTTCCCGCACCGCTTGGTGGCTGACTTCAGTGAGCAGATAGAAACGCACCGTCTGCGTCCAGAAATCATAGCCACACAGATTGCTAACGGCATGGTAAATAGCATGGGGGTTACTTTTGCTGAGCGCTTGTGCCAGATCAGTGGTGCCGGTTTTGGAGAAGTTGCAGCGGCGTTTGTTATCGCCCGCGACGTATTTGGTATCGATCAATTGTGGCGCGATATCGAGGCGCTGGATAACCAGGTGAATTCAGCGCTGCAGCAGCAGATGATGGCTGATGTTATCCGCTTGATTCGTCGAGCTACCTACTGGTTCCTGCGTAATCAGCGACCATCGATTGATGTTGCTGCAGCGGTGGAACAGTTCCGCCCCGGCGTGCAGCAGATCAGCAGTCAGTTGGCAGAGCTGCTTAAAGGCGAACCACTGGATCGTTGGCAGCAGAAGCACGACGCGTTGGTGACAACGGGTGTGCCTGCGGAACTGGCGGCGATGGTTGCCGGCGCTGACAGTCTCTATTCATTGCTGGGTATTATTCAAGCTGCAGAGCAGACCGGCGAGTCGTTGCAGCGAGTCGCCCAGATTCACTTCGGGTTGGGTGATCGACTGGAACTTCACTGGTTTGATCATCAAGTACAAGAGCTTGCCGCGAGTACTCACTGGGAAACAATGGTTCGTGATGGTTTCCGTGAAGACCTCACAAACCATCAGCAGGCGATTACTGTCAGTGTTTTGAATGCTGATGGTTTTGATGGCTCTGACAACAGAGATGCTTCTGTTAGCGGTGAAGACTCAGTCAGCCGTGAAAAAACGGGCGATGCACTGGTGGATCAGTGGTTGGAAAATAACAGTCAGCTATTGGCTCGCTGGCAGGGGCTGCTGAATGAAATTCGCGGTAGTGCTCAGCGGGATTATGCGATATTTACGGTTGCAATCCGTGAATTGCTGGAGCTGGCGCAGACCCAATAAAAGGCACTTGGACTTCTGTAGCGGTGTTCAAATGAGCACCGCTACCTATAGAGTTTTTACCACTAGGGAATCTGCGAATAAGTACCTCCACATGAGGTAATGCTCGGCCTCGTCCTTCGATACTTTTATGAAGTAGTTGCGTGCGTCCATCAACTCACTGTGGGGCTTGCGGCTTACGCTTTCACCAAATCCCTAAAACCTTGACCGATATTGTCGATGTATTAGAGGCAGGCTGGTTAGCTATTAATGCTTTCTCTACTGCTCTGGCAGAGGCTCCATTTGGAGGTATGAAGCACAGCGCATCTGCCGTGAAGGTGGCCCTGAAGGATTTGCCGCGTATACTCAGATCAACTTCCAGCAGCATTTTGCGTCAATATCTACTAGGCCCGCCTCTCAAAAGGCGGCATTAAATAGATTTACATAGGAAAAACAGCATGAATCTGAATCTACAGGGACGCCAAGCCATTGTATGCGCCGCATCCAGGGGGTTGGGGCGGGCCTGCGCCATCGCACTTGCCGAGGAAGGCGTCAACCTGGTGATTAACGCCCGTAACCCTGATGCATTAGAACAGACCGCCGAGGAGATCCGTCAAAAAACCGGCGTCCAGGTGATAGCCGTCGCCGCAGACATCACCACCCAGGCGGGACGAGCACAGGTTCTGGCCGCCTGCCCTCAACCCGACATCCTGGTCAACAACGCCGGTGGCCCACCGCCGGGCAACTTCCGTGACTGGGATGAAAAGGCTTGGCACGATGCCTTGGATAGCAACATGCTGACCCCCATTTTCCTGATCAAAGCGGTGGTGGACGGCATGATCGAGCGCGGCTTTGGCCGCATCGTCAATATCACCTCCGGCGCGGTCAAAGCACCAATCCCGACACTGGGTCTGTCCAACGGTGCCCGTAGCGGCTTGACCGGTTTCGTGGCCGGATTGTCACGAGAAACGGTGGCCAGCAACGTCACCATCAATGGCCTGTTGCCGGGACCGTTCGAAACGGACCGGCTCAAGATCACCGTCAGTGCGGAAGTCAAGCGGCTTGGGCTGCCAGAAGAGGATGTTCGTAACCGGCGGATGCAGGCCAACCCGGCTAAGCGCTTCGGTGATCCGGAAGAGTTCGGTGCCGCCTGTGCTTTCCTGTGCAGTCAGCAGGCAGGCTATATCACCGGCCAGAACCTACTGCTGGATGGCGGAGCCTTCCCCGGCACGTTCTAGCGGATCCAATTGCTGATGACCGCTTAAAAAAAGAGAAAGTCGCCGGAATCGACAACGGGGCACTAGACAAGCGCGCCGGTGCTGTAGCCCTATTGCCGATGTTGCGCTTGTTTCTACCCTTTGTACTGGGCTATTTTCTCTCCTGTCTATTCCGAAGGTACTAATGTAATGAACCATCCCCACCCACGCCGCTAGCCCAACGAAATAATTAGTCACGCCTCTGGTTGTATTACCGTTTTGCCCTGAGTTACCGCGATGTCGAGGAGCTGCTTACTGCGCGGGGCATCAATGTGACCTATGGAACAGTGCGCCAGTAGTGCCGTAAGTTAGGTCAACGATTTGCCAACGCCCTTCGACACCGGCAGGGAGAGGTTAGGGGGTGCCTGGTATCTGGACGAGGTGTTTATCACCATTGTGGTAAGCGGTATTACTTCTGGTGGGCGGTAGATCAGGACGGTGAGGTGAATGATGGGCTTCTTCAAGAGCGCCGTGACGGAGCTGTTGCGAAGCGGTTCTTCAAGCGACTAAAAAAACCTATCGTGGTGAGCCAAGGAAAATCGTAACGGACAAATTAAAAAGTTATGGGGTTGCCTACAGTGAACTTATTCCGGATACGATTCATGACTCATCACAGTATGCAAATAATCGAGCGGAACTTTCAAATCAGCCGACACGAGTGAGAGAGCGGGGGATAGGGCGCTATAAACCGACACAGCAGGCGCAACGCTTCCTAGGTGTTCACGTAGCGATATATAATCTATTCAACCTTGGTTGTCATTTGGTTTCAGCCAAGCACTAGCGAACGCTCAGACAGGATGCATTTACTTCATGGAAGAATGTGACGGCGGTATAAAGGCTATGTAGTCTGAGATTGGCATGAACTTATTTGTTAACTTGTCAGTACCCTCTTTAAAGCATGCTGGTGAGGATTATGATTAATCATGAGAAAGTAGTCACATGCATTGTGTTCAGTATATTGATACTAACCGCACAGCTCGTACAAGCAAAAGAAATCTTGCTCAAGTTTTCGCATGTAGGCGCTGTTAACTCGCCTAAAGGAAAGATGGCGAATAAGCTGAAGGAGCTCATTGAGGAGCGACTTAAGGGGCAAGTTAAGCTAGAGGTTTACCCTAATTCCCAATTGTTTTCTGACAATTATGTGCTCGAGGCAATGCTTTTGGGAGATATCCAATTAGCCGCTCCTGCGCTATCTAAATTTAAACAATACACGAAGCAATTACAGGTCTTCGATTTACCTTTCTTATTTAAAGATATGGCAGCAGTGGAACGTTTTCAGAGTGGGCCGTATGGGCAGGCGCTCCTCAGATCAATGGAGAAAAAAGGGATTGTCGGTCTTGAATATTTCCATAACGGTATGAAGCAGCTGTCCGCCAACAGCCCGCTGCGCGTGCCTGCGGATGCGAATCACAAAAAGTTTCGTATCATGGCGTCTGATGTGCTTGCTGCGCAGTTTGAAGCTGTAGGCGGCATTCCATTGAAGAAAACCTACTCAGAAGTTTTTACGCTTCTTCAAACCAACGCGATCGATGGTCAGGAAAATACTTGGTCGAATATCTATTCTAAGAAATTCTTTGAAGTGCAGGAATACATCTCGGAAACCAATCATGGCTTGATTGATTACATGGTAGTGAGCTCTACTGAATTTTGGAGCTCTCTTCCTGATGATATTCGTGGTGAACTAAAAAAGGCGATCGAAGAGGCAAGTGCTTACGGTAACGAGGTTGCCGCTGAACAAGCCCGTAGTGACAGACAGAAGATCATTGACTCGGGTCGTTCCAACGTGCTGACGCTAAGGCCTGAGGAACTGGTGCAATGGATCGAGGCAATGAAGCCTGTTTGGAAACAGTTCGAATCTCAGATAGGTAAAGAAATTATTGATGCAGCGTATAAGTCCAACAGGTAATTCAAGCTCATGAATAGACAGGTATGAAACGAAGAGGGGTGGGGCTGGCTTTTCCTCATTCTGCAGTAAAGATGCGGAACTTTTTTAAGCGCTCCACCATGCTCTTAGCTTCGTCTTCTGTTTCGAATACCTTGAGAAGTGTCTTGCTGGCACTGCAGAACACGTAGAACGTTGAGTATTTCATAGCAGTATCCTCGATCAGTCGCTTTTATGTGGCGTCGGCCTAAATATAGCAGCCGCGTTACAAATAGATCCGTAATACGTATTAAGAGGCGTGCGCCTCGATAAATATCCTCTCCAAGCCTCAAGCGCTACTCAAAATTGCTGCGCAATTTTTGCTTTTCAGCTTTACCCTTTTCCCATTTAGGACCGAGGCTCTCAACCCTTTTCGCAACAAGTTTCTACGGGGGATTCCGTCACGAGTACCTAGCGAACGCCCCATACTTGCAAGTGTAAGTATGTTTTTGAAGTTGAGTGTAAGTATGTAGCAAGCTAGAGGGTAGCCAATTATTGACTAACAGCGTTTCACTATCGGTTATTTCGAGGACACTTTTTCGACTTGGCTGCAGGTGAACTCTGCTCAATATTCAGAATGAAGAGTGTTTATATTCTTGAATAGTGAATTAATTGGGTTTGCTGATACTAAATTGCCAATATCTATTGTTTCGCTGGTTTTTTAGATTAGTTTTTTCACCTATTCGCATAGAATGATTCGTTTTTTTTCAATGTGTTTGTTCAGTAAAATGTAATAAATATTTCATCCATCAAGTTGTGCGTCCTAAACTCAGGAGAATTTTAATGAGTAATTCAGAAAATAATTATCACCACATGCTGCAAAGAAATCCAGAGCTTCGACGCCAGATGGAATTAGCTGAAGATATTAGTTTGTGTGTCCGTAAGGTCGTCGGCGCATTGAGCTATCTGCTGACTTTGCCCCTGCCATTTTTGGCTCGTCGGGATTATCGGTTGAAAAACTGAGTTATTGTCTAATAGGCCGTCGTATTTTTCAGCCTTTAACGGCCAGGGGTTACGACGGCCAACTAATTGATCCGCAACATTGATGCAATTTTATGCATCTTCGCTTCAGAGTAATTTTGGCAGACGATTATTGATCTGTGTACTCTCGCTCACCGTGTTCACTACCAGCTGGGAGTTCTACGGCAGCGTAGGCTATGCCGTCAGAAAAGGTTCACTGTTTGTCGCCACCCATATCGGCGCCCTGCTTTGCCAATAAATCCGGCGTAGCAAAGTGGAAGAACAGATCGCCATGATGCTGGACGACCTACAGGTTAAAGAGAAACCCCATCTAACGATTATCGAACTGGTGGAGTTTCACCGCCTGCTGGAAAATATCCTCGCAGGCTCCCTTGGTGCTGCCAGCGCCCACCGTGCCATCATATCCAGCATTCACTAGTCAAAACGCGAACGCAGTGATCTTGAACAGGTCTACAGCCATATTTGTCAGGAACTGGAGCAAGCTCCCGATCAGGAAGAGCAACAACTGAAAATCGCCGAACTGACGGAACGCTTGCAAGCTCGGGAGGACAATCTGCAACGCAACAGAGCCCTGCTGGAAGCTCAGGAGCAACATATGCAGGCGCAGGAGAAACGAATTGAGGAGTTGGAGACGCAAATAAAAAGAATGAAAAAGGACAGTTAAACGCTACATCTCAATAGGTACTATCGACTTAACCAGGGCAGCAAGGAAAGCGGTATACTACCCTGATGAAAACACTAAGTAATCCCTACTTAAGTCACCATTACCCCAACGAAATTATCATCCACTTCGTCTAGCTGTATTACGACTTTAGCCCTTGGTTTTTGTAAGTTTTGTGATGCATCCACTGTGATTTTAGACTCAGGAAGAGGCTTTCGACCTTCGTATTATTAATCCATCTCTCTAACAACTCATTGTAGCGCCTCTCCGGGTAGCTTAAAACCTGGACAGGTCTACTTGTGGCACAGTGCGGTCATGTTGAGGTAGGTTTGCTTACGCAGATGAATTCAATGGATCGTAGTAACACACTTATTGAACTTAGCATTAGGAGCTTCAGGCAGGATGCAGAAAGCTGATGATTCATATGGGCTACACTGAAGTCAGTCGAAAGGGTGACATTAATCAGCCAGCCCTAACGGTAAAAAATATATGAAAGCATCAACAATGAAAATGATAAATAATTCCACCGCAGGGCGTCAGGAAACTGTTTCCCGTCGTGATTTCTTTCGTGTTGCCTCAGCTTATGGCCTGAGTTCGACTATGCTTGCCGCGACTGCGTTAGGAAGTTTCTCCCTACCGCAGCTGGCACAGGCGGCTGAGGAGAATTCAAAGCGGCGTTATAAGAAAGCAGTCAGGCATACACTGACTTTCGGAGCTTCGGGTTTAAATGAAAAAAGCCTGTTGATAGAGCGGGCAGGTTGTATCGATTTCCTAAAAGATGTTGAAGATCGTACCGATGGTGAGATTCGGATTGAATTCATTGGCGATAATCAGATTTGCGGTCAGCTGAACTGTGTTAAAAAGGCTCAGCAGGGGATAGTGGATATGTTCACTGCTTCCACTCAGAATTCAGCCGGTAGTGCGCCTTATCTGAACGTGCTTGATTATGCCTACATGTTTCCAAACCGGGCATCACAATATTACTTCCTCTATCACCCTGATAGTCAGAAAATTTTGCGTGATCCGTTGCGTACTAAGCATGGTCTGCATTTCCTGTTCTCTCACTGTGAGTTGCGTGGTTTGCAAATGGGCCTGGGCTGGAAAGATAAGCCACTGATTACCAGCATTGATCAACTCCGTGGCACGAAGAATCGTGTTACCGGTACCCAGCTGGGTCGAATTGCAATGCAGCTGCTGGAACTGAATCCGGTACCCATTGCCTGGTCAGAAACCCTGGACGGCTTGAAGCAAGGCCTGATCGATGGCGCTGAGACCTGGGCGAGTGCCGTAGCTTACGCCAATATGGCTCCGGTGGTTTCCCAGTCTGTTGATCTGCGCTTCTTCTGTGGCACAGAAGCAACCATAATGAGTGCCAGCATTTTTGATAGTTTTAGTGGTGAGCTTCAGGATGCGGTGATGGAATCTGCCTATCTTACGCAGGTGAAAATCCAGGCAGCTCAAGAGGCCGCCTTGGTTAATACCGTGGGTGCTACCACACCTTCGTTTCCGGGTACGTTGTTTGAGAAATATGGTGTACGAATGGCTAGCCTATCTGATGAAGAGCGGGCTAAAGCTGAGCGTATTTGTGCACCTGAGTTCAATCCTGAACCCTGGACTAAATGGCGTGACCGTCTGGATAAGTGGTCTGGAGGTCAGGATACCTACGCTTCAATCCATAAGATCGCCCGTGAAATTCCCCGCGATATGCTTGCGGAGAATGTGGAGCCCCGCCGCTGGTGGAAGGGCTAGGTCTCAATACGGGCGGCGAGTAATCAGTTTCCTGGACACACTCAAGCTGCGTATGTATTTCTTCTCCAGTGCTTTGATCTAATTCTTCAGCGAATATGTGCCTGTGTGGCAAACTTAACCTCAAAGCAAATGCTATTTAACACCCAGTAACCACAGCGTCACTGGGAGGGTGATGAATGCCACTAAGGTCTGGAAGGTGATGACCGCTGCCATCGCTTGGTAATTACCGCCTAACTGACGGGATAGAATGTAGGCTGAGGGGGCAGTCGGTACTGATAGGAATAGAATTACGATCGCAGCCGCTAGACCGTTGAGCCCAAAGAATTGGGAGAGTGATACCGCCAGAAAGGGTTTGACTAGGAATTGTACTGCGGATGCGGTTAGGTTTAGCTCCCAATCCTGAGTGAGGCTGCGCAACTTCAGCCCGGCACCGACTGCCAAAAGTCCGATGGGAAAGGCTGCGCGCCCGGCCAGGGCGAACGTCTCTTTGGCGGCGTCCGGCAGGTTAATACCCGATAGGTTTAGTCCGAGTCCGGCTACGCACCCTAGGATTAATGGGTTGATGGTAAGTTGACGTAGCAAACTGCCAAGAGAAAAGCGAGCTCGGGGCACTGAGACTGCGAAGGCGGTTACACAGAGGATGTTGATCAATATGATCATTGCTACTGAAGCAATAGCCCCATATAGCAGCCCCTCCTCGCCAAATAACGCATCGGCCAGTGCCAGCGCGATAAAAGTGTTAAAGCGGATTCCGCCTTGAAATTGTGAGGTAAAAGAGGCTGCGTCCAAGGGACGCCCCCAGCGTTGCCAGACGATCATTAAAAGTGTGCATAGAAATATAGTGAGGTCTAGGGTGAGGAATAAGTCTTGCCAAGGTAGTCCGTTCAGAGGTTTGTCTGCCAGAGCATGAATAAGCAGGGCCGGGGTAAGTATGTAGTAAGTTATTTTTTCAATTTCGGACCAGAACTGATTGGTAAAGCATTGGCTACGTTGTAATCCGTAGCCTAGCAGGATAAGTATTATGATCGGAAGCAGGGCATTGTAGATGGTTTGCATAGACTTATATTACTCGATGAGAGATAGAAGCTGCGTGTTCAACATGAGATAGCGACAAGTATGCTTTTGGCTTCATGTTGTAGTCCCTGACCTGCGTTTTTGGCACTCAGTAAAAATGGGTTGTGGGCAGATGTCACACTTGCTTTGTGGCAGTGCTTTCTGGATCTCCTTCAGCGCCTCTACTTTGCTGGGAAAAAATACATCCCTACCGATGGTCTCGATGTGACCGCTCGACTCCAGTATCTGTTTCGGTTCGAGCTTCATCTTGTAGAAGTACAGCCGTCCGCCCATCTCGCGACGGCGATTGGCTTCATGAGCTAGCATTTCCGCGCCGGCAATATCGATAAAGTTGATGCCGCTGCTGACAATCAGCACGTTGGCCTCGGGAATTTTATGTAGCTGTTCCTGTAAGTAGTGAACCGCAGTAAAGAGAAAGGACCCATCGATGCGAATGATCTTCAGTTGCGGACACTCAGGTAGCGGTTTGATAGCGGTACTGGTCCAGGTTCGAGTCGGTTTATCCTGGTCAGGTGCAAGGGTGATCATCGACGGTTTGGCGGTGTTCTTGAGGTATAGCATCAGCGATAAAACCACACCAATATAGATTGCAAACTCCATCGCCATTAATAGGGTGGCGAAAAACGTCACGCCCAGTACAAGGGCTTCGGATTTGTTGGTTTTGATGATGGATTTGATGTGGTGGAAATCGATCAGGCCATAGGCGACAAACAACAGGATACCGGCCATGCTAGGAATTGGCACGTAAGCTGTAAGGTCGGAAAATAGCAGTAAAATTGCGGCTAAGGCCAGTGCAGCAAAAACTGCCGCCAAAGGGGTTTTGGCGCCGGAACTGTAGTTGACGCCGGTGCGTGTGAACGAGCCAGATGAGGCATAGCAGGAGAAGAAGGAGCCAACGGTGTTCGATAGCGCCTGACCAAAAAACTCCTGATTGCCATTTATCATCTGATGGGAGCGGGTGGATACCGCCCGAGCAATCGAGACAGCTTCGACCAATCCCAGTAGGGCCAGGGCCAAG
Source organism: Amphritea sp. (assembly GCA_036960915.1). Taxonomy (GTDB): domain Bacteria; phylum Pseudomonadota; class Gammaproteobacteria; order Pseudomonadales; family Balneatricaceae; genus Amphritea. The sequence goes on from JBALVQ010000022.1 coordinate 12,647, forward strand.
GCTCCGGGGCCTAAACTGCGCAGCAGATCTTCAGATATACCGGGTAGGGCGAAACTGGGTAATTGTGCTGGAATTGCGCCGACCAGAGCGATACCGTGTTCCTCGGCGCCCAGCCAGACCGCAACCAGACTGCCGACAATCATGGCGATCAACATGCCCGGCCAGCGGGGCAGGTAGCGTTTAAATACGATGCTGGTTGCGAGTGTCGCGACAGCCACTGCCAACGCGTAGGGGTTAAGACTCGTAATATGCTGAAAGAGGGTTTGCCAGGTTTGGATAAAGGATCCGGTGGAAGGGACCTCGATGCCAAAGACATTCTTCATCTGACTGGTCGCGATAATCACCGCAGCGCCGGCAGTGAAGCCGATGACCACGGTATGGGATACAAAATTCACCAGGCTGCCCATCTTGGCCAGGGCCATCAACATCTGAAACAGGCCTGCCAATAGCGTGAGCGTGAGCGCCAGTTGAATAAATTCAGCACTTCCCGGTTCGGCCAACGGACTCAGGGTGGTAAAAACAACGATGGATAGCGCTGCTGTGGGGCCGGAAATTAGATGATGGGAGCTGCCAAATAGCGCAGCGATGATTGCCGGAATAATGGCCGCATAAAGGCCATACTCCGGTGGGAGCCCCGCGATCATTGCATACGCCACCCCCTGAGGCAGCACAATCACAGCACCGGTCAGGCCGGCAAAGAAGTCTCCTCGAATGGTTGGGCGGTCCAGGGTGCACAGCCAGGTTAAGAAAGGGAAAAATTGATTCCAGTTGAGTGCGGACTGAGGAGTCTTTCCTTGGGTGGATGAAGGGGGCAGTTTGGTTGTCATAATAGCTCCTGGGACCGGATAAATTTCTGAGAATATTTCCCACTAATACCTAGGTGAGTTCCGACAGATAGTGATGGTGTTGGGTATTGCAGCGGCTGATTCGTAGTTCAACCGGGCGCGAGTTAAGGGTATAGGCGATACGTTTAATGGTTAGTAGAGGTGTACCCGGCTCCAGTTCTAGTCGTTTTGCCACTTCACCTCGAGCGGACTCTGCGGTCAAACGTTCAATGGCTCGGGTTACCGAGAGCCCGTATTGGCGTTCATAAAGGGAGTAGAGTGAGTTGGGGATGAGCACGTCCTGCTGCCCCAACTCGGGAAACAGGGCGTACGGAATTGAGATCGTTTCGCAGATAACCGGTTGTTCATTTAGAAGACGAACACGACAGATTCGTATTATCTGTGCATCGCTCTTGAGTTCCAACAGTTCTAATTCCTGGTCGTCGGCCTGGACCGTTTCGATGGAAATCACCTTACTCTGGGGCAGTTGACGACTGTCGTTCTCACCGACCAGATGCCAAAAATGGAATAACGCTCGTTGCTGAGTATGTTCTGCGACAAAGGTACCGCGTCCCTGTAAGCGTATCAGCAGATTTTGCGCAGCCATCTCATCCAACGCTTTACGCACCGTACCCTGGCTGACTTTGAACTCCGCTGCCAGCTGATGCTCGCTGGGCAGAGCCATGCCCGCTGTCCACTCGTTGTCCACTAAACGGCGGATAATCAGATTCTTCACCTGATTATAGAGTGGTTGGAAGTTTGGGTTATTCATCTGTGCAGACATAGGTGTGCACCTTCATCGTTAGTGATCTTCAAGTTATGAGGTAAGCATACTGTAAATCTAAGTCTTATATAAGATATAAAATAAAAAATAAAAAACATCTTGCAAAAGATATTAGATGTTGGTTAGTCTGTATGCAGGTTGATCGATCCCAAACACAAGAGGACATACAAAATGAGCGAGACGCATTTTTTGGTGCATGACAAAGACGACTCTGTCGGTGTAGCTGTAGTTGAGACAATCAAAGCAGGTATGGAAGTAACCGGTTACAAGATGGATACCAATGAAAAGATACAGTTGACTGCATTGAGTGATATCCCTTTGGGTCACAAGATCGCGCTGGGCGACTTGGCCATAGGCGACACCATCATTAAGTACGACCAGGATATGGGTAAGGTGGTTGCACCTATTAAGGCAGGTGATCACGCCCACGTTCACAACATCAAGACCAAGCGCTGGTAAGCAGTCTTAACGTCAGTTGTTGAGCAATAACTGATAAGGCATTCACTTACGCAACATCAAAATTTAGCGCTGGTAGCAGGCGTATTAGGAGAATAAAGAAATGACAGATAAGACTTTTATGGGGTATCGTCGCGAGAACGGTCGAGTAGGTATCCGTAATCATGTTCTGATTTTGCCGCTGGATGATATTTCTAACGCGGCCTGTGAATCCGTCGCCAACAATATCAAGGGCACTACCGTAATTCCTCATTCCTACGGTCGTCTGCAGTTCGGCGCTGATCTGGATCTGCACTTCCGCACTATCATAGGCACCGGCGCTAACCCTAACGTGGCCGCGGTTGTTGTTATCGGTATCGAGCCAGGCTGGACTCAGCGTGTAGTGGATGGTATCGCCAAGACCGGCAAGCCGGTTGCTGGTTTCTCAATTGAGCAGAACGGTGACATTAATACGGTTTGCGCTGCTTCCCGTAAAGCCAAGGAATTTGTTCACTCCGCAACGGCGCTGAAGCGCGAAGAGTGCCCGCTCAGTGATCTGTGGGTTGCAACCAAGTGTGGTGAGTCCGATACAACTTCTGGCTTGTCTGCAAACCCGACTGTAGGTAACTTCATTGACAAGTTGTACGAAGCTGGTGCAACTCTTTGTTTCGGTGAGACCTCAGAAATTACCGGTGCTGAGAGGATCGTTGCCGAACGTGCAGCCACTCCGGAAGCTGCTGAAAAGTTCATGAAGACCTGGGAAGCCTACAACGACTTTATCATGGCCGAGAAGACAGATGACCTGTCAGATTCACAGCCTACCAAAGGCAATATCGAAGGCGGTCTGACCACTATCGAAGAGAAAGCCCTGGGTAACGTGCAGAAAATCGGTAAGAAGGCCAGGTATGTCGATGTACTCGAGCCTGCTGAAGCGCCCGCCAAAGGTGCAGGACTGTACTTCATGGATACTTCTTCAGCTGCTGCTGAGTGTAATACTCTGCAGGCTGCGGCAGGTTACGTTCTGCACCTGTTCCCTACAGGTCAGGGTAACGTGATCGGTAACCCGATTATGCCGGTTATCAAAATTACCGGTAACCCACGTACCGTGCGTACTATGAGTGAGCACGTTGATCTGGACGTGTCCGCAATCCTGCGTCATGAAATGACACTGGATCAGGCGGGTGATGCGCTGATCGATCAGGCAATTGATGCTGCAAACGGTCGCAGCACAAGTGCAGAGGTTCTGGGTCACGTTGAATTCTCAATGACTAAGCTGTATCGCAGCGCATAAGTTGTGATCAATAGGGGCAGTCTAATTGTGATGGGCTGCCCCTGTCATTAGAGCTATATCCCTAATATATCGCTCGAAAATCTCAAACCATCAGGCTGTAAGGAGGTCTATAAATTGTAGGAAGTCCCTACCTACTTACATGTCTGTTCATTTGGTTTCATCTCAGAAATATAAAAAAGATTGGAGATGCTAATTTTCCGCGCATGGTAATCACCGGATTAATGGGCTTCTCGTTAGTGTTGATAGTCACCTCTTTGCTTAAACCTAAATCCCAAGTCATTAAAAATCGCAAAGCAGTCAGCGCCCTTCTATCGCTCGCAAAGTCCTGTTGGTGGCTTCGATGATGGGGTCTGTCTTACTTATGCCGTTGGTTGGTTTTCTTTTATCGGGGCTAGGCGCTTTTATCGCGCGGATGGTGTTGGCTTAATACGATCCCTGGACAAAAGGTAAGGTGTGGCTGTATTACTTTGTCTTGGTAGCGATCGTTTATGGATTTTACGGGGTGTTCAGCTACCTGCTCAATGTACCGTTGCCTGAAGGTTGACTGATTCAATTCCCTGAGAGGGCGGGCATAAACGCCCACCTATTTCTCTCTCTTCTTGCTCAAAAAAATTAGCATGGCAGTAATGCCGGAGTAATAGATATGGTTGATATCGTAATGTCTGAGTTTATGGATGAGGCCGTCTTCGAGGCCTTGAGGATTGGCTTCTCTGTTCAATATGAGTCGGAGCTGATTGCCCGTAAGGCCAAGTCAATTGATATGAAGGTATCTGCCTATGATCCAATGATTCCTACGGATTTTCCTGTATGGGCGGGTAATGAGCCTGTGCTTTGCGAGGGGAAGCATAATGGCCAATTTAACGCTTGATGAGCTTAAGTCTTTGGCTACTCTGGTCCTGGTAAATAGCAGTACTTCGGAGGTCAATGCAATGGCGGTCGCCAAGGCGTTGGTTGCGGCAGATGCAGATGGACTGTCCTCACATGGGGTTTCCAGGCTGCCTGCTTATGCAGATCAGGCCAACAGCGGCAAGGTCGATGGCTTTGCCCTGGTTGAAGTGAAGCAGACGGCGGGCGCTGCAGTGCGGGTTGATGCCAGGTTCGGAATTGCTTTTCCTGCCATTGAACGCGGCCTTGATCGTGCTGTGGAATTAGTGAAGGAGGTTGGAATTGTCGGGATCGGTGTGGGTCGGTCCCACCATATGGGTGCTGCTGGCTATCATGTCGAGCGCATGGCCAATAAGGGGCTAATCGCTCTGGGGGTAACAAACTCGCCTGCCGCGATTGCTCCCTGGGGCGGCCAGAATCCTCTTTTTGGAACCAACCCGATCGCCTTTGCCTGCCAAGAGTGGATGCCTCGCCACTGGTGATCGACCTGTCGCTGAGTAAGGTGGCGCGGGGCAAAATCAAGTTGGCTGCCGATCGTAAAGAGTTGATACCAGAAGGTTTGGCAGTGGATGCTGATGGGCAGCCAACCACGGATGCTCAAGCCGCGCTGGACGGAAGTATGTTGCCGATGGGCGATGCTAAAGGGGCCGCCCTGGTGTTGATGGTTGAGGTGTTGTCAGCAACGTTGACGGGGTCCAATCATGGCTATGAGGCGGGCTCTTTCTTTACTGCTGCCGGGGCGGAGCCGAGTATCGGACATTTCTTCATCCTGATCGACCCGGCTCGATTTGCGCTAAGGAATTTTTCAGAGCGTTTCGAAGGCCTGTTGGCGGCCATTGAGGAACAACCGGGAACTCGGTTGCCGGGTGTGCGCCGTCTGGAGATCCGTCGCAAAGCGGAACAGGAGGGGGTGTCCATTCCTGATGCTCTCTACGTTGATCTGCAACAGCGGGCTGGCCTGGCTTAGGTTCTGTACTTAGCATCAGAGCTTTTGATTGGCTAGCGTAGGCAAAATAAACAACGGCTTTGTTTGGCTTGAACAGATACCGATCGTTTATTTTGCCAGCTTTTAAGGGTTGCGGGGGGGGAGGGGGGGGGTTATTGATGTCCCCATTTTAATGCTGAAAAAAGGCATGTTCTGTCGTCAATTAGGCGTCGTCTTTTGGTGCCCCCGTGCTGCCACGTACTACCAGTTGCGTGGGGAGTTTGATCTTAGGTGTGGGGACTTTGCCGGCCAAACTGTCCAGTAGAAACTCCGCTGCCTGGCGTCCCATATGGCCGGTGGGTACATTAACGGTGGTTAAGCCGGGAGGCAGGTGCTCACTCAGGGGCAGGTCGTCAAAGCCGGTGATGGAAACCTCTTCCGGCACCTTGATGCCGCTATGCAGACACTCCAGCAAACAGCCAAATGCCAGGACATCGTTACCGCAGACAATGGCGGTTGGACGCTCATTCCTGGGGCGGTTCATAAGGAAGCGTGCCGCGTGTCGTCCTTCCCAGATATCATAGCTCTTTTCTACGATATAGCTGTCGTTCAGCTCAAGGCCGTGAGCCTGCAGAGCATCTTTGACTCCCGCTACACGCTCAGCAGCGCGGTCATTATTTTTGGTAATGCCAGCGATGATGCTAAAGCGACGATGACCCATGTCCAATAGGTATTCCGCGACCTGTTTTGCGGCGCTGCGATTATCAAAACCGATGCAGGGGAAGGGAGAGTCTTCGTGAAAAGCCCAGATATTGGCGAACAGTTGATCGTGCTGCTGCATCAGGTCATAGGCTTCGGGCAAGTGATCGTTGCCGATCAATAAGATGCCGTCTACACGCTGTTCCATCATTTTACGGATTTCACGCAGCTCATTTTCCAGATCGTAGTTGGAGATCGCGAGTAGTAATGTATAACCGGCCTCAGCAAGGCGTTGTTCGACAGCGTTGATACCGGAAGCGAAGATCGCACTTTCCAGCGTCGGAATGATAGCGCCGATGATCCGGGACTTATTGGAGGCAAGGGCTCGCGCGGCGCCGTCCCTCACATAACCCAGCAAGCGGATCTGCTGTTCGACCTCGGTACGTACCTTTTCGCCTACTGCCTCGGGTTGGTTCAACACCCGGGAAACCGAAGCCGTTGATACCCCGGCTGCCTTGGCAATATCCCCCAGTGTTGGTTTTTTTCGAGTGCTGTTTTGAGAGCGCTTACCTGGTTTCAATCTTGTACCTCTAGGCTGTTTACTCTTGTTAATAGTGATAAAGCTATGTCTTTTAAACCAAAATATAACCTGTTTTTGTGGCGTTGGCCTTCTTTTTGTAATGTTTTGTAACTTTTTGAGAATCATTGTAAGCGCTTACGCTTGACTTCGTAAATGTAAGCGCTTACGCTGGACTCAATGTAAACGCTTACATTTCTTTAAGCGGGTACGTGAAGATACATATCAGACCAGCTTGGGGTGTCTTTGATCCTTACTCTGGTAATGGCAGATAAAGCAGCTGCCGAGTTAAATCGAAAGCGATGTTGTGGCAATTACCGATTATCTGGAGAGCATTATGAATGACAGCAGCATGAACTTATCGGAACAGGAACATGGGCTGATGGAACTATCTATGAGTGATAAACGTTCGAAACTGCGAGCCATTCCTTTATTGCTGGTCTCTACCCTTGTGTTTATTGGCTACTTGAGCAATATCCTGTTGGGCAAGATGGCCATGCAAAATGCTATGGCTGTTCCCTATCTGAGTGACCTCTCGGAGTTCCTGATGCTATTCGGCTCGGTGGCAGGATTCATTGTTTTCGTTTTACTGAATGAATCCAGCGATTCTTAAATTTCCGACCTTAAATTTCCGAAATTTGGTGGCTTGTCCCCGCACCAGGTATTGGTTGAGAGTTTTTGATTTGAAAGCTGAGTCAGAGCTCGGCGTTGCTGTGATAGGCAGCGTGTTTAAAGAAAGAAGGCGTAATAAACAAAAATAAATCTGATCAAGTTTAATGTTTTGGAGATAAAAATAATGACAAAAAATATCCCAGGTGAAGAGATCCAGTCGATCGAGCGTCGCCGCTTTTTCGAGACAACAGGTAAATTCGGTTTTACAGCAGCATTGGTCGCAGGAGCGGCCGGCACTTTGCTCTCCGCTGAAGCCACTGCAGCCGTCTCCAAAGAGGAGCAAGAGCGCAAGAAGGCTGCCAAATATACGATGACGATTGCGACTGCCTATATACTGGGTGCGTCGCGTACTTACCCTATTATGCAGTTGGACTTTAAGGAGAATATCCAAAACCTGACTAACGGTCAGGTCTACGTCAAGCTGGCTCCCGGTGGACAGTTGGGCGCCGGTGGTGCCTTGGCGCAAAAGGTTCAGCAGGGCACTATTCAGGCCGCCCAGCACTCCCTGGCGAACTTTGCTGCCTTCGCCCCAGTGGTTGATCTGATCAACGTTCCTTATTGGTGCGGTGAGAACCAGAAGTTTATCAACCTGGTAACCTCTAAGACGTGGCAAGACGAAGTCAATCCCAAGCTGGAAGCCCGTGGATTCAAGCCGTTGTGGTATGTCTGTATCGATCCTCGCGTAGTGGCAGTTCGTAAAGGCATGGACGGCGGGATTATCAAAACTCCAGACCAGATGGCAGGAGTCAAGTTCCGGGTGCCTGGTTCCAAGATTTTGCAGCAGTTCTATCGCCTGCTGGGAGCTAACCCGACGCCGGTAGCTTGGGGTGAAACTCCATCGGCTATCGCACAGGGCGTTGCTGATGCCCTGGATCCTTCGGTAGAAGCTCTGAGTATCTTCGGTTTTAAAGATGTGCTCTCCTCTGTTACTTTCATTCGCTCGGTGCCTGACGCTCAGGTGTTCTCCTGTAACCTGAAATGGTTTAACAGTCTGCCCCGTGATGTTCAGGAAGGTATCGAGCGGGCCAGCGAGATCACCTCCCACCAGAACCTCGCCAAAGTGCCGGCGGCACGTGCCTATGCAATGTCTCAGCTAGCTGAAAAAGGCGTTGAATTCTATTCACCTACTCCTGACGAACTGGCCCAATGGCAAGCTAAGGCGGGCCATCAGTTGCCTGTCTGGGATGAGACTAAGAAAGAGCTTGCAGGCTCTATTGCTACCTTCGATAAACTACTGGAGGCGGCTAATACCCGTGGGAAATACTACGTTCATGACGTATAGATCCTGATTTTATTTATCGGGAGTAGGGAGGGGCTTTACGTCCCTCCCTGCATCACTATCTGCAATAGTGCAGTTAAGAGTGAGGTCTGTTATGAAGGTTCTTTTTTCTAAGATGAATCACCAGTTAGAACGGTGGTTGTGTCTGATCTTTTATTCCATGGTCGCTACGACCATCGTATCAGAGGTGTTGCGACGCTTTTTACTCGACTACTCCTCAATCTGGGGAGAAGAGATTGCACGCTACTCCTTTATTTATCTGGCTTGGTTCGGTGCGGCGTTAGCTGTTAAAAACCGTTCCCATATCCGTATCGATGTATTACTCAATGCATTGCCTAACCGCGGAAAGGCGGCAATGTACCTATTCGGCGATTTCGCCTCGCTGATATTGGCTGTTGTGGCATTGGTGGTCTCCATAGGCCCGGTGCTGACCTCTATCGAATTCGGATCTGTGACCCATGGGCTGCGAATCAGTCAGGCCTGGTTCCTGACTGCCGTGCCGCTGGGTTTTTCACTGATTGTCCTGCGTCTGCTGCAAGCGATGTGGCGGGATGTAGTGGATCTTCGTGAAGGCCGCTCGGTGTTCGAAGGCAACAGTTTGATCGATTAAAGAGGTATTGATATGTACGAATATATGATGGATCAGACAGCCAGCGTTTCCTACGGGGCGGCTATTTATATTCCTGTCCTGGCAATGATCGGGATGATCATCGCCGCGGTGCCGATCTGGGTGGTGCTGGGACTTGGTTCGATAGCTATGCTGCTGATGACCGAAGTCCTGCCGCTTTCTCTGTTTGGCGAGGCGCTGTTCGATGGTATCGATGCATTTGCTTTGATCGCCATCCCTTTGTTTATCCTTACTGGTGATGTGTTAGTGCGTACCGGTCTGTCCAACAAGCTTCTGGATGTTGCAGAGGCGACGGCGGGCAGTGCGCGTTCGGGTCTGGGAACCTCGACGGTTTTGGGGTGTGGTTTTTTTGCCTGTATCTCCGGTTCTGATGCGGCAGGGGCCGCTGCTGTCGGGCGGATGACCATCCATCGTTTGGTGGAACGCGGCTATCCCAAGGGTTACGCCTGTGCATTGGTGGCAGCCGGCTCTTGTACCGGAATCCTTATACCGCCATCAATTTCCTATATTATTATCGGCTTAATCCTCGGCATATCAGCGTCCACGCTGTTTCTTGCAGCGGCCATACCGGGGCTGATGGTCATGATAAGCATCATGGCGACCAACGTTGTGCTGAATGCTTTGAATGGCTATGAAAATTCCAGTCAGGGATTCTCTATGCGCCGATGGCTGAAGGCGTTGTACGACGGCCGTTATGCCCTATTGATTCCGTTCATCATTCTCGGCGGCATCTATTCAGGTATGTTTACCCCGACAGAAGCGGCGGGTGTGGCCGTGGTCGTGGGTATCACCATCGGTTTGCTGCAGCGTACCTTGAGCTGGCGCGACTTTCCTAAAATGTTGTTGAGCTCCGCCAAGATCAACGGCATGATCCTGCCGATTATCGCCATGTCGTTGCCGCTGGCGCAGACTCTGGCGGTGTTGGAAATTCCGCAAAGTTTTGTCGTTGAAATGACAAACCTGACTGATGACCCGGTTATGCTGACTCTGATCATGATCGGTATCCTGATCGCGGCAGGCTGCGTGATGGAGACGACGCCTAATATTGTGGTGCTCTCGCCGATCCTGCTGCCTTTGGCGCGCTCTATCGGTATGGATGACATTCACTTTTGCATCATGATGGTTACTGCCTTGGGGGTCGGATTTATTACCCCGCCTTTGGGACTCAACCTGTTCGTGGTCTCCGGGGTCAGTGGCACACCTGTGCTGCAGGTGGCTAAGTACGCGCTGCCCTACGTCTTATCAATGCTGGGCGTGGTACTTCTGCTGGCCTTTGTTCCCGAAATTTCGCTCTGGGCCTTGTGATAAGGCACCGCTTTTAACTGAAACCTGTTTTTAACTGAAGCCTGATCGTAAACAGATATACGAGGGATTCGTGCGGCCGAAAATTGGCTCAGGAGTCCGCTGAATTATTGAAAAAAATAAATATTAAAAATGTCATTAATGTGGAGATTTAGACTATGACTATCCAATACTTGAAAAAAGCCACCAAAACAGCTGCAACCGGTGAGGATGACGTAAGTAAAACTGTCTCCGATATGCTCAAGGCGATTGAAGCAGGCGGTGAGGATAAAGTAAGAGAGTACAGCAACCAACTGGATAAGTGGGACGGTGAAATTCTCGTTTCCGAGGCTACCATCGCCGAAGCAGAAAAATCAATTAGCCAGAAGATGAAGGACGATCTTCAGTTTGCCCATGATCGGGTACGTAAATTCGCTGAAAAGCAGCTGGCCTCTATGAGCGAATTCGAGACCGAGCTGTCACCGGGGCTGTTTGCCGGTCAGAAACTGATCCCTATGAACACCGCCGGTTGTTATGTGCCGGGTGGCCGCTATTCCCACGTGGCTTCAGCCATCATGAGTATCACTACCGCTAAAGTTGCAGGCGTTAAAAATGTAGTTGCCTGTTCACCTGCACGTCCTGGTGTAGGGGTAAATCCTGCCATTCTTTATACCATGAAGCTCTGTGGTGCCGATCATATCCTAGCTTTGGGTGGTGTTCAGGCTATCGCTGCAATGGCTAATGGTTTGTTTACTGGTAACTCTGCCGACATCCTGGTAGGTCCGGGTAACCGCTTCGTAGCAGAATCTAAGCGTCAGTTGTTCGGACGTGTCGGTATCGATATGTTTGCCGGTCCGTCTGAGATCGCAGTAATTGCCGATTCAACTGCCGATGCAGCTATTGTCGCTTCTGACCTGGTGGGTCAGGCCGAGCACGGTCCCGACACTCCAGCTTGGTTGTTCACTAGCAGTCAAGAAGTGGCCGATAAGGTCATGGCTTTGATGCCCGAGTTGATCGCAGCACTGCCTGATATCGCTCGTGAAGCAGCGACGACGGCATGGCGCGATTACGGTGAAGTGATCCTGTGTGACACCCGTGAAGAGCTGGTTAAGATCAGTGATGAATATGCTTCTGAGCATCTTGAAGTTCAGTGTGAAGATCTCGATTATTGGCTGCAGAACCTGACTAACTACGGTTCGCTGTTCCTGGGTGAAGAAGCCACAGTGGCATTTGGTGATAAGTGCTCTGGACCTAACCACATTCTGCCAACCAAGGGTGCTGGCCGTTATACCGGTGGTCTGTCGGCAAGCAAATTTATCAAGGTTGTCTCCTACCAGCGCCTGACCCGTGAAGCCAACCGTGAAGTAGCGGCAGTGACGGCCCGTATTTCCCGTCTGGAAGGTATGGAAGCACACGCGCGTACCGGTGATGATCGCCTGCGTAAATACTTCCCTAACGATGACTTCCAACTGGAGTACTAAATGATGAATAGCCAACTGAATCCTTTCAGTTTGGCCGACCGTGTTGCCCTCGTGACCGGGGGCAGCTCGGGGATCGGCAGGGCGATGGCAATGGCGTTAGCCGGTGCAGGCGCGCGTGTAGTGGTGATGGCGCGTCGTGCCAAACCTCTGCAGGAGAGCGTGCGTTTGATCGAGGCTCAAGGTGGCCAAGCGGCGGCTTTAGTTGCCGATTTGAGTGATCTTGAAGGTTTGGATGAGCTGGTAAGACAGGCTTCAGAGCCTTTCGGTGCACCGGATATTCTGGTCAACGCTGCCGGGCTGAATCTACGTCAACCGGTGGATGAGATCAGCTCAAATGACTGGGACAAGACCCTCAATATCAACCTGAAAACACCGTTTTTCCTGGCTCGGGCTCTTGCGCCGTCGATGAAGGCCAGAGGCTGGGGGCGGGTAATCAATATCGCTTCCCTTCAGTCGGAGCGCGCATTTGCTAACAGTTTGCCCTATGGCGCCTCCAAGGGCGGTGTGGCTCAGATGACGCGTGCCATGGCCGAGGCCTGGTCGTCTGAGGGGATCAATTGCAACGCGATCGCCCCCGGATTCTTTCCAACGGAACTGACCGCGGCGGTATTTAACGATCGGGAACGGGCGCAAAAACTGGCCGATCAGACGGCGATCGGCCGCAACGGTCATTTGAACGATCTGGAAGGCCCGCTGATCTTTCTGGCTTCAAAAGCCTCGGATTACGTGACCGGACAGGTGCTCTTTGTGGATGGCGGCTTTACTGCGAAATAGTTTTTTATGCCCTGTTGTAAAAAAATCGGTTGTAAAAAGCTATTCAGTGGTCGCTGTTATGAAGAAATTATATTGCCATTGCCATTGCCATTGCCATTGGCACTTGTGAAAAGTGAAATAAGGGGAATACGATGAAAGCCCTAGTTTATACCGCGAAGAATGAGATTACTTACCGTGATGAGCCGGCACCGCAAGTCGCCCCGGGCGATGCGTTGGTGCGCATTGAGGCGGCCGGCATCTGTGGTTCAGACATGCATGCCTACCATGGGCACGACCCGCGCCGCGTGCCGCCGCTGATTCTGGGCCATGAGGCCTGTGGGTTGGTGCTGGAGGGGCGCTACAAGGGGCAGCGGGTGGTGCTTAACCCGTTAATCACTTGTGGCGAGTGCCATTATTGTCAGACTGGCCGCACCAATCTGTGCAGTGATCGCACGGCGATCGGTCTTGCGCGCCCTGGTGCGTTGGCCGAGTTGACCACGATACCGGAAAGCAATCTGATCCCGATTCCTGCAGATATGAACCCGGTTCATGCAGCATTGGCGGAACCTGCTGCCACCGCTTTGCATGCCTTGGCGCTGGCGGAGAAGGTGACGACTCGTCCCTTAAGCGAGGGCCGGGCGCTGGTGATCGGCGGCGGCTCCATTGGGCTGCTGGTGGCTCTGTTTCTCAAGAGTAAAGGCTGCCGTGACATCGTTCTAAGTGATACCAATCCCCTGCGTCTTGAGACAGCTGCAGCGACCGGGGCCTGCCAGGTTCACAATCCCATACACGATGCCAAGCTTGAGGAAAGTAGTTTTGAGCTGGTAGTCGATGCGGTTGGGGCTGCAGTGACGCGGCAAACCTCTGTGGCGGCTGTTAAATCCGGTGGGATCCTGCTGCATGTAGGTTTACAAGACTCGGATGGTGATCTGGATGTGCGTAAGCTAACCCTCTTCGAGGTTAACTTCATCGGCTGTTTCTCCTATACCCAGGTCGACATGCAGGCCGCCGTGCAAGCTTTATATAGCGGTGCTCTGGGCGACTTGAGTTGGGTCGAGACCCGTGGTCTGGATGAAGGGTCGCAGGCATTTATCGACTTGGATCAGGGCAATACTGCCGCTGCGAAAATCGTGCTCTGTCCATCCTAGGACGCCGATTACCGAAGTGAGGGGGGCCAGAGGCTCCCTTCTTCATTCCGGCTATATCACGAGTGGCCGACGGCCACTCGACTTCCCGAAGAAACACACACTGGTAGGCCAGGGGAGTTATGCTGCCTGATTTTACGCCTAAAAAACTATAAAAAACTCAATGTTTCACCCAGCAAAGAGGGGACATGAATCATGCGAATTGGAATACCTAAAGAGATCCACGAGGGGGAGAAGCGAGTAGCGACAACCCCGGAAGTAGCCGAGCAGCTTATCAAGCTCGGCTTTGAAGTGACGATTGAGTCGCAGGCGGGTTTGGCCGCAAACTTCACGGATGAGGCCTATCAGGAAGCGGGGGTGCATATCGCCGATAGCGTCACAGCGCTTTGGAAGACGTCAGATATTATCCTCAAAGTGCGCGCACCGGAAACCCATCCTGAACTCTGCCTGGATGAGGTGGAGTTGCTGCACGAAGGCCAGACCCTGATCAGCTTCATCTGGCCGGCGCAGAATGCCGACCTGATGCAGCGTCTGGCGGAAAAGAAAGTGACGGCGCTGGCGATTGATAGCATGCCGCGTATCTCTCGCGCCCAGAAGATGGATGCCCTGAGCTCCATGGCCAACATTGGTGGTTACCGTGCAGTGGTGGAAGCGGCGCAGCATTTCGGGCGTTTCTTTACCGGTCAGATTACTGCTGCAGGCAAGGTTCCGCCAGCAAAAGTACTGGTAATCGGGGCCGGTGTTGCCGGCTTGGCTGCCATCGGTGCTGCCAAAAGCATGGGTGCTATTGTGCGTGCCTTCGATACGCGTCCGGAAGTGAAAGAACAGGTGGAGAGCCTGGATGCCGAATTCCTGATGCTGGAATTCGATGAAGAGGACGGCAGCGGGGAGGGTGGTTACGCCAAAGTGATGAGCAAGGAGTTCATCGATGCGGAGATGGCACTGTTCGCCCGCCAGGCGATGGAGGTGGATATCATCATCACCACCGCCCTGATTCCCGGTAAACCGGCACCGGAGCTGATCACTGAAGCGATGGTGGAAACCATGAAAGATGGCAGTGTCATCGTCGATCTTGCCGCGGAAAAGGGCGGCAACTGCAAGCTCACCGAAGCGGACCGGGTGGTGGTCAAACATGGCGTGTCCCTGATCGGCTATACCAACTTGCCAAGCCGTCTGGCGACTCAATCCAGTCAGCTATACGGTACCAATCTGCGGCATCTGTTAACAGAGCTGTGCCCGGAAAAAGATGGCGAAATCGTCGTCAATATGGACGATGAAGCCATCCGTGGCGTTACCGTGGTCCACCAGGGAGAGATCTCCTGGCCACCGCCCGCGCCGATCCTCTCCGCGGTACCAAAACCCTCTACCGAGCGTAAAGCCCTCCCGGTGGCTGAGGTGGAGGAGAAAGCCCCCAGTCTAGGCAGGACGCTGCTCCCCTTTCTGGTTGGGGGTGCTGCCCTCTACGGCCTGGGATTGGTGGCACCGGCGGCCTTCATGGCCCATTTCATGGTGTTTGTGCTGGCGTGTTTTATCGGATATATGGTGATCTGGAATGTGAAGCCTTCACTGCATACGCCGCTGATGAGTGTCACCAACTCCATCAGTAGCATCATCATCATCGGTGCCCTGGTTCAGATTTCTTCTGATTCTAACTGGATTATGATCCTGTCTGCGATCGCTGTCCTTATCACCAGTATCAACATCGTCGGGGGCTTTGCCGTCACCCAGCGGATGTTGGCAATGTTCACTAAATAAGGAGAGATAATATGCCGTCTGGAGTTGTTACCGTATCTTATATTGCTGCTTCGATCTTGTTCATCCTTGCCTTGGGCGGGTTAAGCAACCAGGAAACCGCACGTCGGGGTAATTTGTATGGCATGGCGGGCATGGGCCTGGCATTGCTAGCGACTGTCATTGGCATCGTCAGTGATAATTATTTTCTGCTCCTTGGCGCGGGGGCGCTGGGCAGTTTCATTGGCTGGAAAATGGCTAAAAAGGTCGAAATGACCCAGATGCCAGAGCTGGTAGCCGTGTTGCATAGCTTGGTAGGTCTGGCAGCCGTGCTGGTTGGCTATGCCAATTTTATGGATCACAGCAGTGTCCTGACCGGAGTAGATAAAACCATTCATGACCTGGAAACCTATGTCGGTATCCTGATTGGCGCACTGACCTTTTCCGGCTCTATCATCGCGTATCTTAAACTCAGCGCTAAGATAGGGGGCAAGCCTCTGCTGCTTCCGGGGCGTCATTGGTTCAACCTGGGGCTGCTGGTGCTCGCAGTGTGGTGCGCCAATGCGTTTCTTGAGCAATCAGTTGCTGGCGCAGGCATGGCTGCCTTAATCGCCATGACCATCATTGCATTGTTATTCGGCATGCATATGGTACTGGCGATCGGAGGTGCGGATATGCCGGTAGTGGTATCGATGCTCAACAGTTATTCCGGTTGGGCCGCTGCCGCGACTGGATTTATGCTCAGTAACGACCTGCTGATTGTTATAGGCGCGCTGGTGGGGAGTAGCGGGGCAATTCTTAGTTACATCATGTGCCGTGCAATGAATCGTAAATTTCTGGCAGTTATTGCCGGTGGTTTCGGAACCAGTACAGCCAAAGCGGGGCCGTCGACAGCTGCGGGTGAAGCCGGTGATGTGGTTTCCATTGAGGCCGAGGAAGCTGGCAACATGTTGCTGTCGGCCAAGGAAGTGGTGATCTTACCGGGGTACGGGATGGCTGTCGCCCAAGCGCAGCACATGGTTTTTGAGCTAACCAAGCAGCTACGAGACAAAGGGGTCAACGTACGTTTTGGTATTCACCCGGTTGCCGGGCGTATGCCGGGGCATATGAATGTTTTACTGGCTGAAGCCAAGGTGCCTTACGATGTCGTCTATGAGATGGATGAGATCAACGAGGATTTTCCAAACGTGGACGTGTCCATAGTGATCGGGGCGAATGACATCGTGAATCCTGCCGCCCAGGAGGAGCCGAATAGCCCCATCGCCGGCATGCCTGTTCTGGAACCCTGGCATGGCGGCAACACTATCGTGTTGAAGCGCAGTATGGCGACCGGCTATGCAGGTGTCGATAATCCGCTGTTCTACAAAGATAATACCCGCATGTTGTTTGGTGATGCTAAAGACAGTGTCGATGCGTTGTTAAAAGCTGTTACTGCTTGAATGTCAAGGATATAACCTATATGTGCTCGGGAGGTTGACCCTCCCATTGAGGGGACTTTAAGTCCCCTCTTTTTTCTTAAACCAAAGCGCTTATCCTAGCGCTTTCTACCACATCTTATACACAATGCCTCTTGCCTGAAAAGGGCTAAAGGTGCATAGTTGCGTACTAAAATAGATATCCGGTAATCGAGTCACCCGCAACGCGAGTGGCAAGGAGACTGTCGGATTTAACACTGGTTTACTGCGAAAAAACGATTTTGGTTATATTTTACGATTATTCTCGTTAAAAACTCTCTATTCGCCTCATATAATCGAAAATTTTTATCAAATCGACTTCTTTCTCTACTGTCGGTCAATTATGACAGGCTCCTGGTAACGTTAGACTATGACAACAGAAAAAAGCCTTACTCAATTCCTTCCGCTTTATGCGCAGGTTAAACAGCTCCTGGTGCAGCGTCTTATAGACAATACCTGGGCGCCTGGCATGAGCTTGCCCAGTGAAAACAGACTGGCGTCTGAGCTTAACGTAAGCCAGGGAACTGTACGTAAAGCGCTTGATGAGATGGCGGCCGAAAAGCTGGTGGTGCGGCGACAAGGGTTGGGGACCTTTGTTCCTGAGCATACCCAGGAGCATGCGCTTTTCCATTTCTTCCGGTTGGTGAATCTTGACGATCAGCAACAGCTTCCCGAAAGTGAAACCCTCAGTGTCGAAAATATGGAGGCAAACGAATTGGAATTAAAGCGACTGGGGCTCAGGGCTGGTGACCTGGTAACCCGAGTTGTGCGCCTTCGTAAACTCGATGCTCAACCGGTGATCTACGAGATTTTATCTGTACCCCAGGCTATGTTCCCCTTGCTTGCTGAGAAACAGCCTCTACCCAACACTTTATACAGTCTCTATCAACGCGGTTACGGTATTTCTGTGGTTAAAGCCGTGGAGCGGCTGAAAGCCGTGAGTGCGGGAGTAGAGGAAGTGGAACATCTACAGGTCGAAGCGGGTACGCCGCTTCTTGAGATAGAGCGTACAGCCTGTGCGCTGAATGGGAACGCCATCGAACTCCGTGTCAGCCGCTGTCTTACCGAGCATCATCAATATATGGTTGAGCTGATCTAGTTCTTTTTCTGGTGTAGACAGGGCTGATCTAGGTAGTTCTGATGAGGTCTGAGTGTTCTATTCAGGCCTTTTTTTGTAGATGTTTTATGTATTCATAGCTTCATTTTGAGTGCTGCGTAAATCTTATAGACGCGCCGGGACTTGTCTGGCATCCCGGTTTTACGACTTTCTGCTCAATCGATTCGTATTAAACTCCCTTTCTCTTGACGTGCTATCGCAGTAATCGCTGCGTGTTTATTTGTTGGATTCTTTCTGAACTATCCCGGTATTTGCATGGGATCGTTCCTTTAAATTGTATCATGTCTTATATAAGACATAATATATCTTGCAAATGACATGCTGGGCCTGTAAATTGTCTCTATGAGCCGGCCTGCCGTGGTATTTGGTGGCGAGCTGAGATCCGTTATTCGATTGGTGTAGACATATGAGCAATCTAAAATCCAACTTAACTTTGTTGGAAAGTAATTACCTAAACGTTGATCAGAGCGCAGTTTCAACCCGTAATGATAATTCCGGCCTCCCCGTGTTTGAAGATCGAGATAAGCAAGAGACTAAATACACAACCTGTTATATGTGCGCCTGTCGTTGTGGCATCAAGGTCACAGTCGAAGATAACAAGGTTCGTTTTATTCAGGGTAACCCTAACCATCCCGTCAACAAGGGTGTGCTTTGTGCCAAGGGTAATTCCGGCATTATGAAGCAATACTCACCGGCAAAACTAAGCTCCCCGCTATTGCGTAAGCCGGGTACTGAGCGCGGTGCAAGTGAGTTTGAAGAGATCTCGTGGGAGCAGGCGCTGGATATTTTGGAGAAACGCCTGGCACACATCCGTGCGACCGATCCAAAACAACTGGCCTACTTCACTGGTCGTGACCAGATGCAGGCGTTTACCGGTATGTGGGCCAGCCAGTTCGGCACCATCAACTGGGCGGCACACGGTGGCTTCTGCTCGGTGAATATGGCGGCAGGTGGCCTGTACACAATGGGCCATGCCTTCTGGGAGTTTGGTGATCCGGATTGGGAAAATACCAAGTACTTCATGATGTGGGGGGTGGCGGAAGATCACGCCTCTAACCCGATTAAGCTCGGCCTGAAACGGCTGAAAGAGCGTGGTGCCAAGTTTGTCGCTATCAATCCGGTACGTACGGGTTACCAGGCGATTGCCGATGAATGGGTGGCTATCCGTCCGGGTACCGACGGTATCCTGGCGCTGTCCATGGCGCATGTGCTGCTGAAAAATCAGCTGATTGATGATGAGTTCCTGATTCGCTACACCAACTCTGCTCAGCTGGTTGTTAATACGCCGGGGGAAATGGGCGACGGCTTGTTCTACCGGGGCCCTGAAAAAGATGGCAAGCCTGGCCAGCCACAGGTGTGGGATCTGGTTAAGGAAACCTTTGTTGACGCTAACCTGCCTGATATTACCCCGGCGCTGTTTGGCAGTGCGCTTGAAGGTGTCGATTTACGTACGCCAGAGGGCAAACCGCTGCGTACCGCCATGGATATCATGGTCGAGAAGTACATGGACGATCAGTACTCACCGGAAGTTGCCGCTAAAGAGTGTGGTGTTGCTGCTGAAGATATCGAACGTCTGGCGTTGGAAATGGCGCATGTTGCCTTCAAGGAAAGCATCACCATCGATGTCGAGTGGACCGACTGGGCGGGACGTAAGCAGGATAAGTTTATCGGGCGTCCGGTTTCCATGCATGCGATGCGCGGTATCTCTGCGCACTCCAACGGTTTCCAGACGTGTCGTGCAATTCACTTGCTGCAAGTGCTGTTAGGGACCGTGGACTGCCCGGGTGGTCACCTGGCGAAGCCGCCGTTCCCCAAACATATTCCACCCGGCATCAAGCCTGCCAAAGAGATGGCGCCGAATACGCCGTTGAAATCACCCCCACTGGGTTTCCCAACCTGTCCTGAAGATCTGGTCATTGATGCCGAGGGCAAGCCGTTACGTATCGATAAGGCTTACAGCTGGGATGCGCCGATCTCCTGTCACGGCCTGATGCACATGGTGATCAGCAACGCCGTGAAAGGCGATCCCTACAAGATCGATACGCTGATGCTGTTCATGGCTAATATGGCCTGGAACTCCAGCATGAACACCGCTCAGACGCTGGAAATGTTGTGTTCCAAAGAAGATGACGGCGAGTACAAGATACCGTTTATCGTCTGCTCGGATGCGTTTAACTCCGAGATGGTGGCATATTCTGATCTGGTACTGCCGGATACCACCTATCTTGAGCGCTACGACACGATCTCTATGCTGGATCGTCCGATTTCCGAACCCCATGCGGCCTGTGATTCAGTGCGTATCCCGGTAATCAAGCCGGACCGTGACGTAGTGTCCTGGCAGGAAGTGATGGTTGAGATGGCGGGCCGCCTTGGCTTCCCGGCATTCACCGATGAGGAAGGTGGCCGTAAGTACGACGACTACAAAGACTTTATCATTAACTTCGAGAAGGAGCCGGGTATAGGCTTCCTGGCGGGTTACCGCGGTAAAGACGGTGACAAGTCCCTGCGCGGCGAGCCGAATCCACGTCAGTGGGAAGCGTACGAAGAAAACGAAGGTTTCTTTGAATTTGAGCTGGGCATGAACCAGCGCTATATGCGCCATGCTAACCGCGATTACCTGGAGCTGGCTAAAGAGGCGGGCTGGATCGGATCGACCGAGCAGATCGTTATCGAGCTTTACTCTGAAAAGCTGCAGACGTTCCGTTTGGCTGGCCAGGGTTTGTATGACGGCCCCATGCCAACCGAAGAGCACCACAAGGAGCGCCTGGTCGAGTACTTCGATCCGTTGCCAATCTACTACATGCCGTTGGAAGAGCAGCGTATAGATCGCGAAGAGTACCCTTATCATGCGGTCAACCAGCGTCCAATGTTCATGTACCACAGCTGGGATAGCCAGAACGCCTGGTTGCGCCAGATCATGTCACAGAACTATCTGTACATGAACCGCGTGGCGGCTGAGCGTGACGGCATTGAGGATATGTCCTGGGTGTGGGTTGAGTCGCATAACGGCAAAATTCGTGCGCAGGTTAAGCTCATGGAAGGCACCAACGAGCAGACCGTCTGGACCTGGAACGCCATCGGTAAGCGTGCTGGTGCCTGGGGCTTGTCGGAGGATGCCAATGAGGCGACCGATGGCTTCCTGATGAACCATTTGATCTCCGAACTGCTACCGCAAAAAGGTGACAAAATTGACCGTGTAACCAACTCTGATCCGATTACAGGGCAGGCGGCATGGTATGACCTGCGGGTAAAAATCACCCCTGCAGCTCCGGGTGAAACCGGCAGCTGGCCGCACTTCGGGCCACTGAAGCCGCAGCCGAACGCGAAGCCATCGCCGGATATGCTGAGCTATACCAGTCATAAAAATGTCAACCTATTGCGCACCCTGTCAGACATTCTGACACGCGGCGAGAAGTAACTGCAGACGGAGAATAATAAGATGAAATTAGGTCTGGTAGTTGATATAGATTCTTGTGTGGGTTGTCACGGCTGTGCCACTGCGTGTAAGCAGTGGAACACCTCGGGCACGATTGGTCCATTGTCGGATAAAGACCCTTACGGTCGTGATCCCAACGGTGCCTGGTTAAACCGTATCCGTACCTATGAAGTGGATGACTCGCCGAACAGTAAAACCGTGCATATGCCAATGTCGTGTATGCATTGTGAAGATGCGGCCTGTGTGACGGTTTGTCCCACAGGTGCATCTTACAAGCGTACTGAAGACGGCATCGTGCTGGTCGATCAGGATAAGTGCATGGGTTGTAACCTGTGTTCCTGGGCATGTCCATATGGTGCGCGTGAGCTCGATCCGCAAGCGGGCACGATGAAGAAGTGTACCCTGTGTATTGATCGTATTTATGACGAGAAATTACCAGAGGCTGAGCGTCAGCCAGCCTGTGTACTTACCTGCCCAACCAAGTCGCGTACCTTTGGTGACTTTGATGATCCGAATTCGGAAGTCAGCAAGCTGGTACGTGAGCGTGCCGGTAAGCAGTTGATGCCTGAATTGGGTTACAACCCGGTGAACACATACCTGCCACCGCGTAATAAGCCGGTGGTAGAGATGTATCAGCCAACTTCGCTGAAAGACACGGTGAAGGGCTGGGTTAATAAGGTTATCGCAAGATAAGTGAACGTCATTCCTGCGCAGGCAGGAATCCATAGAAATGTGGATCCCCGCATTCGCGGGGTGACAGAATAACTATAAAAAAATCTGTCGAATTAGTGCGGCAGAGGTGTAACGGGGTTATGCGAATAGCCTGCCCCGTTATCCCAATACGGAGACTTTACTATGCATCCGGCTTTTTCAGTTTTGGTGTTTACCGTGATGTCAGGTGCCGGTTACGGCCTGACTACATTGATGGTACTGGGTCATCTCAGCGGCCTGTCACAGCTGCAGGATAGTACGGTGCTGCTGAGCGGTGGTGTGCTGTCATTTTTGCTGATATCGGTGGGCTTATTGTCCTCGACGCTGCACCTGGCAAATCCCAAGAATGCCTGGCGCTCGTTCAGCCGCTTCAAAACTTCCTGGTTATCCCGTGAAGCGGTGTTTGCTGTTTTATACTACCCATTCCTGCTGATCTATCTGGCCGGTATCTGGATGAACGGAGCTGAGATTGGCGGTGTTTTCCTGCTGGCGGGTATCATCGCTGCTGTGCTGGCGATGGTGACTTTGTTCTGTACCAGTATGATCTATGCCAGCCTGAAAACGATCCGTCAGTGGAACTCTTCACTCACGCCGGTTAATTATATTGCCCTGGGTCTGATGTCCGGCTCTTTGTTGCTGGCGACAGTGCAGGCGGTGGTATCTGGTGATCTGTCCAGTGCTTTGCAACAACTGGCCCTGGGGCTGTTGGTGTTGGGCGCTGTAGTCAAGGTGATCTACCTGTTCTGGATCGGTAAGCCTGCGGGCAGCACGATCAATACCGCAACCGGCTTTACGCAGGCGAGTGTGCGTTTGCTGGATCAGGGGCACTCCTCTAACGGTTTCCTCAATAATGAGTTTGGTTACACCGTTGCGGCTAACAAGCTAGTACGCCTGCGTCTGTTGATGCTGGTAATGGCTTTTGTCGTACCGTTTCTCCTGCTGCTGGTTTCAAGTAGCGTCTTAACAGTTGTTGCCGCGCTGCTGGTTGTCGCGGGTTTGCTGGTTGAGCGCTGGTTGTTTTTTGCTGAGGCACGCCACGTAGTGCGTTTGTTCCACGGTGATCAAACTGTTTAATCGATAGATCGACGATCGATTTGATGCCTGAGTTAGCCGTCAAAAGGAGAGGGATAGATGAGTTTTGAAATACGAAATCCGGCTACTGGTGAATTGTCAGAGCAGTTTGATTTTCTGACTGATGCTCAAAATGAACAACCTTTGGTAATTGCCGAGCGCAGATGCTTTGTAGAGAGCAAGCTGACCTGGGATATATTTCAGCATCAAGAGCGTCTTTTGTCAGAACATAGCTCGAAAAGTAGCCTTGATGAGGCTCAACAACTCGATGAGCCTCTACAAAAAGATGCGCAGATTTCGGTAACTGGACGGAACGGTAAAACGTAGCTCGTAAATTGACCGCAGCGAATGACGCTGCTTGTACTGGGGGACGCAGGAGGGGAATTTCTGTGGTCGCCTGTGTTGGTAGGATGTTGGCAGAGCAACTGGTTGGCAGTACAGCTGTGGCGGCTGCTGGTGAAATGGCGGATCCGCCTCCACACAGCATCTGCAAATGATTGGAGGGAGTAAATGAATTTTGTAACCATCGGTTTCAAGCAAAAGCTATTGTTGGCTGTTGTTTTTACCTGGATTGGCTTTACGGTGTTGTCGGGATTATCCATAACATCGCTCAATCTGCTAGTCGATGCTTCAGAAGATGTTGATACTCTCAATCAAAAACAAGCGCATCTTTTTCGTTTGAAGTTGGACATGACGGAGCAGATCAGTCGCCTTACCTTACGAGATGCCGATGTTGCAGTTGAACTTGATCGATTCTATCAAGCCTACAAACCCATTATTTCTTCTGGTGGAGCAGCAGGTATAGAGGATAATTCCCTACGAAAACTGTTGTCAGATTGGACTGTGGCCCGCAAAGAGTGGTTGGCTGCTACAGAGTTGCTGGGGCATGACTCCAATAGTGGTTTAAGGGGGGATCTGAAGATTTCAATGGAAGCGTTGGGGGATGGCTTGTTTGCTGCCATGAAAGAACGTTTCCAGGCAATACGCGATGCTCTTGATCTATTGATAGACAATCAGAACGAGGATAGTTTCCTCAATGTAAAAAACGCATTGGAGCATTTTCATGAGCTTGTTCGGGAGCAGAATTTTGAAGAGTTTTTTGACCCGAAAATAGAAGCCGTACGCACACCGTTGAATTTGTTTGGGTCTCAGCTAATTGATTTAGGTAAGTATGATCGTCTTGCTGTAAGTCATAGAGATCAAATACTGGACATAATCAACACTCGAACCGACAAACAGTTTGAAATGTTGAAACAGGCCAGAATTGATATGAGTACCGCCAGTGATAAGGCGAGTATGAAGATCGTAATCAGTGGCTTACTTATCGCAGGAGTGGTTTTAGGATTGTTGTTGATCGCTCATCGGCAAGCGAGCCGTACTTTGCATCAGGCGGTTACCTCTTTGGGCAAAATATCCGAGGGCGACCTGACCCAACGGTTAGATGCCAACGCACGCCGTAATGATGAATTCGATCAGGTCGGTGTTGCGGTCAACCAACTGACTGAAACCCTTTCAGAAATACTGTTTCAAGTAATAAACGGAAGCAACAGGCTTGAACACATGTCCGGCAAACTCACTTCAACGATAGATGAGATGGTGACTGGTAATGAGTTAACCAACCAACAAACCCAGATGGCAGCAGCAGCGATAGAAGAGATCAGTCGGACGGTCAGTGAGATGGCTAGAGCCACCGAAGAATCACATCAGCAATCCATTACAGCTGGCGATGTTGCGGAAAATGGTGGAGATGTCATCAATAATGCTCTTCAAACGATGACTACACTCGCTCAGGTATTTGAGGATCTGGATCAGCGCGCAAGTGTTCTTAACAATGCGTCCTCAAAAGTTGATGGTGTCACCGACATGATTAACGGCTTGGCTTCTCAAACCAACTTGCTGGCGTTGAATGCGGCCATTGAGGCTGCCCGTGCTGGAGACGCTGGACGAGGCTTTTCTGTGGTCGCCGACGAAGTCAGGACGTTGGCAGAAAAAACTGTCGAGGCTACGGGAGAAATAGATACCATCATCGGTGATATGCAGCAACAGCTGCAGGCGCTGATGTTAGCAATGGCGGCCGGGGCAAGTAAAGTGTTGGAAAGTCGTGAGCTTGGAGATAATGCTGCGGGCGTTGTTGATCAGATCAAATCTCTGGTGAATCTGACCACGGAGAAGAGTTGCCTGCTGTCCGTGAGTATTGAAGAGGTTGCACAAACCTGTATGTCGATCAGCGATAACATGGTAGATGTCACCGATAGCGCCAGGAAAGGGAATCAGTTAGGACATGAAATTCTTGATTTTGCCGGTGAATTGGCGGATCAGGCTTCTCAGCAGGAAAACATGACTCAGCGCTTCCAGTGCAAGTAAAACTGCTGCAGCGGAAGGTTTTATTGGCAATAAAATTCCAGGTTTACAGCCTGCAAATGCAGCAATTAACCCTGTGGTTTCGTTGAATGGGTCAACGGAACAGTAAGTATTCAGGGCATTACACGGGTTCCCCGGACAGTTTATGAAAAGGAATGCAACGGCAGCTTATTAATCACTACTTTTAAGGATTATCCCAGGTTATGAGTATGAGAAATTTAACATCCCTGAAGAAGGACAAGATCAAAATTCTCCTGTTGGAAGGTGTGCACCAGTCAGCGGTCGATACCCTGAAAGCCTCCGGCTACAGCAATATCGAATATCTGAGTACCGCGTTACCGGAAGAGGAGCTGATTGAGCGGATCAAGGATGTACACTT
Organism: Amphritea sp.; assembly: GCA_036960915.1. GTDB lineage: Bacteria > Pseudomonadota > Gammaproteobacteria > Pseudomonadales > Balneatricaceae > Amphritea. The sequence goes on from JBALVQ010000022.1 coordinate 38,566, forward strand.
TCTCGGTATTCGCTCTCGCAGCCAGCTGAATGACAGAGTGCTGTCCGCAGCGGAAAAGCTACTGGCAGTTGGTTGCTTCTGTATTGGTACTAACCAGGTCGACCTTACCGCGGCGATTGAGCGTGGCATCACTGTGTTCAATGCACCGTACTCCAATACCAGAAGCGTGGCAGAGTTAGTGCTGGCCGAGGCGATTATCCTGCTGCGGGGCGTGGCGGAGAAGAGTGCCAAGGCCCATCGCGGTGAGTGGAGTAAGTCCGCCAAGCACTCATACGAGATCCGTGGCAAGCGTCTTGGTATCATCGGCTATGGCAGCATAGGTACTCAGCTCAGCGTCTTGGCCGAGTCTCTGGGGATAGAGGTCTGCTTTTACGACGTGGTCAGCAAACTACCAATTGGCAACGCCACCCAGATAGGCTCTTTGAAAGAGCTGTTGGAAACCAGCGACATTGTCAGCCTCCACGTTCCCGAGATTGCGTCAACCAGGTATATGATAGGCGCCGAGCAGTTTGCGCAGATGAAAGAGGGTTGCATCCTGATCAACGCTGCCCGCGGCACCGTTGTCGAAATTGACGATCTCTGCGCGGCGCTTGATTCTGGCAAGCTGTTGGGCGCGGCCATAGACGTTTTCCCCGTCGAGCCAAAGTCCAACGACGAAGAGTTTATTTCTCCCCTGCGTGAGTTCGACAATGTGATTCTGACCCCCCACGTGGGTGGCAGCACCATGGAGGCGCAGGAGAGTATCGGGTACGAGGTGGCGCAGAAGTTGGTCAAGTACAGCGACAATGGCTCTACCATAACCTCGGTCAACTTTCCCGAGGTGGCCTTGCCAGCACACCCGGGCAAGCACCGTCTTCTGCATATACACGAGAACGTCCCTGGGGTGCTGGCGAGCATTAACAACGTGTTCTCCGAGAACGCAATTAACATCAGTGGCCAGTACCTGCAGACCAACGATAAGGTGGGTTACGTGGTGATGGATATCGACGCCGAGCACAGCGAGCTGGCATTGATGAAACTGCAGCAGTTGCCATGCACTATTCGATGCAGGGTGTTGTTTTGATGAGATGTCTATTTGTTTCAGAATAAATTTATTTACGGATTCTTGCTCGCTAGTTAACGCTATATAGGAAGCTTTAGGTGCTAGCTTGTGCGGTAAAGTCATGGTTTGTTGCGGATTATGAATATTATTGCCGGGCACTTGCGGAATAACAGCCGAATTCTGTTATTCCGGTTTTGGGTGGGGCTTCTTTAGGGAAGTTCCTGCCTTTTTTTAAATATTTAATTAGTTAGCTAAAGAACAGACTCAAAAAAAATATCATGCTTTGAATCTGTTAATAGACCCTGCTGTTGGGGTGGGTTATCAGTATTAAAGCCAGTATTGAATGAATGTTAATTAAAAGATATGAAGTTGGAGAGCTACCATGTCCTTACCAGAATTTAAAACTATTCTATATACCACTTCTTTGAGTGATCATACCCGGCCTGTATTTCGACAAGCGGTGAAATTAGCGAATCTTTATCAGGCAAAGCTTGTTATGTTACACGTGCTTAAACCATTAGGTGAAAGTACTGTAATCGCTATCCAGAGTTATTTGAGTAAAAATGATCTCAAAAGATTGCAGAATGAGGCTACAGAAGAAACCAAAGAGACGATGAAAAAGCGGTTGGCAGCTTTTTATCAGGATGAAATGGCAGGAGTAGACCTGCCTGAAATTGAGCAGCGGGTTGTAAATGGCTTAAGTAGCTATTCGATTGTTGATCAGGCGAATGAATTAAATGCAGATGTCATAGTTATGGGGTCTCATAATAAATTTGGTCGTTCCAGCGCTACTACAAAAAAGGTTATAAAATACTCCAAACGCGCTGTTTTTGTTGTACCCACTGAAGGGTGATATATAGGTGCAACCGAATGAATTTGCGATAGTTGGAATGCTTCAGGGCAGTAATGACTTGGTCAAAATGATTCTCGCAGCCAAAATGATATATATGTCCCAGCGAACTAGTTAAACCCTGAAGAGTGATCAATATCGCTCCCTGGCGATCCGGGACTCAATAAAGCATTGGTCGTTGCCATTGATTAGCAAGTTAGTTCAGCAGGCTATTCTCGGTTCTTGGCAAAGCCAATCCTGGCAGGCTGTTAAGCGCTTTCTCATGGGCTAGTGCCATGTGCCAGATGATTGATAATCATGTATCGGAGCAACCAATGAAGACCAACTATGTTATAGAAAATCTTGGGCGACGCTTGCGACTTGGCGTCGTAGGTGGGGGCCCCGGATCCTTCATCGGTAGTGTACATCGATCTGCAGCGCTAATGAATGAGGAGTATGAAGTGGTTGCTTCGGTGCTCTCTTCTGATTCTGAACGTTCAAGACGGGCTGAACATGAACTGGGTATTCCACGCAATTACGGTTCAGCATCTGAGATGATCGAAGCCGAATCGATGCGCGATGATGGCATCGACGTAATTGCCATTATGACTCCGAATAACAGCCACTACGAAGTTGCCTGTGATGCCCTGGATCACGGGATGTATGTGATTTGTGAAACACTACTAACCAATCTTTTACATCAGGCGCATGACTTGCAAAGGCGCGTCGACAGGTCGGGTTTACAGTTTTGTGTTACTTATGGCTACTCGGGGTACCCGATGGTTCGACAGGCGAAAGCGATGGTCGAAGCCGGAGATCTGGGTGAAATCCGTATGATCCAATGCGACTATGTTCAGGGCCATTTGGCGCAATTGAACGAGGCGGAAAAGAATAACACCAATTGGCATATTGATTCTGAGGTGGCAGGAGATGACCTTATCGTCGCAGGCATTGGGACCCACTGCTACCACCTGAGTCACTTCGTTTCGGGAATGCTTCCGGATCAACTGAGTGCAGATACGACTACGTTGGTTCCCGGTCGTAAAGCTACTGATTACACGAGTATTCAGTTGAGGTACTCAAACGGCGCGCGTGGTTCTTTTTTGATTACTCAGGCTGCCGCAGGTGCGGGACATGGTCTTTATTTAAGAGTGTTTGGCACCAAGGGAGGAATTGAGTGGCATCAAGAGCATCCGAACGAGTTGCTGCACAGTCGTCTTGAAGCCCCGGCGCAACTTCTGACCATAGACGGTCCGGGTCTATATGAAGCAGCAAACCGTGCCAGTAGGGTTTCCATTGAGCATCCTGAAGAGTATCGGGATGGGGTCGCTATCCTCTATGCTGACTTTGCTGAATCAGTTGTTGCCTCAAAAATGGATCGTATCTCGCAACTGGAAGCTCAGCTCTACCCTGTAATATCCGAAGGTGTTGAAGGTGTAAGGTTTGTGGATACTGCAATTGAATCCAATCGTTGTAATGGTATGTGGGTCCCGCTTGAAACGAAAATTACATCTGCCTGTTATTAGTACTGATGAGTTTAAATATTCATTTCTTATCAAATCAATAAGTATCATTTATAAAGCTTTAAATGGCTAGCAATAATAAAAAAGTAAGTGCGGAAGTATTACGTAGTCATCCCTGGTTTGTAAAAGATGATCTTCGCTCTTTTGGTCATTGCTCTGGTACAAAGCAGATTGGCTATTCACGAGAAGAATTTCGTGGGCGACCGGTGATTGGCATTGATATATAAGTTTAAGTTATACTGTTTGTTGTTTTATAATTAGATAAGAATTCTGATTTTTATTATTATGGAAATATGGTCTTGAGGAGGACGATTGCGAATCAATATCATAATATGAGGATGTAAGTCCTCAAGTTCTCGATATAACAAGTTTTGCTGTCAGGCTTTCGGATAATTACCAATACGGATGCTGGAAGCCGGCAGGAAATATACCCTATGTATTTTCATTTGATGGGTGGCGGTAAACTGCCCCCAATGTAAGACGGAGATCAACAACATGTTAGGTGGTATTAGTATTTGGCAGCTGGCGATTCTGGCTCTGATCATTATTTTGCTGTTCGGAACCAAGAAACTGCGTAATATCGGTGGTGATGTGGGCAGTGCGGTTAAAGGCTTCAAGAAAGCTATGAACGGCGCGCCTGAAGAAGAGAAGAAACAGATTCCTTCCGATGCTGACTTTGCTGAGGGTGAAAAGCCAGCAGCAAAAGAAGCTGCGAAAGAAGAACCTAAAGCCGATAAGTAATCAGGTAGTACTCGATGTTTGATATCGGCTTTGCAGAGCTTCTAATAATTGCGGTTGTAGGACTGGTTGTGCTTGGCCCCGATAAATTACCGGTTGCTGTACGCACCGTTGGTTTATGGGTAAGGAAAGCTCGCCGTACTTTAAGTGGTATACAGTCTGAAATTAGTGAAGAGCTACGTCTCGAAGAGATGAAGCGTCAGGTATCAATACAAAAGGAAGAGCTGGACCAGGAGCTTGAAGAGATGCAGAAGCCATTCTCTGAAGCGCGAGGCGATAACTCTCCCTTAGAACAAAATGTGACCGAGCCTGCCATAAACAAGACTTCTATCCGAGAGCCTGATGTTGCATCAAGCACGAGCGGTGAAGAAACTCAGCAAACAGAAGATAAGCCAACGGCCGATGATCGATCCTAACCATGACCTGCCCGAGCAGGATCAGGAGCAACCTATAGTCTCGCATCTGGTGGAGCTGCGTACGCGCCTGATGCGTGCTCTGCTGGTGATATTGGTTATTTTCCTGGGTCTGTTTTATTTTGCTAATGATCTGTATTCAATACTGTCTGCACCGCTGACAGGGCTGTTACCTGAAGGTACCAGCATGATTGCAACAGATGTGACTTCGCCATTCTTTGCGCCGTTTAAATTGGCGTTGGTGGCATCAATCTTTGCAGCCATGCCAATTATCCTGCATCAGATCTGGGGATTTGTTGCTCCAGGGTTATATAAGCATGAAAAACGCTTCGCAGTGCCGTTACTGGCTTCAAGCATTATGTTGTTTTATGCCGGTATAGCATTCGCCTACTTTGTAGTATTCCCGATCATCTTTGGTTTTTTCACCAGTGTGGGGCCAGAGAATGTAGCTGTAATGACGGATATCAGAAGCTATCTGAACTTTGTGCTAAAGCTGTTCTTTGCTTTTGGTGTGGTCTTTGAGATTCCTATTGCAACACTGTTGCTGGTATGGACAGGTATTTCGGATGTTCAAAGCCTGCGAGCCAAGCGTGCCTATGTGATCGTGGGTTGTTTTGTGATGGGTATGTTGCTGACACCGCCGGATGTGATATCACAGACATTGTTAGCTTTTCCGATGTGGTTATTGTTTGAGCTGGGTATTATTCTGGCGGTGATTGTTGGTAAAAAGAAAGCTGAAGCTGATGAATTTCACGAAACGGCTGAGTAAGAGAAAGACAATAGTTAGTTATCAAACACTATAACTAACAGACGATATACAAAGGCGCCGCAGGCGTATTTGGTGTTTTTGTAATGTGTAGCGTTCAAACTTTCTGGGTTGTGTCGCAAACTCTGGACGACTGAAGGTACTAATGTAATGAACCACCCACGCCGCTAACCATCTGCAACTGGAATCGGCGGAGATCTTCAGGCGTCGCTGTATAGGGGGAACGGCCCAGGAATCGTGCCAGGTTTTTAACAGCCCGGATGTAACCGGACTGCGTTTGGGCGCTAACTTGCGCAGGCTCATATCGTCAATAAAGCGCTGGCGTAAGCGGCTAACTGTTGTGTTGGAAATGGCCATGCTGCTCCTTGCTCCTATCAATAAGCGAAGGGAAAATACCCTCCGTTCTCATAGGACAATGCAGCTAAGGATCACGGTGATATGGAGTTTGCAACGTTGTTTAATGGTGGCACCCGTTGCCGCGGTAGCGGTTTAGTCCTACGCCACACTGGAGACATAATCGAAAATCAACTTTGAGTAGTATAAATACTGATCATCGAATTGAGTGGTTTATACGCGAGCTCATATGGTTAGTTTTTTTTCATGTTTAAGTATAATAAAACTCGTTATTTTCCTCCCTGTTTTTTCAGTAAGATGTCAGCACTGTTTCATCCATCAAGTTTTGCGTTTCATACTTAGGAGAATTTAAATGAATTATTCAGAAGGTAATATTCACCAAGTGCTGCAAAACAACTCAGACTTACGCCGCCAGATGGCGATTGCGGAAGATCTTAGTTGGTGTATCCGTAAGGTCGGCGGTGCGTTGACTTACATGCTGACTTTCCCCCTGCCATTTTTGTCCCACCGTGATTATAAGTTGGGCAACTAAACTACGGGGTAACTGGCAGTCGCATTTTATTTGACGAGTAGCTTGTTTTAGGTACTACTCTGGCGGGATAGAATGCCGATTGCTCCACTTTGGCAAAGATATTTTGTCGATTTTGGTTCTGTTATCGCGAATCGGCTTCAAGCTGCGGATAATCAGCCTGAGCTCAGACCTCAGTCAGGTCGCAGCGTTTAAACTCATACTGATCCGCCAGTTATTCAGTCTTAACCTGAATACACATCTCCCTGTTTGCCCTCCCTGCTCAGGGTGGGGATGATTTATTACATTAGTACTATGCGTACTGACAGTTTCTATGTGAATTCCGCGCAATCTTAAGGCCGTACCAATATCAGTCTGACCGTTGGCTAACGGTGAAGTATCCTTCGGGCATCTGGTGAAGCGGCTGGATAAGTTTGAGTGTATCGGACGGGAGCTGGCGGATTAATCAATTCATGTCCTTAATCAATCCGGCCAGTATTTCTATACCTGCTTTGATAGCTTCCGGCGCAATAGCTGAGAAGCCCAGCTTAATATAATTGTGCGGCAAGTTATCACTGTAGTGATAGCTGTCGCCGGAGATAATCAACAAGCCTTTTTCCGCGGCAATATATTTCAACTCAGCCGTATCTATGTGCTGCGGAACTTCGCACCAGAATGAAGAACCACCGGATGGTCGGATATAGCTGCCCGGTAGGTGTTTATCCAGGGCGGCTGCCATTATTTCGCTGCGTTGCTGGAAGCTACGCGCCAGCTTGCGTAGCAGGGCATCGTGGTAGCCCTGGGCGAGAAATAGTGCGACTGCGCGTTGATTATTAAGCGGTGGATGGCGCAGCATCAGCTGACGTAAGTTGCGGGCTTCCTGTATTAACGCCTTAGGTCCAACCATAAAACCCATGCGTAGTCCGGGGGCCAGCGTTTTGGATAGGCTACCGACGTACAACACCCGATCGTGAGTATCCAGGCTTTTCAGTGCGGGGATGGGATTGGAATGGTAGTTCATCTCCATCTCGTAGTCGTCTTCAAATATCACGAAGTCCTGTTTTCGAGCCTTTTCGAGCAATGCCAGGCGTCTTTCAAGCGGCATGGTAACTGTTGTTGGGCACTGATAACTGGGGGTGATATAGAGGGCATCGCAATTATCCAGACGCTTATCAAGTACAAGGCCGTTCTCATCCACTGGCAGGCTGATCACTTCTGCCCCAAACACGGAGGCAATGTGTCCGGCGCTGACATAGCCGGGGTCTTCAATACCAAATTTGGACGACTCATCCAGTAGTAATTGAGCCAGTAGATACAATGCTTGTTGCGAACCAACAGTGATCAGAATCTCATCTTTATCCGCCTGAATGCCACGGCTTGGCAGAATACGTTTCTGTATTTGTTCGATCAGTAGTGGATCATCACTGTCGTAACGGTCGGATGTCCAGTCGCGGATGGCTTGTACACTGACCGCATCACGCCAGCATTTACGCCAGCTATTGATAGGAAAGAGTTTTGAATCCAGTTGACCATATACAAAAGGGTAGGGGTAAGACTGCCAGGAGTGCGCCTGGCTCGGGGTGGCTTTCGAACCGTTTTTTACTTTCAGTTTCTGCGACCAGTCGACTTTGTCACACCGTTCTTCATCGGCACTCGAGAGCTTCTTGTCGAGATCATCGGGTAAGAAGCGCTGATCGATATAATACCCGCTTCGTTCAACCGAGGTGAGATAGCCATCGGCGGCTAGCTCATCGTAGACCAATACAATTGTATTACGTGCCACATTGAGCGTCTTGGCGAGGCTGCGGCTAGAAGGCAACGGCTCATTTTCAGGTAAGAACCCCCCAAGAATGGCACTGACCAGTTGCTTTCGAATTTGGTTTTGCAGCGTTTCTGCGTTGCTGTCCCTTTGCAAATGAAAGATTGCTGACATGAGAGTACCTGCGATGTTTATTGCTGTTGAATACAGCCCGTTCCATCTAAAGGAATTTGTTAGACAGAATAGGGTGAATAAGTGGCCTGCTATCCAGTGCTCGCAGAAAATACAGATGATTTATTTTCAGGCTTTCTCTAGTTCTCCAAGCAGTTCCTCATCGTCAAGTATCTGTATGGCTAGTAATAATGCCTGCCCCCTTTCTTCAGCGCTAAACTGGAAGTCTTCTTCCAGTATCGTCAGAACAGAGCTTGCCGCTTCTTTGAACTTACATAAATTGATTACTTTCATTGTTTTTCCTGCAGATGTTAAAGGCTATATTGAGCTCAACATCGACGAGGAAGCCTGCTACAAGTCCACCAGGCCTTGATTTTCAATTGACCGTTCTTTAACCCACAGGGAATCAAAGGAACTTAGTCGGAAGTTCCCTTGTGGTGTAAACAGTGATCCCTGATAGTATCGACAAACATTCAGTTGAAGGGGGGCTTTATTGCTTGTCTTAGCAGCCACCGTTTTTATAAGAATAAAACATAACGTTACAGCGATTGGAACAGCACCCCTTCTGGAAGAGGAACATGTAACAAGTAACTAAAAGCACCGTAAAAGCCCCCGACAATCGCTACTGAAACTATGATATAGAGTGCCATTTTTGTTTTATTCCATGGCTCGTACTGAGCCAGTAACATTAATGCTATAAAAGCACCCAACCCCGACAACACAAAGCCGATAATAGGCATTAATAGAGTAACGCCTAGTAATGTCGCTACCAGGAGTACCCGGCGTGGTGTTGATGGGCGATTTTTGCCTGGTATTTCTTCTGTCTCAGCTGTTCCTGGCTTTGATAGGGAAGTGACGATTAAAATAAAGGATAAAATCATCAAGCCAGAGATCACCATGCGAGGAAAAACATAGGAGTCCGGGTCTGTCATCTGAGTCGTTTCGTAGAAACAGGCCGCTCCAATGAGTATGAACAGGGCTGCACAGACTATTCCACCGATATCACGCTTAGTGGTTAGTTTTACTTTTTCTGAAGAAACTGAAGTACTCATTCCATAGTCTCCTTCTGCAGTCGTTTTAACTGAATTCTTTTCGAAATCAATGGGTAAAACATTCCCATAGCTATCATTGCGATGATGGTCATGGAGATAGGGCGCCCGAAGAAAGTGCCAAACAAGTTTTCAGTAGCGGCACCTATGGTCCAGCTTTGAACAAAGCCTTCTTCAGCAATGCTTCCTAGAATCAATCCGAGAACAATAGGTGAAGGAGAAAAACCGAAGCGGTTCAGAATCCAGCTTAGGCCACCCAGAACAAGCATGATGAATACATCAGAAACACTGTTTCGTATTGAATATGCACCTATCAATGTCATGAAGGCGACGGTTGGCACCAGCAGTGCTTTTGGCACCGTAATAATTGATTTATAGGCGTAACGACCAATTATTAAGCCCGCTGGTAGCATCAGCAATGTCGCGATAATCAGTCCGAAGATGAAGGTGTAGACAATGGAGCCTTCCGAGTTAAACATATCCGGACCGATACGGAGGCCATGAACAAGTAGTGCTCCTAATATTACAGCATCTGGTGGTGTACCAGGGATTCCCAATACCAGCGTCGGTACAAATCCGCCACCGACAGTAGCGTTGTTGGCAGACTCCGTCGCTTGAACACCTTCAGGCGCTCCATGTCCGAATTTTGAACTGTCACGAGCAGCTCGTCGTGCTTCATTGTATGCAACCAGGCCTGCTATCGATCCGCCGGCACCGGGTAAAATACCAACAAAAGTACCAATTACCGATGAGCGAGCCAGATTGAATTTACTTTTCCAGGAGATAGCAAGGGCTTCCTTTAAGCGATAGCCACGCTGTTCGCCTGTGATGGTAAGGTGCTGGCCTGACACCGCAACCAAATCTATCAGTACGGGGATGCAATACAGGCCAATCAAGGCGGATACTGTTTCAATCCCTCCAATCATGGTTGTACTGCCGAAAGTAAAGCGAATGTCACCGCTCACAGCGGCGGAGCCAACACTAGCCAGTAACAGGCCAAAACACCCGCCCATCAACCCTTTGATAAGGTTACCCGTAGACAGTGCAGCGATTAAGGTCAGGCCAAACAAGGCAAGCCAGAAATACTCCGATGGGCCGAAAGCAAGTGCTACTTTCGCTAACGGTGGTGCAAGAACCAGTAGGAAAAATGCTCCAACCAGGCCTCCTACCACTGAGGCGATACACGCCAGGGTTATTGCTAAGTCTCCGTCACCACGCTTCGCCATTGGGTAGCCATCAAAAGTAGTGGCAATAGCAGAGGGTGTGCCTGGTGTGTTGAGAAGAATAGCGGCATACGCACCGCCATATATGGCACCTGTATAGATTGCCCCCAGCATGATTAGCGCTGAGGTGACAGGCATGGTAAAGGTAATTGGGACAAGCACTGCGACCGCCATCGTTGCTGTTAGGCCGGGGAGGGAACCGATAACGGTTCCCGCCACGACTCCGGCTAATGCCAACAGCAGATTAAGCGGTGTGAGGGCGTCAAATAGATATTCAAGCATCACACCGGCTCCTTTACTTAATTACATCGGCTAGTTTAGCCGCAGAGATGTATTCTTCTGATTTCTGGTCGAGGAAGGCATCCATTTTTTCGTAGGGAACATCCAGCAGCACCATACCGTCATTTTCCATTCGTTGACGGAACTCCTTGTCATTATTGATGGCTTTGATAGCGTCAGAGATCTTTATACGAATATCCTCAGGCGTTGATTTTGGAACAGCTATACCGCGATAAGCGCCTGATACCAGGTTATAGCCAAGCTCTTTAAAGGTGGGAACATCAGGGAATCTAGGGTGACGGGATTCAGTTGCTACCGCTAGCATGCGCACTTTACCTTCATGTTTAGCCCCCACGGAAGTATAGCCCCACTCAGCTAAAACCTGTTCTCCTAGTAGTGCTGCAACCGCTTTACCTGTGCCTTTAAATGCGACATAGGTGGACTTAATGCCAGTCATTTCATCAAAGCGTACCTGTGCTAAGTGGTTGGCTGTGCCTTTACCTGAACCGGAAAATAGTAGCTTGTTAGGATTCTTCTTAGCGAAAGCAATTAGATCTTCAATTGTTTTGAAAGGGCTGTCTTCTCTAACTACAATTGCATCCGGGGTATAGTGAAACATATACACACCGGTGATATCTTCGGTTTTAAAACCCACATTTTTTTGCAACGGTTTAATAATGATGTGCGGCAGGTTAATGCCCATCATATTGTAACCATCACCCTTTATTGTATTTAGCTGAGACCAGCCAACCGCACCACCACCACCTGGCTTGTAGGATATTATCAGGTCCTGACCGAATAGCTTTTTGAAGAAAGGTTGCTGGTGACGGGCCGTGATATCCGACTCACCGCCTGGACCAAACGGGATTACATAGCTAACGGACTTTTCTGGATAATCGGCCTGAGCCAGTCCTGAAAAAGCCAGAGCGGCGGTTATAGCAGAACCAACGAGAAGCTTTTGAATAGATTTATAAGACATTGATTGAATCTCCGACGAGTTATTTTTATTTAGTTGGAGTGAATAGAAAAAACACACTTATAGGGCTAGTCAAATTCTCTGAAACCATAGTGAAACGAATCCATAGTGTAGACGATGATGTATCGCCGCATCCTGCTCTGTATCCAGTTGGTCTTCGGGAGTTAGGTAGCTCATGTGTTGATCACTATATTTATTATTCTGTTATTCGATAAAAGCCTTGTTTAACAATTACTATTTATTACGATCAGTATTATAAATGACGGAGTTCCTTGCACCCGTCACACTCTGGTATTGAGTGGTATGTGTCCGTAAGTGAAAGGACTTTTCCATTCGTGTTGTATATCCAAATTTACCTCCTGAATAGTTATGACATTGGCTTTCAAAGCGCTATGTCGTTAGTGGTGATTTTTGCGGTGGGATCGGGTACTGACTCGACTAGGGACGTTGCTGTATTAGCAGGTTCAAGGCAGAGTTCGACGATTTCTGCTGGGTGCATGGTTTTTTGACCCGTCTGGCTTTCGATCTGTTCACTACAACTGAAACCATTAGCCACAACGCAGGTTTCTGCACTGCTTTGAGCTATAGCCGGTTGTAAGTTGCGGTTAAACAGAATCTTTGAAATTTCACGCGTTTGTTTCTTCATGCCAAAGCTGCCTGCCATACCGCAGCAGCCTTTTTCCGGTTCCGGGAGTTGCTCAAAGCATTCTGTTAACCAGCTCTTGTCTTGAGTCCCGGCGAGCAGGGATTTATGGTGGCAATGCAGATGCAATATGCCGCTGTCCATTTTGCGCTGCGGCCTGATGCCTTGTTCACTCAGGAAGTCAATCAGGGTAGTGACTCGCTTGGATAGATCCGGGGCACGCGGGTCACTCGCCATCAGATTGAGTAGCTCATCTTTGAAGACCGACAGGCAAGAGGGCTCCAGAACAATCACTTTGGCTTTATCGGGCAACTGCTCATAAAACTGTTCGAGAATCTCATTGAGTTGCTGTTTAGCCTGTTTGAGGAAACCGTGCTCATACAGAGGTCGGCCACAACAGAAACGCCGGCGTGCCACACCAACTCTGAATTTAGCTTTTAAAAGTGCACGTACGGCAGCTTGCAGCACTTGAGTGCGATAATAACCGTTAAAACTGTCGATCCAGAGAATGACCGGCTGATGCGTTTCATCGCCAAACCAGTAAAAGTTGTCCTCTTGCTGATGACTGTTCTTCTTGGCCCAGTCTTTGAATGTCTGGTGTGACAGGGTCGGCAAATTATGCTCTTCGCTCAGCTTAAACGACTTGAAAATAACTTTTTTAAGCAGTGGATTGGAGATGCTGGCATTCACCAGTTTCGGTATCCGGGCTAGCAGGGGGAGGTATTCTCCGATGCGGCCGAATACATAATGTGCAAGAGGACGTCGTTTACCCGAATAATGCTGCGCCATAAATTCTGCTTTGTAGCTGGCGATGTCGACCTGTGTCGGACAATCTGTTTTGCATGCCTTACAGGATAAGCAGTGCTCCAATGAATGCTCGATATCCTGATTATTCCAACCATCCTTGATTACTTCTCCCCGCAGCATTTCATGTAGCAGGTGGGCGCGACCCCGGGTTGAAAACCGCTCTTCCCCGGTCGCCTGGAAACTGGGGCACATCGGAGTTGTTTTGCTACGGCATTTGGCCATCCCGATACAGCGCTCGAAAGAGCGAGCGATACCCTTGTGATCGTCTGGAAACTGGAAATTGGTATCGACTAACGGGATCTGATAGTCCGGTCCATAACGTAAATTTTCATCCATGCGGTAGGGGTTTATCAGCTTGCCGGGATTCATCAGGTTATCGCGGTCCCAGATTGCTTTAAAGCGTTCAAACGCTTTCATTAGCTTTGGTCCGAACATCAAAGGCAGGAATTCGGCTTTGGCCTGTCCGTCGCCATGTTCGCCCGAAAGAGAACCGCCATATTTCAACACCAGTTCTGATATCTCGACACTGAACTCCCGCCACTTGGATATTCCCTCTTTAGAGCGGGTATCAAAGGTGATACGGGCATGAATACAGCCATCCCCAAAGTGGCCGTACAGATTGGTTTTGTAGTGGTATTTGTCTACCAGTGTTTGAAACTCTCGTAGATAATCTCCCAGATGAAGAGGGTCGACTGCAGTATCTTCCCAGCCTACCACCGGGTCAACTTCATCCGCATGATTGCTTAATGCAGTGGCTGAGGCGCCCAGTTCTCGAATGCTCCAGATTTTGCCCGCTTCTACAGCGGTGACTTCGATACAGGATGTAACTACAGGGTGCTCGGACATCGCTTGTCTGAAAGCTTTACAATGTTGCACCAGTGCCTCTGGGGTGTCGGCATCCAGCTCAACCACTAACCAGGCCTTTCCTTCTGGCAGGAGACTGATCTCTTCCTGTTTCAGGTTGAGTTCCAGCAGGCCACCCACAATGCCCCAATCAAGGCCTTCCATTGCAATCGGTTTGAAGGGCAGAATTTCAGGCACGCTATCGCCAGCCAGATAGATATCGGCAAAACCCAGAACCAGGGTTGTAACGCAGGCAGGCTGTTTGATCAACTTGGTTTTTGCCTGCAGGATTGATACGCAGGTGCCCTCAGACCCGACTAAGGCTCGAGCGACGTTGAAGCCGTTTTCCGGTAGCAATTGATCCAGGTTGTAGCCGGAAACACGGCGTTTGATAGTCGGGAATTTCTCTCGGATTACGTCGGCATATTCATCTCTAATTGCTTTTAATTCGCGATATATTTCAGCTTGACGACCGGTGCCGGAGATGATTTTTTCAAGCTCCTCTTCGCTTGTGGGGCCAACCCAAAACTGTGCGCCATCGCTGGTCAGGATCTCCAGAGATTCAATATTTTCTACCGTTTTACCCGCTTGCATGGAGTGCGGGCCACAGGAGTTATTGCCGATCATGCCACCGAGAGTACAGCGACTATGGGTGCCGGGATCGGGACCGAAAGTCAGTCCTGATTTTGCCGCTGCTGCTTTTAAATCATCACAGATGACACCCGGTTCAACCCAGGCAGTCTGAGCGGCTTTATCAATTTTCAGAATTCGATTAAGATGACGGGAGCAGTCAAGAATGACGGCTACATTTACACACTGGCCGTTTTGTGAGGTCCCGGCTCCGCGCATCAGTAAAGGCACATGATGTCGGTGGCAGATCTCGTTGGTAATACGGATATCTTCAACTGAGCGGGGGTAGACGACACCCAGCGGCACTTGCCGATAGTTTGATGCATCACTGGTATACAACGCCCGTCCGCTATCGGTGAAGTCGAGTTCACCTTCAAGGCGTGTTTGCAGTTCAGCATAAACCTGCGAAGTGTCGATTGGTTTTTGGTGGATCGCGTTCATCATCTACTCCTGGCTCAATTGAATTTAGCGGGTTACCCGATGATTGATCCCATAAAGCGTTCTTTAATTTCAACCGCTCTCATAGGGATTTCTTCGCCAGACTTATCATTGCCGGCCTGGATCAGGTAATGAATGAAAGTTGGTTTCTCTTTGACCAGGTCTGCAAATGTATCCGATTGGTCAGTGATTGCTGAACTCTCAACACCCATAGTCTGTACCCAAGAGCTCAAATTCATGCCACTGGAGCTAAGTGTTGGTTGGTTACCGGTTGAGCCGTAACTACCATTATCGAGACAGATCACTGTCAGGTTTTTTGGCTTTAGAGCGGCCAGATCGACCAACTGGTTAGGGTTAAAGAAGAAAGAGCCATCACCATCTACGATGTAAACGTGGCGCCCTTCGATAGCATCAGCCAGGCCGATACCTACTTCTGTAGCGGATCCCAGAGCACCGAGCATGTAGAAGTTTTCGGCGCGGTCATCACAGTTGTAAACCTCTTTAGAAGGGAAACCGATCTGCGACATCACTACATCTTCAGCGCTGACGTTGTCCATGATCACCTTGATTGCTTCAGCACGGGTCTGGCTTGGTGTACCTTCATAAGGCTCGGTACTGACGCTGACCGGTGTGAAACGAGGTTGACCAAAGACGTGGTAGTCATCGACTCTCTCTTCCCACAGCTCAGGTGACAGCAGGTACACCTTGACCTTTTTCTCGGCAAAGCAATTGGCAACATCCTGTTCGAGATCAAGCAGGTCTTCGGCTTTTTCTAAGATCCGGTACTCAACATCGATTGCGTTGAGCAGGTTTTCCATATTGCTGCCATAGATTACCTGAGCTTCGATAGGCTCCTGAAAGTAGCCCCGGAAAGAAGCAAAGATGGGTAGACCTTCCTGATACAGCTTCTGCATCGTGTATAGCTCGGTAATCAGATTGCCGATGCCGGTATTTTGAATGAACATCGCCGAACGCTTGCCACCTAAGCTGCGACCGAAGCAAAGGGCCAGACCGCCAGACTCTTTGGTGATATCCCACACATCCATCTCTTTGGGAATATACTTCATCACCAGGTTCAGCTTGTTACAGGGGTTGAATGCAATCTTGTCTACCTGGTTTGCTGACAAAGCCTGCCAAATGCGTTCGGAATTGTTCATGTTCACCTCAGAGTTTAATTTTTATATCTGATCTTTGATTCGAATCTCAGCTTGTTGTTAATCAGTGTTGTGTTAGCAAGCACGTGTCGGTCTATTTTGCTGAGTCCAACGTCTTTCTGATTCAAGCTGTCTTATATAAGACATAGTCAGGAGTTATGTTATACCTCTTATATAAGACTCGTGCAAGGGAAATATACTCCTGAATCAATGAGAAATTGAAGATAAGCTTCTGCTGCAGACTAGATATGTAAGGGGGGGGTAATCGGAAAGGCGCGTATCAGGCGCAAAACAAGAGGTTGACGCCCGAAACTTGGTGCTAGCGGTGAACTTGGCGGCTATGCAGACCCTTAGAGCAGGCCATCTTGATAAATATTAGAAGATGAGAGGGACGTTAACCAGCAATGCGCTATCTGGTTAGCGGCTGAGGTTTGCAAAATAATGGGCGTGATTGCCATCAATCCAATAGAATCGATGTTCAACCACCTCGCCTATCTGATTGGTAGCAAAGCGTTCAACTCGCAAGACCAGGTGGGCGTCTGGCAGGTGTTTTTTCAATGCTTCATCGGCAATTTCAGGATGAACCTGCTCTTTTGCTTTTTCAATAAACACTGCGAACTGGGACTGATATCTCTCGTAGAGGTTTGTTGGCCCAAGTTCTTTGCTGAGCGTTTCGGCGTCCAGTTGTTTAAAAACCGTTATCGGAAGATAGATCTTTTCGTAGATTACAGGAATCGCATTCAGTAGTCTGATCCGTTCCATATAAGCAAACGTTTCACCGGGCGAAGTTTTCAGCTGTTGTGCTAACGCTTGATCAGCAGTGACGAAACCAGAGTCCAGCATTTGTGCGACTGGTTGTTCATGATGAGAGGGGGACTCGGGCTCGTTTAAGTGCACCCGGAAAAAGTGGTGCAGGGATTTTTCAAGATTCATATCAGAGACAAAAGTACCTACCCCTTGTACCCGGGTAAGGAAGCCTTCACCCGTCAGCTCGTTTAAAGCTTTGCGAGCCGTTCCCTGACTGACGTCAAACGATTTAGCTAAAGCAAACTCACTGGGGAGGCGTTCATTTGGGCGCCACTGATTCTTGGTGATTTGCTGTAACATCTGGCGTTTTACCTGACGGTACAATGGCTCTAAAACCGCTTTTCCCATTCTTGCTTTGCTCCAACTATAAATATCCCAGACTTACATGTAAGAGGATTGTAACTGATAGCACCGATAAGTTTAAGAATATCGCACTATCAGGTAGTTGTTTTAAGGTGTTGAGGCAATTTTACAGTTGTTGGACAACGCAGTTGTTCCATTACCTGATACAGCTCTGCAGTCAAAAGGTCGGTGGTATGTTGAGCACCGTGTTTACCCAACGCGCCGACACCATACATAAAAGCGCGTCCTGCAAATACCATTTTTGCCCCACTGGCTATAAAACGCGCAATATCTACACCGGACTCAACACCACTGTCGACCATTATTGTGGTTTTGCTTCCCACCGCGGCGTGAACTTCTGTCAGTGCCTCGATGGTTGTCTGGGCCGCATCCAGTTGTCGTCCACCGTGGTTTGAAACAATCAGAGCATTAGCACCTGCTTCGAGTGCTCGCTCTGCATCTTCGGCGTTAAGAATGCCTTTTACGATCAGCTGTCCTTGCCACTCGTCGCGAATAAGTTGCAGCATTTTTTGATCGACAACTTCTTTAAAGGTATTTCGGATATAGTTGGCCACATCTTTCAGGCTGGATAAGCCCTCCATATATTGTGTCATGGTTGCAAATTGAGGCATTCCTTCAAATGCAGTAGCCAGTGCCCAGGCTGGACGCTGCATGGTTTGCCAGATACTTCTTGGTGAGATCTTTGGAGGCACTGATAAACCGTTTCGAATATCTTTCGGGCGCCGTCCGGCTACGGGAACATCAATTGTTACTACCAGGTGCCTGCAGCCTGAATCCCATGCACGACGTAATAAGTCAGTGCGTATCTTTGGGTCCGATGGCGGGTAGAGTTGAAACCAGAAATTGTCCCCCGCGAACTTTGCTGCTTCCTCTATTGAAATACTCGCCAGGGAGCTCAGTATAAATGGGATATTCGATTCACGTGCTGATGTCGCATGATACTCGGAGGCGCGTGGCCATATAAGTCCACTGAGGCCTAACGGAGCCACCCCAAATGGAGCATTGTACTGTTGCCCCAGAATTTCCGTATCAAGACTGGCACTGGTGCTGGATTTTAGATATTGAGGTTGAAGGCGTAGCTGGTCCAGTGCTTCACGATTTCGCTGTACACAGCTGTTGCTGTTACATCCTCCCGCCAGATACTCAAACGCATAGCTGGGAATGCGTTTCTGTGCGATTAACTTAAGGTCTGCAATACTTGCTGCCTTATGAAGCATTGAATCTGGCATTAGAGAATTTCTCCTACGTATCAACAATTATTAGAATAAGCATCAGTTCATGCTTGACAGCATTCTGCTGTCAGGGAATGCTCAATTGACTACTATCATATAACCAAGTACTTGTCTTATGCATGATATCTTATATAAGGCATCTCGCTATTCGCTTTCTTACTGACCCATATCGTGTGAGCATTATGTTTGAAAGCCAGTCCAATATGCCTTCAGAGTAGGCGTTCTTTGAGACGGTGTATTGCTTTAGTTGTAATCTGGATGGAGTAAGACTCTATGGCAACTCGAAATACAAGCGTAACTCTTGTATGAGTCGAAACCTCTTTCGGAAAACCTGAGAAAAGCACCCCTCAAGTTTAAAATACATAGGAGAAGCATGGAAAATGATCGTATACATAACCCTGGTAAGAGAATCCGCATTTTCTCGATCGCCAGTATTCATAGCCAATTCTTTGAGTTACTGGCTTTAAAAAAGGTTCTTCGTCAGATAGCGTGAATCTTTTGTAGAGGACTCGTTTGCATGCCCCGCGAAACGTTCAGCCTAACCCACGAAGTGCTCAGCGTAGCCCACGAAGTGCTTTGGCTATTGGCTATTGCCATTGGTTAGCGCGGAGCCTGTGGAAGCGGCGCCTCGCCGCGAATGATCTCCTACTCGGCACGAGGCGCGCCTCCCACAAGGTTCACCAGCATCCTACCGGTCTCTCACAAGGGCGGGACTTTTTTTAAGGGCTGAGGCCCGCCAAAAGGCTGTGTACCACAGAGGGTATCTACAATGCTAAATATCGCCTTGGGGTAGGATCTGCTTGAGAGAAAAAGATACCAGTCAAAAGATTTAAGAGGCGTTCTCCGGTAATCAACGATGAACCTTAAAAATAGCTTAGTATCTATATATAGTTTAGTGCCTTTACGTGCGCAGTGGGGACTGTTTCTGCCCGCAGATACAACTTCAGATATGTTACTCAGCGATCATCGATCGTTACTGAACGTGCAGGAGAATTGGAACCGCGTTAGAACACCATAGGTATGCAAAAACGCTGAAAATATGGTTTTTACCATCAGTGGGCGTATAGAAATATCGGATTTAAACTGACTGTTCCTGGATATTTCGGACAATTAATTGCGCCAAAGTCACTCTTAATGCGGCAGCTTAGTTTCAGCCAGTAGAGAGCGTTTCGAAGTCTCCCTACTGACTATAATTGGGCAGCTTAACTGGCCGTACTATCCTCTTGACTGCAGTGAAACCTTCCGGTCATAGCCAATAACTCAGTTGCTTGTTCACTGACTTCGCCGACATATTGCTGTACTTCCTGACTTTGTTCTTTGTTTTGCGACACATTTTCGGCCACTTGATCCATGTTTTCGGCAATCATCTGCGTTGCTTTCGAGGCTTCTTCGATATTGACCGTCAATTCCTGGTTGCGTCCGGCCACTTCCAGTACCAGTAACTTGATCTGTACTATTGCGGTGGCCGCGTTATCGCCCAGCACTCTACCACTTTCGACATGATCACTGCCTTCGGTCATTGCTTTCAATAATGATTGAATACTGCCTTGCATGGCGCCAATGATATCGGTGATGTCCTGGGTTGCCTGCACGGTTTTTTCGGCTAAACCGCGTACTTCTTCGGCAACCACCGAGAAACCGCGACCGGCATCACCGGCACGGGCTGCTTCAATTGCGGCATTCAATGCCAGGAGGTTGGTCTGTTCAGCCAGGCTATTGATCATCTCGGTAACGCCATCGACCTTGCCTGATGCAGTTTTAAGTTCACCAGCCTGACGGTCTAAATCGTCAAATACGACTGCCAGTTTACCCAGGCTAGCAATTGCGCTGGTGATAATTTCACCACCTTGATCGGCCGATGACTGGGCTTGCTGAGCCTGTTGATGGGCCGCATTGGTAGCATTGGCCATATCCAGAATTGTCGAACTGATTTCTTCGATGGCAGCGGCAACAGATGCGGTCTGCTCATTGGTCGTCGAGTTACTTTCCACCATGACCGCCAGATTTTGAGACAATTCCGATGCACCTTTGTCCAGGGATTGGCTGCTATGGGTGACTCGGGTGAGTACCCGACTCAACGACGCTGTCATTTCATTGACTGCCAAGCCAACCTTATCTAATTCATCACCACGGGACTCATTAACCCTTAACCGCTGGGTCAAGTCACCGTCAGCCAGCTTATTTAAGACCCTGGACATATTGTCCAGCGTGCCGACGACATCTCGACTGGTAAAGATCAGCAATCCAATTACGAGAAGCGTAATGGTGATGCCGACGCCTAATACCAAGATTTTTGCTTGTTTGCTGGTCGCAAGTGATTCACTTTTAGCGGCTTTCAGTTGTTGTTCCAGAAACAGGTTTGAGCTCTCCACTCCACTTGCAAGTAATTGGTAGGCTTGCGCCGCATTTTGTTCTTGCATATTCATGGTAAAGATTGCTTTGCTCAACAATTCAAAGGCTGTTTTTACATCCGCGATATTTGGGCCAAAGAAAATTTCATAGCCCATTTTTACCGAGCGCTTTTTCAAGTCTTCCAGCGCCTCATTGACTTGCTTGTATTGCTCGTTTCCCCGGTGCTCAATAAAGTTATTGATTTTTTGTTTCATGTTACGGAAAGACTTGAGCAGTCCTGAATTAAGCTTCTTATCCAGCGCATTAAGCTTGTTGCCGATCTCGCCCCGAAGTCCATGATTGATATCTAGACCAACGTGCTGACGCGTATTGAGCAATTGCAAGCGATCGTTTATCCAATTTTCCAGGGATTGGTGTATTACTGTAAGCGTTTTCGCCTGCTGCGGTGGTGAATGTTTGGCAAGCTGAGTAAGTTGGGGGCTATATTGCGGCAGCAACTGTTGTAATGTTTCTGCGTTCGGCTGTGCGCTAGCGTGCAGTACACCCAGTTGTAAGTCTTTTAACAGATTAACACTATGATTAATGCTATCAACTCGCTGGGAGGCTACGCCCAGGACTTGTAATGCATTATAGGAAATTGCTGAAAGTACGCTAAAACCAATCAATGCCAGTAAAATAACGATGTGAAGTTTGCGTTTGAAGCCCGGTTGAAAGCACAACATATAATATCGCCTTCCTTGTGTAATTATTAAATGGTGAAGAACTAACGTCTGTTCGGCATAGCAGTGTCCATGACCTAATTGTTCTTTTCTGGTGAAAGTTATGATTTAACTGCCAGGGGTTCTTTGCCACGGCGTAGTTTGGTTAAACGGTATCTAACCGGGCAGACTGCTGTTGCACGAACAATGCGCTGTATTAACATCTGAGCAAACTTATCTTCAGTAACTGAAGCTCGCATAAAATGAATAGGTAAAGTGCATGAAGCGATCAGAGCCCGTTATGGGCTCGAATCGGTATCAATATAAATCAATGCTGTAGAATCTTTGACAGGAACTGCTGCGCCCGTTCACTGCGTGGCGTACCGAAGAATTCATCTTTGGTAGTGTCTTCGACAATGCTTCCCTGATCCATAAAGATCACCCGATCAGCTACTTTACGGGCAAAGCCCATCTCGTGAGTGACCACCATCATAGTCATACCCTCGTTAGCAAGCTCGACCATCACATCCAGCACCTCATTGATCATCTCTGGATCGAGCGCGGAGGTTGGTTCATCGAACAACAGCGCGATCGGATCCATAGCCAGGCCCCTCGCAATAGCAACTCGCTGTTGCTGTCCTCCGGACAGTTGTCCGGGATATTTATGAGCATGATCCTGTAACCCGACCCGCAGCAGTAACTCTTCAGCTCGGCTGGTGGACTCGGCTTTAGTGCGTTTCAGCACTTTTTCCTGAGCCAGACGGATATTATCCAGCACTGACATATGGGGGTAGAGTTCGAAATGCTGAAATACCATACCGATCCGCGAACGCAGTTTTGTGAGATCTGTTTTGGGTGAAGTAATGTGAGCTCCGTCAACGGTGATCTGGCCTTCCTGGACTTTTTCCAGTCCATTAACGGTTTTAATCAGGGTCGATTTGCCGGAGCCGGAAGGGCCGCAGACTACGACAACTTCGCCTTTTTTTACATTCGTGGTGCAATCATTTAAAACCTGGAAGTCACCGTACCATTTACTGATGCTATTTATTTTAATCATCGGGCAATTTCCTTCTTAAGGCGTTTTACAAAGAATGAACCGCTGAAGCAGATCAGGAAGTACACCAGTGCGGCAAACAGATACATTTCGATCAGCCGACCGTGGGTATCCGCAACGATGGAGGAAGCAGTCATAAAATCTCTTAGGCTCACAACAAACACCAGTGAGGTATCCTGGAACAGGATGATAGCCTGAGTGATCAGGATCGGAACCATATTACGAAATGCCTGGGGCAGAACGATATAACGTTGAATTTGCCAGTAATTGAGTCCACTGGCCTTCCCGGACGACACCTGGCCCTGGCTGACACTCTGAATACCGGCGCGCATGATTTCGCAGTAGTAGGCTGCCTCGAAAAGCACAAAGGCAATTAGGGCTGAATAGAAGCCGCCGATAGGTCGGCCGATCACCAAGGGTATCAGGAAGTAGAACCAGAAGATTACCAAAATCAAAGGTACCGAGCGGATCAGGTTAACATACGTAGCGGCTAATCCGGACAGTAGTCGGTTTCCAGACAGACGCATCAGCGCCAATCCGGTTCCGGCAATCATGCCGCCCACGACTGCCAGGATCATCAGCGCAAAACTGAGCTGTAGACCTTCCCAGAGTAACGGCAGGGAATCGACGACGACCTGAAAATCTAAGTCTCCAAACATCATTTGTCTCCTGTACCGATAAATCCGGGAACATACATCAGATGCTCCAGTTTATGCATTATGAGGGTGACGACAGCGGCTACAGCTACGTAGATTACTGTGGCGGCGGTAAAGGCTTCAAAACTCTGAAAAGTGTATTCGGAAACCTGCTGACTCTGTGCGGTAAGCTCCAGCAGACCGATGGTCAGCGCCAGCGATGAGTTCTTAAAAATAGTCAGAAACTCATTCGTCAGTGGTAGAACGATCTGGCGATAAGAAATTGGCAGTAAAACGTGAAGATATACCTGAGTGGTAGAAAGCCCCGCCGCATAACCAGCGCTACTCAAGCCTGTAGATATCGCTTCAATGCCAGCTCGAACTTGCTCAGCAACCCGTGAGGCTGTATAGAGTCCCAAACAGATTACAGCAGAAAAATATTCCGGATTAGGCATCTCTCGCTTTAACCAGCGACCGACATCATCCGGTACCATTTCGGGCAATACGAAGTACCAGAGAAACATCTGAACGAGCAGTGGTATGTTGCGGAATAGCTCAACATAAGCTGTACCTATAGCTCGAATCGCACGATTGGGTACTGTACGTGCCACCCCGACAATCGAGCCAACACTAAAAGCGATGACCCAGGCGGCAAGGGCAACAGAAATCGTCCAGCCTAAACCGGATATAAGCCAGTCCATATAGGGGGCGGAAAAAAGTATCCCCCAATCCCAGTTATATTTCATAGTAAAAATCCCACTTGAAAGGTTACGTCGACCGGATATGGCTCGACGAAAGAAACCTGATGAAGGTCGGTTTTCTACCGACCTTCATGCGGTGGATTACTGAGGGAAGGTTTGTATCTGGATAGCGGTCTGCAACATGTCCGACATCGGAACGTTCATATTGTCAAACCATTTGCTGTATATAGAGTTGATTTCGCCACTGCGAAATAGTGCAGATAAGCGACGGTTGACCACCAGACGAAAAGCGGAATCATCCTGGCGCACCATTAATGCGTACGGGTCATAAGACAGGAAGCGGCCTGTTACTTCATAATCCTGCGGATTCTTCGCTTTGCTAATCAGACCATATAGCAGGATGTCGTCAGTGGAGTAGGCGTCAACACGGTCAGTTTTTAGTGCGAGGAAACCTTGTGCATGATCTTTAACGGACAGTATTTTTACTGTGATGCCTTTCTCCTGTGCAATCTTTTTAATGGCTCGCTCATTGGTCGTACCCTGAGCTAACGCAATGCTTTTACCTTCTAAATCCTCAACTTCATTAATCCCACTGTCTTTTCTGACCAGCAACTTAGTGCCGGTGATAAAGGTAGTATGGGCATAGTCAATTTGCTTTTGTCGTGTCAGGTTATTGGTTGTCGATCCGCATTCGATATCGATACTGCCGTTGGCCAGTAGTGGGATGCGGGTCTTGCCATTGATGGGCACATACTCAACATTAACTTTCTTGCCTAGTACTTGGCTGACTTCATCAACGACTTGTATGCAGAGGTCGATAGAATAGCCTATAGGTTCCTGAGCTTCATTGAGATAGGAAAAGGGAACGGAAGATTCACGATGACCCACCATGATTGTGCCGGAGTCGTTGATTTTCTTCAGAGTACCGAAGTATTCGGTAGCGGAGGCTTCAAGGGTTAGACATGCGGCGGATAGGCCAAGGGCGAGTACGCCTATTTTCTTAAACATCATGCATTCTCCAGTTGTTTTTATATAGTCAGCATGTATGAATTTTTATAGTCAGAGGGACTAAAAAATTCAGTATTCATACTACGCCCACAGATGGTTTTGACTCCAATAGCAATGTCTACGGTCCCCATAACGAATTCGCATGGGTTGGTAATATGTTGTGCAGTCTGATATTGGATTTGACTTTAACTGACTGTTTTATAAATAATTTCTGGTTATGGTTTTAGGTTGTTGATTGTCAGAATTATTGGCGGATCTGCGTAAAATAAGGTCAAAATTTGTAGCAGCGTTGATAAGAGGCACAGTAGATTAAAAGATGCCAAAAGCGGAATGGCCTGGAGACCCACCGTTTGAAATTTTTTTAATAACGGTTATGCAGCCACCGTAAGGGGGGGATGACATTTCAAGTAAAAAAATGCGTAGAGGAGGGTGGATGATTACACAATATCACGGTGCCTCAGGGCTGAAGAGACAGCCTTGAGACACCATAATCGCGTTATCTTTTCTTAATTTATCCGTTATCAGAATAATACGGACATCAGAAGCCCCATTTAGAGAATGAGTCCGAAGTTGATTTTGTCAGCAATTAGCTGTCTGCTTTCTTTCATAATTAATGGATTTAGGTGTTCTGGTCGCCATGGAATAGACGAACTACGTGACGCGCCTCAGCAAAAAACAACCAACGTTCAACCAGCAAGCCCGCTACAACCAGCAGCGCGGCAACAACTGTTAAGCCGCTACTTGAAACCAGCAGCAGGAGAAACGGTACGACAAAAGCCATTACCAGCATCAACAGACGCAGGCGCACCAGTTTATTAGCCGCAACGGTGTAGCCAAACTCGTTATTCAGGAAACCGTTAGAGGAGTGCCCCTGATCCAGCAAACGCACACTCGCCTGGGTAAAGCCGGTAGCGGTATTGATCGTGCTGCCAGCAGGCTTACCGATCCAGAACAGGTACACGAGTTTCACTACAGCACCCAGTACCAGTAATGCCAGAGCCAGGGCATGCAACGTGCTGGACAGGTTACCGGTCACTATAATTTGCACAGCAACCAGCAACAGCGAACCTGACATCAGTCCCAGAGCAATATAGTTAATCGGCGTGAGAGAAGAGTTCCACTGGCGAATAGTCTTCAGGCTGGCGTAGATCATACTGGTGCAAAACAGGGTAACCATCGCCAACACTGCTCCTACGATACCGGCCAATAGAGGAATGCCGGTTACTTCACTGCCACCGAACCAGACACCGGCCAGATAGATCAGTACAAATGGATAGAATAACACCGCAAACACGGCCTCACGGGATAACCATGAAGTCTTGAAGCGACTGAAAGAACGCCAGGCATTCTTAGGGTTTGCCAGGTGCAGCGTAGATGACAGCAAACCGATGGTGATCAGTGCCAATGACAGAATGCCAGCGCTGAGCAGCACCGTACTGTTTTGCAACTGCCCCAGACCACTGAGATGGCCCAAAACCAGCAATGTCATCAGGCCGTAACCGGCACCGGACATTACTGTAAATACAAGAACTGAAAAAGCCGGATGCATAGTAAAGTCTCCGTTCTTCTATTGGTTAATATTTTTATAACCAACAATTTTTAATGATTTTTCTAAGTAATAGCCGGGGTCATTTATACTCTGGCCAAACCTGCTTATTTGGGAATTACTTTGTTAACCCAGTCTTTAACCGTCGCCGCAACGGACTTCGGTTCATGCATTTCTACCACCGGCTTATTACGCGGTGGCAGGTATGTGTTCACCGGGTTGTAACCCA
>JBALVQ010000144.1:0-6308 GCA_036960915.1 Amphritea sp.
ATCTGAATAGATATTCACTTACCATGAATATCTTATGAATGTCTTCTTGGTGGCGTAAGCGGACTAACTCCAGTAAGTTTTCTATGTGGCAATAAGTGACCAAATGATGATTTGAGTACCTGATCAATCCTATTGATCACTTTGTGGCAACGTAGGACACTGACAGTCAAAACCTGAACTATTACACGTTGTGCGAATGCTGGTTAAACACTGGCACTATCCAACACCCGGTACAAGGTGGATCTACTGATGTTAAATTCTTTTAGTAAAGCTTTTTTACTGACATTTATGTCAGAAGCACGTTCGCGTATTTCAGCCTTCTTAGCCTCAGTAAGCTTAGCTGGACGACCAAACTTAACCTTACCTTCCTTCATCGCTTTAGCGATGCCGTCAGCCTGACGTTCCGCCCGGATGTCACGTTCAAATTCAGCAAACGATCCCAGCATGTTGAGCATCAACCGACCTTCACTGGTGGACGTGTCGATATTCTGATCCAGCACTTGCAGTGTCACACCCATCTCTTCCAGTTGAGCAACGATAGTAGACAAGTCATTTATTGAGCGTGCCAGACGGTCAAGCTTGGTTACAACGAACGAATCGCCCTCCCGCATGTGATTGAGCGCAGTTTTTAGCTCAATGCGTTTGTTAGTTGATGCGCCGGACTGTTTTTCTTGAAAGATTTTTTCGCAGCCTGCGATATTTAACTTATCTAGCTGAACCCCCAGCTTCTGACCTGCTGAACTAACTCGCGCATATCCGATAATCATAACTCACTCCCCTGTGTCAAAATGTCTAGATGTTGCCAGACTGGCTTATGAGATGACTTTTGGGACGCCTGGGTAGCCCATTCCTTGGTTGATATACAGTTGTACCGATATGTATACTTTTTGATAGGCTGAGAGCCAGACTTATTCCTATGTTCACCGGTGATTACCTGTGTGGGAAAACTCTAAGGTCACCTACGAGCAGGTCGTAGAGGCTCGCTATCTAAACAACCGATAGCGTGCCGCTTATAGTAGATGACGACAAACGCGATACAGATTATTGATTGGGCCATGGCCAGAGAGAAAACGTTGCGCCTGTCCATGTGATTTTAAACGCATCATCTGGGCGTTGGTGGAAACCGCCATGGGGCGGTACAAGGCGATCATCGGTCCGCAGCTGCGTGCACGTAGTCTGGATGGTCAATGTACGGAAGCTGCCATCGGCGTGGCGGCCCTCAATCGAATGTTGGCAGTTGGACGCCCGAAATCCGTTCGCAGAGTGGGAAAAAGCTCATAGGGCTTGGATGGAAGGAAAAATGTCAGTCTGTTTTTATCCATGCACCAACGCCGGTCTGATAAGGCATCAGATTGTGTAGAGTTGATCTACGGCAACTGGAAAGAGCGCCCTGTGCCGAAAGGTCAGCAGGATCTATTCTAAGTAGCTGTTACGGATGAATTGATGATGGAGTACTTTGATATGCCTTATGAAGATAACCTTACCCAGGAAGAATGCGATAGTCGCGAACAGTCTTTGTTGGCTCAGGGGTATATAGCTGCTGATTGGTTCGATACTTTACAGCCAGGGGAGTATGCAAAAATATCTCAATATGAGGGCGGTGAAAACAACCTTTTTGGTGATGTGTATTTTAACATCAAGTATGAGCCTTTTTAGCACGTTAGCGACAAGCCAAAAAAAGCGCAAAGCGTTGCCTAAAAAGCCGCGCGGTTACACCAGAGGAGCGTTGGTGCATGGATACCTCGTTGCATAATTCTGACGTAGAATGTTGCCCATTCCAAATGATCGGCGATCCCCCCATGCCCAACAAACACAATGCTGCTCGTCGACACCACATCCCGAAGATGAAATTCAAAGTAACAAATTGGCCCGAGTATGAAGCGGGGCTTCGCCAGCGCGGCAGTATTACTTTATGGGTAACGGATGAGGCCATTGCCAACTGGCAGGCGGCACCACGTCTGACACCCGGTGGCCAAGCACGCTACTCCGATACAGCGATAGAAACCGGCCTCATGCTGCGGCTGGCTTTCCATCTTCCGCTACGCCAAACGGAAGGGTTCATGCGCTCAATTGCTGATCTGCTGGATCTTCCCATTGAAGTACCGGATCACACCACATTCAGTCGACGCGCTACGACGCTACCCTCGGTTTCTCCAGGTCACTTGCCTGAAGGCCCTTTGCACTTGCTGATCGACAGCACGGGCCTGAAAGTCTATGGCGCCGGGGAGTGGCTGCAGGAAAAACACGGCGTGCGAGCACGCCGCACCTGGCGAAAGTTGCATCTGGGTGTCGATGCCAATAGTGGCATGATCGTCGCTTCAACGCTCACCGAGCAGAAGAAGGGGGATCCGTCTCAGGTGGGGCCTTTACTCGACCAGATAACCGGTGAAATTGAGAAGGTGACAGCAGACGGCGCTTACGATGGGGCACCGACTTATCAACTCGTAGAACAACACGGCAAAGACATTACGGTGGTGATTCCGCCGCCTGTCACTGCGATCCTCAGCGACGATGCGGAACAAGCTCCCTCACAACGGGATCGTCATGTTAGCTCTCTTGCAGAGAATGGACGGTTGGCCTGGCAGAAGGAAACCGGCTATGGCCGCCGATCACTGGCGGAAACCGCAATGGGACGGTACAAATCGATCATTAGTCCTCGGTTGCGGGCACGTAACCTGGGGGGGCAATGCACCGAAGCAGCCATCGGCGTGGCGGTTCTCAATCGAATGTTGGAAACAGGACGCCCGAAATCCGTTCGCAGTATGGGAAAAAGCTCATAGGGCTTGGATATAAGGACAAATGCTGCCCTGTTCTTATCCATGCACCAACGCCCCGCAGGCATATGAGACGAAGGTGATTCATGTGGCGGGAGTACCAGCCTCCCGCGCACATGTTTATCAGGCTGCTGCTGCCTGGCTGCGAATGCCCTTATCAGAAGCGGCTCGCGGCACCAGTGCCCTGACAAGATCCTTCATGCAGATTGTGCCGACAGGCGAGTCATTCTTCATAACAAGATAGACCCTGCTGGTATCTCCATCGGAATGGGAGATGACATCCTCAAGGGTGGCGTCGAAATCGACCTCGCCTGACGCTGCCGGAGGGTTATCATTGATCGGTTTCATGACGGAGCGTACACGCAGCACTCGTGCGCGGTTGATATCGCTGACAAAGTCCTCGATATAAGGGTCCGACGGGTTGAGTAGTATGTGTTGGGGTTCACCCTGCTGTATTACTTCTCCGTCCTTCAGGATAACCAGATGGTCGGCCAGTTTCAGTGCCTCGTCGAGATCATGGCTAATGAAGATGATCGTCTTGTGCAGGTCTTTCTGTAATTCCAGCAACAGGTCCTGCATGTCGGTACGAATCAGCGGGTCCAGCGCCGAGAAGGCTTCGTCCATCAGCATGATGGCTGAGTTTGAAGTCAGTGCCCGGGCGATGCCGACGCGCTGCTGCATACCACCGGATAACTGGTGGGGATAGTGCTCCTCAAATCCGGACAGGCCGACACGATCCAGCCATTTAGTTGCTTCCGCATCAGCCTCAGCCTCATTTACGCCACGCACACGCAATGCAAGCCCGGCGTTCTTCAACACCGTGCGATGGGGTAGAAGCGCGAACTTCTGGAACACCATGGACATGTCCTTTTGCCGCATCTGGCGCAGTTTTTCCTCTGAGAAGGTCATTACATCGACTCCGTCAATCAGGATCTGCCCATCTGTAGGTTCGATCAGGCGATTGAAGTGGCGGATCAGCGTCGATTTACCGGATCCGGAAAGGCCCATAATCACGGTGATCTCACCATCGCGCATGTCGACGTTGATGTCCTTGAGACCGAGGACATGACCCTGATGCTCCAGCAGTTCAGTCTTGCCGACACCACTTTTAGCATGTTCCAGAACAGACTCCGGGTTGGGACCGAAAATCTTGTAGAGATTTTTTATGGATACTTTGATATTTGCAGTCATCATTCAGCCTCCTTAGGAATTATGTTGTGCGACATTCACGCGAGCAAGTGTCGCCTTGCTGACACGGTCGAGGAGAATTGCCAGAATTACGATGCAGAGGCCGGACACCAGCCCGACACCCAGTTCCAGGTTATTAATCCCGCGCAGCACGAGCACGCCAAGCCCCGGAGCGGAAACCAGAGAAGCAATTACCACCATCGCCAGCGACATCATAATGGTCTGGTTAACACCGGCCATAATATTCGGCAGGGCCAGTGGAATTTCAACACCAAACAGCTTCTGTCGCGCGGTCATGCCGAAGGCGTTAGCCGCCTCGATGATATCCTGGTCGACAAGCCGGATGCCGAGGTCGGTCAGGCGGATCACCGGCACGATGGCGTAAAGAATAATCGCGATACCATAGAGCTTCGATTCAGTGATACTGAACAGGAATATGAGTGGAATAAGGTAGACGAACGACGGCAGCGTCTGCAACATGTCGAGGACCGGTATCATACCTCGCTGCAACCGGTCACTTTTCGACATAGCGATGCCAATCGGGACCCCTAGCAGCATACTAAGTCCCGTACAGACAAATATAATCGCCATCGTTTGCACGGCGAAGGTGTAGTGGTCGATGAATAACAGGAAAAACCACATGACTCCAACGAGCAGGGTTATTGGGGAGGAGCGGGTGACGAGCTGTACTGCAAGTAATGTAAGCCCTATGAGTAGCCACCAGGGCGTCGCGACGAATAACCAGAGGGATCCATCCAGCGCCCAGCTCAGCGGCTGGGTCAGAGGATCGAGGATAAATTGCAGGCTGCTCTTGATATCGAGGAAAAACTGCTCGACACCGGATGTCATATCCCGGGTGCGGGGTATTGCGTTACAGGATGCATGAAGATTGTCGAGGGATGGGAAGGGGATATCCCATGGAGCTATCTCAGCCTGCTCAGCGCCTTTGCTTTTAGCCAGCAGTTCAGCCATGGTCATTGGACCACCTTTAGCGTCAGTGCCGCACCATTCGCTCAGGCCGAGCGAATCAAATAAAGAGTCGTAGAAAGCCATGCTTTTCTTTTCCCTGTATTCGAAACAATCCTGTGATTTGATATGATCAGCTATGGATTGGTTCTTTTTATTTTAATGATGGGATTAAAGTTTCTTACAATCAGTCGTAACTGTTAAGAAATAAATGGTTAACGTTAAGGTGTAGTAGCGGTTGAATTAAGTGGCCAGTGAGCGCTCACTGGTGACCGTTATAGATCGTGGCAAGTGAGCGCTACTGGTGTTTCCTGATTAGTTCAAAAGAGCGGACAGCTTCTGGCGTGCATCGTCGCTCAGCCAGCCAGACCAGGCATCCTTGTAGTTGGTCAGAAAGTAAACAGCAGCCTCATCGACTGATGCTTTGTTCTGATCCTGCCATGCCAGTAGTTCACTCAATTGCTGGCTGCTGAGGGATATGTTCTTCATCAGCTCAAAGATTTCCGGCTCCCGGTCAGAAAAATCTTTGGTAACCGCGGTAACGACCTTAGCTGCCGGGTAATCACTTTTACCTGGCTTGGCACACTCTTGAGTGGTGTTACAGCTGTAAACTTCCGGTGTGTAAGGACCTACATCAACTTTCACCATCGGGTATTTACCCAGTACCGCAGTCGGTGCCCAGTAATAGCCAAACCAGGGTTCCTTGTTCTGATAAGCGGAGGCCATTGACGCGGCGAGGGTTTCTCCTGAACCATGGTCGAACACTTCGATACTATGGGCTTCAAGGCCGTAGGCAACTTTCATATTATCGTTTACATTACGGCTTCCCCAACCTACAGGGGAGTTATGGAAGACGCTGCCTACCAGTGTCGGGTTTGCCAGAATACCATCAATCGTTTTCAGTTCCGGATACTTGTCAGCCAGGTATTTGGGGATCCACCAACCCTCCTGGCCGCCATCGGAGATGACCTTTGCTGCGGTGACAACTTTACCCTGAGATTCAAGCTTAGAATAGGCTACGCCAGCTGTACTAAGCCACAATTCAGTCACAATATCGGGTTTGCCGGTTTCAGCGACGGATGTAATCGACGGCACCGTTGAAGAGGGTACTGTTTGAACGGTACAACCATAACCCTGTTGCATAATGAATTTCGATACGGAGGTAATCAAGGCGGATGAAGCCCAATTCATCTCCGTAATGACGACTTCGCCGCAATCAGCGCGCGCGGTAGAAGACATCATTGAGAGACCAGCGATTGCACTGGCGATGGTTAAGATTGATTTTTTCATGTATTGCCCCTTGTTTTTATTGTTGGCTTTCCCGGGTTTTGTCCCGGAAGAGTTAAACTCCTGTCACCTATAAGGTCACAGATAGGTATA
>JBALVQ010000023.1:0-64499 GCA_036960915.1 Amphritea sp.
CGAATTTCGTTATATGAAGATGGCTGGGCGCAACGGCAGGATTCAATACCTTAACGCAATCAGTGTATTCCAATTGTACATAATCGAATTTCGTTATATGAAGATGGCTGGGGTAGGAGGATTCGAACCTCCGCATGACGAGATCAAAACCCGTTGCCTTACCGCTTGGCGATACCCCAGCAAAAAAATGGTGGCAATAGCGGGACTCGAACCTGCGACCCTCGCATTATGAATGCGATGCTCTAACCAGCTGAGCTATATTGCCATTTATATAACAGTGGGTTTAAGAACCGCTATATAAAGATGGTTGGGCATAACTGCAGGATTCAGTACCTGTATTATCTCCAACCTGTACTACTTGCTCTTTACAAAAACTATTTGTAAAGATGACTGGGCATAACGGCAGGATTCGATACCTGTATTATTTCCAACCTGTTTACATAACGCAGCATTCGCATTGTTATGTAATGTTGGCTGGGCATAACGGCAGGATTCGATACCTGTATTATTTCCAACCTGTTTACATAACGCAGCATTCGCATTGTTATGTAAAGTTGGCTGGGGTAGGAGGATTCGAACCTCCGCATGACGAGATCAAAACCCGTTGCCTTACCGCTTGGCGATACCCCAGCAAAAAAATGGTGGCAATAGCGGGACTCGAACCTGCGACCCTCGCATTATGAATGCGATGCTCTAACCAGCTGAGCTATATTGCCTTAGCACTTATCAAGGCCGCGAATTATTCTCTTTTTTCGTATGTCTGTCAACTGCTTAAAGCTAAAAAAACGCTGATTTATGAAGCTAATTCCCAGATACAAAAAAGCCGTTCGGTTTAGTAGCTGAACGGCTTTTTTTGAATTGGATTCTAAAGCTTAAACATTAAAGCGGAAGTGGATTACATCGCCATCTTTAATGATGTATTCCTTGCCTTCCAGGCGCCACTTACCGGCATCTTTTGCGCCTTGCTCACCTTTATACTGGATAAAGTGATCGTAACCGGTGACTTCAGCACGGATGAATCCCTTTTGGAAGTCGGTGTGGATAACTCCAGCGCCTTCAG
The DNA here is from genome assembly GCA_036960915.1 of Amphritea sp. Classification (GTDB taxonomy): domain Bacteria; phylum Pseudomonadota; class Gammaproteobacteria; order Pseudomonadales; family Balneatricaceae; genus Amphritea. The sequence goes on from JBALVQ010000023.1 coordinate 1,061, forward strand.
GAGCTGTTGCGCCTACTTTGACAGTCCAGGCTCGAACTTCCTTAACGCCTGCTGTGAAGTATGTCTGGAGGTTCAGGAGCTCATAACCGGCGCGAATGACGCGATCAAGGCCTGGCTCTTCCATGCCCATATCCTGCAGGAACTCCAATCGTTCCTCGTCGTCGAGTTCGGATATCTCGGCTTCCATTTTATTGCAGATAGCAACCAATACAGCGCCTTCAGCTTCAGCCAACTGACGTACTTCATCTAAATGAGGATTGTCTTCAAAGCCATCTTCATCGACGTTGGCGATGTACATGGTTGGCTTGGTTGTCAACAGGTGGAACTGCGCGATAGCCTCCTTCTCATCATCGTTCAGATCCAGAGATCTAACTGGATGGCCTTCATCCAGATGAGCGAACAGTTTTTCTAGCAGCGCTTTGGATTTCAGGGCGTCTTTGTCGCCGCTCTTGGCTACACGCATGACTTTCTGGAGCTGCTTTTCTACGGATTCGAGATCAGACAGTGCCAGTTCAGTATTGATGATCTCGATATCGGACAGAGGATCAATTTTGTTCGCGACATGAATCACGTTTTCATCTTCAAAGCAGCGAACTACATGGGCAATTGCATCGGTTTCACGAATATTGTGCAGGAACTTGTTGCCCAGGCCTTCACCTTTGGACGCGCCTGCAACCAGACCGGCTATGTCGACAAATTCCATGGTGGTGGCAAGTACGCGTTCCGGTTTTACAATCTCTGACAGAGCATCCAGGCGGGGGTCAGGCATCGGTACGATACCGGCGTTAGGCTCGATGGTGCAGAAAGGAAAGTTTTCGGCGCCAATTCCGGCCTTCGTCAGTGCATTAAACAGTGTGGATTTGCCTACGTTTGGCAGGCCAACAATGCCGCATTTGAAACCCATGACAGTATCCTGTTAGTAATAATTAAGCTTTAAAAGTATGTAACGTGTTCATTGCTTTGTGCCAGTCGCCATTGGTGGCCTGGTCAAGTACGCGCAGGGCTTCGTCAATCGCAGCAAGGGTCAGTTCGCGTTCTGAGACCGGTGCTTTCTTCAATACGAAGCCGCTTACCTGGCTTGCGCTGCCGGGATGTCCGATACCTAAGCGCAAGCGGTAGAAATTCTTATTGTTGCCCATCCTGCTGATGATATCGCGTAAACCGTTATGTCCACCGTGACCTCCGCCTTGCTTGAAGCGGGCAACACCGGGTGGCAGATCAAGCTCATCGTGAGCGACCAGAATAGATTCTGCAGGAATTTTATAGAAGTTTGCCAGGGCGGCAACAGCCTGGCCACTGAGATTCATGAAAGTGTTGGGGATCAGCAGATGAACCGGTTGGTTGTTCAGCGTGATCTTGGCGTAAAGGCCGTGAAACTTGCTATCGGTCTTGAGAGGGGAGAGGTGCCGAGCAGCAAGCTGCTCGACTAACTCGGCTCCGGCATTGTGACGGGTTTTATGATACTGCTGGCCGGGGTTTCCCAGGCCGACAATGAGTTGTATCCTGTCTTTCATGCCGAAGCTCGCGACTCGTTATTAAGATGTACGCGGCGCGTAAGCCTGAGCGATGCCCTGGTTGTGGTCTTCACCGCGACGCAGCTGAGCAATCTCAACGCCAGCTGGCAGAGTGATATCAGACAGGTGAAGTACCTGGCCCATTTCAGCTGCTGACATATCAACGTCCAGCGATTCTGGCAGGCTGTCTGGCAGACACAGGATCTGGGTAGTATTCTGCTGAACAGTAAAATTGCCAGAAGCAACTCCAGCAGGAGACTTCTCGAAGTTAATGAAGTTCAGAGGTACAACGATCTGAATCTTGTTGGACTTGGTTACGCGCTGCAGGTCAATGTGAAGAATCGAGCTGTTCGCCGGGTGGCGCTGCAGATCCTTGATGATTACTTTTTCTTCGTTACCGTCCAAGCTTACTGTCAGGATAGAAGAGAAGATAGCGTTATCTTCAAACTGCTTAATCAGTACGCGGTTTTCCAGAGCGATAGAAACTGGCTTCTTGCGCTTGTCACCACCGTAGATTACGGCTGGAACCATACCTGTACGACGCAGGCGGCGGCTCGCACCTTTCCCCTCGTCTTCACGGGCTACTGCATTCAAAATAAAATCGGTCATTTTAATACCTTTAGTAAAAATAAAACTGCAAATACCTTGCGACCAGGTCTTTGCAGTTATTTTATTAGCCCTTATGGGCGGTTTACCCTCATGGGGCAGTTATACCTCAAAAGAGGCCTTTATCAGTTGTTCTGTTAGCCTGAGCTTGTCAGCGTTCAGGCTTAACGGAGCTATGTTTTAGCGAAACTATTTTCTAGGTTCTAGCGAAACATGGCACTGATAGATTCTTCATTACAGACACGGCGAACTGCTTCTGCAAGCATCGGTGCCAGTGTCAGCTGACGGATACGAGTACACTTTGCTGCGGCTGCGGAAAGTGGAATAGTGTCCGTCACTACCAGCTCATCAAGATCTGATTTGTTAATGTTATCGACAGCCGGGCCAGACAGAACTGCGTGTGTTGCATAGGCGACTACGCGGGTGGCGCCGTTGGCTTTCAATGCAGCTGCTGCTTTGCACAGGGTGCCGGCAGTATCGCACATGTCGTCAACCAGGATGCAGGTACGGTCTTTCACATCACCGATCAGGTTCATTACTTCGGCTTCATTGGCTTTTTCGCGACGCTTGTCGATGATTGCCAGCTCGCAGCCCAGTTGCTTGGCGACGGCGCGTGCACGTACAACGCCGCCTACGTCAGGGGATACAACCAGCGGGTTGTCATACTTCTGACGAGCAATCTCATCCAGCAGAACCGGAGAGCCGTATACGTTATCGACAGGGATGTCGAAGAATCCCTGGATCTGATCTGCGTGCAGGTCGACGGTCAGAACGCGGTCGATACCAACGCCGGCCAGCATATCAGCAACGACTTTAGCGCTGATTGCTACTCGGGCAGAGCGTGGGCGACGATCCTGACGGGCGTAACCGTAATACGGGATTACCGCAGTGATACGGGTGGCTGAACCGCGGCGCAAGGCGTCAGCCATTACGATCAGTTCCATCAGGTTATCATTGGTTGGATTGCAGGTGGATTGCAGGATGAAAACATCCTTGCCACGTGCATTTTCATGAATCTCAACGCTGATTTCACCATCGCTGAACTTAGTGACTTCGGCTTCACCCATAGGGATGTCGAGGCGTTCAACAACTTTCTGGGCAAGCTCTCGGTTAGCATTGCCAGTAAAGACCATCATTTTAGGCACGGCGTCTACCTTCTCGGGTGTACTAAAATTTATAGGAGATTCATTCATGTTTTCTGGTTGGGCATAAGTTGGAGGATTTAACCTGACCCTTTCGGGGCGGTGTAGCCATTACCTAAATGCCTGCCAATACATATATTGTCAATCGCAGGGCTTAACTTTGTCTCTATGCCTGCAAATACATATATGGCTGGGGTAGGAGGATTCGAACCTCCGCATGACGAGATCAAAACCCGTTGCCTTACCGCTTGGCTATACCCCAATTGCTCAGCTTTCCAGACTTATGTCCTGAAAGAGGCGCGTATTTTCCCGGAATAGGTGGCTAAAGTCAAACAATCCTGTGCCATGTTTGTTTAAATTATGAGGATAGCAGCCACTCTTTAGTCACAATGGTAATGACCAATGTATCGCGGCTGATAACAAGTTTCCTGGGGAATGTATGTTCACCCTGTTGGGTGTATCTTAGGTAATTGATATTCCAGCCATTTTGTTCGAGCGTTTTTAAGCGGTTCTGATCCAGAACCTGGAGGTAAGGTGAAGCCGGGGCGGGGATTCCCTTAATCCAGAACAGTAGCTCCCGGACGGGAAATTGCCAGCCCAGGGTCTTATCCATGAGTTGTTCTGGTGACTCCGCATATACAGAGTCTTCTCCTGCGATATCGATTTGCACGCCCTGGGCATTACCGTCGATACGTGCACCACCCTGGCCAAGAGGGCCTGTCAGTTCGATCTGGTAGTGTTGCGAATCCTGTTGCCACAGGATGTTGGCGCTGTGGTTTTCCCGGGGTGTGCGAATGCCTATTTTGCCCCGCATTTGCCAGTGAGTAAGGGCTTGCTGGCGCTGTTGATGGGCCTGCCAGGAGTCGCTTTCAGGCAACAGCGGTTCTGGTTGTAAGCTTAACTGCGAGCAGCCTGCTAAAAGCGTGATCAGAAAGATGCAGAGTATTCGCAGGTGTTTCACTCTGTGGGCTCCGATACGGTCTTGCTAAGTGCCTTGGCTGCCTCTTTGAGGTATTCGTTGTCCGGATTTTTAAGCTGATTTTCCTGTAGCAAGCGAGACGCACGATCAGACTGGCCGATGGCGTGGTAGGCCTGTATCAGGTGACTGCTGACCTCTGGATCCGGGAAGGCGCTGTAGGCGCGTTCCAGAAAAGTGATAGCCTCGTTAAAGCGTTCCAGCTTAAAGAGTATCCAGCCCATGCTGTCCAGTACAGCGGGATCATCCGGGGTTATTTCAAGTGCTTCGCTGATTAATTGCAGCGCCTCATTAAGGCGGTCGGTATAGATTGCCAGGCTATACCCCAGCGCATTAAGGGCCATGCTATTGTTTGGCTCAAGTGCGATTACCCTGCGTAGATCCTGTTCCATCAGGGAAATATCCTGAGGGTCAAGCAACATGGCTCGGGTATAGAGAAGTGTAATATTATCCTGATGCAACTCCAGTGCTTCGTCCAGTAGATTCAGGGCATCATCTTTATAGTCGTGCAGGTTTAACCATTCAGCCTCAATGGTGTATAGCTGTACGTTGATCTGTGGCTGGCTGTTGCGGGCATCATGCATTATGTTTTGCAGTTGCTCACGGTTGTTAGCGTGATCGAGTAGCGCGGAGATGCGCGCAAACGATTGCATAACATTATTGCTGTCACGTACCTGGAGAAAATGATGGATAGCCGTTTCCCGGTGTTTTTGCTGTTGTGCAATCAAGCCAAGATAATAGTGGGGTGCTGTATTGTTTGGGAACTGTTCGAGTAGTTGCGCCAGTATTTGGCGACTGTCACTGATTTTTTTGTTTTCCAGTAAAAGCAGGGCGATATAGAAGCCTAATTGTGGCTCGTCTGGATAGAGCGCTAGTAAGTTCTTTGCTTCTCTGGAGGCTTCTTTTGTTTGGTTATTTTGAAACAACAGCTGAATGTAGAGTGTGTAGAGCTGCTGGTTAGGTTTATCCGCGGGCAGTTCCTTTTTTACGACAGACAGTGCCTGGGAGTATTTTCCTTGAGTACGCAGTAGTTCAGCCTTTTGGATAGCAGCATCATGGTTATTACCATTGAGCGCTATCGCTCGGTTAAAACTGAGCAGGGATTTTTCAAGTTTGCCTTGTTGTCTGTAGAGAATGCCCAGGGTGGTGAGAAGCGTGGGACTGGCGTTGTCATTATGTTTGTTAAGCAGGCGGGTATAGGCTTCCAGTTCATCCGCTGAGAGCTGCGCTGCCTGAGCGCCGATAGCCAGTAATGCTTGAGGGTCGGAATGATCCAGTGCTTTTTCCAGTAGCGGTAGTGCCGTGGAAAAATCACCTTTGCGCAGTAATAAGCTGGCGGCGATCTGATAGGGCTCCGGGTTGCTCGGATCTGCCTGTTGCCATAAAGATGCTGCTTCCAGGACCCGATCAGGCTGTTGCAGGTATTGGGCTATATAGGTAGCCCGCTGAGCAATAGCGGGATCTTTAGTGAGGCGTGACTGATGCAGGTAATTGTCGAGAGATAACTGGTACTGTTTATGCTGGCCAGCCATTTCTGCGACGATTAATTCGTACAGGGTTTCACGGTTTAATTCGCCGGATTTGTACTCCGGTTGCGGCAGTGGAGTATTATCAATTTCCAGGGGCTGATGCTTGTCCGTTGGCGGTATTAGGCTGCAACCGCCCAGTAAGGTGAATACTAATGTGAGTACGAATGTTGTTGCTTTCATTGACCTGTTCTGAACTTTGCTACTTTGAGTTACTCCACTATAGATGAATCAGTGTTTGATTGTCATATATCTATTTGAAAGTTAAAAAAATGCTGTCTACCTGTTATCGGCTTTTAACTTAGGAACATGCTAACAAGTTCCCTGCGCCTTAGCATGCCCTCTGGGTACTGGCTTTCAGAGAGGCTGGAGATCAAGACAACGTACCCGGAGGGCATGCTAATTACAGGCATACTGGTTGTACCAGGAACGCCTGCCGGACGAAAATCGTTAACGCAGAGATTCGGTCTCTCTGAAAGCCCCTTCCTTTAACAGAAAAAGGGCGGGATCTATAACGGCCATCTGCTTTGTCAGTCAGCTTGAAAAGGTCTAGACATTTCCTGCACTGCCTTTCGCGCATTAGCATGCCCTCTGGGTACTGACCGTGCTTTAGCGAAGCCCGCAGAGAAAGCATTGGACTTATTCGCATGTTCCCTAATAAGGTGTATTATTACGCGCTTGTTCAGATCTGGGTATAGTTTTCGTCTATGGCTTTGTTAGCGCTAGGCATCAATCATAAGACAGCGTCGGTTGCGATTCGTGAAAAGGTTGCGTTTGCTCCAGAGCAGATGTCCGACGCGTTGGCGCAAGCCTGTCGGGTTGCGCAGCTTAAAGAAGTGGCAATTCTGTCCACCTGTAACCGTACCGAGCTTTACTGTTCTACACAGCTTGAAGGGACCCGGGCTCTGCTTGAGTGGCTGGGGCATTATCATGGCCTGGATCCGGATGAGTTGCAGCAATGCAGTTACGCCTACTGGGATCAGGAAGCGGCGCAGCATATGATGCGTGTTGCCAGTGGTCTTGATTCACTGGTGCTGGGCGAACCGCAGATTCTTGGGCAGCTCAAGTCTTCATATGCGGTGTCTCAGGACAGCGGCGTAGTTGGTGCCGAATTAGCCCGCTTGTTTCAGCAAACTTTTTCCGTCGCAAAAAAAGTACGTACCGATACGGCTATTGGTGAAAACCCGGTATCGGTTGCCTATGCATCGGTGAGCCTTGCGCAGCACATTTTTTCTGATTTAAGCCGCAGTAAAGCGCTATTGATTGGCGCTGGTGAAACCATCGAGTTAGTTGCCCGACACCTGTCTGAAAGTGGTGTGAAGCAGATGACTGTGGCTAACAGGACGCTGGTACGCGCTGAAATCCTGGCTAAAGAGTTTAGTGCCAAAGCGATCCTGCTGGGAGATATACCCGAAGCGCTTGTAGACGCTGATATCGTAATCGCTTCTACGGCGAGTCAGCTTCCAATTCTGGGTAAAGGAGCGGTAGAGTCGGCGCTTAAAAAGCGGAAGCATCGACCGGTGTTCATGGTGGATATTGCTGTGCCGCGTGATATCGAGCCGGAAGTGGCCGAGCTGGATGATGTCTATCTCTACACCGTGGACGACCTGAAAGAGGTTATCGAAGAGAATGTTCGCAGTCGTGAGAGCGCCGCGCAGGAAGCGGAGGCCATTGTTGAATCCGGTGCCGCAGAGTTTATGCGCCAGTTGCGCTCTCTGGGAGCTGTGGAGACGGTAATGGCAGTGAGACAACAGGCTGATCAGATAAAAACCATTGAGCTGGAAAAAGCCTTGCGCCAGTTGCAAAGCGGTAAGGCTGCGGAAGATGTATTGAACAATTTGGCCCGCGGGCTGACGAATAAATTACTTCATAGTCCAACGGTACAGCTGCGTAAAGCGAGCGCCGAGGGACGCAATGATATCCTCGAGATGGCGCAGGAACTGTATCAGCTATCCGAGCCTAAGAAAGAAGACTGAAAACAATGAAAGCGTCGATTTTAACCAAACTCGAAAGCCTGAGTGATCGCTATGAGGAGCTTGCTGCTCTATTGGGCGATGCCGGGGTGATTTCGAATCAGGATAAGTTCCGTGCTTATTCAATGGAATACTCTGAAATAGAGCCGGTTGTTAAGTGTTTTCTTGACTATCAGGAAGCGCAAGGGGATCTGGCTGAAGCTCAGCTGATGCAGGAAGATTCTGATCCTGATATGCGTGAAATGGCCAAGGATGAAATTGCCGCAGCAAAAGAGCGTATCGAAGAGCTCGAGCAGCAGTTACAGGTTCTGTTATTGCCCAAAGATCCGAATGACTCCCGCAACGTTTTCCTCGAAGTACGTGCCGGTACCGGTGGTGATGAGGCGGCGATCTTCTCCGGTGATCTGTTCCGTATGTACTCCCGTTTTGCTGAAAACCAGGGTTGGAAAATCGAGGTGATCAGCACCAATGAAGGCGAGCATGGCGGTTATAAAGAGATCATCACCCGTATAGTGGGTAAGGATGTTTATTCCCGGCTGAAATTCGAATCCGGCGCGCATCGGGTGCAGCGGGTGCCTGAAACTGAGTCCCAGGGCCGTATCCACACATCTGCCTGTACTGTAGCGATCATGGCAGAGATGGACGAGGTCAGCGATATTGAGATCAACAAGGCTGATCTGCGGGTAGATACCTTCCGGGCATCGGGTGCCGGTGGTCAGCACGTTAACAAAACCGATTCTGCGATCCGTCTGACACATATTCCAACCGGTGTGGTGGTTGAATGTCAGGAAGAGCGTTCGCAGCATAAGAACCGGGCTAAGGCGATGTCTCTGCTGGCGTCGCGTTTGCAGGCTGCGGAGCAGGAGCGTCATGCTGCCACACAGGCCAGTACCCGCAAGAGTCTGGTGGGTAGTGGTGATCGCTCCGAACGTATCCGTACTTACAACTATCCACAGGGACGGATTACTGATCACCGTATTAACCTGACGCTGTATAAGCTTTCGGAAGTGATGGAAGGTGCGCTGGGGCAGGTGGTTGATCCGCTGGTTAATGAGTACCAGGCTGAGCAGCTTGGTGCTTTGGCTGGCGACAGTTAAGCCCTTTCGGCATCATCAGTTTATGAATATCACCCAGGCGCTGGCAGGCAGCGATCAGTTAAAGGCCACCAGTGAAAGTCCTGCGGTGGATGTTGAATTGTTGCTTTGCCATGCCATAGACCACTCCCGCACTTTCCTATTTACCCGGCCGGAATATGAATTGACGGCTGAGCAGCAACAGTTGTTCGATGCCTTGCTGATACGCAGGAAGGCCGGAGAGCCGGTTGCTCACCTTACCGGTAGCCGTGGCTTCTGGACGCTGGATCTGGAAGTTAATGCGACAACCCTAATTCCGCGTCCGGATACTGAGTGTCTGGTTGAAAAAGCCTTGGAACTATTAACCGAATCCAGAGCCAGAGTTATAGATTTAGGTACCGGAAGCGGTGCGATCGCCCTGGCTTTGGCATCAGAAAGACCCGGTTGGCAGGTGATCGGTGTGGACCGGGTCGCTGATGCCGTAAGGCTGGCAGAGAAAAACCGGTGCCAGCTGGGGCTTGATAATGTCGAAATATTACAGGGCAGTTGGCTGGAACCAGTGACCGGTAAGTTCGATATGATCGTTAGTAATCCGCCCTATATCGATCCTCAGGATCCGCATCTGAGTCAGGGGGATGTTCGCTTTGAACCACTTAGTGCATTGGTGGCTGATGAGGCCGGACTGGCAGATATACGCGAAATAGCAAAGCAAGCCGGGCAGCGTTTGAAGGTTGGCGGCTGGCTGGTGTTTGAGCATGGTTATGAGCAGGCAGAGACGGTTAGAAATTTAATCACCGAACTTGGTTATCGTTGTGTTGATTCGGCGCAGGATCTGGCCGGCAATGATCGTATAACATGGGGTGCCTGGATGCAGGAGATTGATAGTGCTGAAAGATGAACAGCTATTGCGTTATAGCCGGCAGATAATGCTGCCGGAGGTAGATATTTCAGGCCAGGAGACCTGGTTGAATGCCAGTGTATTGATCATTGGTGTGGGTGGTTTAGGCAGCCCTGTTGCTATGTATCTGGCGGCTGCAGGGGTTGGTAAGCTGGTGCTGGTTGATGATGACCGGGTTGAACTGACGAACCTGCAGCGCCAGGTTGTACATACCACCGCGAGTATTGGTCAGTCTAAAGTTGAATCGGCTAAGGCCTCCCTGCAAGCGCTAAATCCGGATACTGAGATCGTTACCATCGATCGCAGGTTATCTGATGAGGAACTGGCTGAGCAGGTGAGTGAAGTTGATCTGGTGCTGGATTGTACCGATAACTTTTCTACCCGTTTTGCCATCAATGAAGCCTGTGTAAAATACCGCAAACCGCTGGTTTCCGGTGCGGCTATCCGCCTGGAAGGGCAGGTGGCGGTGTTTGATTCACGCGATGATGAGTCGCCATGCTACCGCTGCCTTTATCGGGAAGGCAGCGATGAAAACCTGACCTGTTCCGAGAGTGGCGTACTGGCGCCTTTAGTGGGTATTATCGGCTCGGTGCAGGCGATGGAGGCTTTAAAAGTATTGGCGTCAGTGGGGACTCCGCTGGTTGGCAAATTATTGTTACTGGATGGTCGCTACATGGAGTGGCGATCTCTGAAGTTGCGTCGGGACCCTGAGTGTCCCTGTTGTAAGCAAACCAAAAAATAAATAAATAGGATCTATAGCTTTATGGATACAATTCGTTCGGTGCTTGAGAGTAGTAAGACGATTGCGATGGTTGGTGCAAGTCCGAAATCACATCGAGCCAGTAATCAGGTTATGCATTACCTGCTTGCCAAAGGGTATAACGTGATTCCGGTTAATCCGCTTAAAGCTGGAGAGACCATTCACGGGCGTACCGTTGTTGGATCTCTGGCAGAGATTAAAGAGCCGATCGATATGGTGGATATCTTCCGAAACTCTGTGGACGCCGGTGATGTTGTCGATGAGGCGATTGCGATTAATGCAAAAACGGTCTGGATGCAGTTGGGGGTTATCAATGAACCCGCGGCTGAGCGGGCTGAAACAGCCGGTTTGACAGTGATTATGGATCGCTGTCCGGCGATTGAAATTCCTCGCTTGTAGTGCCGTTTTCAGGGGAGGGTCTTGAGTGTTTTTATATGAAAGGCCTTCTCTCAGAGCAATTTATTGTCAGATTCTGTTCTTCAGTCTTTTCGTTTAAAATAAACCGCTATTTCAAAGTGATTTATCTGGTCCGTACGCTATGACCCGATAAAATACTCCTTTTGTTTTTCTCAGGGTGAATCGATGTCTATTGAACGTCAGGAAACCGGCCAGCGCATGAGCCGGATCGTAATCCATAACAATACTGTTTATCTGTGTGGCCAGGTGGCAAAAGATGCTGAAGCCGGCATCAAAGAGCAGACGCAAACGATGCTGGATAAAGTAGATCTACTGCTGGAACAAGCCGGCAGTGATCGCGAAAATATTCTTTCCGCGACTCTGTATATTCGTGATATGAAAGATTTTGCAGTAATGAATGACGTATGGGATAGCTGGGTGCCGCAAGGGCATGCTCCGGCGCGTGCCTGTGTCGAAGCGCGTATGGCGCGTCCCGAGCTGCTGGTTGAAGTCTCAGTGGTTGCTGCTGTTAAGAATTCTCTTTAAACATTCTCATTAAAAAGTAATGGCTCTGCTGATGATGGGTCTATCCCATCATCAGTTTTCTGATCCGAAGATCCTCGGCACAGCGCCGGGCGTAGTTTGCTGTTGTTTCACTGCACCAGCTTTGTGGTATCTCATCGGGTAATTCAGCGCCGGATTGAATCATCAACTGGATGAGTGATAGCTGTTCTTTCTGCAGCGCTTTTTGAAGCGGACTGCAGCCGTTTAATCCCACCATATTAATATCCGCACCATGCTCGACCAAACGGCTGATATGCAGCATCAGGTCATTGTCTGCGCAGTATTCGAAACAAGCAAGTAACGTTGTATCAGGCAGATTATCTGCATCAGCAATAAAGCTATATTCATAACCGTTTTGCAGCAGCGCTGAGATTAGCGCCAGACTCTGCTGTGGCTGTTGTAGAGCCAGATATAGCAGCGGGAGTTGTTGACTGCTCAGCTGATTTGAATCTGCGCCAACACGCAGAAGCTGTTCAAGTACCTTCGGCTGTTGGTGAATAATCGCCAGCTCAGTGGCGCTGATGTTGCCTGCGGGGGTTGCAAATAATGGCGCGTTAAGCTGCTCTGTCGTCACCTTATTGAGTTGTTTTTTTAGCAGCGCAAGGTCTGCTTTGAGTATCGCCTCACGCAGTTTGTTGAGGTTTCTCTTTACGAACAGTTTCATGCTATTTCGGCTGCCTTGGCGGGCCAGATTATTTGGCGTATTGGTTTGATTGCGAGAATTAATAAAATGGCCGCGGCGATCCACTGCGCTAGCTGAAATGCAGTGTTCTGATGGATGCTTGCCTGTCCCAGTGTTAGTGCCTGGTTGCTGAGAAAAGCATCGGTGGTGAGACCCAGAATTACCGCGCTGACACTGATTCCGGTGAGGTAAAGCACTAGCGCACGAATTCCCAGCTCACGGCTGAGAATGCCAATCGAAGCAATGTTGGTTGCCGGGCCGACCAGCAGGAAGACCAGCACCGCACCTGGAGACATTCCCGCTGCCAGAAACGCTGCGGCTAGCGGCGTGGAGGCAGTTGCACAGATGTAAAGTGGTAAGCCTGCGGCCAGCATGAGTAGCATGGCGCTCAGGCCGCTACCCCATTCACTGAGGCTTGCCGGCTCAATGAGCGTGGCAATGACAGCTGCCAGTACCAGGCCAAACGCCAGCCATTTGGAAATATCATCGAGAATATCCACAATTGCGAAGTGTAGCCCGGCCATAAACGCTTGTGACGGAGGTTGTTTGACCTCGTTTTTACTGCAGCTGACTGATTTAGTGGTGGCTGTTGGGCAGTCGTTGGCTTGGGTAGGCGGTTGCGCAGTTTTGGCACTGCAGCAGCTGCTTTCATCGGCTGGTTTAGTGGTGGATTTACTGGCGCAGCATGATGTTGTCGCTGGCATGGTTGCTTGAGCCGATTGCGTTTCCTGATCGAGAAATAGCACCATCAGGCCACTCACAATAGCACTGGTGAGAGCTGCCAGCGGACGGATGATGGCCATAACCGGTCCAAGCAGTGCGTAGGTTACTGATATAGAGTCGACGCCGGTTTCCGGGGTGGCTACCAGAAAAGCGACGGTGGCCGGTTTTGATGCTCCGGAGCGGCGCAGGCCGATAGCCGTAGGTAATACGCCGCAGGAACACAGGGGGAGGGGGGCGCCAATAAATGCGGCGCGGATAACTGAACCGATACCGGTGCCACTTAGCCAGCGTTGAACCAGGGCAGACGGGATCCAGCCTTTCAATATAGCTGCCAGGATTAACCCGAACAGTAGCCAGATAGCGGTATCCAGAAACAGGTTCAGCAGATGGTTAAGAAACTCGATAAACATAAGGCACGGCCTTGAAATTTATTTTGTCGTGTACCGGTTAGGGAGCATGCGAATAAGTCCAATACTTTCTCTGCGGGCTATATAGCGGCAAGGGAGCTGTTCGTATGTTCCTTAGTTTACCAGTAAATGCCCTGATTCAGTAAAAAGGTGAAAACTCTAGCGGTGAGTTATACGTCTAAATCACTTCCAAAATGCGTAGCAGGTAAATCCCCGTACTTAGAGTGATTACTGAGCCTAGTGTGGTGGTGAGGATAATGTTGGCGGCCAGTTGAGCGTTGCCATTCATTGCTTTGGCCATCACAAAGCTAGCAGCAGCTGTTGGGCAGCCGAAGAGCACGAATAGAACACCGATTTCCTGGGCGCGAAAGCCATATAGCCAGGCGCCAAGGGTAAGCGCAACGGGTAAGATAACCAGCTTGGTCAACGTGGCCCAGCTGGCTTGTCGAGAGCTGTCTCTCAGGCTTTTCAGGTTGAGCGATCCACCGATTGCCAGCAGTGCCAGAGGTAGTGTCAGGTTGGCAAAATAGTTACCGATCTTGTTGCCCACAGCGGGTAGCCCCCAGCCAAAGTAAGAAAAAGGCAAAGCAAGTATGACGGCAATAATCAGTGGGTTACTGGCTATATCTTTAAGCAGTTTTATCAGGTTTAGCCCTGATTCGCGTTGCATGGGTAGTGAGAGTGCCAGTACGGATAGAATGTTATACAGGGGGATAACGCAAGCCAGCAGCAGAGAGGCCTGTGCCAGGCCACTGTCACCAAACATGTTAAAGCTGGCAGCGAGCCCGACGATACCGAAATTACCGCGAAATGAGCCTTGGATGAATACTCCCAGGTCCTCAGGTTTAAGGATAAAACGCTTGCTGATTTGCCAGAGGATGGTGAAGGTAATCGTGGTGCCGATCACAAAGTAGCTCAGCAATGCCGGATTAAAAACCGCCTGGAAGTCCATCCGGGAGATGCTCATGAATACTAAAGCCGGTAGCGCGATGGTGAACACCAGTCTGGAAGCTGTAGTCACAAAGGCTGCGTCAATCACCCGTAAGCGTAATAGCAGGTAACCAAGAAATACAATGAAGAAGATCGGGGCGACGATATTGCCGGTAAACAACAGGGTGTCAATGTAGAGACTCAAACTTGGCTCCGCCAGGCGTGGATACGAGTGGTGGGCTATTCTATCACTCTTTGTCTAGGTGGTCAGTGATTCACCCGGGGGAGTACTGGTAATGCATTTTCGGCGCATCGAATCTTTCCAGGGTGCCGCAAGACTCGGACAATTCATCCCAGGAGGTGATGCTCAGGGGGATATGCATTATGCCGCAGGTTGGCAGTTTATCGATTGCTTCGTGGGTGAGGTAGAAACCCAGGGATTCGAGCGTTGGATTATGACCCACGACCATAATGTGACGATAGTGATCAGACTGCCCCTGTAAGATGTTGAGCAGGGTTTCAACGCCTGCTCCGCACAGTTCCGGCACTTCAATGATACGTTGCTCTGGATAGTCTGCAGACCGGGCGATCTGCTCCGCAGTAGTGATCGCTCTGACAGCCCCGCTGCTCAGCAGCAGGTCTGGCTCGAGACCGAACTCGACAATTCTTTCCGCCATCAGGGGGAGGTCTTGTTTGCCGCGGCTGTTCAATGGACGATCAAAATCAGATAGCAGAGGGTCTTTCCAGCTGGATTTAGCATGACGCACCAGAGTAAGCTTCTTCATTGTAAACTTCCTGTAGGCTCGAGACTGAAAGGCTGACAGGCTCAGTATCAGTCAACAATCCGAGAAATGCCAAAATACGCCGGATGTTTTTTTCGTTTCTGGGCGGACAGGTTGTGCCGGATATTCATTTATAGGCTCTGCTAGCTGGCAATGCAGGCCTGTAGAGTATCGCGTTGTTTGCGTTCAGAAATATTTTCCAGGACTTGCTTCCAGACAGAGCGCATGTGGCCTGCAGGCATGCTGCCCGCATGTTGCAAATGCATGTTCCCTGCATTGAAAAGGCGCGGATCCATCGGTGTCAGGTCGTCATCGATGATGGGTTTGAAATCCATCTGATCAAGAATGTCTTTCTGCAGGTTAATGCCGGGGGCGATCTCTGTAAGCTTCAGACCCTGTTCCGTTAGTACAAATACTGCGCGTTCGGTTATGAATGTAACACGCTGCTGCTGGCTCATCGCATAGCGACCATTAAAGGTAATTTGCTGCACCTGTTTGAGAAACTTTTTCACCGGCCCGTTTTTGATAACCTGCAACGCGCCGTTGTTAATTTCAATCTGTTGCGGTCCGGATGTAAAAGTGCCGAGAAAATACAGATCGGCGGTATTTTGGGTGATGTTAATAAAGCCACCGGCGCCGGCCAGTTTGCTACCAAAGCGACTCACATTAACATGGCCTTCGGAACAGGTTTCGGCCAGGCCAAGAAAGGCCTGGTCGAGGCCGCCGCCATCATAAAAATCGAACTGGGCCGGTTGGTCAATTATCGCTGAAGCGTTGCTTACCGCACCAAAGCTTAGTCCGCTGGCGGGTTGACCGCCAATGCCGCCGGGCTCCACTGTGAGGGTGAAATCATTCAGTAATCCTTCTTCAGCGGCTACCGTTGAAACCATCTCCGGCATGCCTATTCCCAGATTAACAACCGAGTTTTTGCGTAGTTCCATCAGGGCGCGACGGCCGATTATCTTGCGTGCAGATAGTGGTTCAGCTGCGCTGCTGGTGGCGGTGGTGACTTCGCCGCAATACGCTGGATTATAAGGTTCAGCAAAAGTCTGCGGATGATCGGCGGGATCTGCCACGACGATATGGTCGACAAGAATGCCGGGTATTTTTACCCGATCCGGCGTCAGCTGGTGTTGGTTGGTAGTGCGTTCAACCTGCACTATGACAATGCCGCCACTGTTATGCGTCGCCTGGGCTATTGCCAGGGCTTCGAGGGGGAGCGCCTCTCTTTCCATGGATATGTTGCCAGCAGTATCGGCAGTCGTTCCTCTCAGTAAGGCTACATTGATTGGAAACGCTCGATAAAACAGATATTCCTGATCGTGCAGCTCAATCAGTTCGACGAGGTCTTTACGCGTACGTGCGTTTATCTTGCCGCCATCCTGTCGTGGGTCGACAAACGTATGCAGGCCAACCTTGGTCAGAGTGCCCGGTTTGCCTGCAGCGATGTCTCTGAACAGGTGACAGATAACCCCTTGTGGCAGGTTGTAGGCATCTATTTTATTCTCGGTAGCCATCTTGCCAAGCCCCGGCGCAAGTCCCCAGTGGCCGCCAACTACTTTTGCGACGAGTCCTTCATGGCTGAAGTGATTTAGTCCTCGGGTATTGGCATCGCCTTGACCCGCTGAATAAACCAGTGACAGATTAGTCGGTTGTTTTTTCAACAGAAAGCGTTGCTCGATTGCCTTGGCAAGAGCTTCGGCAAAGCCGATACCGATAAAACCGCCTGTAGCGATGGTGGCGCCATCTGGAATAAGACTGGCGGCTTCCTGTGCACTGATCACTTTGCTCATGACTGAATCTCAACTGTTGTTATTGTGACGCTTGATATAGAAATTAAGGCAAAGGCTAGGCCAGAATGTGATTCTTCTTATAATTCAATATCTTATAGTTACATGTTGAATTCGTATTGATTGATTTGTCTTAGACGTTAGACAAAGTGTATAAATGTGTATTGTTTTTAATTCAGGTTGTATTTTTTGAGGCGCGCGTAGAGCGTTGCTCTTGAAATGCTTAGGTATTGCGCTGTTTTCGATTTATTGAATCGGCAATGCTGTAGGGCTGCTTGCAGAGCCTGTTTTTCTGCACTGGCCCGGCTGGCACCTAATGTCTGATGATGTTCAACTGTACTGTCTGAGGGTGCAAGCGAGTTGGCTGCATCCTGCGTATTGATGTTAGGTGGCGTGGGCAGCTCCTCCCCGGCACCAAGATCATGTGGTTGAATTTGTTCGCTTTCGGACATCACGCAGGCACGCTCCAGGCGGTTGTGTAGCTCCCGGACATTGCCCGGCCATGGATAGCTTCTTAGCCAATTGATCGCCGCCGTACTCAGCGTCAGGGCGGGCAGGTTGGAGTCCTGTTGAATATTTGCCAGCAGGTGTTGGCTCAGGGCAGGTATATCATCCTGTCGTTGCCGCAGTGCCGGTAAATTAATGGGTAATACGTTGAGACGGTAGTAGAGATCAGCGCGGAACAGATCTTGTTCGACCAGGGCTTTTAAGTCTTTGGATGTAGCGGCAATAATACGCACATCGACCTTCTCCAGGCGGTTAGACCCTAGGGCTTCTACTTCCCGTTCCTGAAGTACCCGTAACAGTTTAGCTTGTATGGAAAGGGGGATATCGCCGATCTCGTCAAGGAACAGCGTGCCGCCGGTGGCCAGCAGGATTTTACCTTGCCGGCCTTGTCGGCTGGCTCCGGTAAAGGCGCCTGGGGCTGCGCCAAAGAGCTCTGACTCTACCAGTGATTCAGGCAGTGCTGCCATATTGATACCCACAAAAGGGCCGAGGCGTCGTGGGGAGGCGTTATGTATTCCCTGGGCAAGCAACTCTTTACCGGTGCCTGTTTCGCCCAATAGAAGAATGGTCGTATCCAGTTGAGCCGCTCTAATCGCCTGTCTTTTGAGTTGCAAAACGGGTGGGGTGTTGCCGATGAGATCATCAAGTGCATATTTGCTGGCGCGGATCAGGTTTTGAGATACAAGTTGCTTGCGAAGACGCGCAAATTTGTCGAATAGGGGCTGCAGGTTGTCCAGGTCATCATAAAAGATAAAGCCGATTGCGCCGAATACTGAACCGTCAGGGTTTTTCAAGGGAAGTCGGGTTACCGCGCACCATTGATCATTTATCTGCATCAGATCGAGAAAATTTGGCTGTCCGGTCTGTACGACTCTTGGTAGCTGGGTCGAGGGCAGGACTTCTTCAACCGGTAAGCCCTTAACCTGTTGTGCTTCTGGTAGCTGCAGAAACTGGCGGTACTGATCACTCATCCAGACAACTCGACATGCCTGATCAATAGCGATCGATCCCTGGCAGAGGCTGGATAGAAGTGCCAGGAGGTTGTTACTGTTGCTACCGGAGAGGAGGTTTTCCAGCTGTGTCATAGCTTGAAGGCACCTGGTTACGATTCGTCTTGTTAGCGTCAGTGTGCCAGAGTTGAGAATAAATCACAGCAGGCAAGGAAGCCTGAATAAGGGTTTCAGAAATAAATAAACGGGTAATACAGGCGTATCCCGGTCGTTTAGTTATTCTTGTTGCCTGTGTTAGGCAACATGCTGCTTCTGTTCAAAGGCGACCAGTTCCCAGCGGTGTGGAACACTTGCCAGTCCAACCTGGGCACCGCAATCCTTACATTGGTAAAGCGTGGTGTTGTAATTATGATTAATCTCAACTAAGCCGCTGTGCAGGCTGATTGCCTGCGTCTCTAGAAGCTCTAAGCACTGCGGACATAGACATTTCATTGGGTAATCCCTCATACAACTGTTCAAAAGACAACGTTTGAAACTAAATGGAGATGACTCTGTGTCTCTGATATGAGACGGATCATACCACAGGAAATTTGGATGAACAAAATATAATCTATCTTATTGTTTATTAAAGCCCGGATTTGGTTATCAACAATGTGCTGTTGCTGTTGAAAAGAGTGTTGCGGGTAAAAAAAAGGCTCATCGTTGATTACCGGGGAGTCCTCTTAAATCTTCTACTGGTATCTTTTTCTCTCAGGCAGATACCCTTTCCCAAAGCGATATTAAACATCGTAGATACCACCTGGGGCGCCACATCTATGGTGCACAGCCTTTTGGCGGACTCAGCCCTGCGAAAAAAAATCCCGCCCTTGTGAGACACAGGTTGGGTGCTGGTGAAGCTTGTGGGAGGCGCGCCTCGCGCCGATTAGGAGATCATTCGCGGCGAGGCGCCGCTCCCACAGACTTCGCTCTACTCAATGCCCAGAGCGTTTCACGGGGCATGCTATACCCAAAGCGTTTCACAGGGTATGCAAACCAGCCCTCTACAAAAGATCCACGCTATCTGATGAAGAACCAAAAAAAAGCCAATCCGGAGATTGGCTTTTTACGTACAGGATGTACGGTATGTCGTGAGCACAGGGATGTGCAAGAACGACGATGTACAGGATGTACGGTATGTCGCGGGCACATAGATGTGTAGGAGCAAACCTTACAACACTACGATCCTGTTGATGGACGTTTAGCCACCCAGATAGGCCTGTCGTACCGACTCATCGGTCAGCAAATTGGCACCGGAATCGGTTTTCACCACCCGGCCATTTTCCAGGACGTAGCCACGGTCGGCAATCCGCAGTGCCTGGTTGGCGTTCTGCTCCACCAGGAAGATGGTTACGCCCTCATCGCGCAGACGTTGAATTATATTGAATATCTGTTGAATGATGATGGGTGCGAGGCCAAGGGAGGGCTCGTCCAGCAGAAGCAGGCGCGGTTTGCTCATCATAGCGCGGCCAATCGCCAACATCTGCTGCTCACCGCCGGACATGGTGCCGGCACGCTGCTTGAAGCGCTCCTCCAGTCGCGGAAACAGTTCAAGTACATGCTTTGCGGTTTTCTGAGCGTCAGCTTTTTCACGGAAGTAGGAACCCATAAACAAGTTCTCTTCCACGGTCATAGCGCTGAATACGCGACGGCCTTCGGGCACAATCGCCAGGCCTTTGCGCATTATGTCCGAGGTGTTTTGTCGGGTGAGCTCTTCACCGTCAAAGATGACCTTTCCGGATGAAGCTTGTGGATCCCCGCAGATGGTCATCATCAGGGTGGTCTTGCCGGCCCCATTGGCTCCGATCAAGGTGACGATTTCACCTTTTTTGATGTCAATGGAGACGTCATGCAGCGCCTGAACCTTACCGTAATGGGTGTTAATATTCTCAATACGCAGCATCTTATTCTTCCCCGAGATAGGCTTTGATAACGTCCGGGTTGTTCTTGATATCATCGGCAGAGCCATCGGCCAGGGGGGTGCCCTGGGCAATAACGTAGATGTGATCCGAGATTCCCATTACCAGACCCATATCATGCTCGATCAGCAGTACGGATATTTCGTGCTCATCACGCAGCTTGATAATCAGCTCATCAAGCTCTTTGGTCTCGTTCGGATTCAGACCTGCAGCGGGCTCGTCCAGCATCAGCAATTCCGGTTGCGTCACCATGCAGCGGGCGATCTCCAGGCGGCGTTGCTGGCCGTATGAAAGATTGCCGGCTTCGCGGTTGGAAAATTGTAGCAGGTCGACCTCTTCGAGCCAGTGGGCAGCGTGATCCATCGCTTCCTTTTCAAGACGGCGATAGGATGGAGTCTTGAACAGGCCCGACAACAGATTGGTATTGAGGTGACGGTGCTGGGCTACCAGCATGTTCTCAATTACGGTCATCTTCGAAAACAGACGCACATGCTGGAAGGTACGCACCAGTCCCTTGCGGGAGATCTGGTAGTCTTTAAGGCCGGCAATCTGCTCTTTCTTCAGCATAACGCTGCCTTCCGTCGGAATATAGAATCCCGACAGGCAGTTAAATACGGTGGTTTTACCCGCACCGTTGGGGCCGATAACAGAAACGATCTGGCGATTTTTAACTTCAAGGTTTACGCCGTTTACTGCCACCAGACCACCGAATCGCATGGTCAGACCGTTTACATCTAGTAGTAGCTGACTCATTGTTTCAACTCCAGGTGCGGTCGTTTCATGGGTATTAGTCCTTCAGGGCGCCAGCGCATCATTAATACCATCAACAGTCCGAACAGCAGCATGCGATATTCTGAGAACTCGCGTGCCAGCTCCGGCAGTATGGTCATCACAATGGCCGCCAGGATTATACCCATCTGTGATCCCATACCGCCAAGCACAACGATCGCCAGGATGATGGCAGATTCAATAAAGATGAACGACTCGGGGCTGATAAAACCTTGTCGGGCAGAGAAGAAGGCACCTGCAAAGCCTGCGGTTGATGCGCCCAGGGTAAAGGCTGACAGTTTGATAGCTGTACGGTTCAAGCCCAGGGAACGGCAAGCGATTTCGTCTTCACGCAGGGCTTCCCATGCCCGACCGATCGGCATGCGGATAAGGCGGTTAATCAGGTAGACCACAAACATGACCAGCAGCACGGCGATCAGGTAGAGGAAAATTACCTTGTAGGAGCTTGAGTAATCGATATTGAAATACTCATGGAAGGTCATCGCGCCTTCTTGTTTTGCTTTACGGGTGAGTTCCAGGCCGAAAAGGGTTGGCTTGGCGATACCAGAGATGCCGCTCGGGCCGCCGGTTACCGCAGTCCAGTTATTCAGCAGAATACGGATAATCTCACCAAAGCCTAAGGTAACGATCGCCAGATAGTCGCCACGAAGCCGCAATACCGGGAAGCCCAGCATGAAGCCAAACAAGGCCGCCATGCCTGCTGATATCGGCAGGCAGACCCAGAAGGATAGGCCAAAATACTGCGACAGCAAGGCATAGGTGTAGGCGCCAACGGCATAAAATGCCACAAAGCCTAAATCCAGCAGTCCGGCTAGTCCGACTACAATGTTCAGACCCAGACCCAGCATTATGTAGATCAGGGTCAGGGTCGCCAGATCGACTGAACCACGCGATACCATAAATGGCCAGATCAGCATTACCACAACCAGTGCGGAGATTAGCCATGGCTTGAGGATGGCCATTTTGCTCTCTTCGGGCAGCAGTTTGCCTATCGCAGGTTTTGGGATTTTGCTAAACAGGCTATCGACCTGTGAGGAAAATAGCTGCGAGAAAAATACCACGGCAATACCGCCCAGAATCCAGGCCCATTGAGTTGCAGTAGCCCCTTTTATAGCCAGCTGAGTGCCTTCGGTGTCCAGCTTAACGCCAATCATCAGGCACGCCAGAATCAGTGAAATACCGGCGGCGAAGATAGCATTGTAAAACTTGCTCGTAGTCATACTTTCTCTATCTCCGGTTTGCCAAGAAGGCCGCTTGGACGGAACAGCAGGATGGTTATCAGCAGACCAAACGCGACTACATCTTTGTATTCGGAGGGGAAGAACGCAGCAGTCATTGCTTCGGTTACACCCAGTAGCAGACCGCCGAGTACGGCACCTGGAATGGAGCCAATGCCGCCTAAAACAGCGGCGGTAAATGCTTTAAGGCCTGCAATGAAGCCGACGAATGGGTTAACTACGCCATAATAGAGACCCAGCAATAGACCTGCGATGGCGGCAAGTGCAGCGCCAATTATAAAGGTCAGGGCAATAACCTTGTTGGTATTGATCCCCAGCAGGTTAGTCATCCCCAAGTCTTCGGCGCAGGCACGACAGGCACGACCCATGCGCGACTTGGAAATGAACAGGGTGAGTCCTGTCATGGTTATAAACGTAGCGGCAAAGATAATGAACTGCATGTAGGATATCGAGACTTCAAAGCTGGCAGGATCACCGAATGCCCAACCGCCGGTGATTTGTGGCGGCAGTGCAATATCACGGGAACCTTGTGACAGTACAACGAAGTTTTGCAGGAAGATCGACATACCAATCGCTGATATTAGCGGGATGAGTCGGTTGGAACCACGTAAGGGACGGTAAGCCACCCGCTCAACTGTCCAGCCGTAGGTACTGGCGATGAAGATTGCCACAACCAGGGCAATGATCAGGATAATTGGCAGGCTCACCATTCCCATGCCCAGCAGACCCGCGATAACAATGAATGTTATGTAGGAGCCGATCATATAGATCTCGCCGTGGGCAAAGTTGATCATGCCGATGATACCGTAGACCATTGTATAGCCGATGGCGATCAGGGCATAGGTGGACCCGATGGTTAGCCCGTTAATGAGCTGTTGCAATAGATAGAGTGAAAATTCTGACATTTGCAGGGACCATATAAAACGAAACCCCGGCTCCGGATCACGGGGCTAGGGTATCGGGATCTGGCCAGTTAAATAACGAGTATTAAAGCGGCCGGATCGGTTAGTGTTTTAACTTACAGAGCAGGAGACTTGGAGCCATCCTTGTGCAGACGGTATACTTGGAAAGTAGCCTCAGTCAGGTCACCTTTTTCATCGTACGTTACTTTACCGATAGAGGTGTCAAAGCTATTGGTACGAATGTACTCTGCCAATGCTTCTGTGTCAGAACCCTTGGTAGCCGTCATAGCATCAGTCATTACCTGAACAGCGGCATACGCGGTGAATACGAAAGGACCTGTTGGATCTTCACCTTTTGCTTTGATTGCTTCTACGCGTGTCTGGTTTTCAGGATTCTGATCGAAGCTCTTAGGTGCTGTAGCCAGTACGCCTTCAGATGCTTCGCCAGCAATTTTAGCCAGGTCAGCGTTCACGATACCCTCAGGGCCCATGAATTGAGCGCCAAAACCTTTTTCAGCAGACTGACGCAGGATCAGACCCAGTTCCGGGTGGTAGCCACCGTAGTAGACGAAATCTACGTTGTTCTTTTTCATCTTGGCAATCAGAGCAGAGAAGTCTTTGTCGCCGGGAGTAACACCTTCGAACAACACGGCTTTTATGTTGCTTTCTTCGAGTTGTGCTTTTACAGCCGTGGCCAGGCCTTCACCGTATTGCTGCTTATCGTGGATGATAGCAACGCGTGACGGTTTAACAGTACCCAGAATGTACTCCGCAGCCATGCTACCCTGCAAACTATCCAGACCGATTGTACGGAAGACCATCTGATGGCCTTTCTCGGTGATAGATGGTGAGGTTGACGCAGCAGTGATCATCAGTATGCCTTCTTCTTCATAGATATCTGAAGCCGGCTCAGTAGAAGATGAACACAGGTGGCCAACAACGTGCTGTACACCATCGTTGACGATTTTGTTTGCTACCGCAACGGCCTGTTTTGGATCGCACGCGTCATCATAGATTACGCCTTCCAGCATCATGCCGTTGATACCGCCAGCCTTGTTGATATCTTCAATCGCAGCCATAACGCCGATCTTCTGCATGTCGCCGTACTGTGCAACAGGTCCGGTTGCAGGGCCAGCAAGACCAATTTTCAACGTATCAGCCTGGGCGGTAACCGCTAAACCCATGAAACAAATTGCAGAGCTTAGACCCAGCATTTTCTTGCGGAATTGATTCATCGAGGTAATCTCCATTTATTATTCTTTTGCGGAGGCTTTTCTATCCTCCTGCGCAGTCGGTAACTCTACATCCGGAAAAGGACTAATTGCAAATCCTGTTTAGGTTTTTTATCGCTTTATGTCCTTTAATCAATAGAAGTTTTCAGCTGCTGGTGGAAAGTGTTAATGATCTTGCCAGTATTTGTTATTGAGAGGTTGAGCGATTTTGTTAATCATCAATATATTCCAAAAGCGAATTTCTGTTGATTTAAAGTCAATGATGCAGAGAAAGCTGGGATTCCTGAATAACGATAATAATTGGGAAAAATATGGGTATTTGTAAAATTGGCAGTTATGGGCGTGCCCTATGCGTCTTGTTTGCCTTGCTATTAACGACCGGACTGTCTGCTCAGGATCGCCTTTCTAGTCCACCTGAACTGACGACTCGGGCCGAAGAAGGCCTGTTGCTGGATATTGCGCGCGCGGGAGATAGCCTGATTGCGGTTGGCGATCACGGAGTGGTGCTGGTTTCTGTCGATAACGGCAATAGCTGGCAGCAGATTGAAACGCCCACCAGTGTTCTGCTGACGGCGGTCACCTTTATCGATAAAAAAAACGGCTGGATGGTGGGGCATGATGGTTTGCTTGCCAGAAGCCTTGATGGCGGCCAGAGCTGGCAAACACAACTGGATGGCGAGAAGATAAATAGGCTGCGCCTTGGTCGACTGGGTGCCCGGTATGCAGGGTTGGAACAACAGGCTTCCCAACAGCCTGATAATGATGCTCTGGCCGAGCAATTGGATGAAATGAGTTATCAGCTTGATGATGCTCAGATTGCGCTTGAAGAAGGCCCTACCACACCGTTGCTGGATGTCTGGTTTGAGGATTCCCGCACCGGTTTTGTACTGGGCGGCTATGGTTTATTTCTGAAAACAACCGATGGTGGTGAAAACTGGCAATACTGGGGAGATCGCTTGCCGAACCCGGATGGTTTTCACCTCAACTCGTTAATTCAGGATCACCAAAAACGTCTCTATATAGCCGGTGAAGCGGGCTTGCTACTGCGATCTGACGATGGTGGTGACAGCTGGATAGCACTTGATTCACCCTATGAAGGGTCTTTTTTTAGCATTACTGAATACCGTCAGCAACTCTATCTGATGGGGTTGCGCGGCCATCTGTATCGTTCCACCGATGCTGGAGAACAGTGGCAAGAGCTGGATACCGGCTCTGTAACTACGCTTAATGGCGCTGCAGTAATTGATGATCAGCTGTTGCTGGTTGGTCATGGCGGGGTGCTTCTACAGGCAAGTGACAATGAGCCGCTGCAATTGCGTCAGCTTGGTGTCCGGCGGTCATGGAGTTCTGCTGTTGCGACGGCTGATAGCTGGTTACTAGTGGGTGAGGGTGGCGTTTTACGGATGCCTCTGCAGCGCGGAGAGAGTAATGAATAAGCTGACAAGATTATTTTTGGCGCCTATCAAGGGGTCCGAAGAGTACGCGGAACGCATCCTGTTTCATAAGCGGGGGCTGGTATTGGTGCTCTTTGCTTTGATGACACTGTGGCTGGGCTGGCAGGCGAGTCAGATTCGACCGGATGCCAGTTTTGTAAAGATGATCCCTACTGCACACCCTTATGTACAAAACTACCTGAAAAACCGTGATGATCTGGCGGGCCTGGGCAACAGCTTGCGTGTTGCTGTGGCTGTTAAAGAGGGAGATATCTTTAGCGCGCAGTATCAGGAAACGCTGCATCAGATTACCGATGAGCTGTTCTTTATTCCGGGGGTTGATCGTTCCGCACTGAAATCGATCTGGACGCCAAATGTGCGCTGGACCGAAGTTACCGAAGAAGGCTTTGCCGGTGGGCCGGTTATTCCGCCGGCATATGATGGCTCGGCTGAGAGTCTTGAACAAGTTAGAGCCAATGTATTGCGCTCCGGCCAGGTTGGCATATTAGTCGCTAACAATTTCAAGTCTGCGATTGTGCAGGTGCCACTGTTCGATAAGCACCCGGATACCGGTGAGAAGCTGAACTATCAGGAGCTGTCTGAACAGCTGGAAACCCTGGTGCGTGATAAGTATCAGAATGAGAATATCCAGATCCATATTACCGGCTTTGCCAAGATTGTTGGTGATCTGATCGGTGGTGCGGCTCAGGTGGCGATCTTTTTTGCCATCGCACTTGTGGTGACTCTGGTTTTGCTGTTCCTGTATTCAGGCAGTGTAGCCGGTACGCTGGTACCGCTGGCCTGTTCGATTATTGCAGTGATCTGGCAGCTGGGCTTGCTGAAAACCCTTGGCTATGGTCTGGATCCGTACTCTATGCTGGTACCTTTCCTGGTATTCGCGATTGCAGTGAGTCACGGTGTACAGCTCGTCAATACAATTTCGCAGGAGAGTGCCAAAGGTGCAGATAACTGGCTGGCAGCAAGGCGTGCGTTCAGGGCGCTGTACATTCCGGGCCTAACAGCGTTGCTGTCTGATGGCATTGGTTTTGTCACCCTGATGGTGATCGAGATTCGTGTTATTCAGGATCTGGCGGTGGCGGCATCTGTCGGTGTGGCGGTGATTATCCTCACCAACCTGTTTCTGTTGCCGGTGATAATGTCTTTTGTCGGAATTGGCAGCCGGGCAACTAAAAGGGCTGAACGGGCAGCTCAGAAGTCCGATAGCAGTTGGCAGATACTGACTGTTTTTGCCCGCCCTTCCGGTGCCCGAGCAGCAGTTGTTGTGGCGCTGGGTTTATTGGCTTTAGGATTGTATCAGGGACAGCAGTTACAGATAGGTGATCTGGACAAGGGAGCGCCGGAGCTGCGACCTGATTCAAGGTATAACCTGGATAATGCGTTTATTACCAGCAACTATTCCACTTCCAGCGATATCTTCGTGGTGATGGTGCGGACCGAAGATGAGAAGTGTTCCAGCTTTGCTGCGCTCTCACTGGTGGATCGTTTTCAGCAATACCTGACAAATATTCCCGGAGTTCAGTCGAGTGTTTCCCTGGTGGATGTATCGAAACGGGTAACTGCCGGCCTCAATGAGGGTAACCTGAAGTGGCGTACGATCAGTCGTAATCAGTTTGTGATCAATGCGTCTCTGTCATACGTCCCTGCCGAATTGATGAATCCGAGCTGTTCGCTGCTGCCGGTCATTTTATTCCTGGACGACCATAAGGCGGATACTTTGCTGCAGTTAACTGCGGCGATCGAGGCATTCTCTGCTCAACATAGCAGTGAAACTATTCAGTTCGAGATGGCTGCCGGTAACTCAGGTTTTGAGGCGGCCACCAATGAAGTTATCGGAACGGCACAGTATCAGATGCTGGCATGGGTGTATGGTGTGGTGAGTTTCCTCTGCCTGCTGACGTTCCGCTCGTTTAAGACGCTGATCTGTATTATTGCCCCCTTAGCGCTGACGTCTATTCTCTGTCAGGCATTGATGGCGACCCTGGGGATCGGTGTCAAGGTAGCCACCTTGCCGGTGATAGCCCTGGGAGTTGGTATCGGGGTTGATTACGGTATCTATATCTATTCCAAGTTGAACACCTATCTGGTGCAGGGATTGCCGTTGGCCGATGCGTATCTTAAAACCCTGAAGACTACCGGTAAATCGGTGGCCTTCACCGGGCTGACCCTGGCTATTGGCGTTGTACTCTGGGTGTTTTCTCCGATCAAGTTCCAGGCCGATATGGGAATCCTGCTAACCTTTATGTTCCTCTGGAACATGCTGGGGGCACTGATTTTGCTGCCGGCGCTGGCATGTCTTTTAAACTGCGCCAATACCTCTGCTGATTCAACTGTAGTCAATGGATTGTCCCAGCGTGATAAGAACCGGGAGGCCGAAAATGCTGTTCAATAAACAGTTAATGGTGGTGATTGATCAACATGACACCGAGTATTTGTCCCTGCATCGTGCCCAGGTGATAGCTCAGCGCCTCAAGTGTGCCATTAGTGTACTTTGGCTGGGTGATAGTGAGCTGCAGCCAGCCCAGCTGGTTGAGCAGTTGCAAGGGGAGGGACTGGTTGCCAGTTATCAGTTGTGTCCTGAAGATAGCCTGCTGCCCGTTCTGAAAAAGCTTTGGCAGGAGGCGCATTTTGGTTTATTGATTAAAACCTGTGATCCCCGCAAGCGTAGCTTTTTTACTTCCCGCGACAATCAGATTTTGAGAGAGCTGCCTTGTCCGGTGTTATTGGTAAAGCATGATAATCGTTGGGAAAACGGCATTGTTCTGGGGGCTGTAAATCCCTTTAATGATGCCTCTTATCAGCAACAGCTCAACTGCGGAGTGTTAACACTGGCAAATGAAATTGCATTGTTAGTGCATGGGGCATTGCATATTGCGGTAGCCAGTCCATCCGTCATGATGGGGGCCGATTCAGTGATGCAGTCCGAAGAGCTTATACAGCAAAGTGCCAGGCAGGCGATGCAGGCCCTGTTGCAACAGTTGGAGATTCCTGTCAGCGGTATTGCAGTGGGTGAAGGTCCGGTCGAGTACTGGGTGCCTCACGTGGCTAATGAATTGAATGCCTCGGTGGTTGTAATTGGTACCCGGGCACGGGGTGGCGTAAAAGGTGCGTTGATTGGCAATACGGCTGAGCGGATTTTACATCGCCTGAATGCAGATGTTCTGGTAATGCGGCCGGGTTTATCAGCTGAACTGATGCCTATCATTCATGATGCTTGATTTCTGCAGTATTTGATCTAGTCCCGCTTGTCCGGGATTTTTTTTGTTAATAAATTGCAGATATCTGTTTTTGGTCTATCTTATTGCTTTGTATGGAATATTTTATTGAAAGGTAGGTTGCTGGTTAATTATGTTAGTGAATGTGGCAGGTTTTGTTATTGGCCTGAGAGGCCGATTTAGAGATCCTAGCTTCATCATTTGAATAATAAGAATATTCACTGCATGAGTGTTTACAGGCAACGAGCGGTGAAGGTCACAGGATCTATTGAGGTATAAAAAGCCATGCCAGAATATAAAGCGCCTTTACGTGATATCCACTTTGTAATGAATGAAATGCTGGATACTGAACAGCATTATCAGAGCCTGCCTGGGTGCGAAGATGCGACGCCTGATATGGTGAGCGCAATCCTGGAGGAAGGCGCCAAGTTTGCCGAGCGAGTCCTGTCTCCGCTGAATCAGGTTGGCGATCAGGAAGGTTGTCAATTTAATGATGGTGAGGTAACTACACCAACCGGTTTTAAGGAAGCCTATCAGCAGTTTGTTGAAGGTGGCTGGCCGTCATTGGCACATTCTCCACAATGGGGAGGTCAGGGCCTGCCGGAATCAATTGGTCTGGTGATGAATGAACTTGTGGGGTCCGCTAACTGGTCCTGGGGTATGTATCCGGGCTTGAGTCATGGCGCGATGAATACCATCGAGGAACATGGAACTGACGAGCAGAAGCAAGCTTACCTGACGAAACTGATCAGCGGTGAATGGACCGGCACCATGTGTCTGACAGAGTCGCATTGCGGTACTGACCTGGGGATGTTACGCACCAAGGCTGAACCGCAGATGGATGGTAGCTACCAGATCAGCGGCACCAAGATCTTTATCTCAGCCGGTGAGCATGATATGGCCGAAAATATTGTGCATATCGTTCTGGCTCGACTGCCGGATGCACCTGCCGGAACTAAGGGTATTTCCCTGTTCATCGTGCCTAAATTCCTGCCCAATGCCGATGGTTCTGTTGGCGAGCGCAATGGTGTCGCCTGTGGTTCGATTGAGCACAAGATGGGTATCCACGGTAATTCTACCTGCGTAATGAACTTCGATCAGGCAACAGGCTATCTGATTGGTCAGGCAAATAAAGGCCTGAACTGCATGTTCACCTTTATGAACACCGCACGTCTGGGAACTGCGCTGCAAGGCCTGTCCCATGCAGAATGGGGCTTCCAGAACTCACTCAGCTATGCCAAGGATCGCCTGCAGATGCGTTCCCTAAATGGCCCTGCTTGCCCTGAAAAACCAGCAGATCCGATCATCGTTCATCCGGATGTGCGCCGCATGCTGCTTACCCAGAAAGTGTTTGCCGAAGGTGGCCGGGCACTTATCTATTTCTGTGCACAGCTGGTGGATAAGGTGAAACTGGCTACTGAATCTGAAGAGCAAAAAGCCGCCGATGACCTGCTGGCATTCCTTACTCCAATTGCCAAGGCATTCCTTACAGAAACCGGTTTCGAGTCAGCCAACCTTGGTTTGCAGATATATGGTGGCCACGGCTTTATCAGCGAGTGGGGGATGGAACAAAACGTGCGTGATAGCCGTATCTCTATGCTCTATGAAGGGACTACCGGTATTCAGGCACTGGACCTTTTGGGACGTAAAGTGCTGATGACCCAGGGCGAATCCCTGAAGGGCTTTACCAAGATTGTGCATAAGTTCTGTCAGGAAAATTCAGATAATGCAGAGCTGAATGAGTTTATTGCCCCTCTGG
This sequence comes from Amphritea sp., assembly GCA_036960915.1. Lineage (GTDB taxonomy): Bacteria > Pseudomonadota > Gammaproteobacteria > Pseudomonadales > Balneatricaceae > Amphritea. Next base: position 31,801 of record JBALVQ010000023.1, read on the forward strand.
TTACGATGAATAAGGAGTGGGGTGATATCACCATGCAGATCGGTATGAAAGCGATGCAGAACCGCAATGAAGTCGGTGCCGCGTCGGTCGATTACCTGATGTATTCGGGCTATGCCGTACTGGCTTACCTATGGGCCCGGATGGCGGATACAGCGCAGCAGAAGCTGGCGCAAGGAAGTGATGACAAGGCTTTTTATGAAGCCAAGATTCGTACTGCCCGTTTTTATTTTCAGCGTATTTTACCGCGTACCCGGGCACTGGTAGAGACTATGCAATCTGGCGCCGATAACCTCATGGGGCTGGAAGATGAGCACTTCTCCTTTTAAGGGGGAGGGGGTTGAGTAATGAGCTTTTTAAATAATTCGGCAGGCCGGACTTTAGTCAAAGGCGTGCTGGCAGTGAATCGATTACGTCACCGTAGCAAGGGTGGCAATGCAAACAAAGAAGGAAAGGTGATGGATATGGCTGATGTACAAGTAATGATTGATACCATGGCTTCGCGCTTTAATGCTGCGGCAGCAGGCGATATGGATGCTGTTTTTCAATATAAACTGGACGAGGGTGGCGAATATTATGCGGCCATTGCTGAAGGTAATTGTACTGTTTCGCAGGGGGAACATGATGACCCGACTGTCACGCTGTCAATGGACTGCCAGACATTTCAGGAAATTATGGATGGCGAAACTGATGGTATGCAGGCATTCATGACCGGCCGCATCCGTGCTGAGGGTGATATCATGCTGGCAACCAAGCTGACCGCCTTGTTTCCTGTAGGCTGATTATATAAGCGGCAGTAGCTCTGCAGAGCAAGCTGCTGTTTTTTATTCGAGGTTTTACCGTGTAAGCTTATTCTTAATGCCGTCTGGCCATTCCTGCACACAACAATAAGACGAGACAGGGACTTACAATGGATCAACGAACAACACCTGGATGGATTCCTGATAGCCTGAATTCCCGCGGCTATAAAAATCTCACCGATGTATTGCAACGTATCTGTAGCGATTATCGGGACAGAGTCGCCTTCACCAGTTTTGGTCGCGAACTGAGTTACGCCGAGCTGGGGGAGATGTCCGATGCCTTTGCTGTCTACCTGCAGCAGGAAACCGGCCTGCAGCCCGGCGACCGGATCGCCATCCAGCTGCCCAACCTGAATCAATATCCGGTTGCGCTGTTCGGAGCGCTAAAAGCGGGTTTGATAGTAGTAAATACTAACCCGCTCTACACTCCCCGTGAACTGGAACACCAGTTTAATGATTCCGGTGCTAAAGCCCTCATCGTGCATAAAAGCATGGCCCATAACGTCGATAAGATTATTGCCAATACTGGCATAAAGCATGTCTTTGTAACCCAGGTTGCAGACTTGCACAGTCCTGTTAAAAGAGTGCTGATCAACTCCGTCGTCAAGTACCTTAAAAAGATGGAGCCTGCGTATAACTTGCCCGGTGCTATCGAATTCCGTAATGCAATCAACAGCAAGTTGGGTCAGAAACCGAATATCGTCGAGCGTGAGAGTAGCGATATCGCCGTGCTGCAGTATACCGGCGGTACTACCGGTGTATCCAAGGGCGCAATGCTCAGTCATGCCAACCTGATCTCAAATTTCCTGCAGGGGGTTAATCTGATTTCCGGGGCTGATCATCACTGGGCTGATAAAGTAGTTGCGCCTCTGCCGCTGTATCATATATATGCCTTCACCATCACCATGGCGGTGCTGGAGCTTGGCGGCAATAATCTGCTGATCGCCAATCCGCGGGATATTAAAGGCTTCGTTAAGGAACTTGCAAAACACCGTATCAGTGCTTTTATCGGCCTGAATACCCTGTTTGTTGCCCTCTGTAATAACCTGGATTTCAGCAAGGTTGATTTCAGCGGGCTTAAGGTGACCCTGTCGGGTGGAATGGCATTGACTTTTGATGCGGCAGATACCTGGAAGCAGGTAACCGGCTGCTCGGTGTTGGAGGCCTATGGACTGACCGAAACTTCCCCCGCCGTTGCTATGAATCCGCCTGATGATATTCGGGTAGGTACCATCGGGCTGCCAGTCGCAGAAACAGAAGTTAAGATTATCGGCACCCAAGGGCAGGCTCTTGCTGAGGGGGAGCGGGGAGAGCTCTGTGTTAAAGGCCCGCAGGTGATGCTGGGGTACTGGCAGCATGACAAAGCCACGGCCAGTAGTTTTACTGATGATGGTTTTTTCATTACCGGTGATGTGGCGGTATGGGATCAGGATGGCTATCTGAAAATTGTTGATCGTGCCAAGGATATGATTATTGTCTCCGGTTTCAATGTGTATCCCAATGAAGTGGAAGATGTTGTCACTTCTCACCCTCAGGTGATGGAGTGTGCCGCTGTGGGTGAGCCTGATCAGCGCTGTGGCGAAGTCGTAAAACTGTTTGTGGTCACTAAAGAGGATGTCAGCGCCGAGGAGATTAAGGCCTGGTGTAAAGAACGCCTCACACCTTATAAGGTGCCGAAGTTTATCGAGTTTGCCGATGAACTGCCTAAGTCCAATGTTGGCAAGGTGTTACGTCGGATGCTGAAAACAGACGCCCAAAGCAACGCTAAGGCTGGCAACGCGGCCTGATTCGCTGGAGAGCTCAATGTCATTATCAACACCTGTGCGACGGTCGTCACAGCACTGTCGCTATCGCCGCATAGTCGAATGCTGTGGCTAGAAACGACAGGATTAATGGTCTTTGGGATATTGAGGCTCGTAAGTGGCAGGAATGATTGATGTGAAAACAGCCTTGCAGATCACGCAGCAGTCTAAACAAGTGGAGTAAACCATGCCTTTGTCAAAACCTGTACGACGGTCGTTACAGCACTGTCGCACTGTCGATTGCTATGGCTGCAAAAGGCCGGATGAATGGCCTCTGGGATCTTGAGGGGCGAGTGGTAGATATGATTGAAGTCAAAACCGCCTTAGCAGGTAGATTTTCAACAACCTGTTAGAGATCCAGAGCAGTCTAAACAAGTGGAGTAAACCATGCCTTTGTCAAAACCTGTGCGACGGTCGTTACAGCACCGTCGCCATCGCCGCATAGCTGATTGCTGTGGCTATAAGCGGGACGACGGCCTGTGGGATATTGGGGCTCACGAGTGATAGCAATGATTGATGTGAAAACAGCCTTGCAGATCACGCAGCAGTCTAAACAAGTGGAGTAACCTATGCCTTTTCAAAACCTGTGCGACGGTCGTTACCGCACCGTAGCCATCGCCGCATAGCCGATTGCTGTGGCTATAAACGACAGGATTAATGGCCAGTGGGATATTGAGGCGCGAGTAGTAGGAATGATTGATATTACCGCCACATTACTGAGCGCAGAGCAGTCTATATACGTGGAGTAAACCATGCCTTTGTCAAAATCTGTGCGTCGGTCGTTACAGCACCGTCGTAGTGTCGATTGCTGTGGCTATAAGCGGGAAGATGGCCTGTGGGATATTGAGGCCCGCATGGTTGACGTAAAAACTGAAACGGTGCACAGCCCCGGGCGCGGTGAGGTGGCAGCTGGTGAGCCATTCCATGATCTCGGTTTGAGGATCACACTGGATCAGCAGCTGCTGATCCATGAAGTGGAAGCTTTCATTGATGCATCCCCCTTTGCTATCTGTCCACGTATTACGCAGGCCTTTAAAAAGCTCGAGGGCACCCGGATAGGGCCAGGCTGGCAGCGCCAGAGCAAAGAGCTTGTAGGCGGTGTACAAGGCTGTACGCATCTAAATGAATTGTTGCTGCCGCTTGCGACTACGGCGGTCCAGACCTTGTGGCCCAACAGTGATATAGACGTGATGAAGTTGGGCGCCGGGGTGATGGTTAACAGTTGTCATAGCTGGGCACAGGACAGCGAGGTTATTAAAACCCTGTTGCCAGAGCATTATAAACCCTACCCTCATTCGTCGTCTGGTATAGGTGAAAGCACGCCAAAGAGCGTTTCCTAAGGCTCATACAGACCGCAAATGTCAGATTTTTGTCCGTCGTTTGACAGGGTTTTTAATTATAGTAATGACATTTGAATTCAGAGTGCTTGCGTCTTGCAATCCTAGCGTAACAGCACTCCAGGAGAGTTAACCGATGAACGATCAACTTCTTATTCAGCGTAATGGCTCCATTCTGGAGCTGACCATGAACCGTCCCGATAAGAAAAATGCACTGACGCTGGCAATGTATAACCAGCTGTCCGATGCCCTTAAAAGTGCCGATGCTGACCCCAAAGTACGGGTTATTTTTCTGACAGGGGCAGGAGAGAGCTTCACCGCCGGCAATGACATTGCCGATTTCATTGCCGCATTGAACCAGCCAGATGCAGTGCAGGCGCCGTTGGGTTTTCTGCAGACAATCACCACCATTGAAAAGCCGATCGTTGCAGCTGTGCCAGGCGCGGCTGTGGGGATAGGTACGACTATGCTGCTGCATTGTGATCTGGTGTTTGCCAGTGAGCAGGCTCGCTTCCAGTTACCGTTTACCCGACTGGGGTTGGTGCCAGAAGGTGGTGCGAGCTTTCTGTTGCCGCATTTGGTGGGTCATCGACAGGCTTTCGAGTTGCTGGTGATGGGCGAAGCAATCAGTGCTCAGCGGGCTCAACAGCTGGGTATAGTGAATGAGATCTATCATCATGAACAGCTATTGGAGCAAGCGCGGCATAAAGCGGCAACCCTGGCTGCTTTAGCACCCGAGTCCGTACGTCAAAGCAAAGCGATGCTGCGCAGTTACCAGCAAGCAGAACTGCAGCAGGTATTGGTGAGCGAGATAGAACAGTTCGCTAAGCGCTTACAGTCACCCGAAGCCCATGAGGCTCTGAACGCCTTCATGGAAAAGCGGGCGCCTGACTTCTCAAGGTTTTAATTGAATTCGTAGGGTGCAGGTTTGCATGCCCCGCGCAGCGTTTTGGGTAGAGGAACCAACCGCACCAGTGTTATTTATCGACTAATTCGTTGTTTATATTAACGATTGGTGCGGTGCGCAAGCTTTACCCAATAGCCAATGGCCAAAACACTTCGTGGGCCACGCTGAGCACTTCGTGGGCCACGCTGAACGTTTCACGGGGCAGGCCCACCGGCACCCTACGAACGAAACATGCCACAGGGAGAGGATTACTGATTACGGTCGAGAATAGTTTGATAAAATCCCTGAATTTCCGGTAGATCTTTATCGATATCGCCGCTGGTATGGTACTGCCTGACGATACCGGCAGTTTTCGTTGAATAGTCGAGAAATGCCAGCAAAATAGGTACCTGCGCGCCATGGGCGATATGGTAGAAACCGCTTTTCCATTGAGTGACGCTGGAGCGTGTACCTTCCGGCGCGATAACCAGAAATAGCTGATCCTGATTGTTAAACTGCTCAATAGCAGCATCAACGACATTGTGAGAGCGGGCTCGATCGACGGGAATGCCGCCCAGCCACATCATCAGATGCCTGAATGGGAATCTGAAAATCTGAATCTTGCCCATCCAGTAGATCGGGATATCCGCCCCGAATGCCAGCATCAGTGCGTAGGGAAGATCCCAGTTACTGGTATGGGGCGCGCCAATCACGACACACTTATCGACACCTTCGATGCCCGAATAGTCGACTTTCCAGCCGCGTAATCTAAGCACCGAGCGGGATACCCATCGCAGCAGAGGTTTTATGATCGCAGTAGCAAAGATTGTAGGGTGCATAGGTGAATATCAGACCGGGAAAAAACACTATTTTAGAAGGAATGCCCCCCCAGAGATATCACTCTTTCCCCCTTCTTATCGACTATGGTTATGTGTAGTTGCTGAATAACCGGGTAAGACCGCAAATGTCATGTTTTTGTCCTTCCCTGTTTGTTGTGCGTTTGTTGTGCTAACTATTTGAAAAGCATTGGTATTTTTGGTTGGTAGATGTTTTTGTTATTGATTGAGCCCCTTTTTGTCATTGTTGAATAAGGTGAATTGACTACTATTAATGCCTATCAGGATGCATTGCTGAGTTTAACAGCTGCGTAATGAGAGCTGGAGCCGAGTTGTTAATTAGAGGCTCCCGAAAATAATAATCATATGTATGGAGCAAGCCATGCTATTTGAAGGACAAGCGATACGTGTTCAGGAGATTGAATCCGGCATCTACGAGCTGGTATTCGATCTGCAGAGTGAACCGGTCAACAAATTTAACCAGCTGACCCTGGGGGAGCTGAAGGAATCTGTCGCCAAGCTGAGCGCAGTCGCGGGTATTAAGGGAGTGTTGTTCTCCAGTGCCAAGAGCTGTTTTATCGTTGGTGCGGATATTACCGAATTCAGCTCACTGTTTGCCGATGGTGAAGAGGCTTTGATTGCCAAGCTGCTGGAGTCGCATGAAATTTTCAATGCGGTAGAAGATCTGCCATGTCCAACCGTTACGGCAATTAATGGCATAGCTGTGGGCGGTGGTTTTGAACTCTGCCTGGCGACCGATTACCGGGTGATGGGCGAGAAGGCCAAAGTGGGCCTGCCGGAAGTCAAGCTGGGCATCAACCCGGGTTGGGGCGGTATCGTACGTCTGCCTCGCCTGATCGGCGTGGATAATGCTAATGAGTGGATCTGTGCCGGTAGCGAAAAACGTGCTGCTGCGGCCCTGAAAGATGGTGCGGTGGATGCAGTCGTTGCACCGGATAAGGTTCGCGAAGCGGGCCTTGATCTACTTAAGAAATGTATCGCAGGCAAGTTTGATTACCAGGCACGTCGCGTTGAGAAGCAGTCGCCGATCAAGTTGAATCAGATCGAGCAGATGATGGCCTTCGAAACCGCTAAAGGCGTAATTGGTGCCAAGGCAGGTCCTCATTATCCGGCGCCGATGCAGGCGATAAAAACCATCCAGAAATCCTGCGGCATGAGCCGTGACAAGGCGATTGAGGTCGAGGTTCGCGGTCTGGCCAAGCTGGCTGGTGGTCCGGTGGTAAAAGCACTGGTTGGCCTGTTCATGAAAGACCAGCATGTGAAAAAAGTCAGCAAAGGCTATGAAGCCAAGGCTGAGAAAGTTAAGCAAGCTGCAGTATTGGGTGCCGGGATTATGGGTGGTGGCGTAGCCTACCAGTCGGCTTCCAAAGGCACGCCGATCCTGATGAAGGATATCAATGAAGCGGCGATTCAACTGGGTTTGGATGAAGCCAATAAATTGCTGGCTGGCCAGCTTAAGCGGGGTCGTATCGATGCTGCCAAGATGGCCAGGACAATCAATCAGATCCGTCCGACGCTGAGTTACGGTGGTTTTGATACTGTCGATCTGGTGGTTGAAGCTGTAGTCGAAAACCCCAAGGTTAAGGCCGCAGTGTTGGCTGAAGTAGAACAGCATGTAGCAGATGATGCCGTACTGACTTCCAACACTTCAACTATCTCGATTAATCAGCTGGCCAAGTCACTGAAGCGTCCGGAAAATTTCTGTGGTATGCACTTCTTTAACCCGGTGCACATGATGCCGCTGGTGGAAGTTATTCGCGGTGAGAAAACCTCCGAAGAGACGATTGCGCGTACTGTCGCTTATGCAACTTCGATGGGTAAGACGCCGATCGTAGTGAATGATTGCCCGGGCTTCCTGGTTAACCGGGTACTGTTCCCGTATTTCTCCGGTTTCGGTTATTTGATGAAGGATGGTGCCGATTTCCGCCGCGTTGATAAGGTGATGGAAGGTTACGGCTGGCCGATGGGGCCTGCTTACCTGCTGGATGTGGTGGGTATTGATACCGGTCATCATGCCGATCAGGTGATGGCGCAAGGCTTCCCGGATCGTATGAGTCATGAAGGCGAAAGCGTGATTGACCGCATGTACAAGCTGGAACGCTTCGGTCAGAAAAACAACAAGGGCTTCTATCGCTATGAGATGGACCGTCGGGATAAGCCGAAGAAGATAGTCGATGACGAGGTATTTGGCCTGCTCAGCGACTGTGTCGGTGAGCCACGTGAATTCTCCGACGAAGAAATCATCGAACGGATGATGATCCCGTTGTGTATCGAGACTGTACGTTGTCTGGAAGACAGCATTGTAGCTACCCCGGCTGAAGCCGATATGGGGCTGGTCTACGGTATCGGTTTTCCTCCATTCCGTGGTGGCGTATTCCATTATCTGGATGAAGTCGGTCTGGATGCATTCTGTGCCATGACTGAAAAGTATGCCGATCTGGGGCCGTTGTATCAGCCTACCGAACGGATGAAACAGATGGCCGCCAACGGCGAAAAGTACTTTAACCTTAGTGCTTCTAAGTAAGGAGGAATCGAAGATGAGTCTGAATCCGAATGATGTGGTCATCGTCGACGGTGTCCGTACCCCGATGGGTAAGTCCAAGGGCGGTTCCTTCCGCAATGTACGTGCTGAAGCGCTGTCTGCCCGTGTTATTAACGCCTTGCTGGAGCGAAACCCGCAGGTAAACCCTGCCGAGATCGAAGATGTGATCTGGGGTTGTGTTAACCAGACTAAAGAGCAGGGCTTTAATATTGCCCGCAATGCCTCGGTATTGGCTGGCCTGCCTCACACCGTTGCCGGGCAGACCGTTAACCGTTTGTGCGGCTCCTCAATGTCGGCGCTGCATACTGCTGCCCAGTCCATTATGAGCGGTAACGGCGACCTGTTTATGGTCGGTGGTGTCGAGCATATGGGACATCTGGATATTCTCCACGGTATCGATATTAACCCGCAGATGAGTAAGCAGGTGGCCAAGGCGGCCCTGATGATGGGTGTTACCGCCGAGATGCTGGGTAAGATGAACGGCATCAGCCGTGAAGAACAGGATGCCATGGGCGCCCGCTCCCACCGTCTGGCAGATGAAGCCCGCTCCCAGGGACGTTTTGACAACGAGATCGTCGCAGTTGAAGGCCATGATGAGAATGGCTTTAAGACTCTGCTGGAGCAGGATGAGGTTATCCGTCCGGAAACCACAGTTGAAGTCCTGGCTGGCCTGAAACCGGTATTTGTGCCGAAAGTGGGCACGGTAACTGCGGGTACCTCTTCGGCTTTCTCCGATGGTGCTTCTGGCATGCTGATCATGTCTGCAGCCAAGGCCGAAGTACTGGGTCTGAAGCCTCGTGCCAGGATCCGTTCGATGGCAGTCGCAGGTTGTGATCCTTCGATCATGGGTTATGGTCCTGTACCGGCAACCCAGAAGGCGTTGAAGCGCGCAGGCCTGACTATCAACGATATTGACTATGTTGAGCTGAACGAAGCGTTTGCCGCTCAGGGTCTTTCAGTACTGAAGAACCTTAAGTTGCTTGATCAGATGGAAGACAAGGTGAACCTGAATGGCGGCGCCATTGCACTGGGTCATCCGCTGGGTTGTTCCGGCACCCGTATCTCCACCTCGTTGATCAACGTGATGGAGCAGAATGATGGTGAACTAGGTCTGGCCACCATGTGTGTGGGTATGGGACAGGGTATTACTACGATCTTCGAAAGATTAAACTAAGGAAACAGTCGGACTTAACATTAATCTACTGCGAAAAATTCGTATTTGGTCACTTTTCACGATCTTTCTCGTTAAATAGCTAGCTATTCGCCTTGAAAGATCGAAAAATCTGCCTCAAATCGACTTTTTCTCGCTACGATTGGCCAAGTCCGACAGCATCCTAAGAAAACTTGTTTCCAAGGTTTGAAGTAGCCTTCAAAACGCCGGATACTGATAATAACCTAATCAGTCGCCGGCTTTTTTTGTGAATTTCCTTGCTCATTTGTATCTCGCTCAACCCAATATACCCTCGCGGGTAGGTAACCTGCTGGGTGATTTTGCCAAAGGGCTGGACAGCTCACAGCTGTCTCCTGCCGTTGCAGCTGGACTACGTAACCATCGTGCCGTTGATCTATTTACGGATCGTCATCCTCTGGTAGGTGAGATGAAAGCCTGCTTTTCGCCTCAGCGACGTCGTTTTTCCGGTATCGCCCTTGATGTGCTTTTTGATCACTTTCTGCTGCAACATTGGCAGCGCTATTGCGTACAACCGAAACAGCAGTTTATTACGGAAATATATGAAGATCTTCTGGCGGGTCAGTCGTTGATGCCTGAAGTGATGCAACGTACTACCCTGCGAATAGTGGAACAGAACTGGTTTGCATCATATGAAACCGTTGAAGGGGTTGGCTTTGCACTGGACAGGATTGCAGCGCGTATTCGATTTCAGAATCGCTTTAGCGGTGTGGAAGAGGAGCTGATCAGTCACTATGACCGCTTTGAGGGTGGTTTTCTTGAGTTTTTTCCTCAGTTACTTGCCGAGGTCCGGCGCAGAGGGGAAGAGTCCTGATAAGATAAAGTCAGCCGGTCAGCAGCTGCTATCTGTTGACTTATGATTGTTTATAACAGCTTTACTCCAGTTAAAAAATCAACGACTTTTTGCTTAGGCATTTCACAGGGCTTGAGTAAGGCTTTGGTGTTCAGCACATAGTAGTTACAGCTGATAAAGCCTTTGCCGCCCAGCTCTTCTGCATAGACCTTGTATGATTTTCCATCATTAAACTGATGGCACTGAATGCCATACGTTTTGCCCTGATATTCACCCAATGTATATCCCTGGGGTATATTTTTAATAAGTCCTATGAGCGTTGAGTCCATTTTGCTCTCATCCCTAAATTGCTTTCCAGGCAGGCGGAGGTGGTTTGCTCGATAAAGCTCTTTGCGTTCCGCTCAGGTCGTGAATAAAATATTATCACACTCCATCAGCGATAATCCTGGCCTGCGTTAGTGACGATCAACACGGCCCATATCTAACCCGAATATTTCATAAAGGCGCTTGAATAGCGCTGCAGGCCCGAAAATGGTTGGAAATGCAGCTTACATTAGAAAGTTACACTATGTAACGCAGTGCCGCTGATCGGTTTTCTAAAAAATCTGACGTTGCATTTGGCTCCATCTTCCTTGAGCCTTGCCCCTTCATTTAATGGAGGACCAGGGCTTGGCGGAAGATCGTCGCTCAGGCACGTCCATGTGCCCGCGACATACCGTACATCCTGTACATAAAAGCCAACTGCTTAGCCAGATTTCCCAGAAATTTCAATCCATTCACGAAATTTCCGGGCTAACTATTCTCGAACGAAAATATATTAGCTGTGGGTCGTGTTAAGGTGAGGGTGTTCTTATTAGCGTTTTTTAACGGTCTTGGCGCGAGCATCCAGGCGCGCAATAATCGCCGCCATATCACTTGCCTGCGCGGCTTGCTGTGACAGCTTTTCTGCCTGTCGAGCTGCCTTTTCATTGGCTATCGCTTCGCGAATTTTTTGCTCTCTGGCAGATGATGATAAGCGACCACTACCCAGTTTTGGTTTTTGAGTGAGTGAATTAGCGGTAGTCGTTGTCAGCTTTGGCTTTTGGGTGAGTGCGTGAATACTAGCAGTTGTTAATTGAGCGCGATCGCTGGTTATTTTGACCGCCGACTTGGGAGCGTCAGCTACAGTAGAACGCTTTTTGATTATTGTTGACTTAGCCGCTGCCGCTTTTACTTTCTTCGGCGCTTTTCGGGCATCAATACGCGCCATAATCATCGCCATTTCGGTAGCTTCTGCTTTTTGTTTGGCTATCTTCTCTTCTAGCCTGGCGTCTTTTTCCTGAGCGATAGCTTCTCTAATCTGCTTTTCTTTAGCTGACGAAGAAACCCGACCAATTGACAGTTTAAGGGTGTCGGCAGCTGACTCGACGGAACTGGTTGTTTTGTTGGCGGCTGTTGATTTTCGTACGCTGGAGCTGCTTTTGGTGGCTTTCTTCGGTTTCTTTCCGCGAGCATCGATACGTGCCATTAGCAGCGCCATTTCAGCGGAAGCGGCTTTCTCTTTGGCATTTCTTTCCAGCTGCATGGCATCTTTTTCTGCGGCAATGGCTTCGCGAATTTTCTTTTCTTGCGCTGGCGATGAAACTCTTCCTGTGGGAAGTATCGGTGTTTCATCGGCCGATGTATTGACAGTGGAGTGATTGGCGATTCTCTGCTCAGATGTCGACGCAGCTCGACTGGCCAATATACTGGCGGCGGCACTGCTAGCTGTTGGAGCCGCTGTTGAACTGGTGGTACGTTTGGTTGCAGTGGCTCTGATTTTGTTTAGTTGCGGTACCGACTCTTTGGTGCGCAGTCCCTGCAGGCTGATAGCGCTGTAGGTTTCGATTGCATCCCGAGTCAGATCCCGTAGTTCCTGAATATCTTCAGCCTCGGCCCATTCAGCTATATCGAAATTTTCAGCGCCATGTTTGCGGATATCGGTGTAGAGTCCGGCTTCCAGCCCTGATTCCATCGCTGCGAGGATCTGCTGCAAGCGGGAATCAATACTGTCGCGGGTGGTGCCAACATACACTTGATCAGTAAGCGTGTTGGTAATGGTAAAAACGATCAAAAGGGGTAACTCCATGCGCAGAAAAAATGCGCAACTGCCTTAAAAAATGGGTATTATAGACATCGATTTGTTAAAGGTAAGACTTGAAATTCAGTTATTTTTTCATCCACTTTTTTGTAGCCCGTTTGATAGTGAATAGAATGCATAAGCAACCTGCTGATACTGTTGTAGTTCTCGATTTCGAGACCACCGGACTCTCACCTGATAACGGCGACAGGGCGATAGAAATTGGTGCGGTTTTGATTGAAAAAGGTGCTGTTACCGGCAGTTTTCAGCAGTTGATGAATCCCGGCCAGAGAATCAGCAGTTTTATCGAAAATTACACCGGAATTAGCAATCACATGCTAAAGGATGCTCCAGGTTGTGAGACGGTGATGGCCGAGTTTGCCGAGTTCATCGGTGACCACAACCTGGTAGCCCACAACGCCTCTTTTGATCGCCGTTTTCTTGATGCTGAATTTGCTTCGATCGGGCGCAGCTATCCTGGTGAGTTTGCCTGCTCAATGCTAATAGCCCGGCGGGTTTATCAGGCGGCGCCAAATCACAAGCTGGGGGGGCTGGTGGCCTATAAAAATATCCCTACGGATGGTGTCTTTCACCGTGCCTTGGCGGATGCTGAAATGACAGGGCGTCTATGGCTTGAGATGCTGGCGGATATACAACGGCAGTACGCTGTCGATTCGCTCACCTTTAAGCAGGTGCAGCAATTGGCGAAAAAGCCAAAAGCTGCAGTGGCCAGCTATTTAAGGGGTTTATAGGGAAAATTTCTGACGGAGCTTACTTATGCAACTTACGTATGCAGCTTACGTATGCAGCTTACGTATGCAGCTTACGTATGCAGCTTACGTATGCAACTTACGTATGCAACTTACGTATGCAACTTACGTATGCAACTTACGTATGCAACTTACGTATGCAACTACAGCAGCAGTGCGCTGTTGGCTCACTCACTTTTAAACAAATGCAGCAATTGGTGAAAACACCAAACGCTGCAGTGGCGCGTTATTAAAGCGGATTATAGACCAAATTTTTGACGAAACTGCTGGGCGCTGAGTAATGGCCTTTGCAGGTTGGCCGCTGCCGCCGTGACTTGCTGCACCAATACTGCATTATTGGCAGCGGACTGTCCCTGATTATCCAGCAGGTTGTTTTCAAAACCGACCCGGACATCCCCACCCAGTTCCATCGCGCGGCTAGCACAGGCATGTTCTCGTTGACCAAAGGCACATACCATCCAGGGGGTCTCATCACGATGGGCTGCGATGAAGGGGGCGAGATCCTCCGGGCTGGATTGTTGCTGCTGGTGGTAGCGGCCTAGAACAAACAGCAGGTGATGTGGTGTGTCGGGTAATATCCCGGCGGCTTTCAGTTGATGGTAACGGCTGACCTCTTCTGCCGAGTAGAGTATGTACTGGGCGATAATATGTTGCTCCGCCACCCAATGGAAAAACGCGCTGGCTGTCGGAATGCTGGAGTCATCGGGGAACAGTTCACGCAGGGCAAATGACGCGGCTTCGGGTTTAACTTGCCGGATTAACTGCATCTGTTGTTCGGGTTGATAGATGCCGGCGGCTTCGGTCGTCAGCTGTACCACGATATCATCACCGACTCGCTCCTTAATGGCATGCCAGACTTTGCAATTCTGTTCCGGATCAAGTGAATGCTTTCCCTGAGCAGTGCGGGCGTGGGCATGGATCATCGTTGCCCCGGCTGCCGCTGCCTGTTCGGCCGCGACAGCGATTTCAAGCGGTGAGACTGGCAGGGCAGGGTGATCACTTTTTTGCTTATAGGCCCCGTTGGGAGCCACGGTGATAGTTACGGCTTGGTTGTTCATCATCGGTCCTAGTTATTTAGGCAATGCCTGCCTGTTTGCAACCATCGGCAATAGCCAATAACAGTTTACACACCAGCTCATCTGCTTGCGCCCGGCTGAGAATAAACGGCGGTGCAAGCAGGATGTGATGCCCCTGTTTGCCATCGATAGTTCCTGACATCGGATAGCAGAGCAGTCCGTGTGCCATAGCACACTGCTTAATATGCTGATGAATCATTGAGCTTGCAGGTAATGGTTGTTTGCTGTGCCTATCCTGCACCAGCTCCAGACCGATCAGTAACCCCCTACCGCGAATATCGCCGATTAGTGGATGCTCTGCCAGGGCTTCGCGCAGCTGTTTAAACAGATAGCTACTGAGCTGCTGTACATGATCCAGCAGGCCCTCTTCCTGAATGCAGTTTTGTACTGCCAGCGCTGCGGCACAGGCGGTGGGGTGTGCCATATAGGTATGACCATGCTGAAAAAATCCGCTGCCCTGGGCGAAAGCACTGTAAATATGATTCTGCACCAGGACTGCGCCGATTGGCTGATAACCAGCCCCCAGGCCTTTGGCGACAGTAATCAAATCGGGCACAACCTGGTCCTGTTCACAGGCGAACAGGGTGCCGCTACGGCCCATACCGCACATCACTTCATCCAGAATCAGCAGGATCCCATATTGATCACAGATTTGGCGAATCCGTTGCAGATATCCCTTAACGGCGGGTACGGCACCTGCCGTGGCACCGACAACCGGCTCGGCAATAAATGCCAGAACCTTCTCCGGCCCTGTTTCCAGCAGACTGGTTTCCAGCTCGTTGGCGACCCGCTGACCGTAATCATACAGGCTCTCATTTTCCCGCTGATCACGGTACGCATAGCAGGGCGCAATGTGTTCTACCGGATTCAACAGTGGGCTGAATTGCTCCCGGCGCGATTGATTACCGCCTACTGACAACGCGCCAAGGGTATTACCGTGATAGCTCTGGCGGCGGGCGATGAAGTATTGCCGCTCGGGCTGACCAATCTCCAGAAAGTACTGTCGCGCCATTTTTAGCGCGGCTTCCACCGCCTCTGAACCACCGCTGACAAAGTACACGCGATCCATGCCTGAAGGGGCCTGTGCGCAGAGCAGTTCGGCCAGATTCTCTGCCGGCTCAGAGGTGAAAAATCCGCTATGAGCAAATGGAATCTTATCCAGCTGGGCCTTGATGGCGGAAATTACCTTTGGATGATTATGGCCAAGACTTGAGACGGCAGCACCGCTGCTGCCATCGAGGTAGCGTTTGCCTTGCCTGTCAATCAGGTAGGGGCCTTCCCCGGCAACAGCAAAAGGCAGTTGGCTGTGGCAGTGGCGGTGAAAAATGTGACTCATAGTGGTTCTCATAAGGCGGCTTGTCGATCAGGCCATTAAAGGATGAATAGATTTTCACGACAAACGCGTTATGCTCTTTAGGGTATGAGAAAAAGGCATGCCTAAATGAATGAAGCTGACAGGAATGATTGATGAGACGCCACGTGCCACCATTAAACTCGGTAAAAGCGTTTGAATCTGCCGCGCGTCATCTGAGTTTCACTGCCGCAGCTGAAGAGCTGTGTGTTACCCAGAGCGCTATCAGTAAGCAGATTAAACAGCTAGAAGTGTATTTAGGCGTGTTGTTGTTTGAACGGCACCCGGCTGGCATGAAACTGACAACCAAAGGCAGCCGTTATCTCGGTGCTATTTCGACGGCAATGGACTCGATCGACAGGGCAACAGCTGAGCTAACAGGCGCGTCCAGTGATAAAGAGACGCTACGGGTTGATATGTTGCCTTCCTTTTCGAGTATCTGGTTGATTCCCCGGTTGCAACAGCTAGAGCGGCGTTATGCTGAGCTGAATGTCGAACTGGTGACCGGCGAAGGGCTGCCTGATTTTGTTGCTTCTGAAGCGGATCTGGCAATTCGTTGTTTTCAGCAGGCCAAGGCGCCGAAAAAAGCGCTGTTGTTACTGCCTGAAAGGTTGCTACTGGTAGCCTCTGTTGAGCGTCTGCAGCAACAGCCGGTAAATAGCCTGATGGATATTAGCCAGCATAAGCTATTGGCTCAGACTACCCGCCCTGAAATGTGGCAGAGTTTCTTTGAACAGCTGAATCTGGATCCCGCAAGGATTGATACGGGGATTGCCGCACAGCATTTCTTTATGTCCCTGCAATCGGTTAAAGAGGGGCTGGGACTGGGCTTGCTACCCGACTTTCTGGTACAGCGTGAGCTGGAAGAGGGTAATTTAGTCTCGCCACTGGGGTTGAGTATGGTGAGTGGTTTTGGTTACTACCTGATGTCGCCAGAACATAAACGTCACCAACTGAAGGTACGACGATTCAGTCAGTGGCTGGTGGATGGGCTGGCCCGCTCGCAGATTATCGAGACAAATTAGCTGCTCAGCTGTGCGATACGTTCGGCAAACGCTTTATAGTCGGAGTAGGCATCTATGGTGAGCTTACGCAACTCATAAGGGAGTTCCGAGAGCCCTGCGACAGAACCATCGGGGAGTAGCAAGGCCCAGGCTTTTTTGAGCTGCTTATCTTGGGTTAACAGTTTTTCACAGGGGGCAGAAGACCATATATTAGTCAGGCTGCGGTTACGTTGTGCAACTTGCAGGCATGCTTCCACGGCGGGGCGCTGCTTTTGGATAAATACTGCAGCCGAATGTGGATCGTTTATTTGCATCGCGGCAAGTTGATTGGAAGCAGTGAGTGTGAGTATTGCAACTACTGTCTTTAGGGGGCTATTCATAATTTAACCTGTATTCCTTTACGTTATTTCATCCATCGCTCCGCAAGTTTAACTCAGCAGCCCTATTGAAAAATGAAATGACTACTCATTACGAGTAGTCATCCTTGACAGGTTATTGTTCAAACAGCTTGGTCAGTTCCGGGTAGCCTTCATCAGCCAGGGATTCCTTGGGAATAAAGCGTAGAGCTGCCGAGTTAATACAGTAACGCAGGCCGGTTGGTGCCGGTCCATCATCAAATAAGTGACCTAAATGAGAATCGGCATATTGGCTGCGAACCTCGGTGCGAGTCATAAAGAACTTGGTATCTTTAAGTTCGGATATCGAGCCTTGATAGATCGGTTTGGCAAAACTCGGCCAGCCGGTTCCGGACTTAAATTTATCTTGTGATGAAAACAGTGGCTCGCCGCTGACTATATCCACATAGATGCCGTCACGCTTTTCGTTCCACAGAGTATTCTGAAAAGCACGTTCCGTTCCATCCTCCTGGGTTACTTGATATTGCAGTGGCGTTAGCTGTTGGCGCAGTTCGGCTTCAGAAGGCTTGATAAATTTAGTGTACGGCTTTGTTACAGTGTTTTCTGCTGCCCCTTTTTTAGATGCAGCAGAGCTGTTTTGGCCACGCCCATACTGGGTGAAATCCGGGTGTAAGTCGCTTCCCCAGGTTTTTTCCAGATATTGGTCGCGGCCTGAGTTAAAACGATAGAATTTGTAGCGCACAGGATTGCGTTTATAGTAATCCTGATGATATTCCTCTGCAGGATAGAACACTGTGAGTTTACTCAGTTCGGTTGCCAGGGGCTTAGAATAAATGCCTGACTGTTCGAGCTGACGCAGCGATTCTTCGGCTATCTTGTGTTGAGCATCATTATGGTAGAAAACTGCGGGACGGTATTGTTTTCCGCGATCAACGAAAGATCCATTGCCATCGGTGGGATCCATCTGCCGCCATAGTGATTGCAGTAGGCCGGAATAGGTAATGACTTGCGGGTCATAGTAAACCTGCACGGCCTCTGTGTGGCCGGTTGTACCCGAAGATACCTGGCTATAGGTAGGTTTCTCCACCTGGCCACCGGTGTAACCAGAGATTGCTTCCTTAACGCCAGGCAGTTTCTCGAAGCCAGATTCGGTACACCAGAAGCAGCCGCCGGCAAAAGTAGCGACTGCAAAACCATCTTTGTTAAGAGGGCTGGCGCTGTGTGGCTCGCTGTTGTCTGCCGCCAGGGTAAAGAGGCTGGCACCGGCAATCAGCATAAAGGACGATATGATAATTTTAGATTTCATCGGGTTTCCTTTTGGTCCTGCATCCTGTGGTTTTACACTTGGTAAGTGCTTGGAATCATGCTTGTTGAGCAACACTTATCTTAAATAGAGCATAGACAGTCGGCCTGAAACAAAGCTGAAAAACCAAAATGGGCAATTTTCCTTTTGAACTATAAAAAGGACTTGCTAGTATTCCTCTTTAGATTCGTTATTTTTTGCAAGCAACAGACGCGGTCTGGCTAAATAAAGGAATATATTCCAGGGGAGGGGTATGCCTGATACTGAGACAATGGATAAGTTGCCACCAATCGAGAGTGGCGCTGTTCTACAGGTGAGCGATGCGGGCGGTAGTGTGAAATATGTTTCTCGTTTTGTTGGCCAGGATGGTGGGGTGATTATAACGCGCTTACCGCCGATCTCTCTGATAAGTAAGAGTGCTAAAGGTGCCGAAGACCTAACATATCGCGATACTTTTTATAAAAAACGCAAGCTGGTTGTGCGACTGATCTCTAATGGCCATATTTTCGCTTTTGAGACCGAAGTGATTGACCTGTTTTTACAGGGTAGCAAGCTGATGATTAGCAGTTATCCGAAACAGGTGCAGTCACGTATGTTGCGCGAGGAACCACGATATCCCTGTACTTTACCTTCGCAACTTACCGTTGGTGAGCTATCGGTTACAGGTGTATTAATCAATTTCAGCCTTAATGGTGGGCTATTTCAGCTAACTGAAGATGTTGATCAAGCAGCCTTCGTTCAGGCTAAGAAAGATGATCAGGATCTGGTGCTGAAGGTACAACTGCCATTTGATGAACAACCTGAAGAGCTCACCGGTAAACTGATGTCTGTGCCGAATAATGAGCGGCAACTGGGTGTCTCATTTATCAGCGGTAAGGAAAAGATCCAGCGTTATATCAGCTCGCTTAAACTGGATACGATCAGTACCCATTTCTAGGTTACATAACCGGTATCGTAAGGTTAATACTCCCTCTGCCTGATTGGTCACCGCACCACAAACATTAAGCTTGGTGCGGTTCGTGCCTCTACCCAATAGCCAAAGCACTTCGTGGGCCACGCTGAACGCTTCGCGGGGCAGGTCAATTCATTATGTCTACATGTTCGATATAAATCCTAGGGTGCCGGTGAGTTTACGAACCGCACCAATCGATATCGAATTACACGGCAAAATTTGATGTTGGGATGACTAATTTATAGATATTCACAATGGGTTGATGTGATTGTGCCTTGTTGGCTGAGGGCTAGTCATGTCGTGATTTCTGGGTTTATCGGAGAGCGGAAGTTTAAAAAAAACCGGGTGATAACACCCGGTAAAGTACTTATGACAAGAGCCTGTTGCTTACCGTCTGGGCCAGTTGCAACCACCCAAACGGTTGATCGAACTCTCGGAACCTGCGAACAAGTTCCTTAGTGAGAAGGAAGGGCCTGGCCAAATCAGGCCCTTCCTAAAGGCAAAGTACCGGTGAGGTGAGAGTACCTTGCCAACCACTTACGAGCGAGATAGATGTTAATCTATATGATAATCATTATCAATAGCATTTATGGGATGATTTAAATAAAAACTCCTTCCTTTGATATATCAGTTAGTTACAGTGTAAAAAACGCCTTGGTGATGCAGTTTCGAGGACTGGATAGAAACTGAACGAATTATACCCGTCCAGCAATCATCAGCTCTGTGTTTATGTTTTCCGGGTTATCCCGGCTTTTCCCCAACGTTTATCCACAGGAAAAGGGGATAAAATCCACGCCTTAATTTTTATGTGCCGCAGTAACAAAGCCGTGAATAATTGCCCAATCACCATTATGCGTCTTTACTTTCCTTACAGAAGCTCCATAAGCGTTTAAGGAGGATAGATCCGATCATGGGTCTTGAGGTCAACAAAACAGAATTCAGTAGCCAGGAATTTGAACGCTTTAGAGCCAAGCTGTTTCAAAATCTGGATGCGTTAAAGGCGCTGCTGCAGCAGCCTGATTTCGGTCAGGGAAAGTCTACGGTAGGGGCTGAACTTGAGCTGTATATTGTGGATCTGCAGGGGCGGCCACTGTTAATTAACAGCCAGATCCAGAAACGTCTGGGAGACCCGCAGTTGACGCTGGAGTTGAATCGTTACAATCTGGAATACAACTTGACACCTGTCGCTGTAACGGGTCGGCCCTTTTCCCAGATTGAAAACGAAATCACCGATGTATTACAGAGGCTGAACCAACTCGCAGAAGAGCATGATGGTCTTGTGATACCGATCGGAATCCTACCGACATTGCAGCGCAGTGATTTCGGACTGCAGGCGATGACTGACCTGTCCCGCTACCATGTATTGACCAAAGCCCTCGCGGAAATGCGCGGAGAGTCCTTCTCTGTGAAGATTGATGGTGCTGACCCTATTTCCCTGCGATCAAGTGATGTCACCCTGGAAGGGGCTAACACGTCCATGCAGATGCATTATCGAGTGGCTCCGGATAAGTTTGCGGATACCTATAATGCGATTCAGCTGATTACCCCGATTGTTCTTGCCGTATCCGGCAACTCGCCGTTTCTATTGGGGCACCGTTTATGGCATGAAACCCGAATACCCTTGTTTAAGCATTCTATTGATGGCCGAAGTCATGATTCCAGAGAGTCCCATCTACCGGCCCGGGTCAGCTATGGAAATGGCTGGGTGAGGCATGGGGCTTACGAGCTGTTTGCTGAAACGGTGCATCTGTATCCGCCAATATTACCGATCTGTAAACGTGAGAGTGCCCGGCGACAACTCGCTAAAGGAGAGATTCCAGCCTTATTTGAGCTGATCCTGCATCAGGGGACTGTCTGGCCCTGGAACCGTCCGGTATATGATTCAGGTGATGGAGGACACCTGCGAATTGAAATGCGTGCCCTGCCTGCGGGGCCCAGTGCCTGCGATATGATGGCCAATGCGGCATTTGCTATAGGCCTGGCGGAAGGCTTTCGTCAGCAGATGGAGCAACTCCTCCCCGCGATACCTTTCCAGGCAGTAGTCTATAACTTCTATCGTGCGGCAGAGAAAGGCATGCAAGCAGAGCTTATGTGGCCTAAAGACCTACGCGAAAATCTTACTAGAACACCGGCGATCGAGATCGCGCGTTCACTGCTACCGGTGGCAAAACAAGGGCTGGAATCCATCGGCATTGCCGACGCGGAAATTCGTCACTATCTGGGCATGATCGAGTGCCGCCTGGCGAAGAAAAAGACCGGTGCATGCTGGCAGCTACGCCAATATAACCGCTTATCCAGAAAGCTTGTGAAGCGTCGAGCATTGCGTCGGATGCTGGAACACTATATAGAAAATTCCCTACAAAACAGGCCGATATCAGAATGGATGGATATCCCATGAGGAGGCGCAGTCATCGCAAACTGAAACCTATCCATTTTCTGCATAATCCGGCACCGGAACTGCTTGCGGACAGTGTCGAAGCGTTTTTGGCGCAATTGGGAGACGCGACCCTGATTGTTGTCGACGGTGAGGATAATACCCGGGTGCGTGCCGTGGCGACATTACTCCATGGGAATGAACCATCAGGGGTAAAAGCGATTTATCACTGGCTGCGATCCGGCAGACGCCCAGTAGTCAAAATTATCTGTCTGGTCGCATCCGTACAGACAGCGCTGCATGAGCCTGTTTTCCAACACCGGGTTATCCCTGGACAGCGTGATATGAATCGTTGTTTCAGGCCGCCTTATGATGATCATCAAGGCAGGATCGCCGTTCAGTTTCTGGATATTCTGGAGCATTATCAACCGGAATGCCTGATCGATATTCACAATACCTCTGGTATGAGCCCCTCGTTCGGGGTGGCTGTTCATGAAACTCCGGTGCATGAGGCGTTGGTCCATCTGTTTACCCAGCGACTTATTATTACTGAGTTACGACTGGGAGCATTGATGGAGATTAGTCATGAGTCGCTACCCGTGGTGACCATCGAGTGTGGTGGCTCAAATCAGCCTGAATCAGATCAGACCGCTCAGCAGGGGCTTGAGCAATATCTGTTTGCCGGGGATATATTGAAGCTGCCAACAGACGTAGTCGATATGGATATGTATCGTCATGCGGTGCGTCTTGAGCTTCAGCCTGGAACCCATATTGCCTATGCAGAACAGCCGATTGACGGTGCCGACTTAACGATTCCGGGCGATGTGGAAAAGTTTAATTTTTGCGTTGTACCGCCTTTAACCCGTATCGGCTGGCTTGGGACGCAAGGACTGGCTCCCCTGAGTATGCGTAATGCCCGCAATGAGGATGTTCTGTCTCAGTATTTGATTGCCAGAAACCAGGCTATCTATACGGCTCAGCAACTTAAACTGTTTATGGTGACGACCAGTCCGGCAATCGCTATCAGTGACTGCCTGTTCTATGCCGCCGCAGAAACCGAGCATAGCCTGCTTAGCTTAAGGTAATTGAACAGAAATCATGCTGACTTGCCGACTCCAGTAAAAGCGGGGGCCGAGGATGGATTAGTGGGGTTATGCAGCGCTTTCCCCAAAGTTTATCCACAGAGATTGTGGATAATTTCATTGCCAACAGTTTAATTTTCAACCGTTTAAGCATTCGCTTGAGTTGCCGCCTGGAGAATAGCAATGCCCTGCTTATAACCCAGACCGCCATTGCCATGTACGGCACCCAGAGCACTATCACCGCAACACAGTCGGTGATACATATCGATCAGGCTATTCAAGGCCGGGTTATTCCACGGCCCCTTAGCCAGATTCATGCCGCCAGTAATGGTGATTCTATGTTGCTCCAGGAAGGCCGGAATATCTTCAAGCATATCCACCAGTCCACTGGCTAACAGGAAAGCCATCGGCACAACCGGGTAACAGGTATACGCTTCCAATAGAGCGTTGCCCTGGCGGAAGCTCTCGGCAAAGTCCACTACGGCATCCTGACAAGCTTCCCGATAGGCGCTTTCGAGATGTGCATAGCTGACAATATCCTCCACATGGTTTTTGCCGTCGCCGGGGAGAATGCCCAGGCCGACGCCCTTTACCTCAATTTGCAGATCTCGGGGAATCTCCAGCTGTTCGCTGAGATGTTCACTGCACAGCAGGATTCGACCGGAGAAATCGATCAATGGATTTGCACAATCTACGCCGCGAAACAACGGCGTGATATGGTTATACCAGCGTTGATCCGGAAGCTTTTCTGCCGCCAGCTCATCGGAGACAACATTGCGGTAGCTACACTTATAGTTTTCAAACAGGTGGTGAGCAAGGTGATGGAACAGCGCCGCATCGGCACCGTGACGGTGGATGAAGCGTTCAGCCAGCTCGTTATAGGCATGAGTTAGAGGGTAATCTTCACCATAGACGGCCATCAGGGTAACTCGCTCATCGCGATTGTAACCGCTGCGCAGATCATCTTTGCCGGTGATAACGACAGCGTGCTCGCCATTTGCAATCAACTGTTTGGCCCGATGAATAGCTTCAATGGGGCCGCAACCGCTACGGAAATGATTTTCTTCCAGTGGGCTATGCCAGTCAGTTTTCAGCGGATCAATCACTAATTCTGTCACCGCAATGCCAAGAGTCTTGATATCAGCTTCAAGCTGTAGGCAAGCCCGTTGGCAGCCGGCTGCATCGATGGTTTTGGCGGCAGAAATAATCAGTGCTTTAGACATGGGCAGTATCGTCGTGCAGATTCGAAGGTGGATAAGTTTATCAGGGATTACCCGTACGTGTAATGGGGGCTGTGTTTTTTGCTCGAATCATTCGAATCATAACAGGCATAAAAAAAGGTCGCTGAATGACGACCCTTGCTATTAAAGCTGCCACGCTTGCAAGTGTTTTGGCGCTATGGGGCTGTGGATTTGTTGCGACCTTTTTGCAGACCGCTGCATGCGGCATCCTTAGAGTTATTCTTGCAATCGACCTTACGCTGCTCCATTTCAGAAGCTTTCAGAGCACTGCGTTCATCTTTGATCTGAAGTTGTTCCGTACGCTTACCTTCATGGGCTTTTTCACCAGCCTTGGATTTTTCTTGACCAGCAAGCATTGGGCTTGAAAGAGGTAAGACGAGAAAGAAAGCCAATAGGGTTTTAAGTTTCATTGCGAAGGACTCCTGAGGTTCAAGAAAGTACTTAATTTAGCAAAGGCTAGCCTGCATAAGCTTTACTGAAACTTAAGCAGGCTTTTAACTAGCTTTCAGCAGAGCTATCAGTCAGGCGAATGCCGTTTTTCTCAATCAAAATCCGACGTTCTTTATAGAGCCTGCCGATTGCCAGCTTAAACGCCTTTTTGCTGACACCAAACAGCTTGTAGATAACTTCAGGCGGCGTTTTATCGTTGGCCGCAACAAACCCATCCTGTTCTTTTAACAGATGCATAATCCGCTTGGTAACATCGTCGGTTTTACCGTAGCCAAGTTTCTGCAGGCTCAGGTTGATTTTACCGTCGGGTCGGATCTGCTTGATAAAGCCCTTGAGGCGCTGGCCATAGCGTAATGGTTTGTAGACATCATTGTCATAGACCACGCCCCAGTTCTCACCGTTGATAATTGCCTTGTAGCCGATATGGGTATGATCCTCGATCATCAGGTCAACCTGTTGGCCTTGCTTGTATGTGTGTGGATAGTTATCCAGAAACTTGTTTAGTTTTGCCGAGCCTGCAATGCGGTCAGTTTCAGTATCCACATAGATATAAACAATATATTCCTTGCCAGCTTCGACGGTCTGTTTCTGTTCGTTAAAGGGCACCAGTAGATCCTTGGGCAGCCCCCAATCGAAAAAGGCTCCGATTCGATTGACGGCAACCGCCTTAAGGCATGCAAATTCGCCGACCATCGCCTTAGGTGTTTCAGTGGTGGCGATCAGACAGTCTTCTGAATCCAGGTAGATAAATACTTCCAGTGTATCGCCAACTTTAGTGTCTTCAGGCACGTAGCGTTTCGGCAGTAGAATTTCGCCCAGCTCCTCGCCATCCAGATAGACGCCGAACTTAACTTCCTTAATAACTGCAAGCGTGTTTTTTCTGCCGATCATTGCCATAAGATGGCCCCTTTAACGAAAATAATAAACAGAGCACTCAGGCTCTGTTTATGATAGCTATCGTCCGCCTCTCACAGGAGAAACAGGCTTTGTATATCACTTGATGATAGGCTGGATTAGCCAAGTCGATCAGGAGTGTTCTTCGAGAAACTTTGGATCCAGTTTCAGCTCATCATTACTGTTGACGTTGACGCCTCTTTGTTTGATATCACTGGCAATCGCCTTGGCTTCATTCAGAGAGTGCATCTCATAAGTGCCGCACTGGTACTCATTGAGCTCAGGAATTTCGTTTTGCTGCTCAACCTGCAGGACATCACTCATGGAATCCAGCCAGGCTTGAGCAACTTGTTGCTCGACAGGCGCACCGATCAGGCTCATGTAAAAGCCAGTACGGCAGCCCATCGGTGAGATATCGATAATCTCAACCTTGTCTCCGTTAAGGTGATCACGCATAAAGCCGGCAAACAGGTGCTCAAGGGTATGAATACCACGCTCACTCAGGATTTCCTGGTTAGGACGGCAGAAACGCAAATCGAAAACGGTGATGGTGTCGCCACCAGGTGTAGTCATTGTTTTTGCGACCCGTACAGCCGGTGCATTCATGCGTGTGTGATCAACGGTAAAACTATCTAGCAAAGGCATGGAAATTCTCTCTATCAGAAAGGGGTCTGGATTTGCAGGCAATTATCCCAGTAATTCGACCGGAAATTAAGCCTTTAATTGTGTTGTTAACAAGCGTTGTGTAGCAGTAATCAAAATCCCGATGACTGTATATAGCAGTCATTATAGTTGCTCACGGCTATCTTTCGATAGGTTTAAACCTGCTGAAGTTTGTTAATAAGGCGGTTGAAGGGAGCGTTTAACGCCTTACCCAGGCGCTTGGCTGCGGGCTGCAAGCGTCGATGGCTGATATCGGAGACGCCGCCTTTGAAGGCATATACTATCAGGTTACCGCTATCCACCGGGCAGAATATCCATTGCCGGCCAAACAGCTCTGAGAGACGCTCCCGCGCAAGCGGGTGGAAGCCTTTTCCTTCATCCCACAGGTTGAGCACCAATATGCCATCGGCAGATAAACACTGATAACAGTTATCAAGGAAGATTTGATCCAGTTGGTCTTCCTGCATGCCATGGTCGTTAAAAATATCGGTGAAAATAAGGTCGGTGCTTGCCGGCGATTGTTCAAGGTACAGCTTGGCATCGTTGATATGCAGAGTGAGACGTTGCGAATTATCGAGCTGAAACCAGTTTTGCGCCACCGCAACTACCTGGGGCCTTAATTCAATCGCCTCGATTTCAAGCGTGGAAGAATAGTGCAGCAAAGCATTCGCCAGGCTGCCTGCACCTAAACCTAACAGGGTTGCGTGCCTTGGCGTTGGGCTAAACAGTAGTGCCATCAGCATGGCCTGAATGTACTCATAGACAGGTTGAGCCCGGTTATTCATGTCGATCCGACTCTGCTCACCACCTTCGCCAAAGGTGAGGTAGCGGTAGGAGCCATCATCAAATACCCGTAATGGACCATACTCATCGTAACAACGGTATACTTCGATGCCAGTCATGCTCTCATCATCTTGTTCAAGCAGGCAATACCCCGGTTATTATATTGCGCGGCAATACATGTAGTTATTCATTTGCAACGGGCAGTATTCATCGTAACAACGCTACACTTCGATGTCCTTCATACATACTCATATCATCTTGTTCAAGCAGGCAATACCCCGGTTATTATATTGCGCGGCAATACATGTAGTTATTCATTTGCAACGGGCAGTATTCATCGTAACAACGCTACACTTCGATGTCCTTCATACATACTCATATCATCTTGTTCAAACGGCAAAGGCCCCTTGTTAATAAGTGGCGCTGCAGTACGTGTATTGACCCAGATCATGCTTTGCTCGTTGATTATTAACAGTTTTCATTAACATGAATATTCAATGATATATCTTTCATGTGATGTAGATATTAAGTTGAACAGTCAAACTGCGATTAGTGGTGTAGCATTTTAGGTAGTGCTAGGAGTAAAACAATAACAACTCCAGGAGAGTAATATGAAACAGCATCAATTGGCGCCAGCCTACTGTATCAGTTGCGGCTGCGATGATCATCATAGTTGTGATACGGACTATGGGAAATGTACCTGGGTTCTGGTCGATCGTGAGCTGGGTGTTGGGGTTTGCAGCGGTTGTGAGAGTGCTGTTGAAGCCTGGCATCAAGGTGTACGCCAGCGTTCTGCTGCTTCATTTGTTGGCGCCCATCACCATTAAATTGCCAGTAATTGATTACAGTGACTGTAACCGACTGCATTGTGAGCATCTGACTAATTTGGATAAAACAGAAAGGAGCCTTCAGGCTCCTTGTTAATTTGCGCCACCCTCTACTTGCTGAGCCGAGGGTGAGCAACTATCAGAAAAACGGGTGCGTCTAATCTTATTTTCGCGCCACACCCGGCTGATTTTTAACGTTTACCCATGCGGCGAATAGCTTGCGGGGTAAAGTCACGGTGCTTGAAGCGGGCACTGAAGTTGAAACCGTTGCCCTCTTCATTGGTCATGCTGCCGACCAGGTAACGGCCGGATTGCAGGTCATAAAGCACCTCTGCGGTTAGCCATGGTACCTGGGCATCCTGATACTGCAGCTGATAGGCTTCAGCGACACGCCACAGCTGGCCGCGGCCATCGTAGTGATCGATAACGGCGATTTGCCAGGTATCTTCATCGATATAGAAAACGCGCTTGGCATATATGTGACGCGCACCTTCTTTCAGGGTTGCCTCGACTTTCCAAACCCGGTGTAACTCGTAGCGGGTGTAGTCTGTATTGAGGTGGCCTGGTTGCAGAATGTCTTTATATTTCAGACCGCGATCCGCCAGCTTGAAACTGTTATACGGGATGTAGATCTCTTCTTTGCCAACCAGATTCCAGTCGTAACGGTCCGGAGCACCATTGAACATGTCCAGGTTATCTGTTGTGCGCTGGCCATCTGAAGCGGTACCCGGGGCATCATAGGCCACCTGCGGTGCGCGGCGAACACGACGCTGACCGGCATTGTACAGCCATGACTGGCGCGGCTTGGCGATCTGGTTCTGGGCTTCATGCACCAGCAGTATGTTACCGGTCAGTCGCGCCGGCGCCTGAATCTGCTGTACAAAGTAAAACAGAATATTGTCATCAGCATTGGTGCGACCCTCCTTCAGGTAGTTCGGCCAGGACATCTTCTCATTGATTTTTACCGGTACAAAGTTACCGTTCTCATGTACCGGCACCTGTACGAAGGTTCGTTCCAGCGAGCCACCACGGTAGCGGGTCATATGATTCCATACCGCTTCCAGACCGTTCTGAGGAATCGGGAAGGGTATACCCTCCATGGTGTTGGTACTAAGACCGTTGCCGTTATCGGTGAGTTCACTCTTTGTAGCATTACTGCGGACGTTCTGATACTGGTCCTCAGGCAGGGAGGCACTGCGATGGGTCGGATAGATATTCATCTTGAACGTATCCGGATACTTGGCGAGCATCGCAGCCTGGCCAGCAGTTAGCTTCCCCTGGTGATCAGCCAAATTGGCAGCCGTAATAGTGAATAGCGGTTGCTCATCGGCATAAGGGTCGGCATAACGGTCAGAATTGATCGGGAGTCCGCCATCCCAGGCCGGGATAGTGCCATCGGCATTACCGGCTTTTTCTGCGCCCATCGGTGTCAGGCTGGTACCGAGTTTAGCTGCTTCCGCCTCGGATACTGCTGCCAGTGTATTTACACTCAAACTCAGTCCCATTGCAGAGCCAAGAATCAGAGCCGTAGATTTAAGTTTCATGTTTAATTCTCCAGTGTGGCTGTCTGCAATTAGAACGACATTGATGCGCTTAAGGCGACAAAGTCGCGATCATCGATCGGGTTAAAGTTGCCACCGAAGAAGTCGGTGTAAGACAGTTGCACAGAATACTGATTCAGATAATCAGCAGTCAGGCTCAGGGACAGGGTTTTCTCATCTTCGTTAAATACTGCGCCTGGTTGCGGACCGTAACCGCTCAGACCATGCTTGAAGCTGACTTCCGGTTTCAGGTTTACGCCGGCAAAGACATCGGAATAGGCCAGGTTAGCGCGTACAACATAACCGTAGGAGTTCTGTGTTACGAAGCCTTCTGTATCGGTGGCGTTAAAGCCGAAGATGCCGTTACGGCCGTATTTCAGAGCCCCCGGGCCTTCATCAAAATCATGAATGTGGGTCCAGCCCAGCTCGCCGACCATAGTCAAACGGCTGGCGCCCATCACCTGATCGACAAATTTGACAAAAGTCGTTTGTAGCTGGGTGACGTCAAAAGGTGTATATCCCTGGATTTCACCGCCTAAAGGGGTACTAGCCACTAGGCTGTTAACTGGATTTCCTGGCGCAACTGCCGGATTACCCAGAGCTAACATAGACTCAACTAGCATTGGACCGTTCAGCTGTACTGGTACGTCACGCTTATGGCTGACTTCACCAGACCAGGCAATATCCCCAAGGCTGCTACTGAAGCTAAGACCAAACATCTTGATATCTTCAGGATATTCAACAAAATACTTTGATTGGAATACACCCAACGGTCCGAGGGTGACAAGTGAGATTGCATCAGTTTTTATTCCACTGATTATAGGTAGGCGACTGTGGTATTTGGAATAATATAATCCGAACTCAGTACTATTTAGTTTTTCTGCGAAGTAACGTAAAGCAAAGCCGTACTGCCCACTATCATCAGCTTCTCTTCGGCCATTTGCGTCACGATTAACAACCAAGTCTGTATTGAAAGGAGCTGAACCATCAAAAAAATTAAAATACGTTTGGTCGTTAGAACCAGTAACTGCAAGGAGAGGGTTGTCTGATACAATGCGAATTCCATCACAACCCTCCGCAGTAAAATCGTTGGTGGAGAAATAGGTACCACAGCCGTCGATTGCAGTGGGCTCCCACTCTATCTGGTAGAAGGCTTCCGCGCTCAGGTTGTCTGTTAGGCCGAGGGAGCCAAATGCCATATTGACCGGCAGCAGTCCCTCTTTGATTTCTGCTCCGGCTCTTCGAAACGCACTGACATCAAACGGATTTATTACGTTGATACCGCCCTGGATAAAGGTGCTTTCGCCCCAGTTGACGACCTGTCGACCCAACCGTACATCCAGTGGCTGGTCATTAATTTCGAACTCACCAAAAACATAGGCGTCCAGAATTTCGGCACCTGAAAACTGGGCATAGTCGTTAAAACCATCATCGTTGAGTCCCGTGTCGGCCTGATAGCCGTTTGGCGAATGGCCATGAGCACGGTTGCCATCTTTCAGTTCAAAGTCATACCAGTATTTGCCGCGTACAAAAGCACCGTAGTTCTGGTAGGTTAATTCCAGATCATGCACCCCTTTAAAAACGGTTGAGAAGGCATCACCGTCTTTAAAGTTCAGGTCACCGTCGTCGTAACTGCCAGAGCCTTTACTGGTGCCACCGTTGGGTACCGAAATCAGGTCTGAACTGGCCTCATCCAGACGCCAGCTGGAGCCAACAGAAAGCTGTGAGTCAAAACGCCCCTCTATTTCACCGATATTAAATTCAACTGCAAACGCAGGGGTAGCCATGCTGGCTGCTAGTATTCCACTAGCAATGCTGTGGGTTAGTAAGTTGGGTTTGAAACTGGGGCGATCAAGTGTCGACATCCGCGTCGTTCTAAGTGCCATTTATTCACCTTTTTATAGTCATTTTTATTTTTTTCGTGTTTGTTTTTACGCGGGGCAAAAACAGACAGCCTCTAATTTTTTATTTTGTAAATCTGCGGGCTGTTTAAAACTGGTTTCAGGCAGGCTAAATAATCCATTATTCGTTGATCCGTTAACAATGACATATGCCATCATAATCACTGACAAAAAATGTCGCACCTGTTTTTTTAGGATTAACTGATATAAGTTAACGGCATTGACTCATGGTTCGTGCCAAAATAGAAAAGACAACAAGCGACGAGAAAACTTGATGGAAAAGACCATCGCTGTGCCCACCGGGTATGTACGTTATCTGATACAGCAGGTAGAAAAACAGGGCTATGATCTGTCTGAACTGTTGCAGTCTCTGGGAATTGATGCAACCGAAATTGAACAGCGAACAGAGTTTTCGGCTATCAAATTCGGTCAGTTGTACCAGCGTATCATGTGGACTGCCCAGGACGAATCCTTTGGTATGTTATCCGGTGGGCAAGTGCCTAACGGTACCTTCAGGATGATGTGCCACGCAATTATCCACTGCACGACACTGGAGCGGGCGATCTATCGCTGCAGTGATTTCTTTGAGATCAGCCGGGGCACCAAGGTTAAGCCATTCTTATTGCGCAAAGGCCGCTACGCAAAAATTTCCTTTGCCCCGGTCAGCAGCGTACCCGAGGAAGAGCTGGCCGAGCTGTTTGCAAATGAACCACCTCTCAAGGTACGTACCGGCCTGTCGATGTGGCATCATTTTATCAGTTGGCTCATAGGTACCCGACTGGACCTTAAGGCTGCTTACTTCAGTTTCCCCCGACAGGAAGACGCCTATCACTACGAAACCCTGTTTCAATCAGAAGTAAAATTTGATCAGCACGATAATGCGATCGTGTTTCCATCCCGTTATCTGGATTATCCCATCCTGCAGGATGAGGAAAGCCTGAGAGGTTTTCTGAAGACGGCACCTTATCAGCTGATTGTTATGGTGGAAAATGATGACAGCCTGACATCTCAGGTGGTGGCAATGATCGGCAAGGACTTTAGCCGTGAACTACCCGGGGCGGATGATGTGGCGTTTAAGCTGCATATGTCGGTGTCGACTCTGCGCCGCCGCCTAGCAGAAGAAAATACCTCTTATCAGAAGATTAAGGATGAATGTCGCAAAAAAGCCGCCATCAATTATATGGACTCCCCACAACTATCAATTAACGATGTGGCTGCCCTGATGGGGTTTGATGAGCCGTCGGCTTTTTTTCGTTCGTTTAAAAAGTGGACCGGTATGACGCCAGGTGAATATCGTAAGAGCGAGAGTTACGGACAGAAGTATCAGATCGGAACTATTTGAGATCATTTGCATTTTTTTAATGAACCGATTAGCTGTTTTAAGCCAGGAATAAAAAAATAGGAAAAATGTAGGTTTTCATCGTGTTAAGTATTGACACATCAGCTGAATGATTTAATATACGCGGCCTCACAGGTGAGGTGGCTGAGTGGTCGAAAGCTCTGGTCTTGAAAACCAGCGACTCGAGAGGGTCCTAGGGTTCGAATCCCTACCTCACCGCCATTTATGTGAGACTGTGTTCCTCGATAGCTCAGTTGGTAGAGCAGTAGACTGTTAATCTATTGGTCGCTGGTTCGAGTCCAGCTCGAGGAGCCAAAGCGGGTCGTTAGCTCAGTTGGTAGAGCAGTTGGCTTTTAACCAATTGGTCATAGGTTCGAATCCTATACGACCCACCACTTCTTTATGAAGTGGTTGTGATGTGAAGTTCGGTGTGGGGCGTTAGCTCAGTTGGTAGAGCAGTTGGCTTTTAACCAATTGGTCATAGGTTCGAA
>JBALVQ010000145.1:0-6040 GCA_036960915.1 Amphritea sp.
TCTCGTGTGCTCCCTCAAGAAGCTCGATGAAACGTTCATAACCGATGCAGAGAGCGATCGGCAGGCCGATGCTGGACCAGAGTGAGTAACGTCCCCCCACCCATGCCCAGAACTCGAAAATGCTGTTTTCTTTGATACCAAACTCCATGGCGGCGGCCTTATTGGTGGAGACGGCCACGAAGTGCTGACCGATATCTGCGTCAGTGCAGCCCGTCTTTTCCAGAAACCAACGCTTGGCGCTGTTGGCGTTGAGCAGGGTTTCCTGTGTCGAGAAGGTTTTGGTGGAAATGATAAAAAGGGTAGTTTCCGGGTCCAGTCGTTGTAGCGCTTTCTTGATATGCTGACCGTCGACGTTGGAGATAAAGTGAAAGCTGAGGTCCGGGTGTTTGTAGGGTAAAAGTGCCCTGCACACCATATTGGGGCCCAGATCTGAACCGCCGATACCAATATTGACGATATTTTTAATCCGTTTACCGGTGTGGCCTTTCCACTTACCCTCGCGGACCTGATTAGTAAATGCCTCCAGCTTCTTTAGTCCTGCCTGGATTCCAGGCATGACATCTTGTCCGTTAACAATTACAGCCTCTCCACCGCAGTTTCTTAACGCGGTATGCAGTACGGGACGCTGTTCGGTGATATTGACGATATCACCAGAAAACATCTGTGCCCGACGTTGGCGCAGAGGAGAATGTTCCGCGAGTTGAATCAACGCGGCAAGTACCTTGTCAGAAAGCCTGTTTTTGGAGTAATCCAGAAACAGCTCGCCTAAGCGCAGGCTCATTTTATCAAACCGTTTTGGATCAGCAGCGAAGTGATCTGCGATACGCTCATGCCGGGTATTTTCTGCCAGCTGTTCGAGTTTTTTCCAGGTGACCGAGCTACTAAGGTTATACATGGGTTGCCTCGCGATCTGATGTCTGAAGATCCGGCCATTAAGCGGATTCTTTTTTTGTGTAATTAAGAAGGGTTTATGTAAACGCAAGATGAACCATTTAGCGGTAAGCTGTAACAATTGAAATTTTCCAGCTTTTGATCTGTGCTATTAAGGAACTTATAAAAAGAAACGGAGCGGGTATGACGGAACTTGTGCAGCAAAAAATTTTAGTGGTCGATGATGAAGTTGCCATGCGTGAGCTGTTGCAGGATTTACTTGAAGATGGCGGCTATGAAGTGCTGGCTGTACCCGATGGCCGTGCCATGCGTCAGGCTATGAGCGAAACCCCATACTCAATAGTGATCCTTGATCTGCGTCTTAAGGGGGAAGATGGCATGTTGTTGGCCCGTGAAATACGGGAGCATTCCAGTATTCCGATTATGATGCTGACGGGTAAGGGGGATGAAACGGACCGGATACTGGGATTGGAGCTGGCCGCTGATGATTTCCTGATGAAACCTTTTAATAATCGGGAGTTGTTGGCGCGTATTCGGGCCATGTTACGTAGAACAACCCAACTCAGCACACCGGTGGTGCGTAAGGACGATGCCTATAGCCACGAGCGTCTGTCATTTGACGGCTGGGTAATGGATTTGACGAGCAGAGAGCTCATAGGGACCGATGGTGAACCTGTATCTTTGACTTACGCTGAGTATGAATTGCTGGAAATGCTGGTTCGTTCGCCAAATAGGGCGTTCAGTCGAGACCAGTTGCTGGAGGCTACACGAGGGTTTGATTCGGATGTTTTTGACCGCACCATCGATGTGTTAATTCTCCGTTTACGGCGTAAGATCGAGCCTAATCCAAAGCAGCCGCGCTATATTCGTACAGAGCGTGGTGTTGGATATATCTTTTGCGCTTCTGTTATCCAGTGCTGAGTGGTGGCATTGAAGGGGGTAAATAATGATTGTAGGTACAAATCCCTTCAACCGACTCAGAGCCCGTACTCGTTTGTTGTTAGCTTTTACGATTCTGTCTGTCTCGGCCATGGTCTTGGCGCTGGTGGGATGGCAGGGATTGAGCAATACCGACCGCGCCCTCAATATTTTCGAGCAGCAAGCTTTACCGGATGTATCCCGTTCGCTTGAATTGGCGGAAAGAACGGCAAACCTGGCTGCTGTTGCGCCCTATGTAGCCAGTGCGGGAAGTCCCTTTATGCTGCAGGGATTGAGTCAGACTCTTGAAGACAAAATCGCGACGGTTCTGTCGCTGGCTAAAACAATCCCCCAGTTAGATGCCGCAGCTCCCAATCTTCAGAGTTTGCTGGAGCGCCTGGAAGTGACCGTCAGTGAGTTAATTGAACTTACCCGTCAGCATCTCTTTTTACGGGAAGATGTTCGTGAGTACGAATACCGTTTAAGTAACCTTGTCGATAGGCAACAGCGTCAGTTCGTTGGAGTTGATGGCGTCACTCAGAGTGAGCAGCTGGCCCGTTTAGTCGAGATTCTGTTGACGGCTTCTCATATCCAGTCCGTCCCTAGTCTTGAGGAAGTGCGACAGCGGTTTGAACGTCTAATGCAGCAACTGAAACAGCAATCCCTTGTTCAATCGATCGGTGTATCAAAACCAGGTTCAGTTAATTATTGGCTGGCAGAGTTAGATTCGATTGGGAGAGCTAAAGATAACCTGTTTGAGCTTCGCCTGGAGCAAATCAGTATGCAGCAGCGCAGTGCTTTCCTGCTGGCTTCAACTCGGGCTATTTCTGAGCAGTTGAGTGGTGAGGTAAAGCATTTTGTTGATCAGATCCAGAGTAGAATTTCAGGCGAGAGTCAAAGAGTTGGAATTGCTGTTAATTCAGGGAAGACCGGTATCTTAGTTATCAGTCTGCTTTGTATAGCTGCGGCGTTAGGTGGGGTCTGGATGGTACGGGAGTTAGTGCTGAATCTTACTGCAGTAACTCTGGTGATGACTCGTCTTGCAGCGGGAGACAAACACCAGCAGACGCCTGCTATTGAGCGTCGCGATGAGATTGGTGATTTAGCGAGAGCTTTTCAGGTGTTTCGTGAAAACGCAGTAGAAATCGATCGCATGAGTCATGACCTGCAGGAGCAGTCCAGGCTGCTGGAAACGGTCTTTAATAATATCAATGATGGTTTGAGCGTGTTCGATCGTGAGGGGCAACTGATTGCCTGGAACCCCCAATATCTGTCGATACTGGAATTGCCTGAAGGCAAGCTTAAACCAGGTATGTCAATAGACCAGGTCCATACATTGCTTTCAAAGGAGGCGCAGGATAGCTGGGCCCTGGATGGCATGGCGCTGGATCAGAAAGAGGTTAATCTGATGCGGCAGCGACAAGTCCAGCGCTTTGAACGGCATTTCGCCAGTGGCCGAGTGGTTGAGTTTCGAAGTAATCCCATGCCCGATGGTGGTTTCGTCACCCTTTATAGTGACCTGACGGAGCGAAAAGCAATTGAAGCGCAGCTACGCCAGTCTCAGAAGATGGAAGTATTGGGGCAGTTGACCGGAGGGGTGGCGCACGATTTTAATAATTTGCTTGCCGCAATGTATGGCAACCTGCAGCTGCTGGAGACGGTGTTAACCGAGGACGGTAAGGCGCTGAAGTATGCCCGCCGTGCACTGGCCTCAGCGGAGAGAGGCAAGAACCTGACGCAGAGATTGTTGGCGTTTTCACGAAAACAACACCTGAAACCGGAACCTACAGAAGTGGATGCTTTGATTGAGGGGATGATTGATTTGATCGAATACAGCGTGGGAGCCGCTATCGATATCGAATTGGATCTGGCGGCAGACCCTTGGATAGTGAGTGTCGATCCGGGGCAACTGGAGAACACTTTATTGAACTTGGCTATTAATAGCAGCGCGGCAATGCCTGATGGTGGCTCTCTGAAATTTACTACCCGACAATGCGTTAATATCGAACTGGAAGGTAAACGGGGTGATGTTTTGCACATTCAGGTAGCGGATACCGGATGCGGTATTTCTGATGAACATATCAGGCGCGTATTTGAACCCTTTTTTACTACCAAGGAGATTGGTGAAGGCAGTGGACTCGGATTAAGCATGGTTTATGGCTTCGTTAAACAATCTGAGGGTGATATCAGGGTGCAGAGTGAACTGGGTAAGGGAACCCGAATTGATATTTATCTCCCCCGGAGGATGCCTGAGTCAGTGATGGTGCCGGGTGTTAAGGAAACGGCTTTAAGCTTTGGCAATGGGCAATATGTACTGATGGTCGAAGATGATGACCAGGTGAGAGCCGTTGGCGAGGAGCTGTTGGTGCAACTCCACTATCAGGTTGTCGCAGTGGCCTCGGCAGAGGAGGCTATCAATCAGTTGCAACAGCGCGATGATATCTCTGTGGTATTTACTGATATTAACCTGGGAACGGCCGTGAATGGACTGCAACTGGCGGAAAGTATTCATCAGCAGTGGCCCGATATTCCGGTACTCGTGACATCGGGCTTGAGTACACATCACTTAAGCGAAAGTTACGGATTGAACGATGCTGATTTTGTCCTGCCAAAGCCCTACCGACAAGAAGAGCTCGCCAGAGCGTTAGATAAATGCATGACCACAAGGGTGAAAAGGAATGAATCATAGCGTTAAAGTGCTACGACGAAGAGCCTCGGTATTTCTATCCAGGAACATGTTTGTTTTGCTCCTGCTGGTCCTGTTCAATGGCACAACAGCAGCTGCTGGAAAACTCTCTATCGGCATATCGGTATCCGATCTGGGCAACCCTTATTTTGTGCAGATCGCGAGAGGAGCTGAGTCGAAAGCCCGGGAACTTGTTGGCGATGATGCTGAAATTGTAGTGGTTTCAAGTGCTTATGATGTACAGCGCCAAATCGCACAGATTGATGATTTTATTGCACGCAAAATGGACATGATTCTGCTGTCGGCAGCAAGCTATGAGGGGGTAGAGGTTGCCGTGCGACGCGCTCGTGAGGCTGGAGTAAAAGTGCTGGCTGTGGATGTTAAAGCAAAGGGGGCAGATGCGACGGTCACTACTGATAACATTCAGGCAGGCAAGATCGCCTGTGAATATCTGGTCAGTCAATTAAAAGGTAAGGGTAACATCGTCATTATAAACGGCCCACAGGTTTCATCAGTCAAAGAGCGGGTGCGTGGTTGTACAAGTGTGTTGTCCGAATTCCCGGAAATCCAGTTACTATCCAGCGATAAAAATGGTGGCGGAAGCCGTGAAGGCGGGCTTGAGACTATGACTTTCCTGCTTACTGCGTTTCCTCGGATAGATGGCGTTTTTGCGATCAATGATCCATCAGCGATGGGGGCCGTGCAGGCAGCACAACAGGCTTTACGTGATGACTTTCTTATTGTTGCTGTGGATGGTGCTCCGGTTGCCGAGCAGCAGTTGCGGGTGCCAAATTCACTCCTGCGTGCAACGGCTGCACAGTTTCCAAACCGTATGGCAGCTAAAGCGGTAGAGATTGGTTATCAATTAATGAATGGTGAAGTGCTCGAACAGAATACGGTGTTGATTCCAGCGGAGCTAGTTACTGTTGAAACGGTTGATACTTATAAGGGATGGTAGGTCTGTGTTCTAATATGCCTTGCCTTTTTGTTCCCTGCTATTGTGTTTTTAAGGGGAAAGTATCTTGTCGAGGCTCTTACGCATGATCGTTGTATCAACATTAATACCGGTCCAGTAATGTATGCCTATTTCCCCTTGGTAGACAAGCATATCCAAACCATCAATTACCTTACAGCCGCGTAATTTAGCTGTACGGATAAATGGCGTGACTGGTGGGTTATGAATGCCATCGGCCACAACCATCTCAGGGGTTAAAGTTTCAATATTAAAATCCAGGTATTGGTCAGTTTTTGGATAGAGGCCGATCGAGGTGGCATTGACCACGATGTGTGTTTCCTTCGGCAGTGGAAAGTTGCAGCTCCAGGGTTCAAAATCTGCACCGGCGGGAGTTTTTTCCCGGATGAGCTGAGCGAGTTGTTTTCCTCTTGCGAAGGTACGGTTAACAATGGTGATGTGGGACGCACCCGCCAGAGCTAATTCTACTCCGACTGATCGGGCGGCACCCCCAGCACCAAACAGGACGACGTTTTTTCTGTTGGGCTCAATCACTTTTCGTAATGCCTTTACGAATCCCCGACCATCGGTGT
>JBALVQ010000146.1:0-6029 GCA_036960915.1 Amphritea sp.
TCTCGTGTGCTCCCTCAAGAAGCTCGATGAAACGTTCATAACCGATGCAGAGAGCAATTGGCAGGCCGATGCTGGACCAGAGTGAGTAGCGTCCCCCCACCCAGGCCCAGAACTCGAAAATACTGTCTTCTTTGATGCCGAACTCCATGGCGGCGGCTTTATTGGTTGAGACGGCCACGAAGTGCTGACCAATATCCACGTCACTGGAGCCAGTCTTTTCCAGAAACCAACGCTTGGCGCTATTGGCGTTTAGCAGGGTTTCCTGCGTCGAGAAGGTTTTGGTGGAAATGATAAAGAGGGTAGTTTCCGGGTCCAGGCGTTGTAGCGCTTTCTTGATATGTTGACCGTCGACGTTGGAGATAAAGTGAAAGCTGAGATCCGGGTGTTTATAGGGAAGAAGTGCCCTGCACACCATATTGGGCCCTAGATCTGAACCGCCGATGCCTATATTGACGATGTTGCGAATTCGTTTTCCAGTGTGGCCTTTCCACTTACCCTCACGCACCTGATTAGTGAATGCTTCCAGCTTCTTTAGTCCTGCCTGGATTCCAGGCATGACATCTTGTCCGTTAACGATAACAGCCTCTCCTCCGCGGTTTCTTAATGCAGTATGCAGTACGGGACGCATTTCGGTGATATTGACGATATCACCAGAAAACATCTGAGCCCGGCGTTGGCGCAGAGGAGAATGTTCCGCCAGTTGAATCAACGAGACAAGTACCTCGTCTGAAAGCCTGTTTTTGGAGTAGTCCAAAAACAGTTCGCCTAAGCGCAGGCTCATTTTGTCAAATCGTTTCGGATCAGCAGCAAAGTGATCTGCGATACGCTCATGTCGAGTATTTTCTGCCAGCTGTTCGAGTTTCTTCCAGGTGACTGAGCTACTAAGGTTATACATGGGTTGCCTCGCAATCTAATGTCTGATGACCCGGCCATTAAGCGGAATCTTGTTCTGTGTAATTAAGACGGATTTATGTAAACGAAAAATGAACTATTTGGCGGTAAGCTGTAACAATTGAAATTTTCTAACTTTTGATCTGTGCTATTAAGGAACTTATAAAAAAGAAAAGGAGCGGGTATGACGGAACTTGTGCAGCAAAAAATTTTAGTGGTCGATGATGAAGTTGCCATGCGTGAGCTGTTGCAGGATTTACTGGAAGATGGTGGATATGAAGTGCTGGCTGTACCCGATGGTCATGCAATGCGCCAGGCTTTGAGCGAAACCGCATACTCTATTGTGATCCTTGATCTGCGCCTTAAGGGAGAAGATGGCATGTTGTTGGCCCGTGAAATACGAGAACATTCCAGTATTCCGATCATGATGCTGACGGGTAAGGGGGATGAAACGGATCGCATATTGGGATTAGAGCTGGCCGCTGATGATTTCCTGATGAAACCGTTTAATAACCGCGAGTTGTTGGCGCGTATTCGGGCAATGATACGTAGAACAACCCAACTCAGTACACCTGTGGTGCGTAAAGATGATGCCTATAGCCACGAGCGTCTGTCATTTGACGGCTGGGTAATGGATCTGACGAGCAGAGAACTCATAGGGGCTGATGGTGAACCTGTATCTCTGACTTACGCTGAGTATGAGTTGCTGGAGATGTTGGTTCGTTCGCCAAACCGGGTGTTCAGTCGAGACCAGTTGCTGGAGGCTACGCGAGGGTTTGATTCTGATGTATTTGACCGCACCATCGATGTATTAATTCTCCGTTTACGGCGTAAGATCGAACCTAACCCAAAACAGCCTCGCTTTATTCGTACGGAGCGTGGTGTGGGATATATCTTTTGTGCTTCTGTTATCCAGTGCTGAGTGATGGCATTGAAGGGGGTAAATAGTGATTGCAGGTACGAACCCCTTCAGCCAGCTCAGAGCACGTACTCGCTTATTGTTAGCTTTTACGATTCTGTCTGTATCGGCCATGGTTTTGGCGCTGGTGGGATGGCAGGGATTGAGCAATACCGACCGTGCCCTGAATATTTTCGAACAGCAAGCTTTACCGGATGTATCCCGTTCGCTTGAATTGGCGGAAAGAACGGCAAACCTGGCTGCTGTTGCTCCCTATGTAGCCAGCGCGGGAAGTCCTTTTATGCTTCAGGGATTAAGTCAGACTCTGGAAGAAAAAATAGCGACAGTTTTGTCTTTAGCTCAGACAATCCCCCAGTTAGATGCTGCAGCCCCTAATCTCCAGAATCTGCTGGAACGCTTGGAAGTGACGGTCAGTGAGTTAATCGAACTTACACGCCAGCATCTCTTTTTAAGGGAAGATGTTCGTGAGTACGAATACCGTTTAAGTAATCTTGTCGATAGGCAGCAGCGTCAGGTCGTAGGTGTTGATGGCGTCACTCAGAGTGAGCAGCTGGCTCGTTTAGTCGAGATTTTGTTGACGGCTTCTCATATCCAGTCAGTCACTAGTCTTGAGGAAGTTCGACAGCGGTTTGAACGTCTGTTGCAGCAACTGCAACAGCAACCCCTTGTTCCATCGAACGGTGTTACAAAACCAAGCTCAGTTAGTTATTGGCTGGCAGAGTTAGATTCGATTGGGACCGCTAAACATAACCTCTTTGAGCTTCGCCTGGAACAAATTGGTATGCAGCAACGCAGTGCTTACCTGCTGGCTTCAACCCGGGCTATTTCTGAGCAGTTGAGTGGCGAGGTAAAGCATTTTGTTGATCAGATCCAGAGGAGAATTTCAGGCGAGAGTCAAAGAGTTGGAATTGCGGTTAATTCGGGGAAGACCGGTATCTTCGTTATCAGTCTGCTTTGTATAGCTGCGGCCTTAGGTGGGGTCTGGATGGTACGGGAGTTGGTGCTGAGTCTTACTGCAGTGACTCTGGTGATGACCCGTCTCGCAGCGGGAGACAAACATCAGCAGACGCCTGCAATTGAGCGTCGCGATGAGATTGGTGATTTAGCGAGAGCTTTTCAGGTGTTTCGTGAAAACGCAGTAGAAATCGATCGCATGAGTCATGAC
This sequence comes from Amphritea sp., assembly GCA_036960915.1. GTDB lineage: Bacteria > Pseudomonadota > Gammaproteobacteria > Pseudomonadales > Balneatricaceae > Amphritea. The sequence goes on from JBALVQ010000146.1 coordinate 2,976, forward strand.
CTGCAGGAGCAGTCCAGGCTGCTGGAAACGGTCTTTAATAATATCAATGATGGTTTGAGCGTGTTCGATCGTGAGGGGCAACTGATTGCCTGGAACCCCCAATATCTGTCGATACTGGAATTGCCTGAAGGCAAGCTTAAACCAGGTATGTCAATAGACCAGGTCCATACATTGCTTTCAAAGGAGGCGCAGGATAGCTGGGCCCTGGATGGCATGGCGCTGGATCAGAAAGAGGTTAATCTGATGCGGCAGCGACAAGTCCAGCGCTTTGAACGGCATTTCGCCAGTGGCCGAGTGGTTGAGTTTCGAAGTAATCCCATGCCCGATGGTGGTTTCGTCACCCTTTATAGTGACCTGACGGAGCGAAAAGCAATTGAAGCGCAGCTACGCCAGTCTCAGAAGATGGAAGTATTGGGGCAGTTGACCGGAGGGGTGGCGCACGATTTTAATAATTTGCTTGCCGCAATGTATGGCAACCTGCAGCTGCTGGAGACGGTGTTAACCGAGGACGGTAAGGCGCTGAAGTATGCCCGCCGTGCACTGGCCTCAGCGGAGAGAGGCAAGAACCTGACGCAGAGATTGTTGGCGTTTTCACGAAAACAACACCTGAAACCGGAACCTACAGAAGTGGATGCTTTGATTGAGGGGATGATTGATTTGATCGAATACAGCGTGGGAGCCGCTATCGATATCGAATTGGATCTGGCGGCAGACCCTTGGATAGTGAGTGTCGATCCGGGGCAGCTGGAGAACACTTTATTGAATTTGGCAATTAATAGCAGTGCGGCAATGCCTGATGGCGGCTCTCTGAAATTTACTACCCGGCAATGCGTTGATAGCGAGCTGGAAGGTAAACGGGGTGATATTTTGCACATTCAGGTTGAGGACACTGGATGCGGTATATCTGAGGTACATATCAGACGCGTATTTGAACCCTTTTTTACTACCAAGGAGATTGGTGAGGGCAGTGGACTCGGATTAAGCATGGTTTATGGCTTCGTCAAACAATCTGAGGGTGATATCAGAGTGCAGAGTGAGTTGGGTAAGGGAACCCGAATTGATATTTATCTCCCTCGGAGGGTATCTGAATTAGAAATAGCGCAGGACGTTAAAGATACGCCTGTGAGTCCAGGCAGCGGGCAGATTGTATTGATGGTCGAAGATGATGACCAGGTTAGAGCCGCTGGCGAGGAGTTGTTGGTGCAGTTCAACTATCAGGTTGTCGCAGTGGACTCGGCAGAGGAAGCTATCAATCAGTTGCGACAGCGCGATGATATCTCCGTGGTATTTACTGATATTAACCTGGGAACGGCAGTGAACGGATTGCAACTGGCGGAAAGTATTCAACAGCAATGGCCTGATATTCCGGTACTGCTGACATCTGGCTTGAGTACACACCACTTAACCGAAAGTTACGGTTTGAACGAGGCTGATTTTGTCCTGCCAAAGCCTTACCGACAAGAAGAGCTCGCCAGAGCGTTACATAAATGCATTAACACAAGGATGAAGAGGAATGAATCATAGCGTTAAAGTGCTACGACGAAGAGCCACGGTATTCTTATCCAGGCATATGATTATTTTGTTCCTGCTGGTCCTGTTCAATGGCACAACAGCAGCTGCTGGAAAACTGTCCATTGGCATATCGGTATCCGATCTGGGCAACCCTTATTTTGTGCAGATCGCCAGAGGGGCTGAGTCTAAAGCCCGGGAACTTGTTGGCGATGATGCTGAAATTGTAGTGGTTTCAAGTGCTTATGATGTACAGCGCCAAATCGCACAGATTGATGATTTTATTGCACGCAAAATGGACATGATTCTGCTGTCGGCAGCAAGCTATGAGGGGGTAGAGGTTGCCGTGCGACGCGCTCGTGAGGCTGGAGTGAAAGTGCTGGCGGTGGATGTTAAAGCAAAGGGGGCAGATGCTACTGTTACAACGGACAACATTCAGGCTGGCAAGATTGCCTGTGAATACCTAGTCAGTCAAATAAAAGGTAAGGGTAACATCGTCATCATAAACGGCCCGCCGGTTTCATCAGTCAAAGAGCGGGTTCGTGGTTGTAAAAGTGTTTTGTCCGAACACCCGGAAATCCAGCTGCTATCCAGCGATAAAAATGCTGGTGGAAGCCGTGAAGGTGGACTCGAGACTATGACCTACCTGCTCACTGAGTTTCCCCGCATCGATGGTGTATTTGCGATCAATGATCCATCGGCAATGGGGGTAGTAGAGGCTGCAGAACAGGCGAAGCGGGATGACTTCCTTATTGTCGCAGTGGATGGCGCTCCAGTCGCAGAGCGGCAGTTGCGAGTCCCGAACTCGCAGTTCCGTGCAACGGCTGCACAGTTTCCAAACCGTATGGCAGCTAAAGCGGTAGAGATTGGTTATCAATTAATGAATGGTGAAGTGCTGAAACAGAAAACCCTGTTGATCCCGGCTGAGCTGGTGACTCGTGAAACTGTTGATATTTATCAGGGGTGGTAGGTTTGGGGTTGGCAACGCTTTACCTCGATCAGCGCTTTATGGGGAAAAGATCCGATCGAGGGTCGTGCGCATGATCGTTGTATCAACATTAATACCGGTCCAGTAATGTATGCCTATTTCCCCTTGGTAGACAAGCATATCCAAACCATCAATTACCTTACAGCCGCGTAATTTAGCTGTACGGATAAATGGAGTAACAGGTGGATTATGAATACCATCAGCCACGATCATCTCGGCGGTTAACGTCTCAATATCAAAATCCAGATGCTGGTTAATATTTGGATACAGACCGATTGAGGTAGCATTAACCACGATGTGTGTTTCCTTAGGTAGTGGAAAGTTACAGGTCCAGGGCTCAAAATCCGCACTGGCGGGTGTCTTCTCACGGATTAACTGAGCGAGCTCTGTACCCCGCGCCGGGGTGCGGTTAACAATAGTGATTTGGGACGCGCCTGCCAGAGCTAATTCTACTCCGACTGATCGGGCAGCGCCCCCAGCCCCAAACAGGACGACGTTTTTCCTGTTGGGCTCAATCACTTTTCGTAATGCCTTTACGAATCCCCGACCATCGGTGT
>JBALVQ010000147.1:0-5947 GCA_036960915.1 Amphritea sp.
TCTCGACCACGAACACTATCTATAAAACAAGCTGTTTATGGATGAGAACTAGCTAACAGATCAAGTCAGAAGTACTACCATTTACTACCCCCTGTTTGTATTACCGATCCAGCTTCGCATTAGCCAATACCCAGCTTAAGCCCCAGCAGCACCAGCCCGGCGCCGATGGTTCGTTCCAGCCAGAGCTTGGTGTTATTCAGTTTCTGTTGCACCGAAGGCTGGCTTAGTAACAGGATGATAATGCTTAGCCAGCTGAATTCGATGATAACCGGGGTTGCAGCGTACAGGGCCTTCATCCCCCAACCCTGAACTTCCTGCAAAATATGGCTGAAAATCGCGATAAACATGATGAGAATCTTGGGGTTAAACAGGCTGACCATCAAGCCGGAGATAAATGGATTGCGGCTGACTCTCTGGCTCGCTTCGGCATCATTCTTGAGTGGCTTGGTGAGAATATAGGTAAGGCCCATATACACCAGATAGGCGCTTCCCAGCCAGCGTATCGCATTATAAGCCGTTGGGGTCTCACTGATTAAAGCAGCCAGGCCGATGATGGATAGCAGCACGTGAATCGCCAGTGCCGTTGCCAACCCCAGCGCCGTGATAAAGCCTTCCCGGCGTGATCCCTGCAGGGTGTTACGCAGGATAATGGCTGTATTGGCACCAGGCACCATTGCCCCCATGAAGATAATGCCTGCAAAAATTAACCACTCAACCATCTTTGTGTCCAAAAAAACATCTGTATGAAGATGCTAGTGTATGGGTGTAAATGGCCTATATCGAATCCTGATTTCTGATGATGGTTATCAGTTTTTGGTATGACTTATGACTTATGACTTATGGCAAAGGCGAGAAGGTTGGTTAATAGTCTGCTGGTTTATTGTTATTGGATTGTCAGGAGAGTTGGCGATAGTTCTGTAGTGTCTGCAGCAGCCGTTCGCGCAGGTAGCGGTGCGCCGGATCGGTATGCTGTCGCTGATGCCAGATCAGGTAATACAGGCTGTCGGGAATGGTCACCTCGTCAGGCAGATTTTTTACTTTCAGGCCGTACTGGGCATGCAGTTGCAGGGCGATATGGGTCGGCAGTGTCAGTAGGTAATGGGTGCTCGCGGTGATTGCCAGCGCCGAATGTATAAAGGGTACGGTAAGCTGCACCGAGCGTTGCCGGTTGAGCCTTGCCAATGCCTCATCCACGGCGCGAATTTTATCGCCACCGGCGCTGATACCGATATGGTCTGCCTGTACGAAGCTATCCAATGACAGTACTTTATTGGCCAATGGGTGTTCCGGGTTCAGCAGGCAGCTGTAGCCATCCACGCCGAGTTGCGTACCGTAGATATCATCCGGTACCTGATCCAGAATACAGGCCGCCAGATCCAGCCGTCCCTGTCGCAGGCTGTCGATCATTCCCGGATGCCAGAGATGAAAGTGCAAGCTGAGTCCGGGGGCATCCTGCTGCAGATCGGCAATCAGGGGTGGGATAAGGTCGTGGGTAATGTAATCGGTTGCCGCGACGTTAAACTGGCCGACAAATCCTGCTGCTTCAAACTCGCTGGGGACCAGCAGACTTTCCAACTGGTTCAGCATCGGTGGCAGCTGTTGCCAGAGTGACTCGCCTCTTGGGGTCAGGTGCATATTATTACCAACCCGCACCATCAGTTTGTCAGAAAAGATATCCCGTAACTGCCCCAGATTGCGGCTCATTGCCGGTTGGGTGATGTGCTGGGCAGTGGCTGCGCCCGTCACGCTACGGGTACGTAGCAGGTGGTATAGGGATATCAGCAGGTTGAGGTTGATCCGGGAGAGTTCCATAAGGCAAGCATATCAGTAACAGTTATAACCAGGAAAGTACGGATCTGCTAAACCGAGCCCTCAAGTAGTGGATTCTATTTACAGCAGTAGGGAAGGGAGTACGAATTGTTGTAAGTAGGCGCTTACTTAATCTAATTCGGTGATTTACGGCAGGTTTCCCTTGAAAGTACGGGCCAGCTCGGTGGATGCTTTTACCAGCAGCTCTGTATCGGCACCGACAGCGACAAACTTCGCACCCAGCTCCAGGTAGCGCTGTGCCAGTGTCTGGTCAGCAATCATAATACCGGCGGCTTTGCCTGCTCTGATAATTCGACTGAGGGCATCTTCGATGGCCAGCTGCATTTGCGGGTGTCCCGGATTGCCGAGATGGCCCATCGACGCACTCAGGTCTGAAGGGCCGATAAACACGCCATCGACACCTTCGGTGGCGATAACTTCATCCAGATTTTCCAGTCCCTTGCGGGTTTCAATCTGAATCAACACACAGATCTCATCGTTGGCGGTATGCAGGTAGTCTGGCGTTTGATCAAATCTTGAAGCGCGGGTAAGGGCACCACCGACGCCGCGAATACCCTGGGGCGGATAACGGCAAGCTGCAACAATTTGGGCAGCCTGTTCTCCTGATTCGACCATCGGCGCCAGCAGCGTCTGCACCCCAAGGTCCAGCAATTGTTTAATGCGCACGTGGTCAGGCCAGGGTGGTCTTACAATCGGGGCTACCGGGTGGGGCGCCATCGCCTGCAGCTGGCTAACAATAGTCTGCAAGTCGTTGGGGGCGTGCTCTGCGTCGATCAGCAGCCAGTCAAAACCGGTACTGGCAAGCAGGTCTGCCGTATAGGCGTTTGCCAACCCCAGCCATAATCCAATCTGCGCCGGGCCGGTTTTTAATTGTTGTTTGAAATGATTTGTTGGTGCGCCCATGGCGCCTCCTTACTAGTAAGTTTGCAGGAGATAGCTTGCGTGGCTGAGCGGAAGCCGGATTAATCTATTGACTCTTTGCACTAATCAGCTCAGCAACAGGACGATATAATCTGCGGTGTTATATACATCAAAGATAGTGCAATTTAGACCTTTCAGGAGGGTGGCGAGAAGAAACGACAGCTTCATCGAGCGGTATGTTGGGCAGGTTTTTTGGCTGATACAGATCTACGTGCTCAGAGCCTGGTGCTAGGTTATGCTGTCGGGCAACTAAAACAATACTTCATTGGAGGAAGGGCTGTGGTCACCTGTTATGTGCGCTATGTAATCGATCCCTATAAGCTTGCTGAGTTTGAGCACTATGCCAAACTCTGGATTCCGCTGGTTAATAAGCTGGGTGGTAATCACCATGGCTATTTTCTGCCCTCCGAAGGGGCGAATAATATCGCTCTGGCAATGTTCAGTTTCACATCCCTTGCAGAATATGAGCAATATCGGGAAAAGTCTCTTCAGGATGAAGGGTGTATGGCTGCTTTCAGATACGCAGATGAGACCCGTTGCGTTCTCAGTGTAGAAAGAAGTTTCTTTCGTCCCGTATTCGAGTAGCTAAATCGATCTGGTTTTTGCTAAATTTACTTGAAGCAGTCCTGTCTATAGGCCATGCTATTACCTTGATTTAATTAGTTAAGGTATAAGTTAATGGCTAGAGCAACAGCGCGTCATATTCTGGTAAGCAACGAAGTTCAGTGCGCTGATCTGAAAACACAGATCGAAGCCGGTGCGGATTTTTCTGAGATCGCCAAACAGTATTCTACCTGCCCATCCAAGGCTATGGGCGGTGATCTGGGTTCATTTGGCCCGGGTCAGATGGTACCTGAGTTCGATAAGGTGGTATTTTCTGCCCCAGTTGGCACTGTACAAGGCCCGGTTAAGACTCAGTTTGGTTACCACTTGCTTGAAGTGACCAGTCGCGAAGACTAATAAGTCTTTCACGGACTAAAGTCCTCTATATTCAAAAAGGCCGCATTAGCGGCCTTTTTATGTACAGGATGTACGGTATGTTGCGAGCACAAGGATGTGCAAGAGCAACGATGTACAGGATGTACGGCTCTTTAACAAGAAAGGGGGCGAGCACATGGATAATGTGCAGGAGCAACGATGTACAGGAGTAACTCAGGATCACGGGTCCTACTATTACTGCACGTATCTTTGAGGGAATATTCATGTCGACATCCAGCCATAAAACGACCTTGCATCTGTTGCTGGAATTTTCGCGCCCCTACAAACGCACCCTGTTTCTGGCGGTGCTGGCGCTGGTGTTTACCGCAGGGATAACACTATCCATTGGCCAGGGCGTTCGCTTGTTGATTGATGGCGGCTTTGTAGAGCAATCGCCAGATCAGCTCAACAAGGCAATCTTGATTATCCTGCTGCTAACTCTGTTGATGGCCGGGGGGACCTTTGCGCGTTTTTATCTGGTGTCCTGGCTGGGGGAGCGGGTCAGTGCGGATATTCGCCAGTCGGTGTTTGACCATCTGGTCAGGCTGCACCCAAGCTACTTCGAGACCAATCTCAGTGGCGAAATCATGTCCCGCCTGACCACCGATACCACCTTGCTGCAAACCATCATTGGTTCCTCGTTTTCCATGGCTTTACGCAGCACGCTGATGTTTATCGGTACGCTGGTGATGTTGCTGCTCACCGATGTGAAGCTCACTGGTGTGGTGTTTTTGTGTGTGCCGTTCATTCTGTTGCCGATTATTTTCTATGGACGTAAAGTCCGTGCGCTGTCACGCAAAACGCAGGACAGCGTAGCCAATGTTGGTAGCTATGCCGGTGAAGTTATCCAACAATTGAAAACGGTTCAGAGCTATACCCGTGAGGCTCAGGAACAGAAGGCTTTCAGTCTTGAAGTCGAGCAGGCATTTGAAGTCGGTAAACAGCGGATTCGCCAACGTTCTATTCTTATTGCCGCAGTTATCACACTGGTGTTTGGTGCCGTGGGTGGCATGCTGTGGATCGGTGGCCAGGATGTGCTCTCCGGTGCGATGACTGCCGGCGATTTGGGAGCATTTCTGTTTTACGCTATTTTGTTGTCTTCATCGGTTGCGACCATCTCTGAAGTCTGGGGTGATTTGCAACGAGCGGCCGGAGCGGGCGATCGTCTGATGGAGCTGTTGCAGGTGCAGTCCGAAATACTGCCACCGCAAACGCTGGCGGTTGATCCCGCTCAGCTGGATGCCAGTATTACCTTTGAACAGGTCAGTTTTCATTACCCTTCAAGACCGGATCAGGCCGCTCTGGAAAACTTCTCCCTGGTGATCGAGCCGGGCCAGTCACTGGCGTTAGTCGGCCCTTCAGGGGCTGGTAAATCGACGATCTTTGAACTGTTGCAACGCTTCTACGATCCCCAGCAGGGCTCAGTGCTTCTGGGGGATAGCGATATCCGCAACTTTGATCCCGGTGAATTACGCCAACAGATGGCGCTGGTGCCGCAGCAACCGGTGCTGTTTAGTGCAGATGTCTGGCATAACATTCGTTATGGCAAGCCGGATGCTAGCGATGAAGAAGTGATTGCCGCCGCCAAAGCGGCCAATGCTGATGGCTTTATTCAACATCTCCCCGAGGGCTATGACAGCTATCTGGGTGAAAAGGGGGTGCGTTTATCCGGTGGCCAGAAGCAGCGCATCGCGATCGCCCGTGCGATACTCAAAGATCCACGCATCCTGCTGCTGGATGAAGCAACCAGCGCACTGGATGCCGAGAGTGAGCATCAGGTGCAGGAAGCCCTCAATCGACTGATGCAGGGGCGTACCACCATCATCATCGCCCACCGCCTGGCGACCATCCTGCATGCGGATAAAACCGTGGTGCTGGAGCAGGGAAAACTGATCGCCACCGGTCGCCATGCCGACCTGATCGAAAGCTGTGAACTCTATGCCAGATTGGCGGAGCTGCAGTTTAATGAGGCTAATCTAGCTGCTAGTGGCGAGTAAAATAGTTACTAGTGGCGAGTAGAGAGTGGCTAAGAGCGAAAAGATAGTTGCTAGTGGCTAAGAGCGAAAAAATAGTTGCTGGTGGTGAGCAAGGTGCGGTTAACAGCATAATATGGCTTAGTTTAAATGTTGGGCTTTACTCTTTTCCTAGCTTGTACAATTCTGTCCACTCGCCACTCGCCACTCGCCACTCGCCACTCGCCACTCGCCACTCGCCACTC
>JBALVQ010000024.1:0-61253 GCA_036960915.1 Amphritea sp.
GCCGATGGTAGTGTGGGGATTCCCCATGTGAGAGTAGGTCATCGCCAAGCACCTAATAAAATAGCCCCCAGCACGCAGTGCTGGGGGTTTTTTATTATTGGCTTAATGAATTACTCGAACATGGGCATGTGTACCCTAAAGGGCATGATAAAAGCCCCTGTTCCAAGGGAGCGGCCTTTTTGTATTAGAGAATGGCGCCAAAGGCGTCGCTTGCGATTGAAAGCACTGCTTTCAACCCATTGTAGGTCATACCCAGAGCAGTCGCGTTACTCCTGGGGCAAGCTTTCGCCATACCCGAAGGGGCACACTGAGCACCTATTTAGAGAAAACCCCGATCACGCTGTGATCGGGGTTTTTTCGTTTCTGCAGTGCATAATTTGTGGGAGGCGCGCCCCGCGCCGATGAGGTTGTCCGAGGTCTTAAAAAACCAATCGCGGCGGGGCGCACTCCTACAAGAGCTGTTTATCGTACGAGCCACGAGCATGGATACCTCATTTCTGTAGTGCACATTGCTATCGCTTACGATTGGATATCCCCCTGTGTTCTACACCGATTTAATGAATAATATCTGTAATGGTTGCAAAGTTATCGCAATAAACAGTACAGTCTGCTCCGCTTCGCTCGATTTACAGCGCTATCAACATAATTGTATTCATGCAGAGGAACTCCAGGTATGTCGCAAACTACATTGTATATTTTGATTACTATTAACCTGGTGATTATTAGTGGTTTGCTGGTTTATCTTTATCGCTTCGTCAAAGCTCAAAAACTAAAAAAAACTAAGGCGGCTGAGCAGCTTGAAGAACTTGCAAAACAAGCTAAAGAGCAGCGTCTGTATCTTATCGAAAGCCTTCAAGTGATAGCTCAGTGCCTTATGAATTCAGAAATTCCTCTGACGGAAGGCTGTATCCGTTGTAAAGTGTTGATTGATAACCTGGATTCTCAATTGGGTCAGAGTGGACCGTTTACTGTGTTTAACGAGGTCTACGAGCAGAGTAAACATATTCCGAAACTTGACGCCTGGAAACAACTCAAAACTAAAGACAAGCTAAAATACATGGATGAGATGGATAAGCTTGAAGCTCAGTATCGTGACGCCATTATGGTTGCTGCTGAAGGTTTAAAGAGATATCAATTCGACCGATATCATTGAGGTCTCTATGGAGTTTGTAGTTGTTTTTGCAGTAAGTCTGGTTGTTTTACTTGTATTGGTGGCGGTGCTTTTTTTTAGTAGAGTGCCATCGTACCGCCCAAGTCGTTACGCTGTCTTGAACTTGTTAAAAGGGGTTGCCACTCGCTCTACTTCCTCGAATGCCTGGGCGCTGTTTGTAGGCACGCCAATTTTCCATGATTCAGAGTTAGAGGCTATTCGCAGTCTGTGTTTCGAGTTTGATGAGGGCGTGTCAGATTTTGGGATTCCCAAAGCTGGCGTTCATGGTTATCTTTATAATCAACAAGGGCGAGATTATATTGCCCTGCTTGCCGATAAGCTTGAAAAGATTATTGCAACTGCACCAGTTACTCTCGAGCTTTAATCATCGAGATATTGATGGTGCTTGATTAAACGTTCCAGACGCCATAGTAGCTGCCATATGGCTTTAAAGCCTTTCTCTTTTACTGCCTGGTTTAATTCTACTGAAGTCAGTTCCAGTTCTGGTAGTGCAAATAAACCAGCTAAACCAGTCAGTTGATGGATATGCTGCCCCATCAAATTTTTATCGCTTAGGGAAAATGCGTGCTGAATTGCTTCCAACTGCTGGGTGATCTCTTGATGAAGCTCTTCCTTGCTTAGCTTATATTTATTAATGCTCGTTGAAGCAACTCTGTCTGCTGATGCGAAGGCTAGTAATGGCGTGATCGGATGGCTTTCTTTTTTGCCTGACCTAGTCTGACAAAGCTGTTTTAACAGGTTGATTAGTTTATGGTCATTGATTGGCTTGTATTCAATTCGGGTAACTCCAGCCTGTTTTAAGGCATGTTCTTCACTCGAAATTACATTGGCAGTTAGAGCAATGATAGGCAGGTGACTAAAACTATCTCTGATTTTTGATGTCGCTTCGATTCCATCCATAATTGGCATATGTACATCCATAAGTACTGCGTCCGGATGGTGCTGATAAGTCAGATGAACAGCTTCCTTGCCGGTGCGTGCTTCAGAAACTCTGGCACCCGCCGCCTCAACAATTCTTCGTAATAGCAGGCGGTTAAAATCGTTATCTTCGGCGATGACTACATGGGTTTGGGAATTAAATATTGGTTTATTAATATTTGAACCATCATGTTTATCTTCCAGAGTCCGGTTATTAAGCCATTTGTTTACCAGAGTTCGACTTAATGGCTTGGTTGTGACCGAGACGTTATTGTGGCTACTATTTTCCATCAGCTCGGAAATATCAGCTCCAAGAGCCGGGGCGACCAGTAAAATATTACCTTTGAATGAGGCAAATAATTTCGGGATTTTCAGCTTTTGTTGTTTTGCTATATCTGGGTTTGCACTGACCCCGAAAATTAATGAACTGGTGATGCTGTCTACATATTTGATGGTGTTTAACAGCTCAGGTAATGTCGCGCATTGCTGTACTCTAGTTGCGGAATTTTCGCAAAGACCTACAAGCGATTTAAGGCCAGCAGGATGTCTATCGAAGATTACCAGTTCAGTCGTCTGCTTTATCTTGTCTATATCATTCGCTGACGGCTGCTCAATGAGACGCTTACACTTGAATGTACAGCTGAATTCAGTGCCTTTCCCGGGAGCACTATCAAGGTGAATCTGTCCATGCATTAATTTGACAAGTTTTTGTACTATTACCAGTCCCAGGCCGCTGCCTCCAAAGCGACGCGTTATTGATGAGTCTGCCTGGGAGAATGCATTGAATAATCCTCTCTTTTGTTCAGCGGATATTCCGATGCCGCTGTCTTTTACATTCAGTTCAAATTGTACCGCGTCCGGACTTTTGCCAATGATTTTCAGGCTGACAATGATATGTCCCTGCTTGGTGAATTTGATTGCATTGCTTATCAGGTTAGTGGCTATCTGGCGAAGGCGGGTAGGGTCTCCAAGCATATCAAACTGTGCGTCATTATCGACAAGGTAGGCAAGTTCCAGTCCCTTCGTTGCCGCACTATGAGATTGCATTTCAAGCGCTTCATGAATAGTTTTCTCTGGATTAAAGATGATCTTTTCAAGTTCTATTGCTTCTGACTGTAGTTTTGCAAAGTCCAGGATATCATCAATAATCGATAACAGGGTCGTAGATGTCTGGTTGATTATGCGGCAGTGCTCCTGCTGCTCAAACGATAATTCTGTTTGTCTGAGCATGCTTGTGAAACCTAGAACTGAGGTTAATGGCGTTCGTAGTTCATGGCTCATACGTGCTAAAAACTCATCCTTGGCCAAATTTGCCCGATCGGCTCTCTGTCGAGCTTTCTGGAGGGCAATGTTTTGAGTCTCAAGGTGTCGCAGAGTCTTGCGCAAGCGCTGCGTAGCCTTGTCTACCTGGCTTTCCAGGCGCTGGTTAGAGGTTTGTATACGTTCCCCAAGCAGGTTTATGCCCCGTTCTAGAGAGCCTAATTCGGCATCTGATTTTTCCACTATTCGGGAGCTTAACTTACCTTCCTCTAGCTGTTTAACAACATCAGTTAACTGGATGATAGGCTGCGTGAGTGTATCTCCATAACGTAACGCTACGATAAATGTGGCGAACAGGCCCGAAAACAGGAGTATCAGACTATTGGTTATAATTTGCTTCTGTCGCTCCTGCATGGGCTGTGTAGACAGGACGACGACTACCCAGCCAAGCAATTGCCTTTCATCGTCGGTAACAGGATATTCGGGTAAATTCTGCACCAGAATACCGGTTGTAAAGACTGGCGTTAAAAACAGCCAGTAGCTACCCTGCTGGTCGTTATAGGCCTCGCGTGAAGGGCTGATATCCAGGGGAATATCGGTTGAGCGAAAAATTGCGTGTCCCTGCTGGTTCATGAAAATGACATCGGCAATGTCTTTTTCGTGAATAGGACCTTTGCTTAAGGCACTTAACTGATGAGTTAATCCTGAAATAATACCGAATTCAGATGCTTCAGCCATCAAGCGGGATACGGTTTCACCGCGTTCGATCAAGGCTGTTTCATTATCGGCTATGCGGGTCGAAATAAAGTAGCCGGCAAGTATCAATGTCATGATCAACAATGGCAGTAGAGTGATCAGCAGTACTTGGCGGCAAATACCTTCAAATTTGTTTCGATTAAAGTATTTCATCTATTATCTGCCTCCATCAAGTTTCTTTGCAGGGTTGAAGGGTCAGGCAGAGCTATCCTTAATTTTTGTGCTGCTTGAGGGTTGGTTAACACAGTGAAATAACGGCTGTATTGTGGTGCAGGTAGTTGTTCACTTTCAGTAAACTCAGATATTACTTCGGCCGTGTGCAGGCCTATCTGTGCCGGGCTGGATATCACTGCTGCAATCGCTCCGGCATCTACATAACTGCGGGAGAATGCGATAAGGGGAATCTGTTTTTGGTATGACATATATAGCAGCCATTTTGCCGTAGTTCTGTTAAAAACAGCGTGATCTGGTAGGGCAATGAACAGATCGGATATATCTATTATCGGCTGTAATCGGCGTACAGGATTATCAGTGACATCCAGAGTATCGTAGTTCAGGTTAATTTGAACGCGTTCGGCTGCTTGCTTAAGCTTATTCAAATCCTGTTTAGAACTTGGTCCTAGAATGAATCCTAGCCGTTTAAAATCGGGTTTGATTAAACGTGCGAGGGCGAGTTGTCTACTGTACGGTTGGTCGAGAAATACTGCACTGATATTTAGTCGTTGTAGAGTGATTTGAGCACTGTAGCTCACTTGTAATCGCTGATAGGCTGAGTGTGGAATGAGAGAGCAAATGATGGTGCTTCCGACAGAGGCATTAGCCAATGCGAATTCAGTTGCAGCGCTGCCAATCGGAATAATTAATGTATATGGCTGTAGAGCGCTTGCTGGACTATTTTTCAGCTCATCAATATGGATTGTTTTAAACTCTATGGGCGGAGCGTAACTGATAATTTTATTAGCTATCTGATGGTAAGTCGCGTCACTGCCGCTGAGTGCTATTAGAGCTTTGTCGGCAGCAAATGAGCCGAGTGGAAAAAACAGCAGCAAGCATAGTACGTATCTAGCTACAGTGACTAAATGTATGCTGGGGCTGATTTGCTTCATCCTCGGATCCATTGAGGCCACTATTCAAGCTAGTAGTTTAGGCTAGCTTGCAAAAAGAGTCTTCTTTCGAACTGGTTGCTGTCCTGGAACTCAATGTGCTGTTCGTTGAAGGCATCTTGCGCAATTACAGCTGTCGTTAGTGTCAGGTCACCCTTTAGTTGCAGCTCCTTAGCCAGCTTCAGATCGGTTCTGAGATAGTCATCAATGAAGTCGCCGTTAAACCAGAGAACTTCACTCATGTAGTAGGTGGCTGTACTGAACTGCCAGCCTGGTGAAAATTTATGACTGAAGAGTAGAGATGCGGTGTGATGTGGATTGCGGTCGTCCTGCGTTTCGATCAGCTGAAAAGTATCATCAACTTTATAACCACGATTACGCGTGCCATTGGTGTTGGCATAACTGTAGGAAATATCTATTCTGGTTTGCCTGGTTGGATTGACTGTTAGCTGGGTTTCAAAGCCTTTGGTTACCCATTGGGAAACATTATCAGGGATCGCTACTTTATCTTTTCGGCCAGTTAGAGGATTTGGATCCAAAATTATATGCCAGCTATCAATCGCGCCATTAACTTCCTCGCGGAAAAGCCGCAAATCTATACTTGCGGGAATGTCCTTAAACAGTCTGTGATACCCCAGTTCTACAAGCTTGGATTCTTCTGAGTCCAGATCGGGGTCTGAACTGTGAGTGAGTTGGATAATCTCATCAGCTTTGTTGATATATGCTGAATAGCGGTTTAGTTCGAGTAACGACGGCATCCGGTGGGCCAGGGTCGCGGCTGCTCTAATAGTCTGATTCTCGCTGAGGCTGTAGTTTATAGCAGCCCGGGGTGAAAATTTGTCACCTACTTGATCATGGTGTTCAAGCATTGCACCCAGATTGAAAAGTAATGATGGCGATGCTTGCCATTCTAAATTGCCAAATAACCTTAAGGTTGTTTCATCAATGTAATCCAGTGTGCCTAGAAGCGGGTCGCTTTTGGCGCGTGCTAAGCGTGTCCCTGCTCCCCAAAGCAGCTGAATATCAGCTATACCACTGTATATATGCTGGAATTCAAGATCGTAGAGTTCGGTAACGCCATCTTCACCATCAGCAGCGAACAACTTATCAGTAGCATTCAATAATCCAGCCGCTGCAACGCCATATGCCACAGAGCCTGAATTATAGCGAGGAAGGTTATTATCTTGAGCATCAATTTCTGCGAGCAGATCCTGGCCTGTTAGATAGGTTGCATCCAGATCAAGATAGTTGCGATAAAACTGGACCTTAAAATCATTGTCCTTGTCTGCGATATGATTCCAGCGAATAAACTGGAAATTGGCTGCAAAATCGCGGATATGGTAAAAGTCGGGATAATCGCCATCCCCAACGTCTGCATCACCGCTACTGTAGCCCAGCTGAACATCAAAAGTGTCAAATAGGGATGGGGAGTATGTAGCGTTGTAATGCAGGTGCTTGGATAAAGCATCATCTGCTGGCCGTTTAAAGCCATCGGTTTCATTCACTCCAGCTGAGACTTTATAGCTGATATCGTTGATAGTGTCAGCATGTCGCACTTCATAGCGCTGAGTATCATGTGAGCCTTGCAGTGTATGAATTGAGGTGCCTGCCTCGCCCAGAGGGGACTTGGTTATGATATTGATTGCCCCCTGGAATGCGTTGGAACCATAAGTCGGCACATTGGAGCCGCGAATGACTTCAATATGATCGATATCATTCAGGGTGATGCCAATGGATGCCCAATCCACAGTGGAAAGCAGCGGCAGGTAGATGGAGCGACCGTCGACCATTACTTCGAGTCTATTGGGGAAGTCATTGCTCATTCCATGAGATGTGACTGCGAACTTCGAGGCTCCCACATGGTAGACCTGAAATCCGGGAACCAGGCGAAAAAGGTCAGCAATTTCAGTCGCGCCGGAGGCATTAATCATATGTTGATCGATGATTGTGATTGCCGCGGGTGCTTCATTAATCTGTTGTGGCAGTCGAGTGGCTGAAACTACTACGGGAATGTCACTGAGGTAGTCGCTTTCCGAGATAGCAATTTCATCATTGGCGGATGCTGTTATAGCAAAAAAGGATACCAATGATCCAAGGTTGCGAGGGAAAAGCAGCGACATATTATTTACCAAGTCTAACTAGGTAGGTCTGCTCAGATCCTTGTGCCAACCCAGAAAACAACTAAAGACATTAGAACGGCTTCGAATATAAAACCATTATTATCGATGATCCATTCCATAACTGGTGACCTACAACGTGACGGGAGCTGTAAAAGCTTTATCAGGTCTGTTTTCGAGTGCTGTTTTATTGCATGAAAACGAGTGCCAAATATACCTGACTTTGGTTAAAGGGTCGATAAATTGCGTGGGGGAGTAGCAATAAAAAGATAAACAGTTGTTTGATTTTTTGTTTAGGTTTTTGTCGATTTTAAAATAACAAATTTATTGTTGCTTATTATTGTCTCGCAATTACCAAACAGACGCTTGAGTTTGATGTGGTACTTTAGATGCCGATTACCAATTACCCAAAGTTCACCGCCTGCTTTCAGCACTTTTTTTGATTCCCTGAACATCTGCCAGGCAATAAAATCACCAATGGTGTTTTGCTGATGAAAAGGGGGATTGTTGAGAATCAGATCGGCACTGTTCTCTGCAATACCCTTAAGGCAATCGGTGACTTTGAAATCTGCTTTGCGAGTAGAAAATGCGTGCTGGAAGTTTTCCCTGGCGGATTCTACCGCCATATGGGATTCATCAACAAAAGTGATATGGGCCTGGGGGTTTTTTTCTGCAGCAATAAGTCCGACAATACCATTTCCGCATCCCAGATCGACGATGGACCGGTAGCTTTTACTGGCAGGAATATTCTGTATAAAGAAACGGCTGCCAATATCCAGTTTCTCCCTGGAAAAAACGTTGGCATAGTTGGTAATTTTGTATTGGGTTCCTTCCAATATGTAATGTTTGGGATAACTGTTTTCAGGAGGCTTCAACTGTTTGTCTAATGTGCTGAAAATCAATCGCGCTTTTTTTTGTGCCAGAGATGTGTGTGTTGGACCAATAATCTTCTCGAACAGGTTTAGGGTTGAGGTGTGTATTGCTTTCACCATTCCAGCCGCAATTACTTTACTCTGCGCTTTGAGAAAAGGGCGCACACGGTGTAATTGATCTTCCAGTTGAGCCAGACTTTTAGTTATCTTGATTATTACCAGGTCAAATTCAGTGCTTGTAGCGGGTAAATATTCTGCGAGGGGCGATAAACTGCTAATGACAGGAACTTGCTCCAAAGGGATCTTATTGTCTTTAAGGTTAGAGACGCAGCCCTGTTGAGCAATATAGGAATCCGACATCATTATCGGGGCCGTATCGGACAAGGCGACACCAAGCGCACCAAAGCTGTCGTTGAGAATAAGTACCGTGCTGTCTGGTGTCAGTAATTGCTGTTCAGCAATATGCTGAAGTATGTACTCATCAGCTGCATCCCAGGCTCGCAGGGTTTCTTTGTTTTGCCTGGGAAAGCGAGACAGTGAAAATGTGCCTTGAGGTACAGAGAGGGTGTCCATTGTATTTCCGCTAATTAGAGAGCTGTTTACTACGCGCAATTATATAGGAACGCAATTGTTTGCGAGTTATTAAAAACGGTTTTTGGCCAGATAAACGTGGTGGATATAACTCAGCGATTCTATGGAGTACTACAGATGCGTACGACTAGCTGATTTTGTTAAGTTTTATCACCAGTTTGAGTTTAATTTCTGCTTTAGCTGCCGATAGACTACCTTTGGTCAGTATCTTTGTGCTGGGTGAAATTATTATCATTGCAGTAATGGGCAGTTGTCTATTGTTCAACAACGGGAGAGTAAAGAATGTACAGTAGTATGGCGAAAATTATGGACAGTGTTTTGCGTGCATTGGGGTGCAAAACCATCAATCGCCAGTTTATGTTGTCTTATGCGTTAATCTTTTTACTGGCTGCGGTTTCGGCTGTCTCACTTTACATGAGCATGGCAATCAATCCCCAGACCATTAATGAGGCCGGGCGACAGCGCATGTTGAGTCAGCGCATTGCCAAGGAAGCAATGCTGGTCGCAGCCGGAATTGAACAGCAGCAGGCATTGAAAAAAACCATCAGCTTATTTGAACAGTCGCATAAGCGTATTGTGAAGGGTGATCCAGCTGCGGGGATGAACGCATTGGATGACATGGCGATTCTTGCTCAAATGCAGCATGTCGAATCGCTATGGCAAAAATACAAGTCGCTGATTGCCCGCCATGTACAGGAGAATAGCGCTGAAACACTCAGTAAAATTCAGCAGCAGTCGCCAGTGATTCTCAAGGAGATGAACAAGGCGGTGGTGATGATGACTGCAAAGGCCAGTCAGACTACCCGTACACAACTGCTGATCGCTTTTACCTGCATCCTGCTGATTTTGGTATTAGTCGTGTTGGGTCGGGTGTTTGGCATGAGCATGTTGATGAATAATATTCTGCGTCTGCAAAACCGTATGGCGGAAGTCGGAAAGGGGGATTTTTCTCACCGCTTTGAGGTAACCCATACCGATAATGAAGTCGGGCATATGTTTGATTCTTATAACACGATGTTGGATCACGTTAGTGACTTGCTACAAATTGTCCAGCGAGTAGCCGCGAATACTGAAAACCACATTAACAATGTGGTAAACGCAACGACTGCTGCCGAGCAGGGGGTCTCCCGCCAGTATGATGATATCGAACTGGTAGCTACCGCAATGACCGAGATGGCAGCGACAGTACATGAGGTTTCCAGTAATACGACTGAAGCTGAGAAGGCCGCAATCAATACCGGTGAGCAAGCGAAAAAAGGTGGTGTAGTCGTTGGCCAGACAGAATCGCATGCTCTACAGATGCTGGAGACATTGCAACAAACGACGCAACTTATCGAGGCCCTGAAAGAGGAAACATTAGCCGTAGGCAACGTAACCTCAGTGATCGATGAAATTGCTGAGCAAACTAATCTGCTGGCTCTGAATGCCGCAATCGAAGCTGCCCGAGCAGGGGATCAGGGGCGTGGTTTTGCGGTCGTCGCCGATGAAGTACGCACCCTGGCTCAGCGTACTCAGCAGTCAACCCAGCAGATACAGCAAATTATCCAGCAATTGCAGCGCAAGGCTGAAGATGCTGTGAGCTCAATGGAGCAAAACAATGGTCTGGCAGAGAAGAGCAGTGAGCTGGCGGTTTCTGCTGCGGAGGCTCTGGATCAGATTATCACTTCGGTGGAGACCATTTCATCAATGAACATGATGATCTCTACCGCGACGGATCAGCAGAGTAGTGTTGCGACGGATATTGACCAGCGTGTTGTAAATATTTCCGATGTAGCGGGTAACACAAAGAAAGATACCCATCGAGTGGTACAGGCTATTGAGGAAATTCGTTGTGAAGTCCAGGAGCTTAACCAGTTGACACATCGCTTCCGCTTGCGCGGCGCTACGAAGTAAGCCGCAGATCTGTCTCAGGCTTAAGTGAATTCCGGCTCTGGCTCCAGCTCCAATATAGGCTTAACTTCGCGAGGCCAGGAAAACCCCGGCGCCCATCATAATGCTGCCGGCGCTTTGATTGAGGCGCTTCACTGCTGCGGGCGAGCGCAATTTTGCGCTTGCCCAGTGCGCACCGATGGCGATTAACGTCAGTCCCAGCATCAGTGCCAGCAGGGTAAGAATAGCTGCAATGGCTATATCCCGTTGGGTTAATACGGTTAGATCCATGAAGGTGGGTAGGAAGGCGATATAGAACAGGATCACCTTAGGGTTTGAGGCAGAAATCAGGAATCCCTGGACAAATTCCAGTGATGCGGCCTTACCGATATTTGTTGTTGATTGTGCGGCTGTATTAACCGGGGTTGTGAATAGCTTGTAGCCAAGGTAAATAAGGTACGCGGCGCCGACCCAGCGAATAACAGTAAACAATCCTCCCCAGTGTTCTGCGATAGTTGCCAATCCCAGGCATGCCAGAACCAGATAGATAATGTCACTGATCGCCATCCCCAATGACAGCATAAAGCAGCGCCTGGCCCCTTCTACCATCGCTTTGGCAAGCACCGCAAACACCCCTGGTCCGGGTGTCACACCAAAGATAAAAATAGCGATAAAAAACGTAAGGGCGCTTTCAATAGACATGGTAACGGTACCGGTCACGAGAAGAATAGGTTAAATAATATACAGTTTCTTTTGATGCGTATAGCTAGACGGGAATCGCCGTTTCATATTTAATTTCCCGTAGGGTGAAATTGGATTTCACCTGAGATACGCCGGGCAGGGAAAAAATCTTGTCGGTAAGAAATTGATCATAGGTCGCCATATCCGGGATGACTACCCGTAATACGAAATCCGCATTACCGGTGACTGCATAGCATTGCAGAACTTCAGGGCAGGACTTTATGGCTTGCTCAAATTCCTGAGCGTTGTCTTTGGAGTGGCGTAACAGGGTTACCAGCAGAAACACACAGAGGCCATAATCCAGTTTCTCAGGATTAACCAGCGCCGTGTACTGGCGCAGCACTCTTTTCTCTTCCAGTGCCTTGACCCGTCGCCAGCAAGCGGCGGTAGAGAGGCCTACTTCATCGGCCAGTTGTTGATTGGAAATGCGACCATCTTGCTGAAGAATACGCAGGATATGGCGATCATAGTTATCCAGAGAAGTAGGCATGATTTCAATAAATATCCGAAATGTGAAAGATAATTTCTTTATTGTGTCTTAAATCTATTTTTTGTTCCATAACTCTGCCGAATTAACACAATATTCGAAAGCACCTTTCTGGCGAAAGCTCTTACACTGTTTATCACAATAAAAAAGGCCGATTACGCAGGTCTGAAAATAACAATAAGAGATTCAATGTGAGGTGTGATATGGGCCTGGAAAAGAGTGCTATAGCTGGTAATGCCCAGGGTGATCAGGTGTTGGATAACGATGTACTGGATAACTATGCCCTGAATGATCGCTACCAACGCAAGACGGGACGCGTCTTTCTAACCGGTACTCAGGCGTTGGTCAGGCTGCCGATGATGCAGCGACAGCTGGATCGGAAAAGTAATCTCAATACTGCCGGCTTTATAAGCGGTTATCGTGGCTCTCCCTTGGGCGGCTATGACCAGGCACTCTGGCAGGCAAGTGACCAGCTTAAAGCCCACGATATCGATTTTGTCCCCGCCATCAATGAAGATCTGGCTGCCACGATGGTGCTGGGTACCCAGCAGGTTGAGACCGATGCCGATAAGAATGTCAATGGGGTGTTCTCCATCTGGTATGGCAAAGGACCCGGTGTAGATCGGGCCGGCGATGCCCTGAAACACGGTAATACCTATGGCAGTTCACCCCACGGTGGCGTTTTGGTTGTTGCCGGTGATGATCATGGCTGTGTTTCTTCAAGCATGCCGCATCAATCGGATGTGGCGTTTATGTCCTGGTTTATGCCCACGATTAATCCGGCCAGCATCGCCGAATATTTCGAATTTGGCCTGTGGGGCTTTGCGATGTCTCGCTTCAGCGGCATGTGGTGCGGTTTCAAGGCGATTGCGGAGGCGGTGGAAAGTGCCGCGTCCATCGAGGTAGGAGATCTGCCCGATTTTAAAACACCCACGGATTTCGTATCCCCAGAAGGCGGCTTGCATTATCGTTGGCCTGACTTGCCAGGACCGCAACTGGAAACCCGCATCGAGCACAAACTGGCCGCTGTGGCGGCCTTTGCCCGCGCCAATCCGATTGATAAACGGATCTATAACCTGCCCGATGCCCGCTTCGGAATTGTCACTACCGGTAAAGCCTATCTGGACCTGCTGGCGGCGCTGGAGCTGTTGGGGCTGGATGAAGAGCAGGCTGGTGAAATCGGCCTGGATATCTACAAGGTGGGGCTGGTCTGGCCGCTGGAGCGAAGCGGTGCGTTGAACTTTGTCCACGGCAAGCAGGAAGTGCTGGTGGTGGAAGAAAAGCGCGGCATCATTGAAAGCCAGATTAAGGAGTATATGTCTGAGCCGGATAATCCGGGAGAAGTACTGATAACCGGTAAGCAGGATGAGAAAGGCGAGCCGCTTATCCCGTATGTCGGGGAGCTCAGCCCTAACATGTTGGCGGGTTATATCGCCCAGCGTCTGAGCCGCCTGTTCGGCCTTGATTTCAGTAACCGGCTGTCGTCTATAGGCGTACGCGGCAGTGATGCTGCAGATCCTGGCGGGGTGCGACGCTTACCTTATTTCTGTTCTGGCTGTCCGCATAATTCCTCCACCAAAGTGCCTGAGGGCAGTAAAGCGCAGGCAGGTATCGGTTGCCACTTTATGGCGTCCTGGATGGGACGCAAAACCGAATCGCTGATACAGATGGGCGGTGAGGGGGTTAACTGGGTCAGCAAGTCCCGATACCTGAATAATACCCATGTGTTTCAGAATCTGGGGGAAGGCACCTATTTCCATTCGGGTTCAATGGCGATCCGCCAGTCACTGGCGGCGGGTGCCAACATCACCTATAAGATCCTGTTTAACGATGCGGTTGCCATGACCGGTGGCCAGCCGGTGGATGGCGTGATTTCTGTACCGGCGATTGCCAATCAGGTCTATGCCGAAGGCGTACAACGAATCGCCATTCTCAGTGATGAACCTGAGAAATACAGCGATAAAAGTATATTTCCAAAGCCGGTGACTTTTCATCACCGTGATGAGCTGGATGAAGTACAGCGGGAGCTGCGGGAGATAACGGGGGTGACGGTGTTGATATACGATCAGACCTGTGCCGCGGAGAAGCGTCGTCGCCGTAAGCGGGGGCAGTTTCCTAATCCCGCCAAGCGTGCGTTTATCAACCACCATGTTTGCGAGGGCTGTGGCGATTGCTCGGAACAGTCGAACTGCCTATCTGTGGTGCCGCGGGAGACTGAGCAGGGGCGTAAACGGCGTATTGATCAGTCATCCTGTAATAAGGATTTCTCCTGTGTGAAAGGTTTCTGTCCGAGCTTTGTCACTATTGAAGGCGGCGAGCTGCGTCGCGGTGCAGGTGTATCCACAGGGAATGCATACACGCGTAAGGTAGCCGCCTTGCCGCAACCGGAGATAAATGCTCTGCAGAGTAGCTATAACCTGTTGGTAGGTGGTGTCGGTGGAACCGGTGTAGTAACAGTTGGTGCGCTGATTACCATGGCGGCCCATCTGGAGTCCAAGGGCGCTTCAGTACTCGATTTCATGGGCTTTGCCCAGAAGGGCGGTACGGTGCTCAGTTATGTGCGTCTGGCGCCAAGCCCTGCGGATATCCATCAGGTACGCATCGATGTTGGTCAGGCTGATGCACTGGTGGCCTGCGATATGGTGGTGGGGACCTCCGATAAGGCGTTGAGTGTATTGCTCCGAGGGCATAGTCGGGCGGTGTTGAATCTGGCGCAGATGCCAACCGCCGATAACGTGCTCTATCGGGATGCGGATATGCAGGCGACCCGCCGGGTACGGGTGCTCGAGGATGCGGTTGGTGGTGGGCGTCTGGAAACGCTGGATGCTAACCGACTGGCAGAAGCTCTACTGGGAGACACCGTGTTTTCGAATGTGATGATGCTGGGCTTCGCCTGGCAGAGTGGTCTGATTCCAGTTTCACAGGCGGCACTGGATCGTGCTATCGAACTAAACGGGGTAGCGGTGGAGAAAAACCGTACGGCCTTTAACTGGGGACGTCTGGCTGTTGTAGAGCGTGCATTTGTGGAGCAGTCAGCCGGTGGCGAGGTGAAGGTGGAAACGCCTGACCTTGAGACTCCTGACCTTGAGATCCGGATTAGCCGAAATAGTGATTTCCTCACCCAGTACCAGAATGCCGCCTATGCTAAAAGATATCAGACAATGATTGCGTCGCTTGCCGCGGTTGAACAGAAGCAGCAACAGCAACACAGTGGCTCGCAAGCGCTGACAGAGGCGGTGGCTACACAATTGTTCCGCCTGATGGCGTATAAGGATGAGTATGAGGTGGCGCGGCTCTATACTGAAACCGACTTCCTGAGCGAAGTCAGTGATACTTTCAGCGGCAATTATCGGATCAGCTTCCACATGGCGCCGCCAATGCTGGCACGTAAACGCGGCGCTGACAGCCGCCCGGTTAAGATTAGCTTAGGTCCCTGGGTACTTAAGCCGCTTAAGTTGCTGGCGAAAATGCGTGGTTTACGTGGTACCGCTCTGGATCTGTTTGCCTACAGTGCGGATCGCAAGCTGGAGCGCCAGTTATTGAATAATTATGAGGCGTTGGTTGCGGAGCTGGTAACTGGTCTTGACGGTGATCTGTTTACTCAGGAGAAATATGTCACCGCCGTTGCTTTGGCCCGCTTGCCGGAAGCCATACGCGGTTTCGGTGTCGTTAAAGAACAAGCCGTCGTAAGGGTACAGCAGCAGGAAGCGCAATTGCGGGCTGAATTTAATGCCCCGGCAGCACCGTTAGAACAGGATAAGAGAGGTTGTTATGTTTGAAGGATTAAAAGCACTGCCGCAGGATCCGATTCTGGGACTGATGCTGAAATTTCAGCAGGATGAAAACCCTGACAAACTGGATCTGGGGGTTGGCGTCTATAAAGATGAACAGGGCGATACGCCGATAATGCAAGCGGTTCACCAAGCCGAACAGCAGCTGTTGGTCAGTGAAACCACAAAAAGCTATATCGCCCCGGCGGGGTCGCCATTATTTAATCAGCGCTCCCGTGAACTGGTGTTTGGTGCGCAGCACTCTGTGTTGCAAGATAAGCGTGTGGTATCTGCCCAAACCCCGGGTGGCTGCGGTGCATTGCGAATGGGGGCAGAATTTTTGCGCGGCTGCAGTGAAGAGAGTGCGGTTTGGGTGAGTACACCCACCTGGGCCAATCATATCCCGTTGCTCAGCGGTGCCGGGCTGACTATTAAAGAGTATCCCTATTACGATTACGCTAACAAGAGTATTCAGTTTGAGGCGATGCTGGCTACCCTGGAAAGTGCTGCGCAGGGCGACTTCGTGTTGTTACATGGTTGTTGTCACAATCCCAGTGGGGCTGACCTGAATCGCGATCAATGGCTGGTGGTGGCTGAACTGCTTGAACGCAAAGGCCTGATCCCTTTTGTGGATATTGCCTATCAGGGGCTTGGTAGCGGTCTGGATGAGGATGCGTTTGGTGTGCGAATGCTGGCCGAGCGGTTGCCGGAAATGCTGGTGGCAACCTCCTGTTCGAAAAACTTTGGTCTATACCGCGAGCGTACCGGCACGCTGTTTATTGTTGGAGCAACACCAGAACAGACGGCCAATGCCGGCAGCCAGCTGTTTACCAAAATTCGCAGTCATTACTCCATGCCGCCATCACACGGGGCCGCTATTGTTGAAACCATCCTTGGCGATGCGCAGCTGAACCAGATGTGGCAAGACGAGCTGGCGGGAATGCGTCAACGTATCCAGGGGCTGCGTGAGAGCCTGGTGCGCAATCTGGCTGGCACCGATATCGACCGCGACTTCAGCTTCATAGAACAGCAGTTCGGGATGTTTTCCTTCCTGGGGATAACTCCGCAGCAGGTCGAGTTGCTGCGCACCCGCTACAGTATCTATATCGTCGATTCGGGCCGGATGAATGTAGCCGGGCTGAATGATCAGCGGATGGATTATTTCGTAGCGGCCCTGGCTGATGTGTTGCGGGAGTAGCTAGACCGCCGAACAAGTTCGGCTAGCTAGAACGTGGCGCAAGCGCCACTCGCTAGTGGCTAAAATAAAGCTCTTCGTCAGATAGCGTGGATCTTTTTGTAGAGGGCTGGTTAGTATGCCCCGTGAAATGCTTTGGGTATTGCATTCCTCGCGAAGCATTCAGCGTGGCCCACGAAGTGCTTTGACTCTTGGCCATTGGGTAGAGCGGAACCTGTGGGAGCGGCGCCTCGCCGCGAATGACCTCCTAATCGGCGCGAGGCGCACCTCCCACAAGATTCACCAGCACCAAAAGGCTGTGCACCATAGATGTGGCGCCCCAGGTGGCGCCCTACAATACATAATATTGCCTTGGGGTTGGATCTGCCTGATAAAAAGATACCAGTCAGAAGATTTAAGAGGCGCTCCCCGGTAATCAACGATGAACCTAAAATAAGCATTCCCGCGTTGCGGGAATAAAAAACCGCCAGCAGGCGGTTTTTATGTTTTTGGCTTTTGATTTTACTAGCTACTAGCAAGCAGCGTTTTTTGCTGCGTCTAGCGAGTTGAGCTTGCTCGACGTTCTAGCGACTTACTTTAAGACTTTAGCAATCGCCCGCATCGCCCGCGAAAAGTTAAGCGTGTTAAAGCCCGATAGATTTACCCGGCCGTTGGTTACGATATAGATGCCGTACTCCTGGCGTAACCGGGAAATTTCATCCGCTGATAAGGGAAACAGCGCGAACATGCCCCGCCCATCGGTTAGGAAACGCCAATCCCTGTCGGGGACATCGACACTCAATGTGTCGAATATCTGTTGTCGAACATCCCGTAAGCGTGCACTGATCGTTTCCAGCTCAGCTTCCCATAGGCTACGTAATTCAACATCATTGAGTATTTGCCGAACCAGGCTGGCGCCATGGGCCGGTGGGGTAAAGTAATGCCGCGTTGCCAGTTGCATCCACTGTTTTTCTACTACTGCACGGCGCGCAGTATTAGCCGTCACCGCCATTACCATGCCAGTGCGATCCCGGTACAAACCGAAGTTCTTTGAGCAGGTGTAACAGAGCAACAGCTCGGGAGTTTTCTCCGCCATCACCCGCAAACCAAGGCGGTCGAGTGCCAGGCTATCGCCCAAGCCATGGTAGGCCATGTCAATTATCGGCAGTAGCCCTTTTTGCGCGCAAAACAGCGCCAGCTTGCGCCATTGAGCTTCACTCAGATCCAGCCCTGTCGGGTTATGACAGCTGGCTTGCAACAGGACAGCATCACCGGGCTTGGCCGCATTCAGGCTCTCGAGCAACACATCGAAGCCAAGCGGGCCTTCAGCCGGATCATAATAGCTGTATCGCTGCAGGGGTAATCCGGCCGCACTGGCGATGGGAAGGTGTACCTGCCAGGTGGTATCGCTAAGCCACAGTGTGCAATCGGGATTGTTTTCTGCCAGCAGTTCAAAGGCCAGGCGTAAGGCGCCAACGCCTCCCGGTGTCTGCGCATAGGCAAGCCTGTCCGCCAGCTTAGCTGCCAGGTCATCGCCCAGGGCCAGACCGGCAATCGCCTGACAGAAGGCAATATCGCCAAGGGGGCCGATATAGGCCTTGTCTTCCTCGGTATCGACGCGCCACTGCTCGGCCTGTTTTACGGCTGAAAACACCGGTGACTGGTTGAGGTGATCACGATAAACGCCAATGCCCAGATCGATCTTGTCGTTACGCGGGTCTTGACGAAATTGCTGTAGCAGCTCAAATATCGGATCTTCCTGAATCAGCTTAGCGCTTGAACCCAACTGCAGATTGGGTGCTGTTGATGTCCGTGAATCGCAGCTATTGATTGCCTGATTAATGACGTTCGAGCGGTTATCAAGCCCACTCTGTGAGGGTTCCAGGTTCATGTGACTAATCTTCTTATCAGTTAGTTAGAGAGAGTCTTCAGGCTTATAAAGTCGGGTTTGTTTGCTATCACACCGATGAAACTGACAGTGGAGATAGCAGGAGAGCGCGGTAAACGATCCCTTATTTAAATAAGAAGTCGAAACCGATCGTCGAAACCGATAGTCGAAACCGATAGTCGAAACAAGTCATCGATACAGATCGTTTACCGGCTAGGGGTTTACAGGCTGATTACGCCAAGTGCGTTGAGGAATACAATCACGATCCCCAATGGCGTGATATAGCGCATTGCGAACTGCCATACTTTATACAGCAGGCTGTTGCCAAGGCCGAGCTCCTCTTCGGCTACTTTCGACTTGATCACCCAGGCAGCAAATATTGCTACGCAGAGTCCGCCTAACGGCATCATCAGGTTAGCGGTGAGGAAATCGATCAGATCAAAGAACGTTTTACCGAACAGTTTGTGTTCTTCCCAGATGTTGAAGGAGAAGACTGTTCCCAGACCCAGTGTCCACAGTGCCAGCCCGGATGTTACACAGGCTTTGAAACGAGAGAACTGACGTTTTTCTGTTAGCCAGGATATGGCAGGCTCAATCAGTGAGATTGCGGATGTCAGTGCGGCGATGGACAGCATGACGAAGAACAGTGTGCCAAATACGATCCCGAATGGCATCTGACCGAATGCGATTGGCAGTGTCACAAAGATAAGGCCAGGGCCGGCGCCGGGCTCTAAACCATAAGCGAATACGATCGGGAAAATTGCCAGGCCTGCCAGCAGCGCAACCGCCGTATCAACAAAGCCCACAGCGATCGAGGTTTTTACAATCGAGGTATTGCGCGGCAGGTAGGAGCCGTACGTCATGATAGCGCCGGATGCCAAGCTGAGTGTGAAGAAGGCATGGCCTAACGCGACCAGCACGCTCTCGGTGGTAAGCTTGCTGAAATCCGGAGCAAACAGGAACTCGACACCCTCAATGAAGTGGCCGGTGCTCATGGCGTAGCCAACCATGATCAGGATCAGTACCAGCAGGCCGGGCATCATGAAATTTACCGCTTTTTCAAGTCCGGCATTCACACCACGACCAACGATGTACATAGTGGCGATGACGACAATCGTACTCCAGGAAAGCAGACGTATGGGATCTGCCAGCATGCCGCCAAACATAGCACCGGCCTGGTCGGGTGTTATATCCACGAAGGCACCGCTAGCGGATGTAAACACATAGGAAACTGCCCAGCCAGCGATGACTGTATAGAAACTGAGGATCAGGAAGCCGCAGATAACACCCATCCAGCCGACACTTTTCCACAGACGGCTGGCGTTCGCTTCAAGCGCCAGTGTTTGCATCGCTTCTGCAGGATTCTTCTGGGCGCGGCGGCCGATCATAATCTCCGCCATCATCACCGGAATGCCTATTAATAGAATACAGGCCAGGTAGACCAGTACGAAGGCTCCACCACCGTTTTCACCGGTGATATAAGGGAATTTCCAGATGTTACCCAGGCCAACGGCCGAGCCCGCTGCCGCGAGGATAAAAGCCATGCGGCTCGACCACTGGAGACGCTTCTTTCCTGTTACAGCAGCAGAACTGTCATCTGCTGGTGCGGTAATCGCACCGGTTAGATCAGACATAAGTTTTTCCTTGTTTTTATTGTTTTCTTACGAGCAGACGCACGCTCTCTCCTGGAAGATGAGAGAGTGCTGATGGAAATAGAGAGTGGCTAGACCGCCGAACAAGTTCGGCTAGCGAGAACGTGGCGCAAGCGCCACTGGCTAGTGGCTAGAAAAAGCAAAAGCGACACACCAACCATTGAGGCTTTAAAACCAGCGCTTTGATCTAGCTACTAGTGAGCAAAGCTTGCTTTGCGGTCTAGCGAGTCGCGCTCTTGGCGACGTTCTAGCTACTTCTAACAACGGGCAGCGCCCATTGTTAGATAACCCCGCGGCGTTCCTGATCACGTTCGATTGAATCAAACAACGCCTGGAAGTTACCTTCGCCGAAACCGTCATTATTCTTGCGTTGGATCAGTTCGATGAAGATCGGGCCGAACAGGTTTTTGGTGAATATCTGTAGCAGGTAGCCTGATTCATCACCATCCACCAGTACCTGGTGGTGTTTGACCCGGGCAGGGTCTTCGGTGACATGCGGAACGCGATCAAATACTTCTTCATAGTAATCATCGCTGATATCCAGGGTATCGATGACGTTGTGATCCAGCTGGTCCAGGGAGGTTAGCAGGTCATTGGAGCGAAAAGCGATGTGCTGCACTCCCGGGCCGCGGTACATATCCAGATATTCATCGATCTGGTTGTTGTTATCGTCTTTGCCTTCATTAATCGGGATACAGAAGCTGCCATCCGGGGATTGTAGTGCATACGAGAGCAGGGCAGTCTTTTCGCCCTTGATATCAAAGTAGCGAACTTCGGTAAAGCCAAACACGTTTTTGTAGAAGTCGGCCCATTGTTGCATGGTGCCTTTGTAGACGTTGTTGGTCAGATGGTCGATATTGATAAAGCCCTTATCCTCAACAAGCACTGGCTGGTCGAGATGCACAAAGTCAGACTCGTAAATAGTGCCTTTCGCGCCGAACTTGTCGATGAAGTAGATCAGGCTGTTGCCAATGCCATAGATCGCCGGGTAGGGCAGATCTTTGCTGCTGTCATCCGCGGCTTTAGCACCACGTTGTAGCGCTATTGCCAATGCCTGTTCAGCATTCTCAACGCGCCAGCCCATGGAGCAGATAGCAGGACCATGGCTTTTGGCGAATTCGGCAGAGAAGCCTTCCTTCTCATTGTTCAGCAGGAAGTGGATGTCGTTCTGGTTGTAATAGGTGATGTCCTTGCTGGCGTGCTTTTTCAGTTTTGAAAAGCCAAAAGCGGTAAACACATCATGCATGAATCCGGATTCAGGGCTGGCAAACTCGGTGAATTCGATGCCTTGTAGACCTAAAGGGTTGGTTTGATCGGCCATTGCTTAGTCCTTTTTTATTCTGTTGTCAGTTAGCGTCGATACGCTCTGCCTGGATACTTCTCTATTTCGAAAGCTGCTTTGGGATGAGTGCATCCCCAAACTTGATGTAGATCATTTTTGTTCGAAACAAGATAAATAAAAAGAATAAGATTTCGCTAAACATCATCTAAATATTAGATAATGTTTTTGCGAGCCCTGCAGTGAACCGAAGAGTACGACCTTGAAAGACTGGAATAGAGGGTTTAGCAAAGCACTATGTGGAGCGGAATGTCCGTGAATTTAAAAAGCCCGCCTTTACAGCGGACTGAATGTGCTGAACTCAGACAGAACTTCATTGAGGATCAGCTCACCGGCTTTACCCAGTGGTTGCTCCGCTGAATAGGCTAGCTGTGGAGTAAAGGCATGGCGGGATCCTCCCTGAAAGTTAAGCTCCACCAGTTCGCCGCAGGCCAGTTCTATTTCAACCAGTGACAGTGGCATCCAGCCATAGCCCAGGCCCATCAACAAACAGGTTTTCTTGCTGTCAAAGCCGTGCAGATAAAACACCTTGTCACCGCCAAACTGCAGGGAGTCCAGTTTGCTGGTAGGCGTTTCGCTGGAGTCGTGTATGGTCAGCTCGACATGGTTCAACAGCTCGTGGAGGTCGATCTCCTGCTGTTGGGCCAGAGGGTGCTCCCTGGCTGTGACCAGTATCATCGGCACTTCGGGTAACGGGATCGCGTTTAATTTTGGACTGGGCGTGTAATCGACTACCAGCATCATGTTGGCGTCATCCTGATCAAAACGCATCTGCACGCCGCCGAGGGCTTCGACTTTAATCTGGATTTTGGTGGGTATCTCCTTGTCCGCCAGTGCTTTCATCGCTTTCATCACCGGCTCCAGTGGCAGGGCGCCATCGATTACCAGCTCAAAGGTGGGTTCCCAGCCTTTCGAGTAATGATCGGCAAGGTTTTCAATACGTATTGCCTGTTGCAGTAATTGACGTCCCTCCTGCCACAGAGCGCGCCCCTGGGGAGTGAGCACTGCGCGATAGCTGCTTCTATCGAAGATGGCGACATTAAACTGCTGTTCCAGTTTCTTGATCTGATAGCTGATCGCCGATTGCGCTTTATGCAGTTTGTTGGCTGCTTTGGCAAAGCTGCCTTCCTGGATAACCACATCGAGCACTCGCAGGGCTTCAATATCGACACGCATAATAGATCTCTATCAGTATATTGGATAGTGTTGGTTAAATTATTATGCTTTTTTTAGATGGAGATGGCGAGTACTGTCGGAATTAACCTGTTTAACCTGCCGACTGAGGTAATTCGATGAATCTGGCTGAAGTACTGCTTAACTCCCTGAAAGATCACGGGGTTGCAGAAATTTTTGGTATTCCCGGTGATTTTGCCCTGCCATTTTTCAAGGTGGCGGAAGAGTCCGCAATTTTACCCCTCTACACCCTTAGCCATGAGCCAACCGTGGGCTATGCGGCAGATGCCGCGGCGCGCTGTCATGGTAAGCCATCGGTCGCTGCTATTACCTATGGTGCGGGTGGTTTCAATATGGTCAACCCGATCGCTGCGGCCTATGCGGAAAAATCACCGGTGGTAGTGATTTCCGGAGGTCCGGGCGAAGGCGATAAAAGTACCGGCTTGCTGATCCACCACCAGGCAAAGAGTCTGAATTCCCAGCTGGAAGTGTATAAGGAAGTAACCTGTGATCAGGTGATCCTGAATGATATCGAACGGGCACCCGCCGATATAGCCAGGGTATTGGCGAGCTGTATCAGGCACTCTCGACCAGTGTATATCGAGATCCCACGGGATCTGGTGTTTCATGAGTGTATGTCTGTGGTGCCTTATCAACCGGAAGCCCTGCACAAGATACATAGCGGCGCACTGGATGCCTGTGTCACCGCCACCCTTGATCAGTTGCAGCGCGCCAGGTCGCCGGTGCTGGTGGTGGGTGTTGAGATCCGTCGTTTCGGTATTGAGCAGCAAACCGCAGCGTTGGCAAAGCAGCTGGGCATTCCTGTAGTCACGACTTTGATGGGCCGCGGGCTGATGAGTGATATGGATGTACCGCTGCAGGGAACCTATCTGGGGGCGGCCGGGGATCCTGAGTTGACGCGTCTGGTGGAAAAGTCTGATATGCCGGTGCTGTTGGGAGTGACCCTCACCGATGGTAATTTCGGTATTTCACAGCAGAAGCTGGATTTCCGTAAAGTTATTCTCGCTAGCGATGGCAATGTTTCCATGGGCTATCACATCTACCCGGAGATCCCGTTACAGGCATTTATTACAGAGTTGAACCTTAGAGCGCATAACCTTGAGCCGAGTATCAGCCCTGAGCTGGACCGGCGTCTCTCTCCTGCATCGCAGAACTATCCCCGCAATTTACCCGCAGATGAGCAGAAAATAACCCCCAGCGATGTAGCCGCCGCGATTAACGATATGTTCAAGCAGCGAGGGGCGATGCCGATTGCTGCCGATATGGGCGACTGTTTTTTTACCACGCTGGATATTGAAGACACTGATCTGGTCGCACCCGGCTTTTATGCCACCATGGGATACGGTGTGCCAGCGGGCTTTGGCGTACAGGCAGCAACCGGAAAGCGGCCTATCGTACTGGTGGGCGATGGTGCTTTCCAGATGACCGGCTGGGAATTACTCAATGCCCGGCGCTATGGCTGGAATCCGATCGTTATTGTGTTCAATAACAGTAGTTGGGAGATGTTACGCACGTTTCAGCCTGAATCGAAATTTAGCGATCTGCCACAATTGAATTATGCCCGCATAGGGGATGAACTGGGCGGGATCGGTCTGCGCGCAATCAACCGTAAAGAGTTAAAAAGCGCACTTCAGGTTGCCGTTGAAGACAGCGAACATTTTTATCTGATCGAGGCGATAATCGAGAAAGGCGACTTGTCGAATACCCTGAGTCGCTTTGTCGCCGGTATTACAAAAATGCGGGAACAGGCTGTCTGTGCTGATTGAATGCGCAGAAATTAAAGAGGCGTTATCTATTTAAGCTTGATAACGCCGACTTAAGTAACGATGCGCGTGCAGTTCTTACCCTCAGCTTTGGCCAGATACAATGATTGGTCTGCGCGGTTTACAAAACAGTCGACAAGCTCACTATATCTGTACTCGGCAATGCCAAAACTGCACGTTAGAGTTATTGTGCTATCGAAACTATAGTGGTGCTGCGCAATGGCTTTACGCAGTTTTTCGGCACTCTGAAATGCATTATTGATGGACGATTCGGGTAAAATAATCAGAAACTCCTCGCCTCCCCAACGGCCGAATATGTCACTGCCCCGGCAGTTAGCCTGGATGGTTTGTGCAATCTCAATAAGCACCGCATCACCGGTATTGTGGCCATAGCGATCGTTTATCGCTTTAAAATCGTCTATATCAAAGAATATCAACGATAATGGGCGTGAGTAGCGGTCAGCCAATACCGTGGCGTCTTTGAGACGCTCTACCAGCATGTGTCGGTTAAACACGCTGGTCAGTTGGTCATGACCAGCGATGGCGGCCAGTGCTTTGTTATGCCGATGAATAACCCGGTAGCGATAGGCAAACAAGAGTGCTGCAAAAAGGACTCCTGACAGTCCTTGCCACAGCAGCGTGTAATCAACATTGTAATCATAGGTGATGCTTACCCAGCGGCTACGAATCTGATCTTTTTCTTGCGGCGTAATGCTCAGTATTGCTTTGTTGAGGATTTTCAGCAGGGGCGTTTCTGACCAATTAGGGTGGACAGCGATGCTGATATCCCAGCTATCATTAATCGTATCAACAATTTTGATACCTGAAATATGCTTACTGTAAATTGTTTTGCTGATGCTATCAGGCGCATCCAGTAAGGCGAACACTTCTCCTTGCTGAACTTTTTTCAATCCCTGCAATACAGATTCAACAGTTATTAAACGGGCATTCGGGAAACGGTTGCGGATAATATCTTCGAAGGCGGAACCTTTTATGAGAGCAATGGGCTGGTTGAATATTGTGGCAAGAGATAATCCTGTTTCAGCCTCTTTAGTAACTGCCAGGACTGCGGGCATACTGAAGTATGGCTGGGTGAATAGTAGATGTTGACCGCGCTGCGGGGTTTGCATCGCCCCGGAGATAAGGTCGCATTTGCCCTCCTTTGCCGCCTTAATAGTATCTTCCCAGCGTTCGGTTATTACATACTCCAGTGATAAACCTAGCCGTTTTTGAATCAGGGCCAGATAGGCGGAGAATATTCCTTGATATTGGCTCTTATCAAGTCCGCTATAGGGCATCCATGATGGGGCTGCGCAGACTTTTAAATTGGCCAAATTTCTGATGTATCGCTGTTCTTCAATGGAAAGCTCTAGCTCATTGGTTGATTGTTCCTGATAAATGAAGCCATCCAGGCTGAAATCCTTCTCGATCATATTAAAAATAAGATAGAGATTAGCGGTAATGTTTAACCTTTCTTCGGAGATGCTTCCGAACTGGCCATCTTCATCAAAAGCCAGGCTCTTGAGAGAATTCGCCTCATATAACAAAGCTTCATAGCTGCGTTGCTGGCTGTTGTAATGCTGCTGAATGATATCGACAGTTTCTTCTATATGATTAAAGGCGTAAATCCATCCTTTGATTGATGCCTGGCGGAACTTTTTAACCTCATCCGGATGTTCCTGTAGATACCTGGCAGAGGTAAATAGTATGTCCGAGTACATATTAAAGCCGAAGTCACGCGGGTGCAGAATGCTGTATTCGATGCCTTGCTGATCTAGCTGGAATGGCTCATTGGACAGGTATGATGCCATTGCATCGGTAGAGTTATCGACCAATGACTGGACGTTAAAACTGTGAGACTGGCGGATAAAATCATTCTCCGTCACTCCCGCCTGCATCAACATAGCCAGAACCTCTACCTGGCGTTCGGCATCCTGGGTCATCATGATGCGCTGGCCTTGCAGTTCGCCAGGATGCGTGATTTCACTGGATGCTTTGCTTAGTAGCATCAACGGAGAATTTTGAAAGGCTGCAAACAGGGCGACAATATCGGCGCCGTTTGCTCTTTGTGCCAAAATGGTGGAGCGGCCAACGGCAAATTCGCTGTGTTGATTTATAACGACATCGACCTGATCCTGCTCGGCTGTATATTCAAGGATAGTTACATCTAATCCGGCATCGCGAAAAAAGCCCTTCTGCTGGGCCATATAGTAGCCAGCAAACTGGAACTGGTGCTTCCAGAGAAGCTGTAGCGAAATCGATTGCTGCTCGTCTGCGATACTGGCAGTCGCCAGTAGGGAGAGCCATAGACAAATACAGGCCGATAGCTGCTTTAGTTTCATAGATATACAACCAGCATGTACATTTACTTGGCCATAGATGAGTAAAATTGATCTGCTTAGACCGAATGTTTCATAAAGGCGCTTAAAATAACGGCTTACTGAAACTTTGCTCACTCCCTCCTGGGTAATGAGGAATTTCTTTTGAGGCTCTGAATAACTTATAAAGAACAGTCCGGAGCTTCATTAATATCTTAGCGCTTAAGGTATTTTAAATGCAGGAATCACCCACATTTTGAGTAGTGTTTGTTGAAACGTACGTTTAATAAAGTCTGGCTCACCTGCAGTCGATGTGACTTGTTTAGGGCCTTAGGTAAACAGCTCTGAAGGTGGTAGCTTTATTGTATGTTGGCGCAGATTTTTTCTGAGCCTGTGAGGAAATGTCTTGTCTTTTTAAAGTCTTATAAGAAAAGTTACTGTTCTGAGAGAACCGATGCTCAAGAATTTTGTACAGGGATTTCTGGCTATGTTGCTGGCCGGCTCCGTTAGTGCTGCCCCGACTTTTGTTTTCACTGCGATTCCTGATCAGGATGAAACAAAGTTGCAGCAGCGTTTTCAGAAGGTCGCTGATTATCTGCAGCAACAACTGGCGGTGGATGTGGAATTTGTGCCGGTTAAATCCTATGCATCGGCCGTGACGGCGTTTCCGGCATCTGGAACACCTTGAGATTGACCCAGGTAGCACTGGTTGTCACCGGGATCTTGACGCTGCTGCTGCAGCTGAAACATTCTGTAACCTGCGATTATCAATAATTAAATAATTATCCTCGATACATGCTTAATATCCGGTCATTTCGAGAAAGCCTCTACCGCTGTGGCTGCCCTGGATAAACACGGCACCTTCCCAGTAAGGTTGGCTCAGGGCCATATATTGTGCCTCGTTAAGTGGTGATACGCGGATATCCAGCCCCATCTCGGGCAGGGTTATGCGCCATTGAGTGGGGATCTGTCGCCCAGCAATCGTGCTATATACCAGTGGCTCCATGCCGATAGATTGTGGCGTAAATGTTCTGGTTTCACCGCTTTTTGCCATCCATTTGGCAAACCGGAACGGTGCTGCGGTTGCGCTACGTAGCTGGTACAGCATCAGAGCGCTGCCATCATCCAGATGCAGTGCCAGCCAATCCCAGCCTTGTTGGTCAGGTGCCAGCACCGAAGAGGTCCACTCCCGGTCAAACCATGCCTGACCTTTAACCTCTGCCTGGATCTCGCCCAGTTGAATCGATCCGCTGATATCCAGCCAGGGCATACTGTAATAATGGGATGCATTGGAGCTATCGGCGCTCTTACGACTATATCCATTGTCTCCCTGGAGCATGATTGGACCCTGGTTGATCAAACGAAGGTCGGCATTGAAGTCGGAGTGTGCAAAGCGGATGCGCATGGGGAAGAGTGAATCTGGTTGCTCGCTGCTGGCCTGCCAGTGATCGATAAAGGCGCTGAAAGGTGCCCGCTGCACGCCGGCATTGCCGATGTCCCCACGGCCATACTTTTCTGCGGCGAGATGCTGCTGGCTGTTTCCGATGGCTGCATGGGCTAGATAAAATTGCCGTAACTGCACGGCGCCTGAGTTAGCTTGTTCTGGAAGTGCTATACGAAACTGTGTCCATTGCAACGCATAATGCTCACCATCATCGTCCTCCAGATTGGCTGTGATATACCACCATTCGATATGGTGTTGCGGATGGGGGCCGTGATCGTGGGGAAACTGCAAGCGGTAATCTTTAGACACGTTTTTAAATGCGTATTCAAGCGTGGTGGTTGTGTCTGCTGCTAGCGTCGGATCGAATTTACCGTAGCTGGTGGGCTGCTGCTCTTTTTGCTCACAACCTGCGAGCAGAGCAAGTATCAGGGTCATCATCAGGTAGATAATCGCCCGGCCGGGTTTTTTTAGACGCAGATTCATATCGCCTCCCTGAATGCCACCATAACGGGGATACGGCTGAGCCGCCACAGGGGCAGCAGGCTGCTGCAGATAATCGCGGCGATACCTACAACCCACATCAGCAGGTAGCTGTCATAGAACAGTGTCATCGGCATAGTCCAGCCAAATGCGTAGAAATTAACCTGCTTGATCAACAGCCAGGATAAGGCCAACCCGACGGGGATGGCTAGCAGGGCAGTAGCACCTGCCAGTATGAGTTGTTGTATCAATAGACTGCTAAGCAGCTGGCGTTGGCTTAAACCCAGACTTTTCAAGGTCGCCATCTGCTTTTGCTGAGCAAAACCCACCGCGGCGAGTGCACAGAAAATTCCGATTGCCGCAACCAGCAGGGTCAGGCTGTTAAGCGCATAGGTAATCTGGAACGTCTGCTCAAACATCTCCAGAGACAGTTGAAAGACTTTCTGTTGTTGCACCGCATTGTCATCGTCCAGATCGAAGTGCTCTTTTAGGGCTTGTAGTAAGCCGTTGAGATCTGCCTTGTCGTGCAGGTAAAGACGCAACCCCCTTATAGGCGGTTGTGCGTGCCGCTGTAGCAGGGTGTCTGCAATCAAAACCTGGCCTGCCGGGTTTCCATAGTCATAGTAGATT
Organism: Amphritea sp.; assembly: GCA_036960915.1. Classification (GTDB taxonomy): domain Bacteria; phylum Pseudomonadota; class Gammaproteobacteria; order Pseudomonadales; family Balneatricaceae; genus Amphritea. Next base: position 29,538 of record JBALVQ010000024.1, read on the forward strand.
CCTGATACCGGTAGTGATAATCGGCGGGAGTCGAGTTCAACCGCCAGTTGATCGCCAATGCCGGTTGCAGTTTTCTGCGCCAGACTCTCACTGATCAGAACCGACTTGCCGGCAAAGAACGCTGGCCATAAATCAGCTGTGCCCGATTGTAGTTTTACTGTTGCTATATTCAGGGGATGATTGCCAAGTGCGACAACGGTTCCCGGGTAGTTATTTAAGCGGCTGCGCTGATATTGGTAGGCTGTGATGTGGCGGATATCCTGGCGGGTCTTGAGCCAGCTGGTGATCGCCTCGGCCTGACCTGAGGGAAGGCTGAGGTAGATATCGGCATTGAGTCGTGACTGCAGGTAGTCAGTGAGGGTAAGGCGGAAGCTGCCGACCATGGTCAGGATGCCAACATTAGCACTCAGCGCAAGCAGAAACGCCATCAGGGCAATATTGTTACGGGTCAGGAGCGCGCTTGCGTCTGCCAGTATCCAGTCAAGCAGGGGGGAGCGCTGGGGATTGATTATGCGTCTGATGGTAGCAAGGAGCAGCTGTAATAAGCCTGGTAGTAACAGTGCTGCAGCCAGCATAATGCAGGCAACCAGGATCAGGCTGACCAGCTGGGAGCCGGGTATCAGGAAGAGAGCGCCGCAAAAAAACGTTAGCAACAGCGATGTTAAGGTCTGTTGGCGGATATGCCCCCTGCCGGTCTCTACCTGATGCTGTCTGCTTTGCAGCAGCAGAATTGGGGTTTTTGCCAGTTTTAGCAGCGGAAATCCCAACGCCATAAAGCCACTGGCAATAGCCAATAGCAATGCTTGCCAGAGCCATCGCCACTGGAATGTGATCGTGCTGGTTATGTCTGCCCGGAACAGACTTTCAAGGGTGAGTACGACGCCTGGTAAGAGAAATTTGGCCAGCCATACGCCAATTACTGTCCCGGTAATCGTTGCCAGGGTAATCCACAGGATAAGTTCGATCGCCAGGGCGAGCATAATGCTTGTCAGGCTAAGTCCCGAGGCACGTAGGCGGCATACCAGAAGTTGGCGCTGCATGATGGAGAAGTGGAGCGCGTTATAGGAGATGAACAGACCGACGATGAATGCCAGCATGCCCATGGCCGACAGGTTGAGGTGAAAGGATTGACTCAGCTGACTGGCATCACTGGCTCGTGCCGTTTCTTGTAGCCTTAAACCGGGCTTGTCTTTCAACCAGTTTTCAAGCCAGAGTTGCTGTGCCGAATCAAGCTGAAACAAGGCAACATAGCTAAGCTGTTGCTGCAGTTTAAGCAATTGCTGTGCAAAGGTAATATCCACGAGTGCAGCAAAACCGGTGTTATAACGATCTTCTACCAGGGTAATTGGCCCGAGTTTCTCTCCTGTCGCCAACTCAAAACCGTCACCTGCTTGCAGGCCCTTGTGGCGGGCATAGCTCTCTGATATCAGAATTTGGTATGGAGGGCTAACAAACTTTATTAGATTGAACTGGGCGGGTTTGGTTTTTTTTTCCTGTTGTACTTTTGCTTCAGGATTATTCTTTGTCGCAGGCTGGTAGGCCATAGGGTCAATACCCTTTAGCCGAAGGTAGCTACCATCGCTTAAACGCAGTCTTCCGCGTACCACCGGCATGCTCTGATCCAGGCCTGCCCGGCGCAGCTCGATATAATGTTGCTGCGTAAGATGCGTTCTGTGATAACGTGGTTCAAGCTTAAACTGAATCGCGCGGCTAAGGGCTTCTTGCGTTGCTTTGTAGCTTTGGCGAGCAACATCATTGACCACGGTTACACCGATCAGCAGGGCGATGCCCAGAGACATACCGATTAAGATAAAGAAGCCCTGACCTGGATGGCGCCGGAAATGACGCAGCAGGGCATCACAGGCGGTAAAAATGCCACGAATCGCTTCAGCCATGTTCAATTTTTCCGTCATGCAGATACACCGTACGTGACAGGTATTCGGCGACCAGCGAACTGTGAGTCACCAGTAGCAGAGTCATCTGCTGGTCTTGTACCAGCTTCTGCAGTAACTGCATTACCCTGTGGCTGTTAGCTTCATCGAGATTGCCGGTAGGCTCGTCCGCTAGCAATAGGGCTGGTTTGTGAGACAGCGCTCGAGCGATTGCCACCCGCTGTTGTTCACCACCGGAGAGCTTCTCCGGATACAGGTTCAGCAGGGATTCCAGTTGCAGTGTCTTGATGATGGCGCCAAGGTAATTGTCATTATCGGCAAGCCCATTCAAACGCCGTATAAAGCAGATATTGTCATGCACGCTTAAGGTTGGAATAAGATTGTATTGCTGAAATATCACCCCCAGGCTTTTGCGGCGAAATGCTGAAAGTTTAGCGTCATTGAGGGTTTTCAGATCTTGCTGGTCAACGATAACCTGCCCTGAGTCAACCCTGTCAAATCCCGCGCAGATGTGCAACAAGGTCGATTTACCGGCTCCGCTTTCTCCCATCAGGGCGACAGTAGCTCCTTGCTTGACCTCGAAGTTAAGCTGGTGAAGTACCTTTATTTCATCATGACCATCGCGATAACTCTTACTGACCTGATGCAGTTTGAGCACTGCTTATCTCCCTCATGCTTGTTTGTTAATCAGTGTAGACGGTTTCTGAGTAGCGTTTATTTTTTGCCAATGTAGCTGTCTGATATCTGTAGAGCATAGCCACCTCCCATTTTGATGATATTGGTGAGGAGGTTTGCTTAGGCCTGATCTAGGCTATTAAGTACCTGTTGCAGTCCTTGATCATAATTCTGTAATTTGAGGGCATGCAATAGTGAGTCTGATGAATCGAATAAGGATTGTTCAATGCGCTGTTGTTTATTTTTGTTGAACGCTCTATTGCTCGCTGGCTGTGAAAACCCTAAGCCAGTGATCAAGCTGGGTGTTTTACTTCCTCTGAGTGGCGAGTTTCAGGTCTATGGACAACAGGGATTGAATGGCGCGCAACTAGTCGTTAATGAGATCAATAAGGTGGGTGGTGCGACTGTTGGTACTGAGTTATTCAATCATGAAGGCATAGATGTTCTTAGAAACCCAGGGGTGATCATTCCCTGGTACCAACGTCAGGCGGGGCTGGCCCAATGAGTCTGCTCACTAAAATTTTGCTCTGGATGTTTCCCGTTGTGTTACCCGTGATGGGATTTACCTGGAGCTATTATCAGGCGCAGATGCAGGCAACGGCAGAACAGGTTGGCAATATTGCTTCGCTGGTTTCCAGCTCAGGTTCCCGGGAATTAAATGACTTCCTGAGGTTGCGGGCCAGTGAATTTTCTCTGTTGAGAACCCGACTTGATATTTGTAAAGATCAGCGCCGAGGGGGGAACTATGAATTGTTGGCTCGGGATGCGCTGGCTCAGACCCGGGGGTTTTCAGTCCTTGCTATCGCCGACACAGAGGGACGGGTTGTTACTGCAAAAATAGCCAGCAGTTACAGTAATCGCCATATTTTACCTCACTCATTATCCGCTACGCAGTTGCTTTCTGATGAAGAATTTCTCGCAATGAGACAGGCCTGGTTGGCATGGCAACAACGAGTTCCGGCCCTGCGGATGGAAAAAAATCGCGTATTCATGGAGGCATTAGGCCTTGAGAGCAGGGGCGAAGTGAATTCGCAACATTATAGTCACCTGCTTGCCAAGGTGTTTAACTTGACGCAATTAGTCAGTATTCCGCCTACCCATATCAGCTATTCCGGTGGCGAGCTGGCAGACGCGATGGGACTGCCGTACCGTCGAGATAGCTTCTTATTCACTCAGCCATTGCTTGATTGTGAAGATCAGCTGCAAGGATATTTAACTGCATTCATGGATCGCAGTCAGGTCGAAGATATCTTGTTGCTGTTACGTAAAAGCCTTGCAGACAGGGGGATCACGCAAGCCGATGTTGCCTTGATTGACGGTGACTTAAATCGGTTTGAGTCGGATGTACGTTTGTTAACGGTGTCTCAATTGCAACAGCTGGATGGACTTCCGGATGATAAGGCGGAGTATGTTCCGCAGTTGAAAGGCTATCTGTCTGTTGCCAATATCGCAGATAAAGAGATCCTTGGGGTGCTGATGCGTCAAGAGGAAACGTCAGAAAGAGGCGTTTCAGATCAGGACTATAAACGCTTAATTGAGAGTGATTCGAAGTTGCATCTGCTGGTTTTTGTTGCCGAGCAAGAGTGGCAGAAGCGAGGCCAGGTCCTGTTGTTCAAGGTTTCAATCTGGTTATTGGGCAGCATGCTGTTTCTGTTTGTGCTGATATATTTTCTTGCTCGCCATATTGTGGCGCCAATTATCCGCTTAAAAGAATCCGTTAAACTGGTCGCCGAAGGCAATCGGGCAGTGCAGGCAGAAGTTTCAAGCGGAGATGAGGTGGGCCAGTTGGCACAAGCGTTTAACAGGATGACAGCTGCGCTGAAATGTAGTGAAGAGGAGCTTAAACGGCTAGCGACCATCGATTCACTGACGGGGTTGCTTAACCGCCGGGCGTTGATGGAAGAAGCCAGGAAAGAACGTCATCGCGCCAATCGGAGTGGTTCTGTTATTACCATTGCGATGCTCGATCTGGATCATTTCAAACGTATCAATGACAGCTATGGGCATGCTGCAGGTGATACGGTGTTGCAGAATTTTGCATCCATATTGAAGCAGCAGCTACGTGTAACAGACTATATCGGACGGATTGGCGGCGAGGAATTTGTGATTGTTTTACCGGAAACCGACCTGGACAGTGGTTATCGACTTATTGAAAAAATTAAAGGCAGGGTTATAACTCAAATCTTCCAGCTTGATGATGAAGCAACAATCAGCATTACCTTCAGTGCTGGGGTTGTCGCTTGGAATCGTGAAGAAGACTTTGAAGATGTATTGCGTCAGGCAGACAGTAAACTTTATCAGGCGAAGCAGTCGGGCCGAAATAAAGTCATCAGCTAACAGCCTGAGGGCGTTTTTTGTGGCCTATCGTTTATTCATTAGTCGTCCCATTTTGAGTATGTAAAGTTGGAATAATGATTGAACTGATGATAGATTGATTTCGGGTATCTGTTTTAAACGCATGTTTAACAACATAATCTGTGTTATTGCTGGCTGCCAGACTTTGGATTGGGTGGCTGGTTTTAAGCAGATTGATACATAAAAAAATAATAAGACTTGGTCGTCACTTACAGGGTGAGAATATGCAGTCCCGGGTTATATTTCTTCCAAATAGACAGCAACACATATCTGGCAATAAGCTGGATGATATCCCGCCTGAGTAATCACCGATTCTGGTTTTTATGCTGTGACGACGGCCCGTTGGGGCGTTTTCCCGACAGAAACCTACTGCAAAATTCTGGCGAGGGGCAACAGACCTCTCTCAAAAAGGAATTGAGAAGATCAAGTGAAGACCATGCAGTTAATCCCCTTTGTGAAATATACCTCCTGCGGTAACAATTTTGTCATAGTTGATGAAACAGAAAATAGCATACTGACTGAAGCTGAGATGTCACGCTTTGCTCATCAGGCAACCAATATCAGCTTCGGTGTAGGTTGTGATAATTTGCTGGTTATCCAACGCTGTGATACCGCAACGCTGGAAGCCATTGGCCGCTCTCGGCCCTATTGGCAATCCACGCCTGATGCCAGTCAGGCGGATTTTATTTTCCGTATGTTTGAGCCATCCGGAGAGGAGGCCCTGTGTTGCGGTAACGGTTTAATGTGTGTTGCCAGCCATCTATATCAGCAACATGGCATCGATGCCGCCACCATCATGACGGAAATCCCTTTTACTGAACCGAAAACGATTACCATCGGCGCCGGGAATGGTCGACTGGGAGGTTGGGCTAATCTTGGCCATCCCCGCAGATCCCCCGCTGAAGTAGTATCTCCAGGGTATACCCAGCCCTATGATTCAATAATTGAGTGTGTATCTGAGATCAAAATTAAGTTCAGGGCCAGTGATCTGAAGGCTTACAGTCAGGAAAAGGAATTGATTATTAATGGCTACCTGGTGTTTACCGGTGAGCCTCATCTGGTGATTTTTCCGGACAGCGATTTTTCTATTCCGGAACTGGCGGATTTTCTCTTTGGTACTTCTGATCAGTGGTCAAGTCAGGATCAGCGTGAAAGTTTTGGATCCTGGCTGGTGGAACACATCGGTAATTATATGAATCGTCACTACCGGCACCTATTCCCGGCCGGTATTAACGTTAATTTTGCACGCCCAAGCGCACGGGAAGTTCTTGAAAATCGTTGTTATGAGCGCGGCATCGATCGGGAAACCCTGGCTTGCGGAACCGGTGCATTGGCCGTTGCTTATGTATACAACAGCCTGAATGCGTTGAATTTGTCAGAAATTGATATTCTTCCCCACCGTTGTCGTTGGCATGATAATGAGGCAAAAATTCGTGTCGAGCAGACTGCTGGCGGTTGGCATCTCAGTTCCAATCCGGTGATGCTGTTTGAGGGTATATACCGTATTCTGCCTGAAAATAACCGGTTGGTTGAAGCCTTAAGCACGGACTGTGATACAGCGGTTCCTGGACACGAGAAGTTGGTGGTTTAAGTGGCGATGAATACTCCCGGCTCGATACATCCAGCCACGATTACTGCGCTGGTACTGTTGCCCCTGAGTCTGGCAATCACCTATTTACTGCTCAGGGTGGGGCCTACTCTCTCAGGCGAACTGGCTTATCTTAAAGGTATGGGCGAAGCGATAGAATTCCAAGCTGTGCTATGGTCGCTGTTGGTAGGTGTGGTGGTCCTGGTAACTTTCAACCTGTATCGGCCGGCGGCTCGGTTCTGGCTGGGACGAAAGCCGGTCGCTGGGATAAGCTTGGTGCTGGCTGCGGCGTTACTTACTCTCCTTTGGCTTTATATAACCCCACTTTACGGTATAAACGCCACGTCTGGTTCGGTCCCATCAGCCTTGCCAGAGTTGCTGGCGGCGGGGGGAACCGCCGCCTTGATTGCCGTCCTGGTCTGTATCGAAGTATCGTTTGTACTGATGTCCAGGCTAACCACCCGGGCTAAGGCTGCTCAGTCACAAAGGGCGGAAGTGGACTATCGGTTGATGCGGCCGGCGATCTTCGCCTTTCTGTTCGGGATCGATCTGTCGATGGCTTTTATTCCGCTGTACATGGGGCAGATGGAACAAGCGTTTTTCGGGCTGTCACAGGATGTAGTGATAGGGCTGCCCATTTCTGTTGAGTTTTTCTGTGTCGGTCTGGCGATTCTGCTGGCGGGCGTCTGGTTTGACCGGCGCGGCTGGCAGGAGCCTTTTTACACAGGGCTGGCACTAGCTACGCTCGGTGCGATCTATTCCTGGATGGCCCCCGATGCCCTGCATTTTATTCTCTCCCGCGGCCTGGTTGGTTTTGGCTACGGCCTGGTGCAATTATCCTCCCATGGATTCGTTATTCGCAACACGGATAAATCAACCAAGGCTCAGGGCATGGCCCATTTGGCAGCCGGTCTATATGCGGGCAGTATCTGTGGCGCTGCAACTGGTGCGGTCATGGCCGAGCAGTTTGGTTACGAGGTGGTGTTTCTCAGTGGTGCGTTGATTATTACCTCTGTGGTGTTGTATAGCCTGCTGGTACTGGGGTATCCCGCCACCACGCCAAGCAAGACTGAAACCGTGCCGGTACAGCATGCCGGTAAGTCGGTCTTGCGTCGCTTCCTGCTGGACCGACGGGTGCTGGCCGCAATCTTTTTCAGCAGCATGCCGGCGTCGATTGCCGTGGTCGGTTTTCTGAACTATTTCAGTCCGGTTTATTTGGATCGCGAAGGTATCTCCGCATCCACTATTGGTCAGGTGCTGATGCTGTTCGGTATCTGTCTGGCTCTACTCGGCCCAAGGGTCGGGCGGCTGATAGATGCAACCGAGAACAAACAACAGCTGGTGCTGATCGGCAGCTTGCTGGGTGCTGCCGCATTGCTCACTTTCAGTATCTGGGATGGGCTGCTGGCTACGGCAATCGCCATCCTTCTACTGGGGCTCTCCAACTGCCTGGTACTGTCGGCACAGAGCGTGTTCCTGCTGAAGCTGGATATCACCCAGCAGTTGGGTGAAGGCAAAGCGATGGGGATCTTTCGTTCCACCAGCCGTATCGGCCAGATGCTGGGACCGGTGATTTTCGCTTGGCTGTTCCTGTTTGAGGATGTAAGTATTGGCGTCACCTATCTGGGGCTGGCGTACATCGCCGCGGCACTTGTTTTTATCTGGCTGGTACGTCGTGATACCGCCGAACTGCAGCAAATACCGGAAGGGACTTCGTAGTATGAATAAACTGAAACTTCATGACTGCTCCACCGAAAATGACTCCTTGATTGAGCACTACATGGCTGAAATCAGGAAACGGCTGCCGGTGGTCGACCGAGCCTTGGAGCAGTACGGCGACATGCCGCTGAGCGAGTATCTCGACGTGGTTACCGAAACCGCCAGCGAACGCTACCAGTCACACGAAGATCTGGCTGATGCCGTTTATGAATACGCCGCACCGTTGCTGGGTGAAGAGACCGCAGCACTGGCGCGGGAAGAGCTCAAGCAGAGCCCGGTGGTTCTGACGGCTAACCATCACGGCGTCGATTACTTCGCCCAGTCGGTGCAGGGGACTCTGCTGTTCAGCCAGCGCAAGCTGCCTAATGGACAGAAAGCCAAGACGGTACCTGTACTGGCTTGCGGTAGTATTTCCATGAATAACCTGACCTATCCACGTGGGATGTTGGCGTATGATTTAGATACCGAAAAAACCTTACCGGGTGTCGTCAAGGTTCCGATCTTCTCAAATCGGGTAACAGGGAAAGCGGTTACCTGGGTTCCTGGCTATGACTCGGACTCTCTCAAAAGGACGGAAAAGTCAGTATTGCGTATGGTGCGGGAAAGCCAGCTCTCAGATCAGAGCGCAAAAGTAATAACCGACATCCTACGCAGTGACTATTCAGCACCAGAGATGTTAGCACTCAGCAAATATTCGGATCAGGCCGTAAAATTGAATGCCCAATTGTGGTCTAGGATGTTTACCTCAGTATCTCACCCACCTGCGCTACTTTATCTGGAAATGGAAAAGGTTTGCAGTTTACTGCTGAAGAAAGATCTGCTGAATAATTACAGTTTACTCAGTTTTATTTTGTTTGATTCTGAGCTTCGCAAGTTAGTAATTAGATCACTAAATCAGATTAAAGGGTGCTGGGAATTAGAGGAGTTGGAGCAACGTTGGTCGGATAAAGACTGTCCTCAAAAACTAAAATCAAAGTCCTGCGGAACATTTCTATTCTGGTGGATTGATGACGAGGGGCGCAGGGTTCCGTTACTGCCTGTAAGAGTGCAAGGACGCGAACTATTGAGAGGTGTAGACGACCGTGGGGAGACGGTTGAGCTGCCACTTGAGAGTAAGTCGCTTTCAGGCTTCTTGGATTCGGGCCAGTTATTACCCTCTGTTTTTTCCTGTTTTCTTGCAATGGCTTTGGCAAGAGGGATCACCTGTGCGGGGGGGTATTATCAGGCCGAATATCTTGCCTTGATGCAACAGGGCCTATTTAACGCCCTGAAAGACACCCCAGATTACGGATATCTTGCTACTATCGTGGCTCAGGCAAAGACCGATTCCTATTTGTCAGGTATGCAGATAGTAATGGCTGAATCAGGAGAAAATAATGTCTATCCAATAGGACCGCTTGAACTAATTGGAAAAAATGTTCTGACACCTGAGGTGCTTCAAAAGTTTGACAACATAAGTGTTATAGATGCTCATCAAGCTTCAATAGTTGATACGCTTGCAGATGCTGCCACGGATATTAAGGTCAGTGAAGAGCAATGGCTAACTGTGGCCAAGGAACTTGGAAAGAATGAATCCTTGATAAAAGTCGCATGTTGACCCGTGGGTTAGGCTTGCGATCCTAACAGACGGGTTTCGCGCTCAAATTGCGCCCTGTTCCCAGAAATGAGAGGTCTTAAATCGATGGTTAAGAAAATATTGTTGTTATCGCTCTATCTTATGGTAACGGTCAGTTTTTTCGCAAAAGCTGCTGACAGTGAGGAAACACATGTAGCTCCTGTAACCAATGAAGGCAAGCGGTGGCGTATAGGTTTCTATGAAGGCGGCGAATACATTGATTACCAACACGAGTTTGCTGCAACAATCCGAGCTCTCATGGATTTTGGTTGGGTAGAACCTAAAACCTTGCCCGAGCAGTCTGGTGAGGCAACTGAGTCACTTTGGCGCTGGTTAGTGAATGAGACAAACAGCGAGTACGTTGAGTTTGTAGAAGATGCTCACTATAGCGCATCATGGGATGATGAAAAACGTTCAGAAACTGTTGATATTATTTTCGAAAGGCTAAATACGAAAAAAGACATCGACTTGATGCTGGCATTTGGGACTTGGGCCGGCAAGGATCTGGCTGCTGGGAAGCACCAGACTCCAACGTTGGTGCTGTCTGCCAGCGATCCACTCGCCTCAGGAATCATCAAAAGCTTAGAGGATTCAGGATTTGAACATGTTCATGCGACTATTGACCCCTATAGATTTGAGCGGCAGCTGAAGGTATTTCACGAACTCGTTGGTTTTAAACGACTTGGCGTAGCATATGAAGATTCTGAGCTAGGGCGCAGTTATGCGGCTATAGAGTTTGTTGAAAAAGTTAGCCAGGAGAAGGGCTTTGAGGTCGTGCGGTGCTATACCAAAAGTGATGTCAGCGATAAGAAGATCGCAGAAGGCAGCGTGATTGACTGCTTCGAGTCTCTAGCCAATCAGGCGGATGCGATTTATGTGACAAATCAGGGGGGGGTCACTATGGACAGCATTCCTAGTTTGGTAAAAATAGTCAACGAACAAAAAATACCTACATTTTCCCAGTCAGGAGCAGAAGAGGTGAAGTATGGCTTCTTGTTTAGTTTGTCTCGTTCAGGCTTTCGCTATCTAGCTGAAAACAATGCCAGAAATATTGCAAAGGTGCTTAACGGAACTGCACCAGGGAACATATCTTTGGTTTTTGAAGAACCATTAAAAATAGCCATTAATCTGAAATCTGCAGAGATCGTTGGCTTTAACCCGCCGCTATTGCTGTTAGGTGCTGCTGATGAGATATATAAGAATATTCCCAACCCGGAGTGACTCAAATTAATTGATAAGCCTGTAGCGCTGCTTTTCGATCTGTCGGCGAGTATTTTGTATTGGCTATCGCTACTGTATTTAGCAAAGCCAAACCAAATCAGTTGAGCGAGTTATTCAAAGAGCCGTTAAGAATGGCTTTGAAGCTGAAGACCACATAAATTGTTGGTTTCAAGCGCCACTGCTGTTGATGGGTGCTACAGATGAAATTGACAGGAAAATACCATACGTTGAAGGAAAAGATGCTGGTGATTGAAAAGAAGGAATTATCTTACAAAGTACAAATGTCTGAGCGAGCGAGGAGTGCTTGATGCGTCGTATAAAAAGGATTTTTAATCTGATATTGCTCACTACGGCAATGTTGATTGGTAGTGCTTCAGCAGCTGTAAATCAGTCTGATATTCTGCCGCAGACAAAAGATGGTGCAAAGTGGCGATTGGCCTACTATCAGGGTGGGGAGTATGTTGACTATCATCAGTATCTTGTCGCTGCGGTTCGGGGGTTTATGGCGTTGGGCTGGATTGAGCAACAAGTCATACCGGTAAGCAAGATCAAAGATACTGCTTCACTTTGGCGATGGATGTCGCAGGAACTCAAGAGTGATTTCATCGAATTTGTTGATGATGCCTATTATTCAGCGGGCTGGAATAATGAAGTCCGAAATGGGCAGCAGAGTGAGTTTATAGATCGCCTCAACGTAGTAGCGGATATTGATATGGTTATTGCTATGGGGACTTGGGCTGGCAAGGATCTCGCTAATAACCTCCACAGCACACCAACAATTATTCTTTCAGCCAGTGATCCGGTTCGATCAGGTGTTGTAAAAAGTCTCCAGGATTCTGGTTTTGATCATGTTTTCGTCAGTGCCGATCCTGGTCTGTTCGAGCAACAGATAAGAATATTCCATGATTTTATCGGATTCAAAAGACTTGGGGTTGCTTTTGAAGATACCGTGGACGGTAGGAGTTATGCAGCTATTGAACTCGTAGAAAAGGTCGCCAGGGAGAGAGGCTTTCAGGTCATCGCATGCCACACTCTGAGTGATATACCGGATCAACAGCAAGCCGGGCAAAGTGTTATCGATTGTTTCAGGCAGCTCAGTGAAAACGTTGATGCTATCTATGTGACAGTTCAGGGGGGTGTTAATACGGGCACTATTTTTACCTTAATGGAGATCGCAAATAAGCGGCAAATACCGACCTTCTCACAATCGGGTGAGCATGAAGTTAAGTATGGCTCATTACTAAGTCTTTCTAAACAGGAAAGCTTCAATGCGGAGGGGCTTCTTCTCAGTAAGGTTATGGCCAGAGTGCTTAACGGTGCGAACCCCCGCTACCTGAAACATGAGGTTGGGGAAACCTCCAGAATCGTATTAAACCTTAAGACCGCAGAGATGATAGGGCTTTATTTGAGTGCGGATGTTCTGGCTGCAGCCGATCGTATCTATCGGCAGATAGAAAAACCGAAAGATTAATTATGTTTACGAGCTTTAAGTTCAAGATTATCGCGCTGATTGTACTGGTACTTGCAGTGACATCAGCGGGTATTATGTACTTTACCCAGCGTGATGTCGGTGAAGCGATGCAGGTTGCAGAAGAGGCTTCAGCCCGAAACGTACTGCAACTTGCCGACTTGAACATCAGGGCAGGCTATGACCGGTTGATATCGGAAAAGGTGGAGATCCTGGCGCAGCTGAAAGCCGAGATGAGGCATACCTTAAATCTGAGTGCATCGGTTTTGCAGGAATATGTCGCTCTGAGTCGTTCAGGACAACTGGAGGACATCCGGGCCCGGGAAGCCGCGTTGCGCTGGTTGCGGGATGTGAAGTTTGCCGGGGGAGAACTGCTTATCTTTGGTCGGGACGGCACCATCATTGCTCATACTGACCGGGAACTTGAAGGCGCTTCTCTGGCCGGTTTGCGTGATCTTAAGGGCAGGGTTCTGCAAAAAGCGATGCGAGATGATGTTCTTGGCGTTAAAGGGGATACGGGGATATTTTTCTGGCAGAAACCGGGCGCATCTATCGGCAGTAAATATATGGCGCATTTCATGCCTATAACAGACTGGCCCTGGACGCTTGCTGTGATGGTCAATTTCGACGATGTCGAGCAGGAAAGCCAGAAAAAAATGGAGGCCATTGTTGAGGCGCTTTCCAATACCTTCAGCAAGATTAAGATTGCTTCAACGGGCTATGCTTTCCTGTTTAACGGTCATAAGAAGATTCTGATATCGCCGCCTGAACTGCAGTTACTGCCGGAGATTACTACCGGAGACCTAGACTGGACCAAGGCGGCCCTGTTGGATGAAATTGTGCAGGCCCATGAAGCTGGAGAGCAGTCGATAGGCTATAGCGGTCCTTATACAGGGGGGCGCGATGTAGAGATTTTTATCAGTTATTTTAAAGCGTTTAACTGGTATCTGGGGGTGGTTGTTCCGGCTGCGGAAATTGCCGCGCCTGGTAAGGCTTTGGTTGCCCGCCAAAGCCAGGTGATCGGGCTGGCTTCAATGATTAGCCTGATAGCGGCTTTTATTCTGGTTTTTCGTATTTCCCGGCCACTGAATACGCTGGCTTCCTATGCCAAGGCTTTGCCTGCTCAGGATTTTAGTCGGGACAATCCAGACAGTGGCGTGATTCGGGATCTGTCTACAAAGTATCGGGATGAGGTTGGTCGTCTGGCTGAGTCTTTCGTGTTTATGGAAGCGGCTATTAAGGAAAATATTCAGCAGGCGCGCCGCGATAAAGAATTTGCCGAGCAGGCCAGCCGGGCCAAGAGTGATTTCCTGGCAACCATGAGCCATGAGATTCGTACGCCAATGAATGGCGTGCTGGGTATGACCGATCTGGTATTGGAGTCTGAGCTCACAACAGATCAACGTCGTTTTATGGAGATGATTCGCTTCTCAGGAGAGGGCTTGCTGGCAATTATCAACGATATTCTCGATTTTTCTAAAATTGAAGCTGGCAAACTCCAGCTCGATAACAGCCCAATAAATCTCTTTGAACTGATTGAAAACCAATGTGCGGTGTTTGCGGCTCAAGCAGAAAAGAAGGGCTTGCAGCTAAGTTGCCAGTTATCACCCGAACTGAACTGTGGGGTGATGGGGGATGTCGTACGTATTCGCCAGGTGTTGACCAACCTGATTGGTAATGCAATTAAATTTACCCACAGTGGGGAAGTGGTTATTTCCGCAATAATTTTTGATGAGACTCCTGATGATTTGTCATTGCAGATCCGCGTGCGAGACACGGGTGTCGGGATTTCTCCTGAGCATCAGGATGTTGTTTTTGACTCATTTTCTCAGGCCGACAGTTCCACTACCCGGAACTTCGGAGGTACAGGGCTGGGGCTGGCGATATCCAGGCAACTGATCGAAATGATGGGTGGTAGCGTTGACTTTAGTAGTGAGCTTGGTAAGGGGACAACTTTCTGGTTTGGGTTGTGCTTACCAAAAGCGCAAGGTGAAAGTCTGCCGCACATTGTCAATGAACCACTGGTGAAATCCTATTCGGGCACTGTAACCCCTGTTTTAGCCTCCGCCACTGCTAACGAAACTAACCAACTACAGGGCGCCGTGTTGCTGGTTGAGGATCATCTGGTGAATCAGGAGTATGCGCTGCAATCCTTGAGGAGTTTTGGATTGCAGGTTGATCTGGCGGGCAATGGCGAAGAGGCGCTGCTGCAGCTGGAAAAAAGGCGTTATGACCTGGTACTGATGGATTGTCAGATGCCGGTGATGGATGGGTACGAGGCGACACGCCGTATTCGTGAAGCTGAGCAGGCAAATGATGCTGCCCGTTTGCCAGTGATCGCTTTAACTGCCAATGCAATGAAAGATGACCGGCAGCGATGCTTAGCCTCGGGAATGGATGATTACCTCTCCAAACCGTTCAATAAAACTCAGATCAGGCAAATATTGAGTCTTTGGTTGAGCGAAGAGGGAAGTAAGGAGAGTCCTTTTTTCAACACAGTAACAGAAGACGTAGCGGCAGGGGGAAACAGTGATCCAATGCCCGCTAGTCCGCTGCTCGATGAAACATTGGAACAATTAAGGGGTATGGATGCTGATGGCAGTTTCCTTGGCCGGATTATCGATGCCTATCTTGAGAAATCGCCAGATGACCTCAGGCAGTTACGCGCAGGGATTGACGCGGCGGATTCAGAAGCTGTTCGCAAGGCTGCGCATAGCTTCAAATCCAGTAGCTATAATCTTGGCGCTCACCGTTTGGCAGAGCTCTGTAAAGAGCTGGAAACGGTTGGGCGAAGCGCTGATCTGAGTAGTGCTGCAAGTCTGTTTGCTGCGATAGCAGCGGAGTATCAGAGTGCCATGGATGCACTGAATCTAATAAAAGAGGCGAATCATGCATATGGCCCAATCGAATAACCTCTCTACCGAACAGCCACGGGTATTAGTGGTCGACGATGATGTTACTGCGCGTATTCTTGCTCGTCAGGCCCTCAGCCGGGAAGGATTCTGCGTAGTTGAGGCCGATGATGGTTTACGCGCCCTGGAGCTTTTCCAGGATGTTCAGCCGGATATTGTACTCATGGATGTCGAGATGCCCGGGCTTAATGGCTTTGAAGTCTGTCAGCAGCTCAGGAGTCTTCCCTGTGGTCAACTGGTCCCTATACTGATGGCTACCGGCCAGGATGATGTTGAGTCAGTTGAACGAGCCTACGAGGTAGGGGCTACGGATTTTGTCTCCAAACCCTTTAACTGGCAGATCATGGGCCACCGGTTGCGGTATATGATTCGTGCCAGTGCCGCGCGTGAGCAATTACAGATAGTCCAGAAAAGTGAAACCAGGCTTGATAATGCGCAACGCATTGCACGACTGGGCAACTGGGAATGGGATCTGAAGAATAACGAAATCTACTGGTCAGAACAGTTATATCGAATGCTGGGGCTGCGTCGTGGAATGGCCAGGCCCAGCTATAAGACCTTTCTTGGCAAGATACCGCCGGCAGAGCGAACAGACCTGCGACGTTGGTTAAATAGGCTGCTCAAAGAGGGGGTATCAGGTAAAGCGCACGGCTTAAGCCACCGCATAGCACAAAGTGATGATGTGCAACTAAACGTTCAGCATCAAACCGAAGTGTTTTATGACGAGCAGGGAATGCCGCGGTTGATGTCCGGAGCTGTGCTGGATGTGACTGAATTGAAACAGGCTCAGGATAAAATCCTGCAGTTGGCGCGGTTTGATAGTTTGACCGGATTGTCTAATCGCAGTGTTTTCCGTGAGCGGGTTCAATTGGCGATGGAGAGGGCTAAGTGTAATGGAAATCTGGGAGCTGTATTGTTCCTGGATCTGGATAATTTTAAACGCATTAATGATACCTTTGGTCACAGTGTCGGCGATATGCTCCTGCAGGAGATTGCCAAACGACTTACACAGAGCGTACGTACCAGTGATAGTGTTAGTCGTGAAGGGGCCGATAATAATCTGGTGGCGCGTTTTGGCGGCGATGAATTCACGGTATTGCTTTCAGAAATTAGCCAGGTTCAGGATGCCCAACGAGTCGCTAAACGTATTCTTGATGCCATTGGCCATCGTTTACATCTGGCGGGTCATGAGTTGGTCGTGACGCCCAGCATTGGTATTGCGATATTTCCTCATGACGGAGACGATGTTGATATCCTGCTAAAAAATGTTGATGCGGCGATGTACTACGTTAAGCACGCTGGCAAAAATGGCTATGAGTTGTTTGTTAAGTCGATGAATGTGGTGGCAAAGCGTCGGCTTGAGCTTGAAAACTGCCTGCGTAAAGCTATCGTCGATAATGAACTGTCACTGAATTATCAGCCCCAGGTAGAGCTAAAAACGGGGCGTATCGTTGGTGTTGAAGCACTGTTGCGTTGGCACAGTGCCGAGTTGGGGAGCGTCTCGCCAATGGAATTCATCCCGGTGGCAGAAGAGACCGGATTAATTACACCTATTGGCGAATGGGTATTAAGAGAAGCCTGCATGCAAGCTAAGTCGTGGCAGGATGAAGGTTTGCCGGAGATTCGAGTTGCGGTGAATTTATCCGTAAGGCAGTTTGCTAAACAGCATCTCGAAGTCCTGGTGAAGCAGGTTCTTGACGAAACGGGGTTGCCAGTCAATTGCCTGGAGCTGGAAATCACCGAAAATATGATGATGGACGATGTCGAGGGCTCCGTCGAGACGCTGCATAAGCTAAAGGCTTTAGGAGTCTATCTGGCAATCGATGATTTCGGTACCGGCTATTCCAGTCTCAGCTATCTGAAGCGCTTCCCTATTGATAGATTGAAGGTAGACCGCTCATTTATTACCCATGTTACTTCGGACCCCGGTGATGCCTCCGTGACCCAGGCGATTATTGCTGTGGCGCATAATCTGGGATTGAGTGTTACTGCTGAAGGGGTTGAAGAAGAAAATCAACTGGATTTTTTACGCCAGCTAGATTGCGAAGAAGTGCAGGGGTATTACTTTAGCCGTCCGTTGGCTGTCGGGGATATGGCGCAACTGCTTCGCTCTTCGAAAGGTTTTTTCCGGTAATGGAATCTATTGCCCGAAGAAAACATTATGGACTTACTTCGCAGGTTCCTGGATGGCTAAGCCCAGTAAAAAAGGCCCGTTAACCACCGTTAATATTTTCTGCGCAAAATGCCATGCCCGCTTATTCAAATATCGTAAGGGAGGCAAGGGGGCTTTGGTAAAGTGCTTTAAAGAGCGAATTGTCGAGGACTGTACGTTAAATCCCTGTATTTGCCCAGGCTGTCAGTCCGCGTTTGCCAGAGAAACCCTGATTAGAGGCGTGCCCGCCTATAAGATTATCGGCGGCAAGGTGATGATGAAATGAGCGCTATCAAGCAGAAGTTCAGACAGGCTCCTAACTACTGATTAGCCGCACGACCCTGAGCCAGGAGCGTATTGTGCGTTTCCTGCAGCGGAGTCAATCATATCGCGGCAATATACTGAAATTTTGTTATAAATCCGTTAGCATACGCCAACTTTTTGTAAACTCAGTGTGTGGTCAGCAGTTTTAAATATGCAGGTTAAAGATTTTCATTTTGATCTTCCGGATGAGTTGATCGCGCGTTACCCCCTGGAAAAGCGTTCCGACAGTCGTTTGCTATGTGTCGATGGTAACAGTGGTGAGCGCGTGCACCGTCACTTCCATCAAATTCTGGAGTTGCTTGAGCCCGGTGATCTGGTGGTATTTAACAATACCCGGGTTATCCCAGCGAGGATGTATGGCCAAAAGGCATCCGGTGGGAAGATAGAGGTACTTATTGAGCGTTTGCTTGATGACCGCTCAGCTCTGGCCCACATTCGTTCCAGCCGCTCACCCAAGCCTGGTGCAGAGTTGACTCTGGATGGTGGGCTTAAAGCAACCATGGTTGCACGCCATGATGATCTGTTTGAGCTGCAGTTCGACCTGGCGCAAGGCAATCTTATAGAGGCGCTGGAGCAGTTCGGCCATATGCCACTGCCGCCCTACATGAAGCGCGAAGATGAACTTTCTGATCGGGAGCGCTATCAGACCGTTTACAACGAAAAACCGGGAGCGGTGGCGGCGCCTACGGCAGGTTTGCACTTCGATGACGCCCTGCTGGCAAAGCTGGATGAAAAAGGCGTCAAGCGTGCCTTTGTGACGCTGCATGTCGGAGCAGGCACTTTTCGCCCGGTGAAAGTGGATAATATCCACGACCATAAGATGCATGCCGAGTACATCGAAGTATCCGAAGAGGTATGTCGTGCGGTAACAGAGACCAAGGCGCGAGGTAAGCGTGTGGTCGCCGTCGGGACTACCAGTGTGCGTTGCCTGGAGACCGCAAGTAAAAGTGGTGAGATCGAGCCGTTTTTCGGGGATACCGATATATTTATCTTTCCTGGCTACCGCTTTCGCACCGTTGATGCCCTGGTGACCAACTTTCATCTGCCGCAATCGACGCTGCTGATGCTGGTTTCGGCCTTTACCGGTTATGGGCATATGATGGCAGCCTATAAAGAAGCGGTAGAAAAAAAATATCGCTTTTTCAGTTACGGCGATGCGATGTTTTTAACCTGTAATACGGAAACTGTATAAAGCCTGGCATCTGTCAGGCTACTGATAATTATTCAGCGCTTCCCCGTTGTTATTGTTGATTAAAGCCTTATATAGATAGGAATGGTCGTGAGTAGAGAATGTTTTATGAAGTTTGAGCGGATCGCTAGCGATGGTAAAGCCCGTCGTGGCCGCTTGAGTTTCCCCCGTGGTGATGTGGAAACCCCGGCATTTATGCCCGTGGGTACCTATGGCACGGTGAAGGGAATGTTGCCCCGTGATATCGAGGAGATCGGTGCCCACATTGTATTGGGTAATACTTTTCACCTGATGTTGCGTCCGGGTACTGAGATCATTAAGCAGCACGGTGATCTGCATGACTTTATGGGCTGGAAAGGCCCGATCCTGACCGATTCAGGTGGTTTCCAGGTGTTTAGCCTGGGAGATATGCGCAAGATTACCGAAAAAGGCGTCACTTTCCAGTCGCCGGTCGATGGCGCCAAGGTCTTTATGGGGCCTGAGGAATCGATGCAGGTGCAGCGTGATCTGGGCTCGGATATCGTAATGATCTTCGATGAGTGTACGCCTTATCCAGCCACGGAGATCGAAGCGGCTGCCTCGATGCGTCTGTCTTTGCGTTGGGCAAAACGCTCCAAAGAGTCGCATGGTGATAGCCCGTCAGCGCTGTTTGGCATCATTCAAGGGGGCATGTATCCGCAGTTGCGGGATGAGTCACTGGAAGGGCTTACTGAAATTGGCTTTGATGGTTATGCCATCGGTGGCCTGTCAGTGGGTGAACCAAAAGATGAGATGGAGAAGGTGCTGGATCATCTGGCCTGGAAAATGCCGGAAGATAAACCCCGCTACCTGATGGGGGTTGGCCGTCCGGAAGATATCGTAGAAGGTGTGCGTCGCGGTGTCGATATGTTCGACTGTGTGATGCCGACCCGTAACGCCCGCAATGCATATCTGTTTACCCGCACCGGTACCGTGAAGATTCGTAATTCGGCGAATAAAACCAATACCGGGCCGCTGGATGAAGAGTGTGAATGCTATACTTGCCGTAATTTCAGCCGCGCCTATCTGCACCATCTGGATAAGTGTAAAGAGATTCTCGGCGCGCAACTGAACACCATCCATAACCTGCACTATTATCAGCAGGTTATGAGTGGTTTGCGTCAGGCCATTGAACAGGGTAAATTGGACGACTTTGTCGACCACTTCTATCAGCTGCGGGGCATGGAGACGCCGCCTCTTTCAGCTAAAGAAAACGACTGATTGATTGAAATTTTTTATTAATATTAGGAGACGCCTTAATGAGCTTTTTTATCTCTTCCGCTTACGCTGAAGGTGCTGCACCCGGTGGTATGGACCCAAGCATGTTCAACCTGATCTTCCTGGTTGGTTTTGGTGTGATTTTCTACATGTTTATGTGGCGTCCACAGTCTAAGCGTACCAAGGCGCATAAAGCGCTGTTGAGTGGCCTGAGCAAAGGTGATGAAGTGCTTACTGCTGGCGGCGTCCTGGGTAAAGTAGTACGCCTGAGCGATGATTACGTAGTACTGCAGGTATCTGAAAACACTGAACTGACCTTCCAAAAGGCTCATGTCAGTGCGGCGTTGCCAAAAGGCACCATTAAAGAGATCTAGTAGTTACATTCGCCGCTACAACGCCACTTAATCTGAGTGGCGTTTTTCGATGTTCGACGCAAGGACAAGGGCATTATGCTCAACAAAAATCCGCTTTGGAAAAATGCACTGATTGTGCTGATACTGCTGATCGGTGGTATCTATGCAGCGCCTAACCTTTACCCTGATGATTATGCTGTTCAGCTGTCCGGTGCTCGTGCGTCGAACGTGGTTAACCAGCCATTGCTGGATCGGGTGAAGAATGAACTGCAGAAAGAACAACTCATCGTTAAGGGTGACGAACTGACGGCTAACACTGGCTTGATCCGCTTTGCGGATGGCACAACACAGCTGCAGGCGAAAGAAGTTATCAGCCGCACCCTGGGTGAGGACTATGTGGTGGCGCTTAACCTGGCACCCACAACACCTGACTGGTTGTCTTCTCTTGGTGCCGGCCCGATGAAATTGGGTCTGGATCTGCGCGGTGGTGTGCACTTCCTGCTGGAAGTGGATATGGCGCAGGCAGTCGCACAGCGTCTGGATGTCTATGTCAGCGAAATCAAAGCTAAGTTGCGCGCCGAGAAATTGCGTTACAGAGCGGTTACGCACCGTGAAGATGGCAGTCTGGAATTGAAATTTTCCAAAGCGGATGTCCGTGATCAGGCGCAGAGCCTGTTGCGTCAGGACTATATTGAATTTCTGGTGGACAGCGACGATAAGGACGGGGCTTTCTATCTGGTGGTTAACCTGAGTGAGAGCAAGGTTCGCGAGATTGAAGATTATGCGATCAAGCAAAACCTGACGACGCTGCGTAACCGGGTGAATGAACTGGGTGTGGCCGAGCCGCTGGTACAGCGCCAGGGCCGTAACCGTATCGTGGTGCAGTTACCGGGTATTCAGGATGCCGCCGCCGCCAAGCGTATTATCGGTAAGACAGCTAACCTGGAGTTCCGTCTGGAAGCGAAGACCGATGCTTCCAGCGCGACCACCGAGACCTATCCGTTCCGTGATGAGTCGCGTCGCCCAGCGACTATCGAAAAAGATATTATTATCACCGGTTCCAGCGTCGCTAATGCCCAGTCCACCTTCGATGAAAACGGTATGCCGCAAGTGTCTATTACACTAGATGCCAACGGTGGCCAGATGATGAACCGTACGACGCGTAATGCGGTGCAGCGTCGTATGGCGGTGCTGTTTATCGAACATAAGAGCCGTACGCTTTACGAGACGGTTGATGGCGAGCAAGTTGCCAGGCGGGTGCCTTATGTGGAGAAAAAGATCATCTCCCTGGCAACCATTCAAAGTATTCTTGGCTCCAGTTTCCGCATTACCGGTCTGGATAGCGCCACCGAATCCTCCGAATTGGCGTTGCTGCTACGCGCCGGCGCCTTGGCTGCGCCGATCTACTTCGTTGAAGAACGTACCGTGGGTCCTAGCCTGGGCGAACAGAATATCGAGTTGGGTGTGACCTCGGTGCAGATCGGTTTTGCGCTGGTGCTGCTGTTTATGCTGGTTTATTACCGCGTCTTCGGTCTGCTGGCCAATATTGCCCTGACCCTGAACCTGGTGCTGCTGATGTCGGTGATGTCGATGTTGTCCGCGACCCTGACATTGCCGGGTATCGCCGGTATCGTACTGACGGTCGGTATGGCAGTTGATGCCAACGTACTTATCTTCTCGCGTATCCGTGAAGAGCTCGCCAATGGCTTGCCGCCGCAATCGGCGATAAGCGCCGGTTTTGATCGTGCCTTTACCACCATCTTCGATGCCAATGTGACTACCTTTCTGGCGGCAATCATACTGTTTGCCATGGGTACCGGTCCGGTGAAAGGTTTTGCTATCACCTTGTCCGTGGGTATCGTGACGTCGATGTTTACCGCCATCATGGTAACGCGTGCGCTGGTTAACCTGACATACGGCGGTCGTTCGCTGAAAAAACTGTCAATCTGACGGAGAAGGTATTATGACGACTGCAAAACTGTATAACTTTATGGGCTTGCGCAAAATCGCTGCCGGCCTGTCGATTGCGCTGCTGCTGATTTCCGTTGCTTCGCTGGCGATTAATGGGCTGAAATTTGGTCTGGACTTTACCGGTGGTTCGCTGGTTGAAGTCGGATATGAGCAGACGCCTGATCTGAACCAGATCCGTGGCAGGCTGGAAAGTGCTGGCTATGATGATGCCATCGTGCAGACCTTTGGTTCGCCGGTGGATATCCTGATCCGCCTGGGTGAGAGCCATGATCCAAAACTGGGGGATCGGGTTCTCGCTGCGCTGCAGGGCGACGAAAGTCAGACTATAACCCTGCGCCGTAACGAGTATGTTGGTGCACAGGTAGGTGAAGAACTGCGCGAGCAGGGCGGCCTTGGGCTGCTGCTGGCGCTGTTTATAGTGATGGTTTACGTTGCCTTCCGTTTTCAGCTGAAGTTTTCAGTGGGTGCGGTGGCGGCATTGGCCCACGACGTACTCATTGTGCTGGGCTTTTTCTCTATCCTGCAACTGGATTTTGATCTGACGGTATTAGCGGCACTGCTGGCGGTAATCGGTTACTCCCTCAACGATACGATTGTGGTGTCTGACCGGATCCGTGAGAACTTCCGCAAGCTGCGTAAGGGCACGGCAATAGAGATTATGAACACCTCGCTGAGTCAGACGTTGGGTCGTACTCTGGTGACCTCTTTGACTACGTTGCTGGTGCTGGTGTCGCTGGCGGTATTCGGTGGTGAGATGATCCATGGTTTTGCGATTGCGTTGCTGGTGGGTGTGTGTGTGGGTACTTACTCCTCTATCTACGTGGCAACCAATGTGCTGATCATGATGGGTATCTGTAAGGAAGACCTGATGCCGCCGGAGAAAGAGGAAGGCGAGGTGGATGATCGTCCCTAGAGACTGATTATCCTGGAAACCTCAGTACACACCCAATCGAGGATTCCAGGATAATAAAAGCTCCTTATAAAACCGGCTCTTATGCCGGTTTTGTTTTTTCTGCCTGTGCTATAGTGGCCGTAATTAACAAATTCGCTGAAAGAGCCTTGATGACTAACAAACAGCCGTCCGCCATTGATCCCCATGCCGCCCGCGAGGCCGATAAATATGCAAGTCCAATCGCCAGTCGCGAACTGATTATGCAGTTGCTGGAAGAGAAGGGCGAGCCTATGACCCGTCCCCAGTTGGAAATTATGCTGGATATCCGTGATGAGGACGCTGCCGAGGCTTTACGTCGGCGTTTACGGGCTATGGAGCGGGATGGCCAGTTGATGCGCAATCGCAAGGCCCAGTATGTGCTGCTGAGTAAACTGGATTTGACGGCCGGGCGTATACAGGGGCATAGGGATGGCTTTGGGTTTCTGATTCCCGATGCAGGTGGCGATGATATCTTTCTCTCGGCGCGAGAAATGCGTCAGGTGTTTGATGGTGATAAAGCCCTGGTTCGAGTGACCGGCGAGGATCGCAAAGGCCGTAAGGAAGGCGCTATTGTTGAGGTGCTGGAACGCAATACCCGCAAATTGGTGGGACGCTACAAGGGGCAGGATGGCTTTGGCTACATGGTCTCGGAGAATCAGCGTATTACCCAGGATATCCAGATTGTTCCCAATGAGACTAATCCGCTGGATTACAGGGATGGTCAGCTGGTCGTTGCCGAACTTGTTATGGCGCCCACCAAACGCACCAAGCCTACCGCAAAAGTTGTTGAGGTGCTGGGCGATCATATGGCGCCGGGGATGGAGATCAAGGTTGCCATTCATAACTACGACATTCCCGATGAATGGAGTGCTGAGGTCAGACAGGAGGTCAGCGAATACGGTATTGAGGTTGATGAACCGGCGAAGCAGAATCGTGTTGTTTTGCGCGAATTGCCGCTGGTTACTATCGACGGTGAGGATGCCAAGGATTTCGATGATGCGGTTTACTGTGAACGTAAGCGCTCCGGTGGTTGGCGATTATGGGTGGCTATTGCCGATGTCTCCTGGTATGTCCGTCCGGATACCAAGCTCGATATAGAGGCGCATAAGCGCGGGAATTCGGTGTACTTCCCTGAATTTGTGGTGCCGATGCTGCCTGAGTTGCTATCCAATGGCCTCTGCTCACTGAATCCGCAGGTCGATCGCCTGGCGATGGTTTGTGAGATGACGGTCAGTGCAAGTGGCAATTGCAGTGGCTACAAGTTCTTTGAAGCGGTGATTAGCTCGCATGCTCGTTTGACCTACACCAAGGTCGGGGCAATGCTGCAGGAGCCAAAAAGCGAAACAGGTGTCGAGCTACGTAAAAAGTACCGTCCGTTAGTGCCTCACCTTGAAGATCTGTATGATCTTTACCACGCCTTGCGTGGTGCCCGTGAAGCGCGTGGAGCAATAGATTTTGATACCACTGAAACGCGGATTATCTTCAGTGAGGAGCGCAAGATCGAAGAGATTGTACCGGTTACCCGTAACGATGCTCACAAGATAATCGAAGAATGTATGCTGTGTGCCAATGTGGCATCAGCGCGTTTGCTGGGTAAGCTGGAGCATCCGGCGCTGTATCGGGTTCATGCTGGACCAAAAGAAGCCAAACTGGAGTCACTGCGTACTTATCTGGGGCCATTGGGATTAACTCTTGGCGGTGGTGACAAACCCACGCCGAATGACTATCAGGATCTGACCGAATCCCTGGAGGGGCGTGCTGATAAGCATGTGATTCAGATAATGATGCTGCGCTCCATGTCGCAGGCGGTATACAGTCCTGATAATAAGGGTCACTTCGGTCTGAATTATCCGGCGTATACCCACTTTACTTCACCGATTCGCCGTTATCCGGATCTGCTGGTGCACCGTACCATTCGTGCGCTGATTCACTCCGGGAAGGCCAGTAATCACGTGCTGCGAGAAGAGGGCTTCAAACAGAATAAGAAGCTGGTGCATCACTACACTATGGAGCAAGTGGTTGAGCTGGGTGAGCACTGTTCGATGACCGAGCGGCGCGCTGATGACGCAACCCGTGATGTTATGTCCTGGCTCAAGTGCGAGTATATGCAGGACTGTGTGGGAGATGAGTTTGACGGCGTAATATCCGCAGTGACGGGCTTTGGTGTGTTTGTTGAGTTGGCCGATGTGTATGTTGAAGGCCTGATTCATATCTCATCATTGCCCGGAGATTACTATCATTTTGATGCCCCTCGGCAGCGATTGCAGGGCGAGCGAAGCGGCCGGAGTTTCCGGCTGGGTGATAAGCTAAGAGTGCAGGTGGCGCGGGTTGATCTGGATGATCGAAAGATAGATTTTGAGTTGGTAAAGGCCATCAAGCCCGATACTGTCAAGGCGGCGTCAGATAGTAAGCCGGGGAAAAAGTTGAGCAAGCGCGAGTTGTTGCGCACGGGCAAGATTGCCCTGGCTGAATTGGAAGAGGGGCAGCGGACGCGGCGTCGCTCACCCGCTAGCGGTGCGAAAAAACCATCGACATCCCGTAACGGCCGATCGCGCAAGCCTAGCGATGCTGAGTTCAAATCAGGGGCTGAGCCAAAATCGAAATCGGAGAAGGGCGGAGGTGCCCACGGCCCATCGAAAAGACCTGTAAAGGGAAGTGCTAAACCAGCTGAAACTAAGGCGGCGGCAGACGCAAAGCGTGTTGCTCGGGAAAGTAATCCGAATCTCAGCGCCAGCGAGCAGGAGTTGATGAAGCTGTCTAAAAAGCAATCAAAAGGCTTAAGTAATCGGGCCAAGAGGCGAAAGTTGAAAAAAATTCGCAGAAAGGCGAGCAGTTAACCTGCAGCACCATAAAGGCGCATCGCCGAGTCTAAATTCAGGGCTACATACAGGGCGGCACCTGGTAGCGTTATTGCTGACAGGCTGATGCCTGTTGTTGCTGTCTGGTGCCCCTGCCAGCCATATAAACCTGACAAAATTCTAAATAGCGCGGCGAAAATAAGCCCTTCGGCCAGGCCTGTCAGGCTGTCCAGGGGCCAGTGAACCCCCAGCACAACACGGCTGATCGAGATGCCTAACACCGGTATAGCAAACAATAGGTAAATGTAGCGGCGCAAACGCTGATGCAGTGGCCGGCTTATTAACACGGCTAACATGGCCAGTACGGCACTGGCAGCGCTGGCGTGTCCGCTGGGGAAGCTGAAACTTTCAAGCCACTGGCCGGTTTCCGGTCGTGCCACAGCAAATAGGTTTTTGAAGAGAATATTGACGGTGCACGCCGTGGTCGATAGCAGCAGGTAGCCGACTGCCAGGCGGCGCAGTCCATATAGATACAGACAAGCAGAACACACTGCAACCAGTGGTGCCAGGAAGGCAAGGTCGCCCAGCAGTGTGGTGCTAATTATCGCTGGATGGTTATCAGGTGTGCTGTAAAAGATGTTTAGCACGCGTTGATTCCATACCTCGCCAACACCGCTTAATTGGATGCCGATAAAAAGGCTAAATAGCCCGCTCATTGAAATCAACAATAGTATTGCTGCCACTGGGATTGGTTTATCAGCAGGCCAGAGCTTGCGAAGATAGAGCAGTTTTACCAATCGTTGTGCCAGGTATTGTTCTGGCTGTAACCACTGATGAAACTTATGGAACAGCAGTAACATGAGGACGATGCTGCCGATAAGGTAAATTAATGGCAGCCATTGCGGGTTGAGTGTACTCGATGAGCTGCCCAGCAGGTAGCCGGGCAGTATGTACACCGGAGCCCAAGCCAGGGCAGATAGCAAATTAAAGCCCAGGAATAGACCTGCGCGCATCTGCAACGCACCGGCGATAAAAGGGATTACCGGGCGGATCGGGCCGATAAAGCGGCCCAGAACAACACTGAAGGCGCCATGCTTGCGGAAAAAGTCTTCGCCTTGCTCCAGCCAGTGAGGGTTGTTCTTAAATGGCCAGTGCTGTCTGACATAAGGCGCTGCGTGCTGTCCCAGAAAATAGCTGATCAGATCCCCTGCGACGGCGCCGATATAAGCGCTGACTAAAACATAATAAATTTGAACATGGTTTTGCCCTGCGGCGACAGCGGCAGCAAATAGCAGCGCGACGCCGGGTACTACGATGCCGGCAAATGCCAGGGATTCTATGAAGGCGATTGCAGCAATCGACAGTAGCAACCACTGTTCAGAAATAAGGAGATCCATGCTGTAATTGTAGCTTTACCATTTCTCGTTAAGGATAATGAAAAATCTGGATGGTTATCCGCTGTGAGTTAGTTTGGTGTGTTGTATCTATAATACGCAGTTTTGTGTAAGGGAGATGATATAATTCACGCATCTGTAGCACTCTTAGTGAATAGGTTATGAAAGAAATCATCCTGCTGAATATATCCGGTGAAGATAAACCGGGTGTTACCTCCTCTATTACAACAATCCTGGCGCAATTTAACATCGATATTCTGGATATTGGTCAGGCAGTTATTCATAACACGCTTTCATTGGGTATTCTGATCGGGGTGCCTAAGGAAGCTGAATCTTCACCCGTGCTACGCGATGTTCTGTTCAAAGCCCATGAGTTGAACATGAACATTCGTTTTGAGCCGGTTACCCGGGATGAGTATGAAACCTGGGTGGGCTGTCAGGGTAAGTCGCGTCATATTATTACGCTGCTGGCACGAAAAGTAACCGCAGAGCATATTGGTATGGTGGCTCAGACTGCAGCTAACCATGGTTTGAATATTGATAATATAAGCCGTTTGTCCGGGCGTGTATCATTGGATGCTCAGCCCCAGGAGAAGACCAAGGCCTGTGTCGAGTTTTCCGTACGTGGAGCGCCGGAGGTAACGGCGCAGCTGCGTGAAGAATTCCTGCGTATCGCCAATGATCTGGATGTGGATATCGCCTTCCAGAAAGATGATATTTACCGTCGTAATCGCCGCCTGGTAGTTTTTGATATGGACTCAACGCTGATCGAAGCGGAAGTGATTGATGAGCTGGCGAAAGAGGCAGGTGTCGGGGATCAGGTGTCCGAGATCACTGAAGCGGCAATGCGTGGTGAGATCGACTTCACGGAAAGTTTTAAGCGTCGTATGGCGCTCCTGAAGGGGCTTGATGAGTCAGTACTGGCAGGTATTGCCAAGCGTCTGCCGTTGACCGAAGGGGTTGAAGAGCTGGTAGCCAACCTGAAGGCACTGGGCTTTAAGACGGCGATCCTGTCCGGCGGTTTCAATTATTTTGGTCGCTATTTGCAGCAGAAAATGGGCTTTGATTATGTCTATGCCAACGAGCTGGAGATCGAAAACGGTAAGGTGACCGGCAATGTTGTTGGCACTGTGGTTGATGGTAAGCGAAAGGCTGAGCTGTTGCGCGAAATAGCCGAACGTGAAGGCGTACGCCTGGAGCAGACAATAGCAGTGGGTGACGGTGCTAACGATCTACCAATGCTGTCCATTGCAGGTTTGGGGATTGCGTTTCGTGCCAAGCCGCTGGTGCGCAAGAGTGCCAAGCAGGCAATTTCAACGCTGGGACTGGATGGTATTCTTTATCTGATAGGCTTTCGTGATCGGGATAATCTGTTATAAGTGTATTTTGCCCATAAAAAAAGGCGCCTGCGGCGCCTTTTTTACGTACAGGACGTACGGTATGTCGTGAGCACAGGGATGTGCAAGAACGACTGCCTTGAGGGGGTCACTCAAAGAAGTCGTAGTCCATATTAGGGCCGGGCTGCTGCAGGTAATAACCCTGTATGAAGTCAACGCCCGATTTCCAGAGTTTTCCCATCAAGCGAGCATCTTCTACCAGGGGGGCAATTGTTAGAATATTGGCCTCAGAAAGAGATGCAATTAAAGAGGAAAACGTTTTGTCGATGGTAGCAGAGTTGCCAAGATCCTGAATAAATGAGCCATCAAGTTTAACCATGTCCGGCTTGGTTTGCTTGCACAGTATTGCCGAATTTCCTGATACACCGAAATGTTTAATGCAGACCTTACAGCCCAGCTTTTTGATGGTCTGACTGAATAGCTGTGCTTGAGGTAAGCACGTAGTCATATCGGATTCGCTGACTTGGAAGACCACCTGGTCTGCAGGAATGCGGTGTTTCAAAAGTTGTTTCTGGATCCACTCGGGAGTTGCGTTATCTTGAAAGGTGCGTGCTGTCAGATTAATAAATACCCGCAAGCGTTGCTGTTCTTCAAGACTTTTAGCTACTTTGGCGAAGGCGGAAGAAATGACCCATTGATCCAGCTTAATACAGGTTTCTGAATGCTCCAGAGAGTTGAGGAATGTGTTAGGGGATATCTCTTCTTCTGGATTGTCTTCATCCTGAAGCCGCAAGAATATTTCATAATTTCGTAAAGTATTATTCGCAGCGAGGCCAAGGATAGGCTGAAAAAGGATATTGAAGTGGTCATTCTCCAGAGCATGCTCAATGAGTTGAATCGCCGCCGCATCCACTTCTACAGGATCATGTGGGGTGTCCAGTTGATAAAGTTTGACATCATTGCTGCTGCAATCCTCCCCGCCAGCCTCTTCAGCAGCTATGCGGGCACGATCAATTAGCTCCAAGTAGTGAGGGGCATTATCATTGATGGTGCAAATACCAATGCTGCAAGTGGTTTGAAAGGTTTTACCGGCAATACTGAACTTTTCTTTGGCGATACTGCGGCGTAATATTTCAGCCAGCTTTACCGCTTTGTCCGGACTCGGGTCGTGGAATAAGACACTGAATATGCCGTCTTCGAGGCGGGCGCATATATGAGCTTTGTTGATTCTATTGCGTAATAGCTCTGCCAGGTCAGCCATGATAACTTCACTGCCTTTTGAGTTTAATTCAGCAAGCAGATCACTGTAATTATCGAATTTGATATATAAAAGGCTACAATCGGCTCCGCCGGGGAGTGCCTTCTGAACAGCTTTTTCCAGTTTGTTTAGTATGTATTGCCTGTCATAAAGGCGAGTGATCGGATCAAGGTTAGAAAAGTTGTCATGTGTATCATGTAGATCCGGGTGAATAATGACTTGTATACAGTCCTGGTTAAGATAGCGGCTCTGTTGCAGGGAAAAGCTGGCAAGAAAATTTGAGCCGTCAATACGGCGTCCGGTTAGTTTAACCGTTGAGTCTTCGGTGCCTTGTTTCAGTGTCTCTTCAAGTCTCTGAGTTAGTAAGTCCCGATCCTTCATCGCAATAAATTTGTCTATTTCCTGGTCAATCAGGCGATCATTATCTTCCAGGCCAAACAGATCGATAAAAGCCTGATTTATGAACGTGGGTTTATGATTCGCACTCAGGTATGCAATGGGCAGCTCGGAGAGGCTGGCAAGTTGCTGGTTTTGTTTTTCTGTTTGCGCCAGTTGGGCTTCAACTTTCTTCAGGCGTCGGCGGTTATCCAGATGTTCCAATTGGTGCCTAACCTGAAGTACCAGTAGTTCAGGTTCTTCCAGAGCGATGACGGCAGATATTTTGGCTTTCAAACCCTGTAATAAAGACTGGCAAGTACTTCTGGGCACTAACTGAATGACCGGAATGTCTTTATTCAGGCGATGCAACTGCTGGATAGCTTCCTTTGCGGTGAAGCTGCCTTCAGTTTGTGGGCTGAGAATCAGGTCCCAGGCACGTTCGCCAAGGGCATCGGTAAATTCCCTGGCCGATTGAACCTGTTTGCCGCGAGGAGCAAGTCGGGCGCCGCGTAACAGGGAGGTAATAGGGTCGGCTTCCTCAGCGGACAAGCCAAGGAATAGGATGTGAACGTTTTTGCGCAGGCGTTGGCGTTTTTTAGAAATAATCCGCTTTAACAGAGCGTCTTGGGAATCGGTAGCAAGGCTTTCAGTCATGTCCGTCTCGTGAACTCAAATTACAAGCGATAGACGAATTATTTTAGCCTGTTTAAAAAGCAATGTCAGGAAAAAAACAGTTACTTGAATCAAGGATATAGATAAAGCTTAGATGGCAGAATGAGGTAAGGAAAATGGCTGGTTTTAACGGTAGGGTTTGAAGGTGTTATGTAATGAGGGCTGAGCATAACGGCAGGATTCAATACCTTAACGCAATCAGTGTTTTCCAATTGTACATAAACGAATTTCGTTATATGAAGATGGCTGGGCGCAACGGCAGGATTCAATACCTTAAC